>NZ_JBVVOY010000027.1:0-75112 GCF_055807535.1 Bradyrhizobium sp. Kon37
ACACGATTTTGCCGTACGCCGATCACACCGGTCGTGTGCGCGAGGCCTTCACTCACGGTTGCCCGCCCTGCGAAGCCCCTCGCGCCGATGTGACCAACGTCCACCGCCGTCCGGCCCGCGTTCGTGACGATCGCGATACGCCCCTCTTCCTTGGGCCGGGTTGAGAAATTCCTAACAAAAATCCGAATTCTAATAAAGAGAAATATTTTGTCGGCGGTCCGTTGACCCCGGATTTGGGTGTTTCGTCTGAGACGACGCAAGGGATTGTGGCCGGAGCCGTCAGTCCGGCGCGGTCGGGACCGGCGTATTCTGCGCGACCGCCTTGGCCGGCGCGACCGTCGTGGAATTGCGGCCGCCATTGGCCAGGTTGCGGCGAAGCGATGGCGGCGCCGCTTGCAGGGCGAAGATGATCGCGATCTGGGTCCGGTTCTGAAGGCGGTATTTGCGCATGATGTTGCCGATATGCGCCCGCACCGTGTTCTCCGAGATCTTGAGCTCGTAGGCGATGTTCTTGTTCTGCATTCCGCGTGCGATCAGCATCATCAGGTCCCGCTCGCGTGGCGTTGGTGTGATCGAATGTTTGGGATCCGGACTCATAACTGCTCCTCCGTGGCCTTTGGTCGATGCGAACACCGCAGCATGTTCTCACTCCGTCTTGAGTGCCTCGATCGGGCTGAGCTTCGATGCCTTGTGGGCGGGATAAAAACCGAAGATCAGGCCGGTCGCGATCGAGAAGGCGAGGGCAAGGCCGATCGCCTGGCCGTCGATCGAGGTGATCCATCCTGCCATGCGAGCGACCGTCATCGAGAGCGTGACGCCGGCACCGACGCCGATCGCGCCGCCGAGCAGGCAGAGCACGAGCGCCTCGCAGAGAAACTGAAGACGGATGTCCCGCATCCGCCCGCCAAGCGCGCGGCGGATGCCGATTTCGCGCGTGCGCTCGGTGACCGACACGATCATGACGTTCATGATGCTGATGCCGCCAACGAGCAGCGAGACCGAGGCGATGGCGACGAGCAGGAGCGCGACGGTGCGGATCGCTCCCTGCTGCGCTTCCATGGCGGCGGCCGGATCCTGGACCTTGAAGTCGTCCTCCTGGCCAGCGGGAATACGGTGGCGCTGCCGCAGCAGGTTTTCGATCTCGGTTCGCGCCCCCGCCATCTGTCCGTCCGCGGCCACCTTGGCGATGATGTAGGCGACCGAATCCCGGTTGATGTTGCTTGCGCTGCCGAGGAAGCGCAACTTGGCCGTGGTCAGCGGCACGAAGGCGACGTCGTCCTGCGCCGGTCCCTTGCGATCGAGGACGCCGACCACTTCGAGCGGCACCTTCATGATCCTGATCTGGGCGCCGATCGGGTCCTCGCCGGGGGCGAACAGCTCCTGCGCCACCGTGCTGCCGAGGATCACGACCTTGCCGGCGCTTGCCTCCTCGGCGCCGGAAAAATAGCGCCCGGTCGCAAGCTGCCAGTCGCGGACCATGAAGTGCCCGGTCGTCGTCCCGTTGATGGTCGTGTTCCAGTTCTTGCTCTCGTGAATGACCTGCGCCGTTCCGGCAATCGAGCCGGCCGCTGCCTGGATCTCGGGGATCTGCTCGAGGATCGCCTGCACGTCGCTTTCGGTCATGGTCAGCTTGCTGCCATCCTTGAGACGCACGCCGCCCTGGTAGACCGCGCCGGGGTTGATCATCAGCACGTTGGCGCCGATCGAGCGGATCTGCTCCTGGAGGCGAAGCTGCGCGCCGGACCCGATCGCAAACACGGTCACGATGGAGGCAACGCCGATCACGATGCCGAGCATGGTGAGGATGCTGCGCAACGGATTGAGGCGCAAGGCGTGCAACGCGATCTGAAAGCCCTGGAGCATCGTCATGGTGCAGAACTCCGTTTCGGCAGGATCGGAGCCGGCGTTTCGTCAGCGACGAGCTCGCCGTCATGCAGGCGGATCGTACGTCGGCACTGGGTCGCGATCCCAAGATCATGCGTGATCATCACGATGGTCTGGCCGGAGCGGTTGAGCGCGGCGAACAGGGCCAGGATCTCGGCGCCGGTACGGCTGTCGAGCGCGCCGGTCGGCTCGTCGGCGAGCACGATCAGCGGGGAGGCGATCAGGGCGCGCGCGATCGCGACGCGCTGCTGCTCACCGCCCGAGAGCTGCCGCGGGAAGTGGTGGGCCCGATGCACCATGCCGACGGCCTCCAGGCTCTGCTCGGCGCGGGCCAGACGTTCCTTGCGGCCGATGCCGCAATAGACCAGCGGCAGCGCGACGTTCTCAATCGCATTGTGGCGCGCGAGCAGATTGTAGGACTGGAATACGAAGCCGATGCTGCGGGCGCGCAGGGACGACCGGCGATCTTCCGAGAGATCGGCAACGTCGGCTCCCTCGAGATAGAGCGCGCCCTCGCTCGGCAGGTCGAGCAGCCCTAGCATGTTCATCAGCGTCGATTTTCCCGAGCCGGACGGTCCCATCACCGCGACGATCTCGCCTCGTTCGATGTCGAAGCTGACATTGCGCACCGCGGCCACCGCCACTCCGTCGGCGCGATAGGTCCTGGAGACCGACTGCAGGCTGATGAGGGGCGGGTGGGCCGTCATGATCCGAACCTGATCCCGAGAAACTCCATGCCGGCCGGCCGGATGGCCTGACCCACGGCGACTTGACTGCCCTCGACGAGGTCTCCGCTCCTGAGCGCGACCTGTTCGGTGCCGGCCGCGCCGACGGTCACGGGAATACGCCGGAGTGAGCCGCTTGCGGTGCGCGCCCACACCCCGCTGCGCGCCGCGGCATCCGGCTGCGTGCCGGAGGGCTGGAAGCGCAACGCGGCAAGCGGCACTTTCAGCACGTCGTCCTGCCGCTCGATCACGATCTTCACCAGGGCGGTCATGCCGGGCAGCAACGCGCCGTCGAGATTGGAGGTCGCCAGGACGACGGTGTAGGTCACGACGTGCTGCTGGTTCTGCGGCGCCTTGCGCACCTGCCGCACCACCGCCTCGAAGCGGCGGTCCGGGTAGGCATCCACCGTGAAATGGGCGCGCTGGTCGGGGGCGATGCGCCCGATATCGGCTTCGTCGACCTGCGCGTGAATTTCCATGTCCTCCAGTCGGTGTGCGACCACGAACGTGGTGCGCGATTCCAGTCCGACCGCGAGCGTCTGGCCCTCGTTGACGAACCTGCCGACGACGACGCCATCGATCGGCGAGCGGATCACGGTGCGGTCGAGATCGGCCTGGGCTGCAGCGAGAACGGCCGCCTTCTCGGGCACGGCCATGCGTGCCTGCTGCAATTCCGCCTCGATCCGGCGGATATCGGCCTGCGCGCCCTCGACTGAGTAGGCGTTCAAGGACATGAGGACTTCGGCCTCGCGCTCTTGGGCAAGCCTCGCGGTGAACTCGGTCTGGGCGTCATCCACCGCCGTTACCGCCACGACGTTTTGCGACTGTAGAGCCAGCTTGCGCTGCAAGGTCTTCTGCGCCGACGCCTTGACCGCCTGCGCGCTGTCGAGCTTGGCCACGAGGACGTCTCTGCTGCCCCTGGCGTTTTGCAGATCGATCCTGGCGCGGTCGAGCTTGGCCCGCTCGATGTCGACAAAGGAGTTCGCCACCGCCACCGCCGCCCTGGCTTCGTCGACTTTGGCCGCAAAGCTGCGCGGATCGATCAGGGCGAGCGGCTGATCCTTCGTGACGGTGTCGTTGAAATCGACATAGACCCGGGCGAGCTGCCCGGACAGTTGGGAACCGACCTCGATCGTCTTGACCGGCTGCAGGGCGCCGGTGACGGTGATGGTCTGCTCGATACTGCCGCGCTGGATCGAGGCATAGCGGAATACGGGGGCGTCCGATCCGAAGGTCCGTGTTTCCCGCCCGCCCGGTCCGAGCAGCCGCTGGGTCGATTCATAGGCGCGGGCCGCCTTCTGCGCTGCGGCCCCGGCCGCGTCGCTGATCACGGCTGGCCGGGCGGCGTAGACCGCGGCGAGGCCACATGCAGTTCCGAGCAAGGCAATAACTGGCACAAATCGCATATCAAAAACCCGCCTCTTGAAATGGCATCGTTGGCGGCACGGAGAAAGATCGCGCTATGGTTGTAAATCTCAGAAAACGCAGTCGATCGTCAGTGTGTCGCTGCTGCCGGGGCGTCGGTCGGGTGCGCTTGATGATCCAGAAGTAAAGTCTGCGGGGTGCTATCTTTCGTGACTTGCCGGAAATGCATACGGAGCGTATCGATATGATGCGCGCGGTATCGAACTCGACAAGCTGACTGAACGTCCCGTCTGCTCTGGCCGAAGCGGCCAGCGCCTGGCGTTCAAGTCGGCACGTGGGTGGCGACGCCATGACGCAGCCGGCGATACCGAAGTTCCGACGCCAGATCGTCGCATTGTCGATATCGCGCCTCGCCATGAGGCCGCAGGTCGCGAAGGCGACTCCCCGCAATCACGAAACCCGATATGTGAACGCCTTCACTCGTCTTGAACGGGTGTTGGCCCTAAGACGTCGAAGCGGCGGATCGGAGCGACTCGCCCGGTCCCCGCGAATTCATCCAAGCACCTTGATCTCGCTTGCAAGAAGAATGGATGGCTCGTTGCTTGTTCATCGAGCCCCAAGCCGGGGAGCCCGTTGCCATGAGTTCAGGTCAAGCTACAGTTTATATCATTGACGACGAAATTCAGATTCGAACTGCGATAGGAAGTCTCTGCGAGGAGACCGGGCATCAGGTAAAATTGTTTGCATCGACGGACGAATTCGTCGCTGACAGTATTTCGAGCGGACCTTCATGCCTCGTGCTCGACGTCCGCTTTCCCGGCACCGCGCCGACCGGCCTCGAGCTTCAGCGTCGGCTCGCCGAGACCGGCGTGCTCATCCCGATCGTTTTCATCAGCGGCCATTCTGACGTCCGCGTCTCGGTCGAGGCCATGAAGCGCGGCGCAGTCGAGTTTCTTCCAAAACCCTTCCGCGAGCAGGAGATCCTCGATGCGATCAGGCATGGCATCGAGCGAGACCGCAGGCGGCTCGAACGCGAAGATAGCGTGCGCGAAGCGCGCCAGCGCGTCGAGACGCTGACGGCGAGGGAGCGCGAGATCATGCTGTTGATGGCCGAAGGTCTCGTCGCCAAGCAGATCGCGGCGAGGCTCGGAGTGAGCGAAGTGACCGCCAAGGTCCATCGCACCAGGATGATGCGAAAACTGGAGCTTCGCTCGCCGATCGAGGTGGTGCGGTTGGTCGACAGCATGGGACGCGAAGAAGAGACGGCACGAACCGGCACGGGACAACCTTACAGCTAGTGCCGTGGGCACCAAGGCATCGCGCAACGTCTAGTCCGTACCGATTAGCATGAACTGCAGTCTGTCGCACGCAGCACGATCGGTTCAAAGTCTGTCCTGCGATGTCGGCCTCCTCCAAGACGGCATCCGAACCCCAGTCAGAGATCTTAGCCAGAAAGGATATTCCATGCGCAAATTGTTTTTTGCTTCCGTTGCAGTGCTCGCCCTGTCCTCCGCCGCGCAGGCCGCCAACACCTCGACCACCGTGCAAGTGGGCGTCGTGAACGGTTCCAGCGTCTCGCAGCAGGGCCTCACCAACGACACCTCGTCGACCAGCCAGCTCGGCATCATCAACAGCGCGACCACGATGCAGGGCACCAGCGCGGCCTCGCTCAACAACGGCAGCACGGTCAACCAGATCGGCGTGCAGAACTCGGCGACGACCGGCCAGGTGGCGTTCGGCAACAACGGCAGCTCGATCACCCAGAACTCGTTCGGGCCTGCCCCGCTCCAGAACAACGCCGCCGCCGTCGGACAGCTCAGCGTGTTCGGCGTCAACGGCAGCACCGTCTCGCAGACGGCGCACTAAGCCAGCCCCGTTTGGCCGGACGCGTCAACTGCGGCGCGTCCGCGCCATCCTTGAAAGCACCGCCTCGGGCCGGACGACTCGGTGAGAGCTTGTCCGCCGACTTTCGCGGAGGAAATGTCATGCATCAAAAATATCTCGTTGCCACGATCGTCGCGTTCAGCTTGCTGAGGGTTGTCGATGCCCAGGCCGGCAACTCGGCCAGCGTGCTGCAATTCGGCACCACCAACAACTCCTTCATCTCGCAGAGTGGTGGCACCAATAACAGCGCCACCACGATGCAATTCGGCGCCACCAATACTGCGACCACGTTGCAGACGGGCTCGCTCCTCACGGTCAACACTTCGGTGATCGGGCAGGGCGGCACCACCGCGACGGCGACCAACACCGCATTACTCGGCCAGGCCGGGGGCTCCAATTCGAGCCTGATCGGCCAGATCGGCGCGAACAACGCGGCGGCGGTCGGACAGCTCGGAATCCTGAACGGCTCGACAATTTTGCAGCAGACTCCGTGATCGCAAATCCATTTTCAGTCGCGAGGCATGTTATGAGACATTTTTCCGGCGCCGCTTGTGGCGCATTCCTCACCTTGTGTTGCGTGGGCGCCGGATCGGCCGGTGCGCAGACCGCCGACATCAAGACCATCGTGTCGCTCGGCGGCCCGCCCGTCGTGCTGAACCAGAACAGCCAGCTCAACATGGCGGGCGTGTTCATGATCGGCGGTAGCACCAGCGCGACCGTCACTCAAAATGGCACGAACAACGCGACCGGAATCCTGCAATTCGGCGGGACGACGTCGGCATCGGTCGGGCAGGCGGGCGTGAACAATGTCGCGTTTGTCGGCCAGGCCGGCCAGTCCACCAGCAGCTTCCTGTCCCAGTTCGGTGCGTTCAACTCGGCGACTATTGTCCAGAATAGCCATTGAGCCGGGCGCGAGCTCGTCGTCAGAAATGTAATGGGGGCAAGCGATGAAATGCGCTAGGCTACTCCTGGCATTGGCGGCATTGTTCGCCGTCAGCGTCGCGTCCGAGGCATCCGCCGGATCCGTCCAGCGCGGCGTAACGAACCGGAACGTGAGCATCGAAACGGTCGTGCAGTTCGGCAACAATGTCCAGCCGGTCACGATCGAAGAGAACAGCCGCATCAATATCGCGCGTGTCATCCAGATCGGCGGCACGGGAACGGTCGATGCGACGATCATCCAGAACGGCACGCGAAATTATGTCGATGTGATCCAGGTGGGTGGCACCACCAATGTGGCGATCGGTCAGTCGGGCGTGAGCAACATTGCCGATATCACCCAGGTCGGCAATTCCACCAACGCCCTTCTGCTCCAGATCGGAGACATGAACACGGGAACGGTGCGACAATTCGGGCGCTTCAACTGGCTGTCTATATTTCAGTTCAGCCGGTGATCGAGAAGGCGAGGTGCAATATGAGGTTCATCGCGCTTGCAGCGGGAATGAGCATCATGATGGCAATGGCAGCGGGGCCGGCCGGAGCCGGCGAGTCAGGTGACGGCCACACGACCGTAGTTCAGGACGAGAACGGCACGTCCGTCATCACCCAGAGCGGCGATCCGGCGCAGGCCGAGGTCAAGATCGAGAAAGAGCCTGGGCGCACCACGGTCTATCGCCGCAGCGGTGGCAACACCGCCATCGTGACGCAGGGCACCGGAAATGCGCAGGACATGCTGGATTGGCTGCGCAAGCAGCAGGGCCGCTGACGCACGAAGGCCCACCGTCCGCGATGGACGATGGGCCAGATCGTGAGCGGGCGTTACCAGCTGCGATAGACGCCGGTCAGCGTGCCGTTGTTGTTGCCCTCCGGGCCGACATCGCCCTGCGTTGAGCTCGGCGCAGGATGGTTGGTGCCGTTGAGTGCACCGTATGGTCCAGCGACATCCGGATAGTACGCGCGGGGCTGAACCGGTTGGTAAGCGGGGGCGGTGCGGTCCCAGCCCGCGCGCGATCCGTTCCAATCATAGCCCTGGGCCGAGGCGGCCGTCGTGCCCGCGACGAGTGAAGCCGTGATCAGGCAGAGGAGTTTCGATTTGTTCTGCATTGGAGATGCTCCTTGCTTGTGTCGGGAGCCAACGACCGCAGTGCGGGAGCGTTCCGGGCGTTATCGGCCGAAGCGATCAACTCCGATCAACTGGTTATGAAGTCCGTCGTCCACGGAACAAGGCGACATCAGCCGCAATCCCGGGCGTCTTGCCGCAGCTTGTTCCCCGTTAATGCCGTGCCTTAACCAATAATTAATTATACGTTTGCGGGCGGGCGACAGCCCGGCCTAGCGTGCGGTGGGGAGCCGCTATCCGCGAAGCCAAACGAGTTGGTGCGTATCATGATGTCCAGATCATTTGGGGCGTTGCTCGCCTCGCTCAGCGCAGCCGCGCTGCTCCTTGCCCCCAGCGACAGTTTTGCCAGGCCCGGCGGCACCGTCGCGCATGCCGCCACGCCTTCCGGTTCGGCGGCGCGTCCGCCGATTGCGCCGGGCGCCAGGTTCCGTGGCCGCAATACGCCCTGGGTCTACTGGCCGGGCGGCGGCGGGTTCTACTACGACAATGCAGGTTACGGTCAGCCTTTCGCCGAGACCGCCCAACCCGTCTCGAACGACGTGCGCTACACCTATACGTACGACGTTCCCTGGGACTGGACGCATCGCTTCCCGCCGAACGTGGTGCCGTCGGACCGACCCTACGTGCCGAGCTGTCCGACGGAGCAGGTGACTGTGCCCGGCCGCGGCGGCGGCGAGCACACCGTCAACATCATGCGCTGCTACTGAGCTAGCCCAGCTCGAAACTGGTCACGCCGAAGACGCGGTCGATCCGCAGCGGCGCGATCGGTCCCGTGTACATCCGCGCCGTCTCGAACACCGGCTTCAGCCCTAGCGATTCCACGAGCGCAATCGCCTCGCGATTGACGGCGGGGGCGTCGAGGAAGATTTCGCCGCCGTTTGCGCTTTCCAGCAAGGCCTGCACGATCGCCTCCGCCGCCGCGCGGTCGTCGGCGACGAGCGGGCCGATCTTGCGGCCGGTGCGGCACGGCCGGATCACGCCCCAGGCGGCGAGCTTGCCGTCGCGCAGCAACGCGCGGCCGAGATGTCCTGAGGTGCCGATCCAGGCCCGCAGGAAGGCGCTGCGCGGAGCCGGGAACACCGTTGCATCGTCGGCTTCAACCAGCGCGAACGGGATCGTGTCGAGCGCAACGATTTCGGCGGGCGGCTTCGGTAGCGCGGCGACGATGCCGCCATAGCGGACATTGGCGTAAGCAAGCTGGAAACCGGACTTCCTGTAATTGTCCTGCTGCGCGACGACGCCGTCGAGGCCGATCACGCGATCGCCCGCATGCGCGATCGCCGCGTTCCAGATGCGCAGGCCGTGGCCTCTGTCGCGAAGATCCGATCGCACGATGTAGAAGCCGAGAAACGCGAAGCGATCGTCGCAATTGACGCAGGAGACGGTCGCGACCGGCTCGCCGTCGATCTCGCCGACGAAGAAGCCCTTCGCGTCCGGGATTGCGAAACAGGCGGCGTCGGAGAGGCCCGGATTCCAGCCCTCCGCCGCGGCCCACTCGACGGCCATGGCGATCTCCTCGGGGCGCAAATTGCGGATCTGCAAATCGCTCATCTTTCAAGTCGCTTTCGACGGTGGACCTTCCGGCCGGTCCGGCGGTAGAAGGCCTCATGATAGGCCGGGCCTGCGGCTCGCCTCACGATATCATAGAGGATGATCGGTCATGGCAGCAGAGATGGCAGCAGAGAAGGTCGCGCTCGTGACCGCCGGCGGCAGTGGCATGGGGGCAGGGGCTGCGCGCCGGCTCGCAGCCGACGGCTTTCGCATCGCCATCCTGTCCTCCTCCGGCAAGGGTGAGGCGCTGGCAGCCGAGCTCGGCGGATTGGGGGTCACCGGTTCCAACAAGTCGAACGACGATCTGAAGCGGCTTGTCGACGGCGCGATGGCCAAATGGGGACGCATCGACGTGCTCGTCAACAGCGCGGGCCATGGGCCCCGGGCGGCGATCACGGAGATCACCGACGAGCAATGGCACACCGGCCTCGATACCTATCTGCTCAACGTGATCCGTCCGACCCGGCTGGTGATGCCAATCATGCAAACGCAAAAGGGCGGCGCGATCATCAACATCTCGACCGCCTGGGCCTTCGAGCCGAGCGCGATGTTTCCGACGTCTGCCGTGTTCCGCGCTGGCCTTGCCGCCTTCACCAAGATCTTCACCGACACCCATGCCGCCGACAACATCCGCATGAACAATGTGCTGCCGGGCTGGATCGACAGCCTGCCGCAGCTGGATGCACGCCGCGACAGCGTGCCGATGCGGCGCTACGGCAAGGTCGAGGAGATCGCCGCGACGATCTCGTTCCTGGCGTCCGACGGCGCGGCCTACATCACGGGACAGAACATCCGCGTTGACGGCGGACTGACGCGTTCGGTCTGAGAGGCGGGGATTCGAATCGCGTTTCGCGCTGTTGTCGCGATGCGACATTGGCGTGCGTCGCGCGCCACGGATGTGGGATCACGCGTGGCTCCTCGGTCACACCAGCCCCGCGTTCGCGTGCCGCACGGCCCGCACTACGTCACAGTCCCTATGAACTTCGCCGCAGCCCAAGACGGCAAGCAGTCCACGCCCTATGCCCGATCTGCGCCGGACAACTTCCGCCCGCGCGCATTCGAAACGCGAGATCAATCGCGTGAGGCAAGGAGACTGGAATGAAGAAGATTTTGCTGGCGGCTGCCGCGGTTGTTGTGGGCTCCGCATCCGTGCAGGCGGCCGACCTCGCGGCGCACTACACCAAGGCGCCGATGATGGCGACGGCCTACAACTGGACCGGCTTTTACGTCGGCGGCAATGTCGGTGGGCAGTGGGGCAGCGCCGATCCGGCCACCTCGACCGCGTTCGCTCCCGCCGGCTATTTCGCGGACACCAGTGTTACTGCGATTGCGGCAGTCGGCGCCCAGCGGGTCAACAGCTCCAGCGTCACGGGCGGTCTTACCGCCGGGTACAATTGGCAGGTCAACAACGCCGTGCTCGGCCTTGAAGGCGACATCAACCATTTCGGCTTCAAGGGCAGTGCGACGGGTTCGGCGCTCTATCCCTGCTGCGCGCCGACCGGCTTCACCGTGTCGTCGTCGGTCTCGGCCGACTGGCTCGCCACTATCCGCGGCCGTATCGGCTTCCTCGCGGCTCCGACCTGGCTGCTCTACGCCACCGGCGGCGCGGCCATCGCCGAGGTGAAGGGCAATTTCAACTTCACCGACACGTTCGCCGCCGCGACCGAGTCGGCCGCGATCCGCGACACGCGGGTCGGCTGGACCGCAGGTGTGGGCACCGAATATGCCTTCGGCGGCGGCTGGTCGCTCAAGGCGGAATATCTCTACGTCGATCTCGGACGGAGCACCGTGACCAGCACCAATCTGCTTGGCGGCGCGTTTCCAACCAACGTCTTCACCCACTCGGTCGATCTCAAGTCGAACATCGTGCGCGTGGGCGTGAACTACAAGTTTGGCGGACCCGTCGTCGCCAGGTACTGAGCTTCATCCCGTTCCATCCTGGCGTGGAAAGCCCCGGCCTGGCCGGGGCTTTCCTGTTTTCGCGGGGCGCATCAGTGCGAAGCCACGAGGCGCGCCAACGCGGGCAGGATCTTGTAGCGGGCGATCTCGTGGGGATATTCGCCCCGATTGGCGAGCAGCACGATTCCGATCCGCTGCGCCGGCACGAGGCCGATATAGCCGGAGGCGTTGTTGAGGCCGCCGGGCTTGTCGACAACGGCGACGCCTGGAAGATGCACCGTCTCCCAGGCCATTCCTTGTCCGAACTTCTCGTCGACGCGGAAAATCTCGTGCTGCGTCATCCGCAATGCCTCCCGCAACTGCGGATCGATCGATCGGCCATCGACGCAGGCAGCAACGAATGTCGCGAGATCCCGCGGTGAGGAAAACATCTGGCCCGTGCCGGGGAAATCAAAATAGCTCTGCTGGTTGCCGATGGGGCCGATCGCCATGCCCTGATCCGAATAGCCCTGGACCGCGCGCTGCATCCAGGCCTCCTCCATGACGGCACGGCCGTCCTCGCCACGTTCGGGTACGGAGGTCGCATTCATGCCGATCGGCCTGAGGATGCGTTGTTCGAACAGAGTCGAGATCGGAGTGCCGTAACGGCGCTCGAGCACGAGCTGAAGCAGCACGTAGCCGGCGTGGCTGTAGACGCGCTGCTTGCCCGGTACCTCGCCGGCTTGCGGTCGCCAGCTGTTGAACATGTCGATGAGCTGCGCGCGGGAAAAAATGTCGCTCGGCCAGGGCGGATGGTCGGTCGGCAGCAGCATGCCTGAGGTGTGCGTGACGAGCTCGCCGACGGTGACGCGGCGGACATAGTCGCCGGTGAGCTCGGGGAGATATCTCGCCAGACGATCGTCGAGCCGCAGCTCGCCGCGGAGGGTGGCGAGCGCGACCAGTGTCGCCTCGAACGGCTTGCGCAGGGAACCGAGGTTGAACAGCGTGTCCGGCGTGACCGGCCTTCGCGTGGCGTCGTCGGCAAAGCCGTAGTTGAAGAACTCGAGATGGCTGCCGGCATAAAGCGCAGCGGCCAGACCGCCCGGCTGGTCCGGCGTCGCGGTCGGCGCCAGCTCGTTCGCAACTATGTCGCGCATCTGCGCGATCATGTCGGAATCCGCCGCGGCGCCGCGCGGCCAGGCAAGCGCGAGGGGAACGAGCGCAGCCCGGGCGAGCGCCCGTCGGGTGAGGTACGATGAGGTGACAACAGACGGCACGGCTCTGGCGCAGGATTCGATGCGCCCCCGGTCTCTTGTAGCGGGAAGGGCCGTGCCTCCCTATTCACGATTGCGCGTGGTGGGTTCCGCACGAATGGTTCGTCGCCTGGATGGAGCGAAGCGCAATCCGGGTTATCGCCTCACGGAGAGATTCCTGGATTACGCTTCGCTCCATCCAGGCTACCAGCCGGCAAAATTAACTTAGCTAATTGGCTAACAATTATTGACGCCGGGTGGCGACAGTCCTATAGTTAGCCTCATGGCTAACCAATTATCCCAACTCGATCAGGTTTTCGCGGCCCTTGCCGATCCCACCCGGCGGGCGATCGTGATGCGGCTCTGCGCAGGTGAAGCGTCGGTCGGCGAGCTTGCCGATCCTTTCGAGATGGCGCTGCCGAGCTTCATGAAACACATCCACGTGCTGGAGATGAGCGGTCTCCTCCTATCTGAGAAATCGGGGCGCGTGCGCACCTGCCGCCTCAGTCCTGACGCGCTCCTCACTGCGGAGGACTGGTTCCAGCATCAGCGCGCGATCTGGGAGGCGCGGCTTGATCGCTTCGAAGCCTATGTGATGAAGCTGAAGAAAGACAGGGCAGCTGCCAAGCGGCCGTCCAAGACAAGCAACAAGACGACCGGCAAGACAACCAAACGGAAAGGTTCCTGACGATGACGAATTCTGCCAATCCCGCTTTGTCGCAATGGTCGCTCGACCGCGAGATCGTGATGTCGCGCGTGATCGACGCGCCGCGCGATCTGGTGTTCGAAGCGTGGTCCGACCCCAAGCACCTGCCGCAATGGTTCGGGCCGAAGGGTTTCAAGCTCGAGACCTTCGAGATCGACGTGCGGGTTGGCGGCGTCTGGCGCTTCAACATGATCGGCCCGGACGGCACGGTCTACCCGAACCGCATGCGCTTTCGCCGCATCGAACGGCCGTCGCTGATGGAGATGGACCATGGCGCCGACCAGGACGAGGATCCCGGACTGTTCCGTTTCACAATCACCTTCGCCGAACAGAGCAACGGCAAGACGGTTCTGATGATGCGGCAGCTGGCGTCGAGCACGGCGCAGCGCGACGGCATGATCAGCTTCGGTGCCGTCGAATACGGCTACCAGACGCTCGACAAGCTCGCGGCCTATGTGGGTGGGATGAAGAGGTAGGGCGAGCAGCCACCTTCCTCCTTCATGCCGAGGAGGCCGCGGAGCGGCCGCCTCGAAGCACGAGGACCATCGGTGAGGCCTTTATTCTTCAAGGCGCGCGCCCCTCAGGGTGAGGGGCGCCTCATTCCTTCGCCTCGTCCGTGACGATGTCGCCGAGTTTCTGCCAGCGCTGGCCGTCGAACTGCACCATCTGGAACTGCTTGTTGACGCGGTAGTCGGTCGGCGTCGTCGTCACCGAGATGCCCGGCAGCGTCAGGTCGAGTGTGATGTTGTTCAGGCTGGCGGCCTGGCGCATCACGTTCTCGCGCGTGAGATCGTCGCCGCATTGCTTCAGCACCTGCACCAGCAGCTGCGCGGTGATATAGCCGTAGACGTTCAGGTTCGAATCCTTGTCGCCCTCCGGATAGTACTTGGCCATAAAGGCGAGATATCGCTTCATGCCGGGATCGTCCTTCCATTCCGGATCGGCCGAATCCTTGACATATCCGACGCTGACGACGCCCTTGGCGTTATCGAGTCCGGCGGGTTTCAGCACCGCGCTGACCGAGGAGGCGTTGATGTCGATGATGTGCAGCGGCTTCCAGCCGATCTCGGCGACCTTCTTGATCGCCTGCGCGGCCTGTTTCGGCGTCGTGGCGCTGAACAGCACGTCGGCACCTGCATCCTTCAACCGCAGGATCTGCGAGTCGATGGTCGGCTCGGTGATCTCGTAGGACGTCTCGGCCACGATCATCTTCGCCTTGTCACCGAGACCTGCCTTGAAGCCGGCGAGGTAATCCTTGCCGAGATCGTCGTTCTGATAGAGCACGCCGACCTTGGCGTTCGGATGGTTCTTCAGAATATATTGCGCGTAGATCCGGCCCTCGACGAGGTAGGACGGGTTGAAGCCCATGGTCCAGGGGAAGTTCTTCGGATCGGTGAAACGCGCCGCGCCCGTTGCCGCGAAGAGCTGCGGGACCTTCTTGGCGTTGAGATATTTTTGCACGGCGACATTCGGCGCCGTGCCGATGATCTGGAAGGTCAGCAGCACCTCGTCGCTTTCGACCAGCTTGCGGGTCTGCTCAACCGTCTTCGGAGGCGAATAGGCATCGTCATACTGGATCAGATTGACCTTGCGGCCGTTGACGCCGCCCTGGTCGTTGATCATCTTCATGTAGGCGGCCTGGGTCTTGCCGATGACGGCATAGGCCGAGGCCGGCCCGCTGAGCGGGACGGTCTGGCCGACCTTGATTTCGGTGTCGGAAGCGCCGGGATCGTATTTCTTCTGCGCCTGTGCTCCCGGGATCGATAGCGCGAGAGCGATCGCGGCTGCCGCGACATGTCTGAAAAACATGCTTTTCATTTCCATTCCCTGTTCCGACTGTCACTCGCCCTTGAGGCCGGCCTCGCGGATCAGCCCGGTCCACTTTTTTGTTTCGTTGTCGATGAACTGGCCGAATTCGGCCGCGCTGCCGGCGCGCACTTCGAGGCCTTGGGCGGTCAGCTTGTCCTTGATCGCCGGCTCGGCCAGCGCGCGCAACACTTCGGCCTGCAGCTTGTCGACGATGGCCCGCGGCGTCGTCGAAGGCGCCATGAAGCCGTACCAGCCGGCCGCAGCCACGTTGGGAAAACCCTGCTCACGCAGGGTCGGCGCCTGCGGGTAGAGCGCGCTGCGTTCGGCCGATGCAACGCCGAGCACAATGAACTTGCCGCTCTGGATGTAAGGCAGTGCGGTCGGCAGCGCCGTCAGCGTGGCATCGACGCGGCCGGCGAGCAGCTCGGTGTAGGACGCGGCATCGCCACGGAAGGGGATGTTGAGCCCCTTGACACCGGCATCCCTGAACAGGAGTTCGCCGGCAAGATGCGGCTGCGAGCCGGCGCCGGGCGAGGCGAAGGTCAGGCCATCCGGCTTCGATTTGCCGTAGGCGATCAATTCGGGAAGCGTCTTGAACGGCGCGTCCGCGCTGATGATCAGGAACAGCGGCGCGATCACCGCCATCGCGACGGGCTGCAGATCCTTGCGCTCATAGGTCAGCTTGCCGAACAGCGCTTCGGCGGTGGCGTAGGGGGCCGCGACATAGAGGAGTGTGTAGCCATCGCCCGGCGCATGCGCGACCGTGTCGTTGGCGATGCGCGTGCCGGCGCCCGGCTTGTTTTCGACGATAAACTGCTGGTGCAGGTTGCGGCCGAACTCTTCGGCCAGCAGCCGCAGCGAGATGTCGTTGGAGCCGCCGGGCCCATAAGGCGAGATCAGCCGCACCATACGCGACGGCCAGGCGTCCTCAGCGCGTGCGGAGAATGGAAGTCCGGATAGCGACAGGGCGATGGTGCCCAGGAATGTTCGCCGTGTGACGGTCATGATGGCCTCCCGGTGGCGGAGCGCCGATTGTCTTGTTCATCGCCTGGCGCTCTTCTTGTTTTGCTTTTGTGTTTCGGTCGCCGGCGCCGCCCAAATCATGGTGCGGATGCTGTCGGCAAGAGCTGCAATGCGCGGGCCGATCTCGCCCTCCAGCTGGCCGGGCTGGAGCCGGAATGCGGGAATGCCGCAATTGATCGAAAAGGCCTGCTTCGCCTCACGCGCATGAAACAGCGGCGCCGCGACGGCATGGATCGAGGCGATGTATTCGCCGAAGCAGGTGCAGAAGCCGCGGCTGGCGCATTGTGTGAGGCCGGCGCGATAGGTCTCGCGGAACGCCGACCACAGCTCGGTATCCTCGCTTGCAATGCGCTCTTCGAGCTGCGCGGCATCGGCCTGCGGCAGGGTCGCCGCCGCGGCACGGCCCATCGCCGTCATCACCACGGAAATGGGCATGCCGATGTCGGGGACGTGCGGGCCGACGTCGCCGGAGCGCGCGGTCTCGACATAGATCATGGAGGTCGCATCGAGCAGGCCGATCGAGACCGTGCCGCGCACGCTTTGTGCCAGCTCCTGCATCATCGGACGCGCGACCTGGCGGAACTGCATGTCGGCGAGCAGCGGATGCGCCATGCGAAGTGCACGCGCGCCGACGCGATATTTGGCGCGTTCAGCATCGTAGCGGAGGTAGCCGAGCTCGGCGAGCGTATGCGTCAGCCGCGCCACGGTCGGGCGCGGTATCCCGGTCAGCGTCGACAGCTCCATGTTGCCGAGCTGCGTCGCCCCCGCCTTGAACGCCTCGAGCACCACGAGGCCTTTTGCGAGCGTGGTCGCGAACGCTGCGTCGTGGACGCTGTCCGCCAGCACGGCGGCGGCGGACGAGGAGGCGCGGATCGGTTTGGACGCGGTTTTGGCCATGCAGGCTTTTAATGAACCTGGTCCCCTGTTGTCCAATAGATTCAGAAAATGGACCTTTATGTCCACTATCCGGACGTGCGGCCGCTTGGCCGAGGGGAATAAAATGTGCGCGAAGAGCTCCGCCGCACACAGATTTTCGTCGTGATTCCGTGGCTTGTTGTGACAGGATTATTACGACTGAATGTCACATCGATTACAGCGGAGCGATTCATGTTGCAGTGGCAGGCGCGGACAAATCCCCTCGCGTGGTGGTGGGGGTCCCTGACGCTGGTCAGTGCTGCCAACATTCTCGTCTGGTTCATGCTTTACCGCGAGTTCTACCCGACGCCTTCAGGCAGCATCAGCGGCGGCTCCGACATCGGGCTGATGTTCCTGCTCTGCGCCGGCTATGTCTTCGGCTGCGCCTTCCGCTCGTTCCTGCCGCGCGCCGACGTGCAGCGCATCTGTCTGTTCGACACCTGGCTCTCCAGCGTCTTCGTCGGCCGCACGGTCGCGACCGTGGCCGAACTGTGCTTCGCGGCGCAATGGGCGGTCATCCTGCATCAACTCGGGACCATGACGGGCGCCGAGACGGTCGTGAACATCGCGTGGGTGATCGTGCCCATCATCATCATCGCGGAGTGCTTCTCCTGGTATGCGGTGGTGACGACCAACTTCCTCTTCAACGCGATCGAGAACTCGCTGTGGGCGGTGACATTCTTCCTCGCGGGCATCGCGCTGTGCCGGCTGATGCCGGAATTCCAGGGCGTGGTGCGTTGGGCGCTGATTGCCGGCATCGTCGGTATCGCCTGCTTCCTGGCCTTCCTCGTCACCGTCGACGTGCCGATGTATCTTAGCCGCTGGCGGGCAGGGCATGAGGAGGGCAACAGGTTGCTCGGCTTCCTCGAAGGCCTGCATGACGTCTCGACCAGGTGGGTCGTGACCCACGACATCGCGCACTGGAAGGGCGAGCTGACCTGGATGTTCCTGTATTTCACCGCCGCCGTGTGGTCGAGCCTCGCCCTTTGTGCGCTCTACGCCATGGACGGCTATCTCACGCGCTATCTGGCCTGAGCGATCAGGCCTCGCCGAGATCGACCTCCGTCAAGATGCCCTGACGCAGCGCCAGCCGGACCAGCTCGATGTCGGAGCCGACACCGAGCTTGTCTTTGATCATGGAATGCAGGTTCGCCACCGTCTTGGGGCTGACATGGAGCGTCTCGGCGATCTCCTCTGTCGTGTTCTCGGCGAGCAGCAGCCGCAGCACCTCGAACTCGCGCGGCGTGAGGACGTCGGCGGCAGAGCTTTCCCCGGCAAGCCGGCTCAGCGCGAGCTCATGGTCGATGTCGGGGCTGATCGCGATCTTGCCGGCGAGCACGTCCATCACGGCGCGCACCAGCGTCTCTGGCGGACTGGTCTTGGTGACGTAGCCCCTGGCACCGGCGCGGATCGCCTGCACGGCAAAGCCGGCGTTTTCATGCATGGTGAAGACGAGGATTCTCGCGCCCTTGTCCCACTGCCTGATGCGCCTGACCGCCTCGATGCCGCCGATGCCGGGCATGCTCAAATCCATGATGACGAGGTCGGGCGCCTCCGATTTGTAAAGACGGTAGGCCTCCGCGCCATCGGCGGCTTCGGCGATGACGCGTAGTCCCGGCTGCTTCTGGAGCACGGAGCGGTAGCCCTCGCGGACGACGGAATGGTCGTCGACCAGCAGAATGGTGGCGTCGGCCGCGCTCATGCGGCGTGCTCCAGCGGCGGCCGATCGGCGGCTGCGAGCGGAATGACCACGCGCAGTGCGGAGCCGCCGTTCGGCGCGGCCTCGAAGCTCAATTGGCCGCGCAAAGCCGCGACGCGCTCGCGCATGCCGAGCAGGCCCATTCCGGATTTCGCGACGGAATCGGTCGCGCGTCCGTCATCGTCGATCGCAAGCGCGATCTCGCTCGCCCCCATCGTCAATTCCAGGCTGACTCGCGTGGCGACGGCATGCTTGGCGGCATTGGTGAGCGCCTCCTGCACGATCCGGTAGAGGCTGGCGCTGATCGTGGCCGGCAGGGTCTCGAATGCGCCGTCGAACCGGATCGAGAAGCGCGTCTCGCCGCGGCTGCGCCCGTTCCAGCCCGCAACGAGGCCTTCGAGGCTGGCGACGAGCCCGAGCTCCTCGACATCGGGCGGCCGCAGCCGGAACAATGTGCCGCGCAACGTCTCCATCATGCCGGTTGCGGTCCGTGCGATGCCGTCGCATTCGCCAAGCAGGGAAGGGCAGTCCTGCGCGGCGGTCTGGCGGGCGGAGGAGGCGAGCGCGCGGATGGCGGCGAGCGACTGGCCGAACTCGTCATGCAGCTCGCGCGCGAGATGGCGGCGCTCCTCGTCCTGGAGCGCGATCAGCTTCCGCGTCAGCTCGCTGCGCTCGGCAAGCGCGGTCTCGAGGCTTTCGGCGAGATGGTTGAAGCCGTCGCGGATCGCGGAGAGCTCGGCAAGGTCGAACGGCGGCAGCCGCGTGGTGAGATCGTTGGCGGCAATCCGCTCGAGGCCGGTGCGGATCATGCGGGTGGGGCGCAGCGCGCGTGCCAGCGCGGCGTAGACCAGCGCGCAGAGCAGCGGCAGGGCGATCGCCAGCGCGAGCATCAGGCGGCCGGCCTCGTGCCAGGCCTCCGCGGTCTGCACGGCCGGCTCGACCGAGACCACGGCCTCGCCGAGCTTCGTCCCGCGCACGATTACCGGCCGTGCCGCTTCTCGGCCGGGGTCGAACAAGCCGCGATAGAAGGCCGTGAAGGCTTGCGGCGGCGGGTTCGCCGGAACGGGCGCGCCGCTGCAGAAGCGCTGGAGGACGTCGCCGCTGGTGCCGCGGAACGCCAGGCACAGGCCGGGCGTCATCACATAAGCCGAAACGGGGTCGAGGTTGGGAAAGTCCGAGCGCGGGCTCGCAACCCACTGGATCTTGCCCTGCTGAAGCTCCAGCGTCTTGGCCACGATGGCGGCGATATCGTCGAGGCGCGCATGCGCCGCGCGGTCGGCGGTAATCAGGAAGTAGGCGGAGATAACTGCGAAGCAGGCGGCCGATATCGCGGCCACGCGCAACGTCAGACGGACTTTGAGATCGAACCTCGGACGGTTCCACATCGGCGGGCACCTGGTGCGAACGGGTTGTCGCGCCCGCATTAAACGGCAGAACGCATCCGGCGCAAAGCCGCCTGGCGCCAGTGCGGTGCACCGTCGTGAAATTTTCCCGGCCATCGCCGGGACCGGCACCGCTGCATGGCCTGATTGCGCCGTCCAGATTGGCGCGCCGCTCCGTCATACGAGGCACATTATGCACCTGCGCCGGTTGATCTTGTCTGCTTGTCTCCTCCTCCTTCTCCCGGCGTCTCACGCGCCGGCCGGCGCCGAGACCGCCATCGGCATCGCCATGGACGATTTCAGTTATACCGATACGTCGGCTGAACCCGCCAACCAGACCGCCGCCCACGAGCGACGGCTGGCGGCCTTTATGGCCGCGCTCCGGCAAGATATCGGCGGAGATCGGCACTACCGGCTGGTGCCGTCGGGCCAGGACGGCGCGGCGTTCAAGGTGATCGGCGGCATCCAGAAGACGAGCACGCTGGTGCAATGGGCCAAGATCGCCGTGATCGACGTCGGCGCCAGGAAGGTCGTGATGGACAAGCTCTACACCTTCCGCGGCGACAATGATGAATCATGGGAGCGTGCCGAGATCTTCGTGTCGCGCGAGATCATGGCCGCACTCGCTACGCCCGCGCCGATTGCAATGGCCGTCTTCGATTTCGAGCTGGAGGATACGACCGCCGCTTCGGCTGGCGCGTCGGCCACATCGGATGCGTCATATCTGGCCGAGGTCACAGGCAGCGTGCGCGAGGCGCTGGGTCGATCCGGCCGTTACCGCATCGTCGATGTCGGCGGCGGGGCACTGAAGGCGCGTACGTTGCGCGACTGCGACGGCTGCGAGGCGGCGATTGCACAGAAGCTCGGCGCGGACCAGTCGCTGATCGGGGTAGTGCGGCGGGTCAGCCGCACCGAATATACGCTGGGCTTCCAGGTGCGCGATGCCAGGACCGGCGCGGTGCTGGCACGCGGCGACAGCGGCCTGCGCCTGGGCGCGGACTATTCGTGGAAACGGGGCGCGGTGCGGTTGGTCAGCGACCGGTTGATCGAGAACCAATAGCAGCGGCCTCGCTCAGAACGTCAGCTGCACCTTCATCGACTGCGAGCGGTCGCTGGCGAGCTCGAACGCCGCGACCGCGTTCTCGAACGGCATGGTCGCCGTGATCAGCGGTTTCACGTCGATCAGGCCGTCACCCATCAGCCGCACCGCCAGCTCGAACTCGGGATCGAAGCGGAAGGTGCCGCGGAGCTGCAATTCCTTGGCGACGATGGAGTTGATCGGTAGCGTCATCTCGCCGCCGAGGCCGAGCTGCACCAGTGTGGCACCGGGCCTGAGCACATCGAGCGCGGTGCGGAGTGCGGCCTGGTTGCCCGAGGCTTCGAACAGCGTGTCGAACACACCTTTGCCGGTGCGCCAGGGATCAAGCGCTGCGGCGTTGGCCGCGACATTGATGGCGTGAGTGGCGCCGAGCTTTCTGGCGACCGCAAGCGGCGCGTCGGCGACATCGGTGACGACGATCTCGGCGGCGCCGCCGAAGCGCGAGACCAAAATCATCAGCGCGCCGATCGGGCCGCATCCGGTGATCAGCACGCGCTTGCCGAGCAGGGGCCCCGCCTGCTTGCCGGCATGCAGGCACACCGCGAGCGGTTCGGCGACCGCGGCTTCCGCCAGCGACAGCTTGTCGGCGATCGGAACGGCCTGCGCCGCATCGACCGTGATGAATTCGCGAAAGCCGCCCTGCACATGGGGAAAGCGCATGGCGCTGCCGAGGAAGCGCATGTCCAGGCACTGGTTGCGCATACCCTCCTGGCAATGCAGGCAGCGGCCGCACGGCTTGCTCGGATTGACGGCGACGCGGGTGCCCGGCTTCACATTCGTGACGCCGTCACCGACGGCTGCGACCACGCCGGCGATCTCGTGCCCCAGCGCCATCGGCTGCTGGATGCGCACGACACCGAAGCCGCCGTGATGATAGTAGTGCAGATCGGACCCGCAGATGCCGCCGTTCGCGATCTTGACGCGGACTTCACCCGGACCGGGCGCAGCATCCGGATAGAGATCGATCCGCAGATCTTTCGGTGCGTGAATGACGACGGCGCGCATGGTCGGCTCCCTCAGCGTTTCGCGGCTCACATCGCGGCGATCATGCCGCCATCGACATAGATGATCTGGCCGTTGACATAGGTCGAAGCCTCCGACGCCAGGAAGATCGCAGCGCCCACCAGCTCGTCCGGTCGGCCCCAGCGCTTGGAGGGAACGCGGCCCATCAGCCAGTTGTTGAAGTCGGTGTTGTTGACCAGCGCCTCGTTCATGTCGGTCAACATATAGCCGGGGCCGATCGCGTTGGCCTGGATGCCATGCTGGGCCCATTCCACCGCCATCGAGCGGGTCAGGTTCTTGATGCCGCCCTTGGCTGCGGTGTAGGGCGCAATCGTGGGACGCGCGAGCTCGCTGCCGAGCGAGCCGATATTGATGATCTTGCCGTGCTTGCGCGGGATCATGCGTTTGGCCGCCTCGCGACCGATCACGAAGGCGCTGGTGAGGTTGGTCTCGATCACCTTGCGCCACTCGTCGGTGGTGAACTCCACCAGCGGCTTGCGGTGCTGGATGCCGGCATTGTTGACGAGGATGTCGACCGCGATGCCCCTCTTGTCGAAGTCGTTGAAGGCGGCGACGATCGCGGGCTCGTCGGTGACGTTGAACGCGGCGCCTTCGGCCTGATGCCCGGCGGCGCGAAACTCGGCGACGGCCTGCTCGACGCGCTTGGGATCGACGCCGTTGACGATGATCCTGGCGCCGGCCTTGGCCATGCCCTCGGCGATGGCGCGGCCGAGGCCGCGGGAGGAGCCGGTCACGAGCGCGGTGCGGCCGGAAAGGTCGAAGAGGGCGGTGCTCATCTCAAGAATCCTCAGACGTTGGAACGGCGCACGGTCAAATCGGAGCGGTCGAATACGGCGGGCAGAAGGTCGACGCCGAGGCCGGGGCCTTCCATCGGATAGACAAAACCGTCCTTGATCGTAGGCATGGTGGTCACGAGTTCATTGTACCAGCCCTTGTAGAAGGCGCGCACCGATTCCTGGATCAGCGTGTTGGGCTGGCTGAACGACATGTGGATGGCGGCGATGAAGCCGATCGGGCCGATGCAGTCGTGGGGCGCGAAGGGCCGGTGATAGGTCTCGGCCATCGCCGCGATCTTGCGGCCTTCGGTGAGGCCGCCGGTCCAGCACAGATCCGCCATCACCACGTGCATGGCGTCGCGGTCGAGCATGTCCTTGTAGGGGAAGCGCGAGCCCAGCGTCTCGCTGGCGCAGACCCAGACGTCGGTGCAGCGGGCGTATTCGGCCAGCGCCTGCGGCGAGTTCATCCGGATCGGGTCTTCGTACCAGGTCGGCTTGTAGGGCTCGAGCGCGCGCGCGATCTGTTTGGCGGTCGGCAGGTTCCAGAGCGAGTGAAGCTCGACCATGATCTCCATCTTGTCGCCGACGGCTTTTCGGATCTTCTCGAACGGCTCGATCGCCTGCTTCATCTGCGCGGCCGAGATGTAGAGACCCTTGTTCTCCTGGGCCGCCGGATCGAACGGCCAGATCTTCATGGCGGAGATGCCGCTCTCCAGCAGGTTTTCGGCGAGCGCATCGGCGTTGTTCATGAAGCCGTCGAGGTCTTCGTAGGGACCCTTGGAGCCACCGAGATTCCAATTCGCGACCGGGCTGATATTGGTCGAGCGGACATATTGGGTGCCGGCGCAGGTGTTGTAGATGCGCTGCTTGTCGCGGCAGAGGCCGCCGAGCATCTGGTGTACCGGCTGATTGCAGACCTTGCCGAACAGGTCCCATAGCGCGATGTCGATTGCCGAAGCCGCGCGATATTCGACGCCGGTGGACGACTGCGCCATCGGCAGGTTCAGCATGTCGCGATGGATCGCCTCGATGTGCAGCGGATTGCGGCCGAGCAGGCGGCCGGCAAAGGTGTCGTGGATCTGGGCTTCGACTGCACCGGCGCCGTAGAAGGTTTCACCGAGACCGATCATGCCGGTGTCGGTGTGGACGCGCACCCAGATGACGTTGGAGAATTCTTCGGTGCGCAGCGTCTCGATCGACGTGATCTTCACGGCAATACTCCTCCCATCGCAGGCGCGCGCAGCGCCGTCTTGTTGTCATTCTGCACCGCAGCATGGTGCGGGCACGGGCGGAGTCTTACGCCCGCTTGTAATATATCACAACATGTTTTAGGGATATCACCAACAAGGCGCCGCTCTGCAACGACGGCGCGGGCTGAGGGGAGAGACGACATGGCAACGCGCAAGCGCGCGCTCGAGGTGGTGAGGAACGACGACGGCGAGGGCAAGCCCTCCCGGCGCAACCGTCTCAACTTCTTCGAGCTCGCCTATCAGAGGATCGAAGAGCTGCTCGTCCATTGCGAGCTCAAGCCCGGCCAGTTCATGACGATGCTGGAATTGCAGCACATCACCGGCTTCGGCCGTACGCCGGTTCATCACGCCGTCAATCGTCTCTCCGCCGATACGTTGATCATCATCCGTCCGCGCCACGGTCTGCGCATCGCGCCGATCGATCTGGCACGCGAGCGCATGCTGCTGGCCTTGCGCCGCGACATGGAGCGCTTCGTGATCCGACTCGCGGCCGATCGCGCCAGCCTCTCGCATCGCAATCAGGCGCTGCATATCGAGCGACTCTTGCGCGAACGCCGCGCCACTCTGACCCTCGATGAGTTCAATCATATCGACCGTCGCATCGACGCGCTGGTACTGGAGGCGGCAGGCGAGCCGTTTCTGGTGCACACGCTGCGGCCGTTGCACACGCTGTACCGGCGCATCGGCTACATCCACCACCGGTTCATGCCGGGACAGGCCGAGCTGTCAGGAACAATCGACCATCATCTGGCTATTCTTAATGCGGTTGCCAATCGTCGTGTCGAGGATGGGGTGAAGGCGAGCGATGCACTGATCGACTACATGGGCGAGATGTTCACCGGCATGGAGGTCGGGATCGACCCGCGCCTGCTCGATTGCAGCATCGAGCCGCTGCTTGGCACGTAGAGCATGATCCGGAAAAGTGTGTAGCGGTTTTCCGAAGAGATCATGCTCAAACAATGAAGCCAAAGCGCGTTGACGATCCTGATCTCATCGCGCTTTAGAGAGTTTTGAAGAGAGGACCAAAGATGTCGACGATGGCGATGCCACAACCGACCGCGAGCGAAGCCGCGGTCCGCTACCTCATCACGAACTACAGTCCCAAGGGCAACAAGGTCGGCTGGCTGATGATGGCCTCGATCCTGGTCGAAGCCTGGGACCTCTATTCGATCGCTTTCGTGCTGATCTTCATCAAGGAGCAGTTCAATCCCGATCCGCTGATGCTGGGCCTGGCCGCGGCCGGTACGCAAGGCGGCGCCATGATCGGCGCACTGCTCGGCGGCTGGCTCTCCGACAAGATCGGCCGCCGCGTCATGTTCCTGGTGACGATGGTGATGTTCATCGTGCTGGCGCTGGCGCAGGCCTTCGTCCCCAGCGTCGGCTGGCTTGTCGTGATCCGCTTCCTGCTCGGCATTCCGCTCGGTTCGGACATTTCGACCGGCTACACCTACATCATGGAATCCATGGCCAAGGGTGAGCGCGAAGTCATGGGCAACCGCTGGCAGTTCATGTTCGCGGTCGGCGAGGTCCTGACGATCGGCGTCATCGTGATCTTCCTGCTGCTCGACATTCACCACGAGACGCTGTGGCGGGTGACGCTCGGCCTCGGCGCGCTTCCGGCGCTGATCATCCTGGTGATGCGTCACGACGTGCCTGAGACGGCGGTGTGGCTGGTGCAGAAGGGACGCTACCGCGAGGCCAAGCAGGTCGCGCGCGAGATGTTCAACGACGATCTCGCCATGCTGCCGGACCATGACGTGGAGGTGCCCAAGGTCTCCACCCGCGCGTTCCTGGCCGACCTCAAGAAGGATCCGATCCGCTGGCGCGCCACGATCTACGGCTGGGTCGCCTGCTTCGCGCAAGCCAGCGAGTTCTCGACCTTCGCGTTCTACCTGCCGGTGCTCTTTGTGATGGTCGGCGTGTCGAGCGTGCTCGGCATCAATCTGGTGACGATGGCGCTGTTCTCGTTCGCCGCCGTGTCGGGCTGGGTCGGTCCGCTGCTGACGCCGAAGATCGGCCATCGCGGTATCTCGATCGCGGGCTTCTCGATCGTGCTGGTCTCGCTGCTGGTCGCGGCCTTCGCGCTCTACACCGACAACAAGATCCTGCTGCCGTTCGCGGCTGCCGCGATGCTGTGGGGCCATTATTGGGATGCGTCGAACTGCATGACGATTCCGACCATGGTCGCCAAGCCGCAATATCGCGGCACCGCCAGCGGCTTCGCCTACATGTTCGTGAAGCTGCCGTCGTTCCTGGCGATCTTCCTGTTCCCGACCGTGTTCGCTGCGATCGGGCAGGCGAATGCGACGCTGATGGTCGCGATCTTCCCGCTGATCGGATTGCTTGCCGCGATCTTCATCCTGCCGGAAGTCTACGGCTACGAGAACGACTGATCTCGCGAGTTACCTGATCGCGGCAGCCAATGCCGCGATCAGGGCTGGCGGGGTCACCAGCAGTCCGAGCTTGAGGAACGGCCAGGCGCCGACTTCGATCTTCTCCCGCCGCAGCGCCACCAGCCACAGGATGGTGGCGAGCGAACCGGTCACCGACAGATTGGGCCCGAGATCGACGCCGATCAGGATGGCGCTCACGACAGGTGCGGGCAAATGATCGCTGGCGGCGACCGAGCCTGCGACGAGGCCGACGGGTAAATTGTTGGCGATATTGTCGGCGATCGCGGTGGCGATGCCGACGCTCCAGGCCGCCTTCGTCACGGATTGCCCGACAGCTTCATGCAGCAGCGCGCTGAGCTGCCCGATCACGCCGGTCTTGATCAGCGCTTCCACCATCACGAACAGTCCGCCGACCAGCGGCAGCACGCTCCAGGAGACGCCGCGCAGCACGGGTAGCGGCGATTGCCGGCTGAGCAGCAGCACGATGGCGGCCGTCGTCACGCCGCAGAAGAAGGTCGGCAGGCCCAATTGCTTATCCAGCGCGGAGGCCGTGACCAGCACGACACCGATCGCCACGATGCCGATGGCCGTCAGCTTGCCGCCGCGGCCGAGCTTTGGATGCGGCACACTGTGCGCGATGGTCTCTTCCTTCAGGACGCGGTGTTGGGTCAGCCGCAGCACGACGTATGTCAGCAGGATCGAAGCCGCCGAGGGCAGGGCGAACAGGCGCAGCCATTCGGTGAGCTCGGGCATATGCGCCCCGAACACGACGAGATTGGCCGGGTTGGAGATCGGCAGCACGAAGCTTGCGGCGTTGGCGATGAAGGCGCAGACGAAGAGATAAGGCAGCGGCTTGGCGCCGGCGGCGCGCGTCGTGGCGTAGACGGCGGGCGTCAGCACGATCGCGGTGGCGTCGTTCGAGAGCAGGACGGTGACGAGCGTGCCGACGATATAGATCAGCAGGAACAGCCGCTGCGGCGAACCGCCGGCATATTCCACAGCGAGCGCCGCGAGATAGTCGAACAGGCCTTCGAGCCGCGCCAGCTCGGCGATCAGCATCATGCCGATCAGGAAGAGATAGACATCGACGCCTTTCCCGATGCCCGTGAGCGCATCCCGCCACGGCAGCAAGCCGAGCAGCACCAGTGCGCTGGCGCCGATGACAGCCCAGATCGCCTCCGGCAGGCGAAAGGGCCGGATGATGACACCTGCTGTCGCGGCGACGATGATGCTCCAGGCCAGGATGGCGTCAGACGGCACGGTCGATCCCTAAGATGTGTCGGTTCATTCGGCAGCGATAGCGGAAGCCAATGCCGATGTCTTCCCCCGCGGGCGCGGACGGCCATCTGCGATTTGCCGCGTCTCGGGCCGAGCTTCAGTCCACAATTTGTTCACAAGCCTGTAGGGCTGGAGGAGGCGCGAGCGCCGTCATTGCGAGGAGCGCAGCGACGAAGCAATCCAGTCTGTTCCCGCGGAAAGGTTCTGGATTGATTCGCTGCGCTCGCAATGAGGGAGTTTGTGCCAGCTTCGTGCAATCATAGCACTCACCGCGTCACCGACGGCTTTGCCGTGATCGCCTTGCGCAGGATGCGCGACAGCAATTCCACCGAATACGGCTTCTGGATCAGCTCGAAACCGCGATCGGCGTTCTCGGCGAGAACGTTACTGTAACCAGAGGTGAGCACGACGGGCAGGCCCGGATAGCGTTCGCGGATGATGCCGGCGAGCTCGACGCCGTTCATGCCGGGCATGATGACGTCCGAGAAGACGAGGTCGACCGCGAACTCGTTCTCGCCGAGGATGGCGAGCGCCGCGTTGGCGTTGGCGACGCGGCGGACGACATAGCCTAGGTCTTCCAGCAGCTCCGTGGAGAAGCGGCCGACCTCGTCGTCATCTTCCACCACGAGCACGCGATAGCCGCGCCCGGTGGCCGCGGCCTCATAGGTCAGCGCCGCGGCTTCTTGAGCTGTCGCGGGGCTATGCGCCCGCGGCAGATAGATGGTGAAGGTCGCGCCTTCACCATGCGTGCTCGTCACGGCGATGTCGCCCTCGGACTGCTTTGCGAAGCCGAAAGCCTGGCTCAGGCCGAGGCCGGTGCCCTTGCCGACCTCCTTGGTAGTGAAGAACGGCTCGAAGATCGCCTCGATGTTTTCGGGCGCGATGCCGCTGCCAGTGTCGGCAACGGAGATCGCGACATAGTCGCCGCCGCGCGCCGATTGCGTGCGCAGGTTAGGGATGCCCTGAACTTTCCGGACCGCTATGGTGAGACGGCCTTCGCCGTCCATGGCGTCGCGGGCGTTGATGGCGAGGTTGATCAGCGCGGTCTCGAATTGCGCGATATCGGCGACCGTGAAGCAGTCGCCATCGTGAACCTCCACCGCGATTTCGATGCGGCCACCGACTAGCGGCCGTACCAGTTGCGCGACGCCTTCGACCTGGCTGCCGACGTTGAATATCTGCGGTTTCAGCGGCTGCCGGCGCGCAAACGCCAGCAACTGGGCGGTCAGCTTGGAGGCACGTTCGACGGTGTCGGAGATAGCATCGACATAGCGGCGGCGGCGCTCCTCCGGCAGCTCGCGGCGGCGCAGGAAATCGGTAGCCGAGCGGATGATGGTGAGCAAATTGTTGAAGTCGTGCGCGACGCCGCCGGTGAGCTGGCCGATCGCCTCCATCTTCTGCGATTGCCGCAACGCTTCCTCGCCGCGGCGGCGCTCGGTGATGTCGACAGCCTCGGGCACTGCGCCGGTGATGTTGCCATGGCGGTCGAGCACCGGGCGC
Organism: Bradyrhizobium sp. Kon37; assembly: GCF_055807535.1. NCBI lineage: Bacteria > Pseudomonadati > Pseudomonadota > Alphaproteobacteria > Hyphomicrobiales > Nitrobacteraceae > Bradyrhizobium > Bradyrhizobium sp. Kon37. Next base: position 29,453 of record NZ_JBVVOY010000027.1, read on the forward strand.
ATGCCGAACTCGAAATCGCGCTCGCCGATGGGAAGGCGCAGGCGCATCTCCAGCCGCACGGCTTCGCCCTTGAGCACGGTGTCGAAGGCCTCGCGCACCCGCGCGCTCATGCCCTCCGTCGTGCTGAACCAGGGCGTCTGCCACAACGGCTTTCCAATCACGTCCGCAGAACTCGCCTTGATGGCGTCGAGCACGGTCGTGTTGGCGTAAAGCAGCTCGCCCCTGAGATTGACAAGACCCTGGTACTGGTTGCTTGTCTCCAGGATCGCGCGCAGCCGCGCCTCGTTGGATTCGAGCTCGGCGGTGCGCTCGGCGATGCGTTCTTCCAGCGTCTCGTTGAGCTGCCGCAGCTCGATCTCGGCCTGCTTGGCCACCGTGATGTCATGGGCAACACCGATGAAGCCGATATGCCTGCCGGTCGGATCCCAGCGCGGCTGCGATTCCGAACGTAGCCAGCGCCATTCGCCGTCGGCATTCTTGTAGCGGGCTTCCAGCACGAACGGTTTGAGCGATGCTTCGCCCTGAACGGATTGCTGCAGCACATGCGGCAGGTCGTCCGGATGCAGCACCTTGCGCCAGTCGAAGGAGATGGCCTGGTCGTAAGGCAGGCCGACGAAATCGACATAGGCTTGGTTGGCGAAGGACCGTGTGCGGTCGAGTTTGGTGACCCAGATCGGCACCGGCGCGCTGTCGGCGATCAGCCGGAAGCGCTCCTCGCTCTCGCGCAGGGTCTCGCGCACCAGCATCTGGTCGGTGACGTCAATATGGGCGCCCATGAGGCGCAGGGCGCGGCCGCCACCGTCGCGCTCGATCTTGGCAACGACGCGGATCCAGCGGGTCTCGCCGTCGCTGGGGCGGATGATGCGGTATTCGGCGGTGTAGTCCTCGCTGCAGCCGGACAGCGCATCGATGAAGTGCTTCACCGTAGCGTCGCGGTCGTCGGGATGAATGCGATTGATCCAGTCCTCGTGCGACTCGTCGGCGGCTTCCGGCGGCAGGCCGTGGAGCATCAGATATTCCGGCGAACGGCGGTTCTTGAAGCCTTCGCGGAAGTCGACCTCGAGACCGCCGACCTTGCCGATGCGCTGGATGCGCGCAAGCTCGGCTTCGCGTTCCTGGAGCGCGCGATAGGCGTTGTCGCGCTCGCGCGCGACGTCTTCCAGGTGCTGGCGCAGCCTTTCGGCGGCGATGGTCTCGGGCAAAGGATCGTTCAAGGCATTGGCCGGGGTGATGCGAGAGCGCACGTGGCAGACGGATATTCACACAGACGAAGCGTGATGGCCATTGCCCAAAGGGTATATGGAAAGAAAGACGTCGCCGAATGCAGTGTGGTGGGCATGAAAGAACGCCGGGTCTGGCTATTTGTTCCGAACCTTGGAACGATGAGCCCTCCGCGCGCGTATCCGCGAGGCGCCACAACTTTCACTCATAAAGACTCGCTTTCCGAAGAGGCTAAATCTTGAAGCTTTTTGTCTGCCAGGCCTGCGGCAACGTCATCTATTTTGAGAACCGCGCCTGCGAGCGCTGCGGCCACCGCGTCGCGTTCCTGCCGGAGAAGGAGACGATGTCGGCGATCGAGCCCGACGGAGAGGCCTGGAAGACGCTGGCGACCAAGGGCGAAAGTCGCATGCTGTGCAGCAATGCCGAGCATGATGCCTGCAACTGGCTGACGGACGCGGGCGACACCACCGGCTATTGCCGCGCCTGCCGCCATAACGGCGTCGTGCCGGACCTGTCGGATCAGGCGCAACTCGCTGGCTGGCGCGAGCTGGAGATGGCGAAGCACCGGCTGTTCTATTCCCTGATCCGCTGGAAGCTGCCGCTCCAGACCCGGCAGGACAATCCCGAACATGGCCTGATCTTCAATTTCCTCGCCGACGATCCGCAGAGCGGGCAGAAGGTCCTGACCGGCCACGACAACGGCCTGATCACGATCGCGCTGACCGAGGCCGACGACATCGAGCGCGAGCGGCGCAGGCTGGAGATGGGCGAGCCCTACCGGACGCTGCTCGGGCATTTCCGCCACGAGGTCGGGCACTATTTCTGGGACGTGCTGGTGCGCGACGGCGGCAAGCTGGACGAATGCCGCGCCGTGTTCGGCGACGATTCCGCCGATTATGGCCAGGCCTTGCAGCGCCACTATGCCGAAGGCGCCCCGCCGGACTGGCAGCAGAACTACGTCTCAGCCTACGCGACCACGCACCCCTGGGAAGATTTCGCCGAAACCTGGGCGCACTATCTTCACATCGTCGACACCCTGGAGATGGCCAGCGAGTTCGGCATGGAGGTGCGCCCCAAGGTCGACCGCGACGGGGAGTTGACGACGCGCATCCGATTCAACCCTTACGAGGCGAGGGACGTCGAGGCGATCGTCAGCGCATGGCTGCCCTTCACCTTCGCCATGAACAGCGTCAACCGCGCCATGGGCATGCGCGACCTCTATCCGTTCATTCTCTCGCCGGTCGTCGTCGCGAAGCTCGGCTTCATTCACGGCCTGGTCCGGAATGTGGGCAAGGCCGGGAAGCCGTAGGCCACCCAGGGGCCTGCCAGGCCCGTTTCGGTCTTGCTTTGGTCTTGCGCTGGTACGCCAGAGGGGCCGGATTTTGACCGTTGCCTCCCGCCTATTTTGATGTACCACGGGAGCCACACGGCCCGTCCCATAGGCTCCAACGGCCAGGGAAGGGTCCCGCCCAAGGTCGAGACTCAAGAAAAGCATGTTCAAACGCATTCTGATCGCCAATCGCGGCGAAATCGCCTGCCGGGTCATCAAGACCGCTCGCCGTATGGGAGTTCAAACGGTCGCAGTCTATTCCGAGGCCGACCGCGACGCCCTCCATGTCGAGATGGCCGACGAGGCCGTGCTGATCGGGCCGCCAGCTGCGGCCGAGAGCTATCTGGTGATCGAGAAGATCGTGGAGGCCTGCCGCAAGACGGGCGCCGAGGCCGTGCATCCCGGTTACGGCTTCCTGTCCGAGCGCGAGGCGTTTCCGCGCGCGCTGGAGGCGGCCGGCATCGTCTTCATCGGTCCCAACCCGGGCGCGATCGCAGCGATGGGCGACAAGATCGAATCCAAGAAGGCCGCCGCGAAGGCAAAAGTCTCGACCGTGCCCGGCTATCTCGGCGTCATCGAGGACGCCACGCACGCGGTCAAGATCGCCGACGAGATCGGTTATCCCGTGATGATCAAGGCCTCCGCCGGCGGCGGCGGCAAGGGCATGCGCATCGCGCATTCGACCTCCGAGGTCGCAGAGGGTTTCAACCTCGCCAAGGCCGAGGCCAAGGCCTCATTCGGCGACGACCGGGTCTTCATCGAGAAGTTCATCGTCGACCCCCGCCACATCGAGATTCAGCTGCTGGGCGACAAGCACGGCAACGTGATCTATCTCGGCGAGCGCGAATGCTCGATCCAGCGCCGCAACCAGAAGGTCATCGAGGAAGCGCCGTCGCCGCTGCTCGACGAAGCCACCCGCCGCAAGATGGGCGAGCAGGCGGTCGCACTCGCCAAGGCGGTGAATTACGACTCCGCTGGCACCGTCGAATTCGTCGCCGGGCAGGACAAGAGCTTCTACTTCCTGGAGATGAACACGCGCCTCCAGGTCGAGCATCCGGTCACCGAGCTTGTCACCGGCGTCGACCTCGTCGAGCAGATGCTCCGCGTCGCCGCCGGCGAGAAGCTCGCGATCACGCAGAAGGACGTCACGCTGACCGGCTGGGCAGTGGAGTCGCGCCTCTACGCCGAGGACCCGTTCCGCAACTTCCTGCCCTCGATCGGGCGCCTGGTGAAATACCGTCCGCCGGCGGAAGCGAGCCAGGACGGCATCACCGTGCGCAACGACACCGGCGTGCAGGAGGGCGGCGAGATCTCGATCCATTACGATCCGATGATCGCCAAGCTCGTCACCCACGCGCCGTCGCGCGCGGCCGCGATCGAGGCGCAGGCCACCGCGCTGGACTCGTTCTATGTGGACGGCATCCGCCACAACATCCCGTTCCTGTCGGCGCTGATGCATCATCCGCGCTGGCGCGAAGGCCGGCTCTCCACCGGCTTCATCGCCGAGGAATTCCCCAAGGGCTTTACCGTGCGCGTGCCGGAAGGCGAGATCGCACGGCGGCTTGCCGCGGTCGGCGCCGCCATCGATCACGTGCTGGGCGAGCGCAAGCGGCAGATCTCGGGTCAGATGGGCGGCCGCATCGTGCAACGCGAGCGTCGCCGAGCGGTCTGGCTCGAGCGCCAGGAGATCCTGCTGGAGATCGCGCGCGAGGGCGAGGCGGTCGCGGTGCGTTTCCTCGATGCCGACGGCAAGGCCGGCAATGCGCATCTGTTGCAGTCGCCGTGGAAGCCGGGCGATCCGGTCTGGCAGGGCACCATCGACGGGCACGTCGTCGCGGTGCAGGTACGCCCGATCGCGAACGGCATCCGCCTCGCGCATCAGGGCGTCGAGGTGCCGGTCTATGTCTGGACCGAAGCTGAAGCTGCCTCGGCGCGGCTGATGCCGGTGACCACGGCTGCCGACACCGGCAAGAAGCTGCTTTGTCCGATGCCCGGCCTCGTGGTCTCGATCGCGGTGACGGAAGGGCAGGAGGTCAAGGCCGGCGAGACGCTCGCGGTGGTCGAAGCCATGAAGATGCAGAACGTGCTCCGCGCCGAGCAGGACGGCACCGTGAAGAAAGTCCACGCCAGCGCCGGCGCGACTCTGGCGGTGGATGCGCTGATTCTGGAGTTTGCTTAGGGTTTGGGTGGGACTCTTGCGAGGGGTCCACTGACTTCGTCATTGCGAGCGCAGCGAAGCAATCCAGACTGCCGCCGCTGAAAGATTCTGGATTGCTTCGCTGCGCTCGCAATGACGGTGTATGTTGCGGCTGCGTCGCAACAGTTGAGAGGGCACCATGGCCTTTCGTTCCCGCCGCGAAAAACTGCGCTCGATCCTGTCGGGCGGGACTTGCGTCCATCCCGGCTCGGTCTACGACGCCATCTCGATCCGCATCGCCGAGGATCTCGGTTTCCCGCTCGGCATGTTCGGCGGCTCGGTGGCTTCACTCGCGGTGCTCGGCGACCCCGACATCACGCTGATCACGCTCACCGAGCTTGCCGAGCAGATGCGGCGGATGTCGCGTGCGGCGGCCCTTCCGGTGCTGGTCGATGCCGATCACGGTTATGGCAACGCGCTCAACGTGCGCCGCACGGTGCAGGAGCTGGAAACGGCGGGTGCCGCCGGCCTCACCATCGAGGACACGCTGCTGCCGGCTGGCTTCGGCGAAGCGAAGACCCAGCTGATCTCGCTGGAGGAGGGCGTCGGCAAGATGAAGGCGGCGCTTGACGGCCGCGGCGATCCTTCGCTCGTCATCATGGGCCGCACCGGTGCGGCCTCGATCACCTCGATCGAGGACGCGACCCGCCGCGCCAGAGCTTATGAGGCCGCCGGCGTCGATGCGCTGTTCTTCACCGGCATCAAGTCGCGCGCCGAGCTCGAAGCCATCGCATCCGCGACGCGCCTGCCGATCGTGCTCGGCGGCGCGCCGGAGGAGTTGAACGTGCTCGAATACCTCGCTGGCCAGCGCGTGCGCATCGCGCTTCAGGGCCACGCGCCGATCGCGGCCGCAACGCAGGCCGTCTACGAGACGCAGAAGGCGCTGCGCGACGGCACTGCGCCGAAGAATCTCAAAGGCCTGCCGTCGTCGGACTTGACCAGCCGCGTCACGCGCGAGGCCGACGTCAAGGCGCGCAGCGCCCTTGTCCTCGGACTGAAACAATGAGCCGGGCGATCCTCCAGGTCATGATCCGCGGCCGCGTACAGGGCGTCGGCTATCGAGCCTGGCTCGAGCATCAGGCGACGACGTGCGGTCTCGAAGGCTGGGTCCGCAACCGCCGCGACGGCAGCGTCGAAGCGCTGTTCGCGGGGCCGCCAAAGCACGTCGCCGACATGGTTGCGCTGTGCCGCCACGGCCCGCCGTCCTCGCGCGTCGACAGCGTCACCAGCGAGACGGCCGACGTCGATGAGCTGAACTTGCGCCGGGCAGGCGAGGCGTTTTCGGTGTTGCCGACGGTGTAGCTAAAGAATCACCGCGGCAGCTTGGCTATCGCTTCGCTCAATTCGTGGATCTCGTAGGGCTTGCGCAGGATCGGGAAATCGCCGCGCACGCCTGCGGCGACTTCGCTGTAGCCGGTGGCGAGCAGGATCGGCAGGCCGGGGCGGATCTGGCGAAGGTGATGGGCGAGGCTGAGCCCGTCCATCTTGCCGGGCATGACGATATCCGAGAACACGAAATCGACGCCGTTCTTCTCGATCTCGCTCAAGGCGGCTTCGGCGTCCGCGACCCGGCGCACCTGATAGCCGAGCTGCTCCAGAAGACCGATGCTGACGGCGGCGACGTCCGGATTGTCCTCGACCAGCAGCACCGTGCCGCTGCCTTGGAATGCCGGTTCTCCCGCCGCTTCGCGCGATGGTTCGTCTTCTCCGCGGGGCAGGAGGATGGTGAACGTCGTGCCCTTGCCGAGCGCGCTCGCGACCCGGATCGTGCCGCCGGCCTGATGGGCGAAGCCGTGCACCTGGGAGAGACCGAGGCCGGTGCCCTTTCCGATCGGCTTGGTCGTGAAGAACGGCTCGAAGATCTTGTCGAGAACGTCGGAGGGAATGCCGAGGCCGGTATCGGTGACGTCGATCGCGATGAATTCGCCCACGAGGGGGGCCTCGTCGAGCACGAGATTGCGCGCTGCGATCGTCACCGTACCTCCGTCGGGCATCGCGTCACGGGCATTGATGACGAGGTTGAGCAGGGCGGTCTCGAGCTCGGAAACGTCGGTCCTGATTGGCCAGACGTCGCCGCTGACGTCGAAAGCCAGGCGCACGGAGCTGCCGACGCCGGCATCGAGCACCTCGCGGATCGCCGCGATGCGATCGGCGAAGTCGATCGCCTGCGGATTGACGCTCTGCCGCCGTGCGAAGGTGAGGAGCTGGTTGGTCAGCGCGGCGCCACGCCTGGTGGCGGTCTCGATGGCCGAGATCGCGCGCTGAAGCTTGGCTTCGTCGTCGGCCCCTCGCTTCAGCATGTGGAGGCTGCCGCTGATGATCATCAGGAGGTTATTGAAATCGTGGGCGACCCCGCCGGTGAGTTGGCCGAGCGCGTCGAATTTCTGCGATTCGGCGAGCTGCTTCTGCATCGCCTCGAGCTTGATCTGGGTATTGCGGCGCTCGGTGATGTCGCGGGTGATCTTGGCGAAGCCGACCAGCTTGCCGTCCTCGTAGATCGGATCGATCACGACGCTCGCCCAGAAGAAGGTGCCGTCCTTGCGGACGCGCCAGCCTTCCTCCTCGTAGCGGCCCTTGTCCCGCGCGATGCCGAGCGCACGGGCGGGCTTGCCGTTGGCGCGGTCGGTCTCGGTGTAGAAACGGGAAAAGTGCTGGCCGAGGATCTCCCCGGGCGAATAGCCCTTGATGCGCTCGCCGCCGATGTTCCAGCTGGTGATTCTCCCGGTGGGATCCAGCATGTAGAGCGCGTAGTCGGCAACTCCTTCAACTAACAGGCGGAAACTGCGTTCGCTTTCGAACAAGTCCCTCTGCTGACTAGACTTCTCGACCATTCCCGGACCCTGCCTCAACGGGGGCAAACGCCGCAGATGGCGGATTGTTCCCCGAGCTTGGAACGTTTTTAGGCAATATTGCGAGCCCGTATGCAGCACGCAAGCGAGCGGATGCTCTTGACAGTCGATCCTATCCGCCAGATATTTCTGTCATGACAGAAACACCCGGAAGAAAGAAACTCCCAGCCGCCGTCGAGCGCTTCATCCTGCATTGGGGTGACATGGGAGACGAGTGGGGCGTCAATCGCTCGGTCAGCCAGATCCACGGGCTGCTCTATCTGGCCGAGGCGCCGATGACGGCCGAGGACATCGCCGACACCCTCGGCATGGCCCGCTCCAACGTCTCCAACTCGCTGAAGGAGCTGCTTGCCTGGAACCTGATCCGGCGCGTCCCGATTCTCGGCGATCGCCGCGACCATTACGAGGCCGAGACCGACATCTGGGAAGTCGCGGCCAGGATCGCGGCGCGGCGCAAGGAGCGGGAGCTTGATCCGGCGATCACAGCGCTCAGAGCCTGCGTGTCCGATGCCGCGGACGATCCGACCATCAATCCGGTCGCGAGCAAACGGCTGAAGGAGATGCTCGCCTTCACCGAGCTCGCCGACCACTGGTTCATGCAGATGCTGAAGGTGCCGCGGCCGCGGCTGGCCGCCTTGATGCGGCTTGGTGAGAAGATCGCCAATCTGCTGCCGCTGGGCAAGGCCAAATAGGTTTGAGGAGGGTGCGATGACGTCGGCAAGATTATCAGGCTCCAACGCATCGACCTTCGCTCACACAAAACTGCTCGACGATCGCCGTTTCCGCGCGCTGCTGTCGGACGAGGATTGGGGCCGGCTGCCGCTGGCGACGTGGCGACGTTTTTCGAAACGCGTCGCCGACGGCGACAGCGTCGTCTATGTCGGTGTGGTCGACGAGATCAGCTTCAGCGACATCGGCTGGTGGTTCGCCCAAGCCGCGCGCCTGATCGGCGGTCCGCTGCCGACCGGCCGCGACACCGGCGTCCCCATCATCGTCACGGTGACCGAAGACGCCGGCGGCGGCGGCCAGACCTGGACCCGCATCTGCGCGCGCAAGCGCGGCTTTCCGCAAGTGATCCATTCCGCCAAACGTTTTGCCGGCCCGACCGGGCTGGAAGAATATGTCGGCTTCGGCGTCTCGATGGCGCTCCGCATCACGGTCGAGGACCAAGCGCTGACGTTTCGCAGCGCCGGCTACGGTCTCCAGTTTGGACGCCTGTGGATTCCGCTGCCGCGATGGCTGACGCCGGGCGATCTCACGGTGACGCACAGCGATCTCGGCGAGGGTGCCTTCCGCTTTACCCTCGATGTCATTCATCCGCGTTACGGCGCGCTGATCCACCAGTCCGCAATGTTCAGGGAGGCCGTGTCATGACACCGCTCTTGTGGACGCTCATCGCCATCCAGATCGTGATGGGCGTGTTCGACACCTTCTATCACCACGAATTCACCGAGCGCCTGGCCTGGCGTCCGTCGCAGCGTTTCGAATTGAAGCTGCACGGCATTCGCAACATGCTTTATGCGCTGCTGTTCCTCGTGCTCGGCTGGCTCGAAGTCCATGGCGCGCTGGCGCTGCTGATCGTCGCGGTGTTGGTCGCCGAGGTCGTCATCACACTGATGGATTTCGTCGAGGAGGATCTCAGCCGAAAACTGCCTCCGAGCGAGCGGATCAATCACACGCTGCTCGCGATCAATTACGGCGCCATCCTGGTGTTGCTGTTGCCGGTGCTGATCGATTGGGCCGCGCAGCCCCTCGGCGTGATGGTCGTGTATCAGGGCCTGCTCAGCATTGCCGCGACGGCGTGTGCGGTCGGCGCGGCGCTGTGCGGTGTCAGGGATTTTGCGGCGATGCGCCGGCTCAGCCGCATGAAAAGCGTTCCCGCGCATGGGCTCGTCGAAAAGCTGTCCGGCCGCAAGACGGTGCTGATATCAGGTGCCACCGGCTTCATCGGCAGCCGCCTCGCAGCGAGCCTCAGCGGAGCGGGGCATCACGTCATTGCGCTGATCCGCAATCCCGCGAAGGCGGAGATGCTGCCGCCCCCGGTCACGCTGATCACGAGCCTCGATCAGCTCGCCTCTGACGCGCCTATCGACGCTGTCGTCAATCTCGCCGGCGAGCCCATCGGCAACGGCCTGTGGACCGAGGCGAAGCGCGCGAAGATTCTCGGCTCGCGCATCGACATGACCGGCGAGATCGTCAAGCTGATCGCGCGGCTCGAACGCAAGCCCCAGGTGCTCGTCAGCGGGTCTGCGATCGGCTGGTATGGCCTGTGGGCCGACCAGGTGCTGACGGAATCGGCGAAGTCGCACGCTTGCTTCAGCCATGAGCTGTGTGCGGCCTGGGAGGCGGCGGCGCGGCCGGCGGAGGAGCTCGGCGTCCGCGTGGTCAATTTGCGCATCGGCCTCGTGCTCGGCACCGAAGGCGGCTTCGTCACGCGCATGCTGACGCCGTTCGAGTTCGGGCTCGGCGGTCCCATCGGCAACGGGCGGCAGTGGATGTCCTGGATCGAGCGCGACGATCTGATCCGGCTGATCGCCTATGTGATGGCGACGCCCGATCTCGCCGGCCCCGTCAACGCCACCGCGCCGATCCCCGTCACCAACGCAAAGTTCAGCGAGGAGCTAGGCCGTCGTCTGCATCGGCCCGCGGTGTTCCGGATTCCCGGCGGCCTGCTGCGCCGGATCGGCGGCGGTTTCGCCGACGAGCTCCTGCTCGGCGGTCAGCGCGTGCTGCCCAACAAGGCGCTGAGCCGCGGTTTTGTGTTCCGGCACGAGACGCTGCGCAGCGCGTTTGAAGCGATCTTGTAGGGCCGTGCGGCGTCAGACCGCCGCCGCACTCCGGAACGTCGCCGCCACCGCGCGCAATGCCGCGAGCTTACCGGGATCGCTGACCTTCGAATGTAGCATCACCTTCGAGCTGCCGAGTTTCGGCAGCTTGTGGGTCGGCCCGATGTCGACCAGCCCGGGGGGCGCGATCCGTCGCGCCAGCGGCGCGATTGCAAGTCCGGCGAGCGCGGCTGCAACCACGGCGGTGACGCCGCCGCCGACGAAGCGCTCACGCCATTTCAGGCCGGCCTTGTCGAGCGCGCGCACGGCGATGGCGCGGACCCCACAGGGCGGGGCGAGCGTCGCGAGCGGCAAAGGCTGCCCTTTTGGCACGGTGAAGCGTCGTGACGCGAACCAGCCGAACTCGTCCTCGGCCAGCTTCTCGCCGCCGCGCCGGCTGCCTTCCTGACGTACGATCACTGCATCCAGTCGGCCCGAATCATAGGCCTCCTGCATCTCGCGGGAGAAGCCGATGGTGACGGCGAGCGTGAGGTTCGAGGACATCGCATGCAGGCGTTCGAGCAGCGGTACCAGCTCCGGGCCCGCGGCATGGTCGGAGATGCCAAGCGAGAGCGACTGCGCGACTGAGGTCTCGCCCGATAGCGCGCGGTCATGTGCAGCGATCAGCGCGCGGGCGCGATCGAGGAACGTCGCGCCGTCTGCCGTGAGCCGGACCGCGCGCGGCGAGCGCTCGACGAGGCGCTTGCCGAGCAGCGTTTCCAGCCGTTGCAGCTTCAGACTGACCGCCGCCTGGGTCGTGCCGAGCGCTTCGGCGGTCCGCGTAAAGCTCTGGAGGTCGGCGACCAGCAGGAAGGCCTGGACAGTGGCGATGTCGAGCGTTGCTGTCATTATGATATCTTATCACTGGTATCAACAGAGATAAGATACCAAAATGTCGAGGTGGGTCTAGCTTCTCACCAACGCCGCGCAACACCTGCGCGACATCCGAGGAGAACGACCATGCCGCTGATCACCGTGTCCTACACCACCTCCCGCCAGTCGCCCTCGCTGAAGGCCGACATCGCGAGCGCCGTGTCTGAGCTCACCGCAAAAATCCTGCACAAGGATCCCGAGGTCACCGCCATCATCGTGAAGTCGGTGGAGGCGGCCGACTGGTTCGCCGGCGGCAAGTCGCTCGCAGAGCAAAAGCTCGCGAGCTACTGGATCGACATCCACGTCAGCGAAGGCACCAACACCAAGGACGAGAAGGCCGCCTATCTCGCCGCGATGTTCCAGCGCATGGCCGGGATCCTGGGCCCGCTGCATCACGAGACCTATCTGCACGTCGACGAGGTCAAGGGCGATGCCTACGGCTTTGGCGGCCTGACCCAGGAGCGGCGCTACATCGCCGGCAAGCTCGAGGTTTCGCCCGAGAAGGCGTGAGGAGGGAGGCCGCGGGTGAATAACCGCACCCGCGGCCTGAACCGGTTGGGCCTCCTGATCGTCAGCTCGCTATTCGAAACTGAACTTCGTCCTTGTTCAGGAAACAAGTCTTGTCGAACAGCTTCAGGTCGAGCGGGTTCGGCAGCCTGACATCGTCGAGGTCAGGGCAAGGCTTGAGCGAGGGATCATAGGAACGGTCGATCTGCGAGATGAAGACGACGATCAATCCCTTGTCGCGCGCGAAAGATTTCAACGCGCGCACCTGAAGGGTGAGGTCGGGATTTTCCCGCCGCTGGTCGAGCAGTTGCAGATAGTCGATCACCACGACCGTACCGCGCGGTGCTGCGGCCATCTGCTTGACGACGTAATCGGCACTGATGGCGTCGGAGCAATCGACCTCGAAGAGCTTTTCGAATTGCGCCAGGTTCACGCCGATCGCCCGGAACCGATCCAGAACGTCTTTCTCGGTGTATTCCAGCGAGAAGAACGCGGCGCGATGGCCCGACCGCATCGCCTCCACGGCAAGCTCGAGGCTCATCAGGGTCTTGCCCTGGCCGGGACGCGCGCCAACCAGCACCAGGTCACCCGGTTGGAATTGCGGGAAAAGCCGGTTGGCCGGCGTCGCTGCGGCGGCTTTCGCCGCGAGCATGCTCCATGCGGAAAAACCTTCCGTCGCGGCGATGCGGTCGAGCGCATCGTGCAGCGGAATGCCTTCCCCGCGGGACAGGCGCTTCGCTCTTCGCTTCAGATGATAGATGGGTGCAGACAGTCTCATCGCAAAAACCTCCCATTGCGAGCTGAAACGCAACCCCTCCTTATGCCTGGCGCTCGAACAGTCGGTCCGATGATCAATTCGCCCGGCATGACATCTACTTTCCCGGCGGAGGGGGGAGGCGTGGGCGACACCGAGATCAAGCGTAGCTGATTCCGGGCTTTCGGAAAATGAGGGAGACCGGAAGTTACGCCGCTGCTTCCGGCATCAGCGCCCGGGTCGGCCCGAACAGCTCCTCAAAGGCCTTACCGCGGTGTCAAAATCGACCATAGTCACGAGCCGGGTGAGTCGAACAGCGAGGCGATCGTACCGTCCTAACCTGCGGCGCTATTTCGCGGGCGAGGCCAAAAGTTCGCCGGCCCGACTGATTGACACTAAGCGCCGGCCCATCCAGCCTGCGATTGATGATTTGAGCGGTAACGCATTGCTTGGGGATAATAGGTGTGAAGATCGAGCCATCGATAGTTGTTGCGTTGGTTGCCGCTACAGCATCACTCGTCATCGCGGTGATCTCACAGTTTTTCACTCGCAGGAACCAGGTCGCCATCGAGGAGCTTCGGGATAAGATTGGCAGCGAAAAAGCCGAAAGAGACGCCAAGCGCGACTACGAATATGAGGCGCGCAAACGGCTTTACGAGCAATGTGGCCCGATCCTTTTTCAATTGGTCGAGCATTGCGAGGCGGCATATTTCAGGATCGTTGGTCTTGCCGAGACGGCGAAGTCCGGCAACCTAGAGCCCAACGATGAGGATTCGTTTTTGCGTGACGAATACTATCATACGTCCACACTCTATCGGCTCTTGGCTCCCTCCGCGACGCTCAAGTTATTGCAGCGCAGTATCACGTCTGTGGATCTGTCTTTGGATGCATTGATCTGGCGGCAGTATGCCCTCGCACGACAAGCCTTCTTTGCATTCGGCGCAGAGTTTTCGCTGGCAAAGCTCGATCCGACGCTCGACTACAATCCTTTCGACGAGGACGCGGATCAAAAGGCCAGGGCAAATCCTGAAAAATACTACCGACAAGGTCTGCCGCTCGGGGCCATCGAGGGCGCAATCGAAGCTCTTCTCATTGCGGAGGACGGCAAGATGCGTCTGCTGTCCTATTCGGAATGCGAGGCGGCCTACGCGAAGAAAGCAAGCAGTGTGCGAAAGCAGTTCGATGAGATCAGCTTCCTTATCGACGAGTTCCATCCGCGTTCACGGCCCATATTCTGGCGAATTCTCGTGACCCAAGCCTGCTTGTATCGAGGTATCTTTGAGCAGAGTGAGTTGAAACAGGAAGATTGGGGGGTAGCCAAACTCGCGGTACCCGACAGCGAGCGACCGAGGTTCGACTGGCGGTCTGAGCACGACAAGTCGGTGACCGATGCAGCTGTGTTCACTCCATTGAGCGTCGCCAAAAGCTATCTAGAAGGCCGCATGACTGCGGCCTTGAATCGGATAGCCAGGACTTGACGGCGAACGCACCGGCGCCCGCCTAGGCGATGGCTTCCGGCATCAGCGCCCGGGTCGGCCCGAACAGCTCCTCGAAGGCTTGCCGAAGCGCGACGTCGACATCGCTCATCGTCACGAGCTGGCCGAGGTCGACCAGCGAGGTGACGCCGTAGCGGGGATCGGCGACGCCGCAGGGCACGATGCCGTCGAAATGCGACAGCTCCGGCTCGACATTGATGGCGATGCCGTGGAACGAGACCCAGCGCTTCAGCCGGACGCCAATCGCCGCGATCTTGTCCTCGTGTTCGGGTCCCTTGTCAGGCCGCTTGACCCAGACGCCGACCCGGTCCTCGCGCCGCTCGCCACGGATGTTGAAGGCGGCGAGCGTCCGCAGGATCAACTCTTCCAGGCTCGCGACATAGGCCCGGACATCCGGCCGGCGGCGCTTCAGGTCGAGCATGACATAGGCCACGCGCTGGCCGGGCCCGTGATAGGTGAGCTGGCCGCCGCGCCCGGTGGCAAAAGTCGGGAATCGGGCATCGAGCAGGTCTGATTCCTTGCCCGAGGTGCCGGAGGTGTAGAGCGGGGGATGCTCGAGCAGCCAGACCAGCTCCGGAGCTTCACCGGCTGCGATCGCCGCGACGCGCGCCTCCATTTCGGCCACGGCCTCCGGATAGGGCACGGGCGCGTCCGAAATCCGCCACTCCACGGGCTCGCCGGAGGAGGCGGAAAACGACGTTAAATCGAGCTCTTGGCGGGGGTTTTGGGGTGAATTAACCATTGGCTAACCATAACCGGGTGATGATCCCAGGCGCAAATACCAAGTCCCTAGTCCTAGTCCCAAGTTGCGGTGGTGCTGAAGTGCCGACTCTCGACAAAGTGACCGTGGATCTCATGGTCGTCCTCGGGACGACAACCATGCCGATCCATCAAGTATTACGTCTTTCCCGCGGCGCCATCATCGAGCTGGACGCAACCGAGGCCGACGAGGTCAAGGTTTTGGCCAATAATCTGCCGGTCGCCTCCGGCGTCGTGCTGGTCGACCGCAACCGCATCGCGGTCGAGGTCAAGCAGATGCTGCCCCGTATCCCGGGCACGCGGTAGCGGCCCGGGCAGGCGGAAAAGCCTGATCCCGGCGCAAGGAGCCGGAACTTTCCCGCCAAGCTTGTGGAATTCAGGGCCTTTGGAGGCTTGTACCCCTCTGATGGATTTGTTAGATCGGCGCCGTTGATCCGGTTGGCCTTCAAAGCCTCAAGCCGGCATCCCCAAAAGCGCTCGTGGCGGAATTGGTAGACGCGCTGCCTTGAGGTGGCAGTGAGTAAAATCGTGGGGGTTCGAGTCCCTCCGAGCGCACCAAGCAAACAGACACGCGAAAGATTGTTTCGCGATTTTCGGTGCCCGCCGTGTTCGCGCTGCGGACCCTGGAACGAGGCCTCCCCAAATCTCCGATGTTCGATCTCGCGGCCGAGAGTCGGCGCGATCGTCGTCCGCGCCTCGCAATCACTTCGGCAAGGTCAGCAGGAGCCACGCGCCCGCGGCCACACAGGCAATGCCGGCAGCGCGCGCGATCCAGCGTCCCACCGGCGTGACTTTCTCCAAAAGTACAAACAACGACAAAAGCGCAATCCAGAGCACGTTCATCACGCCGCCCACGAACAACAGCGCCATCAAGACCCAGCAGCAGCCGACACAATAGCCTCCATGCCAAAAGCCCAGCAGCAAGCAGCCTCGCAGGTCGCTGCGAAAGCCGCCGTGGCGCATCAGGAACAGAAGCGGCGACTGGCATTGGGCGAGGCAGACGTCCTTGAGCCGTGTCCATTGATAGACGCCCGCCGCGATCAGCACGATGCCGCCGAGCAGGTTGCTCGCGATCGCCATCCGGGAATCCAGCAGGGCGGCCCGCTCGATCGCCCATTGGAGCAGGGTGGCTGCCAGCGAAAAGCCGCACCAGGCCAGGAGATAGCCGGCGGCAAACCAGCCGGTCGCGGCGAATGGCTTGCCTTGCGCTTTGCCCTGTCGACCTACGCGGGCGTACATCAGGATCATGGGCGCGGCCGAGGGAGCCATCATTCCGACCATCATCACCGCCCACATCAGGAACACGTAGGCGAACTCGATCGTTCGCCACGGCTCGTCGGCTGGCAGCATGATTCCGATCCCCGCCGGGATCATGCGGAATTCGACCATGTCCATGCCGCCCATGTCCATGTCGTTGGCGAGCCAGAGCACATAGCTCCATGCCAGCGCGACAATGAGGACGATCGCGCCGCCGACGATCCAGCGATCGCGCCGCAGCACGGCTTCCAGGGGGCTGTCCGTCATTTGCGATCGATGTTGTGCGATCGATGTTGCCGGCCGCTGATGCAAGCCGGTATCTGGAGTTTACATCACGCCTGGTTCGACCAGCGGATCGGCGCATAGAGGCCGTTCCTGCCGGAATTATCCCAGCGCATGCCATGATCGCTGAAGGTATTGCCGGCGGCGCCGACGGCCATCACCATGGCGTCGGGGCTGACCGGATGGCCGATGTTCACCCACATCTCGCCGCTCGGATGCATGGTCGGTAGTGGATCGACGGACATGTGCAGGATGCCCGGGATTTCCGCGGACCGCGTCTTGCCCTCGATCCGGAACGTGATCGGGACCTTGCGCACCCCAAGGTTCTTGCTGATCAGCGGCGCGAACGCGGCCATGGGACCGCCGGCACCGCCGGTGAAGATTGCAGCCAGGGCCTCGGTCTGGTCATCGTTGGCGCGCTCATCGATATAGGCGGCCACCGACCAGTCTCCGTCTGCCATGACGCCAGGTGCGTGGAGGATGACGAGCACATTCAGCTCATCGAGCGCGATATCGCCATAGCGGCCGGTCTCGATGTGGAAGATCAGCGGTACGTTGCAGAAGCCCTCGGTCGGTCGCGCGGTCAACGGCGGCGCCGCCGACACCAGGCAGGGGCACACGATGCTGCAATTGCAATTCTCGAAATAGTCACCGGAAAGGTGCCATGGGACATCCGCCATTGCTGTCTCCCGCTTGGCCGAACCCGATAGATGCTTTCGAATGAGCTACGTAGAGTTGAAAATTACGCTTCGTGAGGAAGCACCGCAAGCCGATTCCACCATCGACATACGTCAAGCAAGGTGAGCGTGGCGAAGTTTGCTATCCTCACGCCCGGGTTCCCTTAGTTTGCCTGCGGTCGAAACTCCGGCTCGATCTGGGTGGCCGCGGGCATAAACACCCGCGCCGGATGGCTGAAGATCTCGAATTCGTCGCCCCGTGCGATCCCGACGAGCGTGATGCCACTGGCCTCCGCCGTTCGGACCGCAAGCGCGGTCGGTGCAGACATGGCAACGACGATGCCGGCGCCGATCGCGGCGGTTTTTTGCACCATCTCGACCGATATCCGGCTGGTGAGGATGACGGCGCCGGCGCCGCCGGATGCGCCTTCGATGGCGAGAGCGCCGGCAAGCTTGTCGAGGGCGTTGTGGCGCCCCACGTCCTCGCGCACCATCATGGTCTTGCTGCCTGGCCGGAAAAAACCCGCGGCGTGAGCGGCACGTGTCTTGTGGTTGAGGATCTGTGACTCGGTGAGGGCCGCGATGGCCGTGCTGATCTGCTCCGGCGTGAGGCTCGCCGGTTGCTCGACGCACTGAGCGATCCGGCCGGCTTCGCGCAGGCTGTCGATGCCGCACAGGCCGCAACCCGTCGGCCCGACCAGATGTCGCCGTCGCTCCTTCAGCCGTCGCCCGGCGTTCGGTCGCAGCCATAGCCGCAGTTCGATCCCGTCGGGGCCGGGAACGACCGTGAGCTCCTCGATCTCGCCGATGTCGCCGATGATCCCTTCGGTCAGACTGAATCCCACAGCAAGGTCGGTCAGATCGGCGGGAGTGGCCATCACAACGGCGACGGTCGTTCCGTCGTAGACGAGTGCCACGGGACATTCCTCGGCCAGCATCCGCTCATCCTGCGTCCCGCTCGACGTGAGCCGGGGCATTCTCACGGATGCCGTGGGCATGGATGCGCGATCGGGTGCGCCGGATCGAGAGCCGTGCATGGGTGTTCGTCCTACGTCGATTCATCGACGCACAAACCGGAGCAAGGTTCCGAACGCTTGGAACTTGCCCTCCCATCTCGGGTTCTGCGTGCGGGGGTTGCGGTTGAAGGAAACGCCATGAGGCAAAAGGCAAAGGTCGAGAACAATGATGCGCCGGCAGGCGGCTGGGGCTCACTCAAAGCCGTTGCAAGCATCCTGACGCAGGAAGAGGTCGCCATTCTCGGCAGCGAGATCCTGCTCAAGCAGAACAAGCCCGACGGATTCATGTGCGTGAGCTGCTCCTGGGCCAAGCCGGCCAAGCCACGTCCCTTCGAGTTCTGCGAGAACGGCGCCAAGGCGACCGCCTGGGAGATTACGCGCAAGACCGCGACACCGGAGTTCTTTGCGCAACATACGCTGGCTGAACTACGAACCTGGTCCGATCATCAACTGGAGGAGCAGGGGCGCCTGACGACGCCGATGCGTTACGACCGGGCAAGCGACAAATATCGAGCGGTCGACTGGGACGAGGCCTTTGCGGATATCGGCGCCGAGCTGAACCGGCTCGATCCCCATTCTGTCGTGATGTACACGTCCGGACGTGCCTCGCTCGAAACCAGCTACATGTACCAATTGTTCGGCCGCATGTACGGCACCAACAATTTCCCCGACAGCTCGAACATGTGCCACGAGACGACGTCGGTGGCGCTGCCGGAGGTGATCGGAGTTCCGGTCGGCACGGTGCTGCTGGAGGATTTCGAGACCACCGATTGCATCTTCTTCTTCGGCCACAACACCACCACCAACGCGCCGCGCATGCTGCATCCGCTCCAGGAGGCGGCGCAGCGCGGCGTGCCGATCATAACGTTTAATCCGCTGCGCGAGCGCGGCCTCGAGCGTTTCGTCAATCCGCAAAATCCGGTCCAGATGATCGCTGGCGGCACGCGCATCAGCTCGCAATATTATCAGGTGCGGGTCGGCGGCGACGCGGCGGCGATCATCGGGATTTGCAAATGGGTGATCGAGGCGGACGACCTCGCGCGGGAGAATGAAAGTCCGCGCGTGGTGGATGTCGAATTCATCCGGCAGCACACCGCGGGCTTCGAGGAGTTCGCCGCATTCTGCCGCGCGCAGGATTGGGACGAGATCGAACGAGCCTCGGGGCTCTCGCGCGGGGCCCTGCGCGAGGCCGCGAACACCTATATGGAGGCCAAGGCCGTGATCGCCAATTACGGCATGGGCATCACCCAGCACAAGCACGGCGTCGAGACGAACAAGATGATCGTCAACCTGCTGCTGCTCCGCGGCAATATCGGCAAGCCCGGCGCGGGCATTTCGCCGATCCGGGGCCACTCCAACGTGCAGGGCCAGCGCACCGTCGGCATTTCCGAGAAGACCAAGCTGGTGCCGCTCGACAAGCTTGCGGAGCTTTACGGCTTCGAGCCGCCGCGGTGGGACGGACTGTCCACCGTCGACGCCTGCGACGGCATTCTGAAGGGCGACGTTCGCGGCTTCGTCAGCCTCGGCGGCAATTTCCTGCGCGCCGTTCCGGAGCGGTCCCTGATGGAGCCCGCGTGGTCGGGCCTGCGCCTGTCGGTGCAGATCGCGACCAAGCTCAACCGGACTCACCTCGTGCCCGGCGAGGTCAGCTATCTGCTGCCGTGTCTCGGCCGGATCGAGATCGACTGGCAGGCCAGCGGCGAACAAGCGGTGTCGATGGAGGATTCCACCACCTGCATTCACGGATCGCGCGGCCAGCGTAAACCGGTGGCCGACCACCTCCTGTCGGAGCCGGCGATCGTCGCCGCCCTGGCGAAGGCGACGTTGAAGCCCAATCCCAAGATCGATTGGGACGCCTGGGTCGCCGATTATTCGCGGGTTCGGGACGCCATCGAGCGCACCTATCCCGAACAATTCAAGGACTTCAATGCGCGCATGTTTCAGCCTGGCGGTTTTGCGCGGCCGCTCGCGGCGCGCGAGCGGAAGTGGAAGACCCCGAACGGCAAGGCGAACTTCACCGTTCCAAAGTCGGCCTTCGCGCCACCCCGCGAGACCGACGGCGTCTATGAGCTGATGACACTGCGCGCCGACGGACAGTTCAATACGACGATCTACGCCGAAGGCGATCGCTTTCGCGGCATCGAAGGGGGCCGCTACGTCGTGTTCATGAATCCCGCTGACATGGAGGAAGACGGGTTGAAAGCAGGAGATACCGTCACGCTGGTGACGGAGGCGGGCGATGGCGTCATGCGCAGCTTGAGCGAGCTCCAAATCGTCCCCTATGGCATCCCACGCAGGAGCATTGCGGCTTACTATCCGGAGTGCAACGTGCTCATTCCGCTCTGGCATCAGGCTGAGGGCAGCAAGGTCCCTGCGGCGAAATCCATTCCGGTGCGTTTGTTCAAGGACATTCTTCCAGAGATCGTCGAGAGCGGAGAGACTCCGATCTCGGCGTCGTGAGCGCCGTCGATCACGCCCACAGGAGTGAAGGACGATGAGAGACAGCGCGTCGGAAGTGACCGACATCAGCGACGCCGTTCACTTGTGCATCGACATGCAGAACATCTTCGCTCCGGGCGGTCTCTGGGAGACGCCATGGATGGCGAGAGTCTTGCCGACGATCGCCTCGATCGTTTCGCGCCATCAGGCCAGAACGATCTTCACGCGATTCATTACGCCCGAAGATCCGGAAGATCGTCCGGGGCAATGGCAAAGCTATTTTCGACGCTGGCGACAGGCGACCCGCAAACATCTGCCGCCATCCGGTCTTGAACTCGTGCCGGCCCTGAGCCGGTTCGTTCCGCCGTCGGCCGTCATCGACAAGCCGGCCTATTCGGCGTTCAGCAATCCCGGCCTCGCGAGCCTCCTGACCGAGAAGAACGTCGGCACAGTCGTGATCACGGGCGCAGAGACCGACGTTTGCGTGCTCTCGACGGTCCTGAGCGCCGTCGATCTCGGCTTCAGGGTCGTCATCGTCGAGGATGCGCTGTGCAGCTCGTCCGACGTCGGCCATGATGCGCTCATGACGATGTACCGCACCCGCTTTCACGGCCAGGTCGACCTGATGACCGCCGAGGAATTGGCGGAGTTCTGGCGGGAGTAGGGGACGATCCGCTCAATTGACATTGTCGCCGAGCATGTTGCGGAACGCGGTGGCGACGGCGGCAATGCCGCTGGCGCCGTGCATCAGCGCGATCTCGCCCTGCTGCTCGTGGCGAATGGCGTGGGCCATCACACGCAGGCGCAGATCGCCGCCGCTATGCCACATCTGGTCGGCCATCCTGACCGCGCCGGCATGATGCTTGGTCATCGTCTCGACGAACACCGGGTCGAATTGGTCCGCCGGCGCGGCCTTGACCTGCCGCATCTCGGCCTGCGTCAGGAAGCCCGGCATGGCGGCACGTTCGTCCGAGCTGCAATCGGGCATCTCGGTGTCGAACCAGCTCAGCCACCACGTCTCCAAAATCCGGTTCTCGCCGGTCTGGCTTGCGGCCATCAGCATCGCCAACTTTCGCAGATGCGGGTCCTGCGCGCGCTCCGCGGCGATCCGCGCCAGCGCGATGCCCTGGGCGTGATGCGCGGTCATGTGACGGATGTAAGTCTGGTCCGCGTCCCTGTCGCGGCCCATCCATGGCGGCTCGTAACCATGGCTGCCGAACAACGCGGTCGCGCCGAGCAGTGCGATCAAAGCCAGCGCGCCCGTGATCCAGGCATTGGTGAAGCGAACATCGCGCGCAGGTGCCGCGCCTCGCCTCCAGCGCAGCCGGGCGAACAGCGGATACATCACGGCAGAAGAGCTGTGGACGAGCAGGCCGATCCAGTAGGGTTGCTGCAGCGTGAACAGCGGCTGCCAGAACGGAAACAGCGGCACCAGCACGAACCATTCCATGCTCGAAGAGAATACGGCCCAGGGCAGCGCGAGCAGCAGGATCGTGAGCGGCCGCAGGTCGGCGGTCCAGCGCCCGAGCACACCGAAGAACACCAGCGCCCAGGAGAAGTCGGCCCATTGGTGGAAGGCGATCCCGGCAAGGATCGCGCTCCACGACGGCTCTGCGCTGATTGCCCAATCGCGCGCGGGGATGGCGGCGACCGTCATCCAGTCGACGGCGGCATCGCGCCCGATGCGCGCGGCGAAGAGCTGGCTGACGATGGTCGAGAAGGTGCTGCTGATCAGGCCGAGTTCGGCAGCGGCGACCCAGCGCGAGCGTCGCCGTGAGGCGCCTTCATCACCGGAGCGAATTGAATTGGAAATGGTTGACGGCGCGGCGGCGTTCACGTCAGCTGATTGAGTTTCTTCAATGGATTGAGCTCGCTCGGCTTGCCCTGTTCGTCCCGGCCGCGCTCCGCTTGCACCTTGCCTTCCTCATGGAGATCCTGATCGCCGACGATCTCGCCGACCGCCTGTTTCGCCTTGCCAGCGATCCGCTGACCGAGGCCCTTGGTCTTGCTCATGGTCTGCCTCCAGGCTCACGCCGCTAACCCCGGCGCTTGAAGGGGGATGAGCGCCGGGGCCGCGGTTTCGTCTATTCAGCCTCCGGCAGGGGGGCGTCGGAAGCGTTGATGAGACTCTCTGACGCGCGGATGGTTCCTCGGCGTCATCTTGCCTCGAGTGCAATGATCACGCCTTCATTGCCGCGGAGCAGGATGGAGGCGTCCGGCAACGGCTCGGACGGCCGGTCGAGATGCGTCGACATCAGCAGGCGGCCGCGACCTTGCCAGTGCCATTTCCGCGGCTCGCCGGCGATGTTGAGCGCGACCAGAATGTCGCGGCCGTCACCCGTTCGCCTGTAGGCAAGAACGTCGTTCTGCGAGCGCAGCGGCTCGTAGCCGCCGTGACGCAGGCACACGTGCTCGCGCCGCAGCGTCATCAGGGCGCGAAACAGCGCCAGGATCGAACGCCCGTCGCGCTGCTGCGCGGCGACGTTGGCTGCCCCTTCGGGAGGCTCCAGCGGCAGCCATGGATCGCCGGTGGTAAAGCCGCCGTTGCTGCTGTCATCCCATCGCATCGGCGCGCGTTCGGGATCGCGGCAAAGGCCATACCCCGGCACGAGCTTCTCGAAGGGATCGTGGACGCGGTCGGGCGCAATGGGAACGCGCTTGCGGCCGATCTCGTCGCCCATGAAGAAGAACGGCGTTCCCCACAGCGTCATCAGCAGCATCGCCAGCACGCGCATTTGCGGCTCGCCGATCTTGCTCGCGACCCGCTGCTTGTCGTGACCACCGATCACCCAGACCGGCCATGCATGATCCGGGATGGCGTTGAAATACGCATCGATCGTTGCTTGCAGGGACAGCGCGTCCCATTGCGAGTCCAGCAGCGCGAAATTGAGCGGCAGATGCAGGCGCGGTCGATCGTTGCCGTAGAAGTGGCCGATGCGGTCGGTCTTGCCCTGGACTTCGCCGCACAACATCCGCCCAGGGTAGCCGTCGATCACCTCGCGGATGAATTCGATGCAATCCATCGTCTCCGGGCGATCGTCGGTAAAGACGGGCGTCTGGCGCTGCGGCGGCGGCTTGCCTTTCGCTTGCGGGTTATGCGGATTGTCGCGCAGCAGCTCGTCCTTGATCAGGACGGCGCTGGCATCGACGCGAAAGCCGTCGACGCCGCGATCGAGCCAGAAGCGCATGACATCGGCGATCGCGGCGCGCAGCTGCGGGTTGCGCCAGTTCAGATCGGGCTGCTCGACCAGGAACGAATGGTAGTAATATTGCCGCCGCGCCTCGCACCATTCCCAGCCGCTGCCGCCGAAGCGGCTCAGCCAGTTGTTGGGCGGGCCGCCATTCTCGGCCGCGTCGGCCCAGATGTACCAATCGGCCTTCGCGCTGTTCCGTGAGCTGCTGCTCTCGACGAACCAGGCGTGATCGTTCGCAGTATGATTAGGGACGAGATCGAGGATCACGCGGATCACCGCCGCGTGCAGGGCCTTGAGCAGGCGGTCGAACGCCTCGAGGTTGCCGAACGCAGGGTCGATGGAGCAGTAGTCGGAGATGTCGTAGCCGAGGTCGCGGAACGGACTCTTGTAGATCGGCGTCAGCCACACCGCGTCGA
The DNA here is from genome assembly GCF_055807535.1 of Bradyrhizobium sp. Kon37. Taxonomy (NCBI): domain Bacteria; kingdom Pseudomonadati; phylum Pseudomonadota; class Alphaproteobacteria; order Hyphomicrobiales; family Nitrobacteraceae; genus Bradyrhizobium; species Bradyrhizobium sp. Kon37. The sequence continues at coordinate 53,545 of NZ_JBVVOY010000027.1, forward strand.
CGCCGAGCCATTTCAGATAGTCGATCCGCGATGTCAGGCCGGCGAGATCACCCTTGCCGTCGCCGTCCGAGTCCTGGAACGAGATCAGTGCGATTTCGTAGATGACGGCGGATTCCCACCACGCACCTTCGTTACGGGACGGCTCGCTCATTGCCTTGTATCACCTCGTCTTGCATTACCTCGTCGTGCGTCCTCAGGTCCGCCCCGCCGTGACGTGCGCCGCGATCTGCTTGGCCGCGGTTCGGGCGCTCTCGATGCCCTTGGGAAAGCCGCTGCGGTTCGGATACAGCTTGCGCCGTGCGTCGCGCGGCGGCCGCCGCGGCTTGGTGTCCTGCGCGGCGCGGTAGTCGAGCATTGCAATTCCGCCGACCATCAGCAGCGCCAGCGCAATATTGCCCTTTTTGGGATTGTCCGCGGTCAACCCCGAAAGCAGCGCGGCGGCATCGAGGCCGTCGCCGCCGACGCGAGCCCACAGGCCGGCGTTCTTCTCGACCGAGAGGGTCGTGATCCCGGCCAGGATCTCGCGCACGCCGAAGGCACGGACCAGCGTCTCATGGCCTTCCATGCCCAGCGTTTCCGTGACGCGTCGCGGCGCGAAGAATTCCACGACGCCGAGACCGATGCTGAACCAGCCGAGCGCACGCGCGAGCTGGTCTTCCGGCCTCTTGAGGGTGGGCCCGCCCGCGACGATCTTGGGGTCGCCCTTGGTGCGAACGATGTTGGAGAAATGAAACATGGTTTTTGCTCCTCAGGGCTTCAACACGACCTTGACGCAGGAGTCGCGCTTGTCGCGAAACACCTGATACATCTCGGGGCCTTGGCTAAGCGGGACGGTGTGGGTGATGACGAAGGACGGATCGATCTGGCCTTCCTCGATGCGGCGGAGCAGGTCGTCGGTCCAGCGGTTGACGTGGGTCTGGCCGGTGCGCATCTGCAGGCCCTTGTTCATGAAGGCGCCCATCGGCAGCATGTCGGAGAATCCGCTATACACGCCCGGCACCGAGATGATGCCGCCGGGCCGGCAGACATAGATCATCTCGCGCAGCACGTGCGGTCGGTCGCTCTCCACCATCACCATCTGCTTGGCGCGGTCGAGCAGCGTGTCGGGCAGGGAGGCCATCACATGCGACTCCATCCCGACGCAATCGATACATTTTTCGGGGCCTCTGCCATCGGTGAGCTCCTCGAGCCGCTCCAGGACGCTTTCGGTTTCGAAGTTGATGGTGGTGGCGCCGCCGGCTTCCGCCATGCTGAGCCGCTCGGGCAGGCAGTCGATCGCGATCACCTGGTTTGCGCCGAGCAAAATGGCACTGCGGATCGCCATCTGTCCCACGGGCCCGCAGCCCCAGATCGCGACCGTGTCGGTCGGCTCGATGTCGCATTGCGCGGCGGCCTGCCAGCCGGTCGGGAAGATGTCGCTGAGAAACAGCAATTGCTCGTCGGGTATGCCGTCGGGCACCTTGATATGGGTGGCGTCGGCGAACGGCACGCGTAGATATTCGGCCTGGCCGCCGGGATATCCGCCGGTCAGATGCGTGTAGCCGAACAGGCCGGCTGTCGTGTGTCCGAACGCCTTGTCTGCCAAATGGCGCTTGCGATTGGTGGTTTCGCAGACCGAGAAATTGCCGCGTTTGCACTGATCGCATTCGCCGCAAATGATCGTGAAGGGCACGACGATGCGGTCGCCCTTCTTCAGCTTGCCGTCGACGCCGGAGCCGACCTCGACCACTTCACCCATGGTCTCGTGGCCCATGATGTCGCCGGGCAGCATGCCCGGAATGTAGTTGTGAAAGAGGTGCAGGTCCGAGCCGCAGATGGCGCAACTCGTGACTTTAATGATGGCGTCGCGCGGGTCCTGAATCTCAGGATCGGTGACGGTGTCGCAGCGTATGTCTTCCTTGCCGTGCCAAACTAGCGCCTTCATCTCAGTTCTCCCGCGAGCTACGAGGCATCCAAGTCGAACAACGAACGATGGTTGCTATCGCGCGGTGCAAAATCTTTGCGCCGCAGCGGCATGCGGCCCGATAGGAACGAGCGGCCACCGCGGCGATTGGAGCGTCATCAATCCCATCTCAAGGACAAGCGAAGGATACGCTCATGGCCGCCAATCAACTCGCCGTCGTCACCGGCGCCTCCACCGGCATCGGCCTGGAACTCGCCAGATGTTGCGCCCAAGGAGGGTTCAACCTTGTCATCGCGGCGGATGAGCCCGAGATCGAGAGGGTTGCCGTCGATCTGCGTAGGCTCGGCAGCAGCGTCGAGCCGGTCCAGGCCGATCTCGCCACCACGCAAGGCGTCGACAAGCTCTGCGCCGCCGTCGGCGACCGGCCGATCGACGCGCTGCTCGCCAATGCCGGCGTCGGCCTCGGTAAGGCCTTCCTCGACCAGGATTTTGCCAGGATCAAGCACCTCGTCGACACCAACATCACCGGCACGCTGTATCTGATCCATCGCGCCGGCAACGAGATGCTCCGCCGCAATTCGGGCCGTATCCTGATCACGGGCTCGATCGCCGGCTTCACGCCGGGCAGTTTTCAGGCGGTGTACAACGCCAGCAAGGCCTTCCTCGATTCGTTCTCGTTCGCGCTGCGCGAGGAGCTGCGTGACAGCGGCGTCACCGTCACCTGTCTGATGCCAGGCGCCACCGAAACCGAGTTCTTCCGCCGCGCCGACATGATGGACACCAAGGTCGGCACCGAGCCGAAGGACAGTGCCTACGACGTCGCGAAGGCCGGATTCGACGCCATGTTGCGCGGGGAGTCCGACATCGTGACGGGAATGAAGAACAAGATCCAGACCACAGTCGCCAACGTCACGCCGAACGAGATGTTGGCCAAGCAGCATCGCAAGATGGCGGAGCCGGGCACCGCGAAGTCGTAGGACGACGCCGTCGCAATCCAAGCTGAGGGACCGGCTGCTCCTGCGGACCGACAAAGGAGCACGCCGATTCACATAGCCTAATGCGCAAAGCTCCCCGAGCCCTCAAACTGATGCGGCTGGAAAAGGGGGCTGTGATGCCGATGGATCGCGTCGAGCAGGCCTTTGTCGCAACGGCAATCACGGGTTTTCTGGTGATGATGGCGGCGATCGTCTGGATGATGATGGGCTAATGGCCGGGAGGGCTGCTGATTTGCGGATCGCGTTGCCGTATGCTGCAGTGCTTCTGTGCCTGGCGGTGACCGCTTGGCTCGCTTTCGCGCATCTGTTCTGATCGGTCGTCCGGCTCAGCCGTGCGGATCGGCGATCAGTGCGGCCAGCCTGTGGGCCATCGCAGGCAGATCGATCGGTTTCTCCAGGATCAGCACGTCCTGGAATTCCGGACTGATGCTGATCTTGTCGTAACCGGTCGTGAACAGGAAGGGTATGTTGCGGGCCTTCAGTTCGCGCGCGACAGGGAAGATCATCTCGCTGTGGAGATTCACATCGAGCACGGCGGCATCCAGGATGCCGCCATCATGCAGGATCCTGAGTGCTTCATTGAGATCGCCGACTGGCCCCGCGACCTCTGCACCGAGCGCCTCACATGCCTTGCCAATGTCATCGGCCAGAAAATATTCGTCCTCGACGACAAAAATCCGCCGCCCCGTGAGCGGCGACTGCGGATCTGACGATGTGGGCGCTATCGCCATGGCGCTTCCGTGGCTTCCTTCCGGTCCCTAGGAACATCGGGCGGTTACTGGCCTTGGTATAACCATACAACCGAAAGCGGGTTCCATGAGCAACCGCGATATCATCGTCATAGGTGGCTCGGCCGGCGCGACCGCACCGCTGAAGCAGATCCTGGGCCGGCTGCCGTCGGATCTGCCGGCGGCAGTGTTCATCGTGCTGCACATCCCGGCGCAGGGCATCGGCATTCTCTCGACAGTCGCCAGCAGCGCCGGCCCGCTTCCGGTCCGACAGGCCGAAAACGGCATGAAGATCGAGCCCGGCCAGGTTTATCTGGCCGCACCGGACCATCATCTGCTGCTGTCCGGGGATCACGTGTTCCTCGGGCGCGGTCCGCGCGAGAACATGGTCCGGCCGGCCATCGACGCCTTGTTCCGCTCGGCCGCCATCACTTACGGCCCGCGCGTCATCGGTGTGCTCCTCAGCGGCCTGTTGTCCGACGGTGCGGCCGGTCTCAACGCCATCAAGCGTTGCGGCGGAATCTCGGTGGTTCAGGACCCCTCGGACGCCATCGCCGATGAAATGCCAAGAAGCGCCCTGGAGGCGAGCATCATCGATCTTTGCGTCCCCGGCGCCGGAATGGGCGACGTTCTGTCCGATCTTGCCAGGGAAGTTGCGGGTGCCGCGCTGCCGATCCCGCCCGAGATCCGGCTCGAGGTCGAGATCGCGGCGGGCGAACGGATCGGCAGTGACAAGCTCCTCTCGGTGGCTGATCCGGTTGCACTGACCTGTCCGGCCTGCGGAGGCGTGCTGTCCGAGATCAAGGAGTCGCACCCGATGCGCTTCCGTTGCCAGGTCGGTCACGCCTACGCCGCCGACATCCTCGCAAAAGAGCAGGAGGGGCAAGTGGATGAAGCCCTGCGGGTCGCACTGCGCATCATTGAGGAGCGGGCTGAGCTGGTGCAGCGCATGGCCGCGGACGGACGGCGCAACGGCCGGCCCGCGGTTGCCGAGATGTACCAGGCGCGGGCTGCCGAATACCGCGAATATGCCGACATGATCCGGCGCGTGGTGCTAAAGTCGCTCGATCCTCCGGTTCGCAAGCGGGAGGCTTGAGGTCGCCATGACCATTTCCCAGGCCGAATGGACCGAGCAGCTCGATACCGAGCGCCGCCATCTGATCAAGGCTGATCGGGATATCGAGGAGGGTTGCCAGCGCATCCGTGATCAGGAGGATCGGATCCGCGAACTCAGTGCCGGTGGCCACGACGCAGGCCAGGCGGAGCGGTTGGTCGAGGTGCTGAAGCAGACCCTGACGGAATGGCTGCGCCACCGCATCCTGATCGAGCAGCGGATTAGCTATCTCCGGCAGCAAGTCGGTCCGGAGTGATCCGGGGGTAGCCGCCGCCCGAGCTCCATCGCGGGCTCCTACATCTCTGGCCGGCAATTGACAACGATGTTTGCCGTGTGGAACGCAGCGCGACGTTTCCGCCTTCCACCTGTTGGGGTAACATCAATTCTGCTATTTGCGGCGAGCGGGCGGTCCCTGGTTCCCGTCACGAAATTGAGGCTACCGAGACTATGCATGAAATCGGCGACCAGCCGGTCGAAAGAGAGCGCCAGACCAGGTCTCCGCTGATCATCGGGGTGGGCGCCGCGCCGACAGCTCTGGATAGCGTCGAGCGGTTCTTGTCCAAGCTGACCGTGAGCGCCGACCAGGCCGTCGTGCTGGCGCTGCAACATCACGAGGCGCTCGACGAGCCGCGGCTGCGTCGGATCGTGCAGGATACCACCGGCGGCAAGATCGCCGACATCAGTGACGGCCAGACCATCGAGGGCGGCACGATCTATCTGTGCCCGCCGGCGATGATCACGACGATCCATGGCGGTCGCTTCGCGGTCCGCCCGGCCGAGCAGGCCCCCGGCGAGCGGGCCACGATCGACAGCTTCCTGGTGTCTCTGGCGGAAGAACGCGCCGAGCAATCGATCGGCGTGATCCTGTCCGGCGTCGGCGGCGATGGCACGCTGGGTACCGCGACTCTGAAGGATCACGGTGGCCTCGCCATCGCCGAGAAGGGCGCGAGCGACGAGGCTGATCATCTGAAAGAAGCCAACACGCCGGCGGCGATCGCCGACTACGTGCTCTCTCCGGAAGAGATCGCCGAGCACATCCAGGTCTATGCCCGTCATCTGCGCCGGCTGGAGGAGAAGCAGGGGTTCGACGAGGTGCTGGCCGCTGCGGCGACCTCGCTGTCGCGCATCGCGGACATCCTGCGCAGCAAGACCGGTAATGATTTTCACGGCTACAAGCAGAACACCTTCCTGCGTCGCGTGCAGCGACGGATGCAGGTGGTCCAGATCGCCGACATCGCCGCCTATGTCGATTTCCTGCGCAACGACCAGGACGAGGCGCAGCATCTGTTCAACGACCTCTTGATCGGCGTCACCGAATTCTTCCGCGACAAGCGCGAATTCGATGTGCTCGAGAGCCAGATCGTCCCGAAGCTCTTCGAAGGCAAGGACGCGCGCCAGCAGGTTCGCGTCTGGGTGCTCGGATGCGCCACCGGAGAGGAGGCCTATTCCATCGCTATCCTCCTGCGCGAGCACATGGCCAAGATGGACTCGCCACCGCAGGTTCAGATCTTCGCGACCGACATCGACGGACGGGCTCTGGCGACCGCACGCGTCGGCCGCTACCGCACCAATATCGAGGCGGACATGACCAGCGAGCGTCTGGCGCGCTGGTTCGTGCGGGAAGGCGATACCTATTGCGTGGTCAAGGAGCTGCGCGAGATGTGCATCTTCTCGCAGCACAACGTGATCAAGGACGCGCCGTTCTCGAAGCTCGATCTCGTCTCCTGCCGCAATCTGCTGATCTATCTCAATGCCGAATTGCAGAATCGGGTGATCCCGCTATTCCACTTCGCGCTTCTGCCGGATCGATTCCTGTTTCTCGGCAATTCCGAGAACGTCACGCGGCATCCAATACTTTTCGTGCCGATCGATCGCCGCGCCCGCATCTTCAAGAAGCTGGAGACCGGAACACGGCTGCCACCGGAATTTCCAATCACGACCGCTGCCGGGAGGGCACCCGCCGAGGTGCCGCCGCTGCGCTCGTTCCGCCCCGACATCGGCCTGGAGCGCCGCGCACAGCGGATCGCCGAGCGCTACGCGCCCGCCTATGTCATTACCGACAGTAATTTTCAGGTCCTGCACTTTTCCGGGCGCACCGGCCGCTACATCGAGCCGACGGCGGGCGCCGCCACCCTCGATCTGCTCCAACTCGTCCACCGCGATCTCCGCCTCGACCTGCGCGCAGTGCTCAGCCGCGCGTCAGAGACCAACGAGCCGGCCCATGCCGAGCAGGTGCAGCTCGGCGCCAACGGCCAGCACATTCCCGTCGACATCACGGTGGAGCCGATCCAGGAGGGCGGCAGCGGCGATCGCAATTTTGTCGTCCTGTTCAAGGACGGTCCGGTGCGCGCCATCGATGCCGACGCAGGCAAGCCCAATGCGTTGGTGCAGACCGAGCATGTCGAGCGTATCGAAGGCGAGTTGCGGGCGACGCGGGAGCGCCTTCAGGCAACCATCGAAGAGCTCGAAAGCACCAACGAGGAGCTGAAATCCTCGAACGAGGAATATCAGTCGCTCAATGAAGAGCTTCAGTCCGCGAACGAAGAGCTCGAAACCTCACGCGAGGAACTGCAGTCGGTCAACGAGGAATTGACCACCGTAAACGGCGAGCTGGCTCACCGCGTCCAGGAATTGACGCGCGCCACCAGCGACCTCGAGAACTTCCTGGAGAGCACGCAGATCGCGACCGTGTTCCTCGACAACGATTTGCGCGTGATGAACTTCACGCCGGCGATTACGCAGGTCCTGCATCTCGTCGAAACCGACAGAGGCCGCCCCATCGCGCACATCAAGGCGCGCATCCCGATCGAGGACCTCTATGACGACATTCGCGGCGTGCTGCGGACGCTCGTTATCGCCGAGCGCGAGCTGAGGGCGCCGGACAGCGGCACGCGCTACATCGTGCGCATCCTGCCCTATCGCAGCATCGACAACTTCATCGCCGGCGTCGTGATCACGTTCGTCGACATCACTGCCATTACCCGCGCCGAGGAGCGGCAGCGCCTGCTGCTGGCCGAACTCCAGCATCGGGTTCGTAACACGCTCGGCGTGGTGCGCTCGATCGCCCGTCGCACGGCCGATACGAGCTCGACGGTGGAGGAGTTTGCCTCCCATCTCGACGGCCGGCTCAACGCTTTCGCCCGTACCCAGGCGCTGGTGACCCGCGATCCCGAAGGCGGCGTGGATCTCGAATATCTCGCCGTCGAGGAGCTGCTGGCCTATAATGCCAGGGAAGGCGAGCAGGTACGTGTCAGCGGCCCCACGGTGCGTTTCCATTCGAAGGCCGCGGAAACCTTTGCGCTTGCCATTCACGAGCTCGCAACCAACGCGCTCATATACGGCGCCCTGAGCCGGCCGACCGGTCGCATCGAGATTTCCTGGCGCCTCGAGCAGGGCACCGACCCGGCGGAGCTGGTGTTCGATTGGCGGGAGCGCGGCGGGCCGCCGGTTGCGCCGCCGCCGCATAAAGGATTTGGGACCGAGCTCCTGGAGCGCACACTCGCGTTCGAGTTCAAGGGGCAGACCACGATGGCGTTCAATCCCAGGGGATTGGAATGCACGATCACCATTCCTCTCAGCAAGCGGGCGTTTCATACACCGGCGGTAGCCAACTGATGCCCTTGTCGACGCTCGATCGCAGCCAGGTGGACCCGGTCATTCGCCGGCTGAACGTGCTGAGGCCGTTGTCGACGGAGGCCCGCACCTCGCTCGAATACGCAATGCTCGAGGGACTCCAGCGCGCAGGGTCGGGCGAGGATCTGATCTCGGAAGGCGATCCGGTCGACAGCGTCCGCCTGGTCTTGTCGGGCTGGCTCTGCCGTTACAAGACGCTCGAGGACGGCCGACGCCAGATCGTCAATTTCCTTTTTCCCGGCGAGAGTTGCGACGCGCACGCGTTCCTGCTGCCGGTGATGGATCATTCCATCGCGGCGATGACGCCGGTCGTCTACACCGAAATCAAGCGCGCGCGGTTCGAGAGTCTGGTGGCTGGCGACCACTCGCTGGCGGAAGCTTTCTTGTGCGAGACGCTCGTCAACAACGCGATCCAGCGCGAATGGGCCATCAATCTCGGCCGCCGGGTCGCCTTTGAACGCGTGGCCCATCTGTTCTGCGAGATCATCGAGCGGTTGCGCCCCGTCGGCATGGTCGAGGGCAATTCCTGCGTGATGCCGGTGACGCAAATGGATCTTGCGGACGCCACCGGCCTGTCGGTGGTCCATCTCAACCGCACGGTTCAGGAGCTGCGTGCCTCCGGCCTGATCGTGCTGCGCGATCGCACGCTGACCATCACCGATCTCGATGCGCTCAAGGATGCGGCGCTGTTCTCGCCGAGCTATCTGCAACTCTATCGACGGAGCTAAGCGTTTGCTCGGCGTGGGGAACGTCGTACTTGATCCAGGTTAGCGTTCGCGAATGTTTTTTGAGCGGATGGCTGGTTTTGAGTAATCGACGTAACTTACGTAAAGGCAGTTTCGTCCCGAATCTTCTATCATCGCTCCATGAACGACGTCCTGCTTGCCCGCGCTGAGCGCGCGATGGAAGCAAGCCGCGCCCTCCGGGCGCAGCGCAGAGCGGTCGCGGATCAGCTTGATGACGCCACGCGCGAGGTGCGCCGTGTGGTGATGGAAAGCGCGATGCTGCGCTCGGAGCTCAAGGCCCTTCGCGACGACCGGGAAGAGCAGGGTCTCAGACACCGCGTGCCGCCGGACTAGAGCCGACGACACCAACGTGCAGCATGCGCCGGGATGGGCGTCCCACTTAACGCCGCTTCGCTGCTTTGGATCGCCTGTTGTAAGGCGAGCGGTTGACGGGCTTCAGCGAAATGCCTTCGCGCTGCGCCTTGCTGCGAATGGCCGCGACCGGGCGCTGCAGCTTGATGCTCATGACGCCCGTGGGCGTGTTTCCTTTCGCGAGCTGCTTCAGCTTGCTCACGTCAGCCGGTGTCCACCGTTCGCGCGCCCGGCGCTTGTACGCGGGATTAGCCTTGCGCGGGCCTTTGCGGCCGATCGGTGAACCCGGCCGTTTCCATGCTGCTTTCGCCATGATGATCCTCCTTCAAGTCCTTCATCAATCAGCGAATCAGCATTTCGGTTCCGGCGTAGTCGAAGCTGCGCCGGCGCGCGAGGGAATGCGCGCACCGTCGCTGCTAAGTCGTTTCGTTTCGCACCGGCAAAATCACGCACCGTTAACTTATTGAAATGCCGGAACCTGCGGTTGCGGCCGAAGCTGCCAACACTGCCGGGCTGGGCCGCCCCAACCGGCACGAAACTCTGGCCCCGGCGCCGACCTCCCGCCGGGGCCAATTCCTCCCATCCCAATTCCTTCCATCTGAAGGGCTTTGTGAAAGTACAATGACCGCGAAACGCAACCGCAGGAAACAGACCCAATCGCTCCAGGAGCGGTTGGCGGCATTCGCCCAAACCGCTCGCGAGCGTGCGCGCAGCCTGCCGCCCGGCAAGGAGCGCGACATGCTGCTTCAGCGCGCCATGCAGAACGAGGTGACCTCGAATTTGACGGACTGGCTGAGCGAACCCGTCTACCCGAGACGGGGAGGATGACGATGCGGAGCATCAAGCACTACCGCGCGTTCCAGATCGATCCGGACGGGCATGTGTTTGGTTGCATCAACCTGGTCTGCGACGATGATGAGCAGGCCAAGCGCGAGGCCGCCTCGCTCGTGCTGGTGCACCGCATCGAATTGTGGCGGCTGGACCAGCGCATCGCGCAGTTCGATGTGCCTCCGGAAGTTGTCCGCCAGTAGAGCAGGGAGACGAGAGCGAGAAGGAACCGCGCGCGGCGCCCCGGGTTGGTCGGACTGTACCGACCTCGCGAGGAGCCAGCATGACGGAAGCCGACATTCGCAAGGGGATGCCGCCCGTCAAGCTCTCGCGCGAGGCCTTCGAGCGCCGCTACCGGAGCCGGTTCGTCGATCCCGCCTTTGCACCGCTCCAGCGCGAGCTCGACGCCATCGTCGGTGCGGCCTGGGATGCCTACAGCAATTCACGCAAGGCCCCGCTGACGCGAAAGGCGGGCGCGGGATTCTCCGATCCCGACTACGACATCGCCATCGACTGGCTCGATGCGCGCGCGAAGATCCTGGCGGCGCAGCGGCGCCATGATGACGCGGACGAGACGCCGCGCATCCTCATCATCAACGGCTCGGCCCGCAGCGAGCACACCTGTCCCGGCGAGATGTCCAAGACCTGGCGACTGGTCGAACTCGCCAAGCCGGTCTTTGCCGAGCTTGGCTTTGCCGTCGACATCCTCGATCTGTCGCGCCTGGCTTCGGAGTTCGGCAAGACGATCCATCCCTGCAAATCCTGCGTCGGAACCGCGATGCCGCTCTGCCATTGGCCGTGCAGCTGCTATCCGAACTATTCGCTGGGGCAGACCGACGACTGGATGAACGATATCTATCCGCTGTGGGTCGCCGCGCACGGCATCCTGATCGTGACGCCGGTGAACTGGTATCACGTGCCCGCCGGACTGAAGGCGATGATGGATCGCATGGTCTGCGCCGACGGCGGCAATCCCGATCCGACCTCGACTCACGGCAAGAAGGCGGACGAAGCCAAGGCGCTGGAGCTGAAGGGCTGGTCTTATCCGCGCCATCTCGCCGGCCGTCATTTCGGTGTCGTCGTTCACGGCGATGCGGTCGGTGCCGAGGGCGTGCGCCGGGCCTTGTCGGATTGGTTGACCGACATGCAGCTGATCTCGGCGGGCCGCTTCGCCGAGCTCGATGGCTATGTCGGCTACATGGAGCCATACGCTACCTCGCACCGCGACCTCGATGACGACAGGGCGTTCCAGACTGAGGTGCAGAACGTCGCGCGCGCGCTCGGCAACGCGGTCCACCTGGCGCGGAGCGGACAGCTTCGCGCGCCCGGTGCGGGCCTGTCGGATCCAAACCCCAAATGACGACGAAGGATCAGCCGTATGATTGCCTGATCGTCGGCGGCGGCCCGGCCGGGCTGATGGCTGCGATCTACCTCGCGCGATTTCGGCGCCGCGTCTGCGTCGTGGACGCCGGCGCGAGCCGGGCGGCGCTGATCCCGCGCAGTCACAATGTGCCGGGCTTCGTCCACGGCCTGTCCGGTACCGACCTGCTCGCGCGCATGTCCGCGCAACTGGGCGAGCTCGCGGTCACGCGCGTTGATGCCGAGGTCACCGGCTTGCGGCGACACGATCACGGTTTTCAGGCGATCTGGAACGGCGGCGCGCATACGGCCTCTACCGTCATCCTTGCCAGCGGCATCGTCGACGCCCATCCGCCCTTCGACGAATGGCGCGCGGCGGTCGCAGACGGGCTGTTGCGCTACTGCCCCGTTTGCGACGCCTACGAGGCGATCGACCGTCGCATCGGCATCGTCGGTCCGCTTCACCGTGCTGCCGGCAAGGCACTCTTCATGCGGGGCTACTCGCGCGACGTGACGTTGCTGGCAACGGGAGAGGATGACGGGAAGGCCGCGGCACCGGAGCTGAATGAAGCGGGTGTCGAGATCGTCGTCGCGCCCGGCCTGCGCCTGAGGCGGAGAGACCACTGCGTCGAAGTCGTCTTCGCCGACGGCCGGACGGCGCAATTCGAGATGGTCTACCCGGTGATGGGTGCGGAGGTGCGCTCGCATCTCGCGGTGACGCTGGGGGCCGAACACACCGCAGACGGCCATCTGAAAGTCGACGACCATCAGCGCAGCTCGGTCGACGGGCTCTACGGGATCGGCGACGTCGTCACCGACCTGCACCAGATCTCGGTCGCGTTCGGCCACGCCGCGCTCGCCGCCTGCACGATTCATAACAGCCTTCCGCGGCGGCTGGCATGAGGAATGGGGTATCGGACATTGGCAACAGAATCATCCTCGAAGACCGCGGTCTATGCGGCGCTCTTCGGCAATGTCCTGGTCGCGGTCACGAAGATCGGCGCCGCCGCCTGGACGGGAAGTTCGGCCATGACGAGCGAAGCGGTGCATTCGCTCGTCGACACGACCAACGAGATCCTGCTGCTCTACGGCTACCGGCGCGCGAGCCGTTCGCCCGACGAATCCCATCCGCTCGGCTATGGGCGCGAGCTGTATTTCTGGAGCTTCATCGTTGCGCTGCTGATCTTCGCGCTGGGCGCCGGCGTCTCGCTGTATCAGGGCATTCTGCATGTCGCCGCACCCGAGCCGATCGAAAGTCCGATCGTCAGCTTCGTGGTGCTCGGGCTGTCGTTCCTGTTTGAAGGCGGCTCCTGGCTGGTTGCGCTGCGGCGCTTCCGGTCGGACGGCCGACGGTTCGGATATTACCAGGCTTTCGTTCGCAGCAAGGATCCTCCGGCATTTATGGTGCTGCTCGAGGATAGCGCGGCGCTGGTCGGCATCGCCATTGCCGCGGCGGCGACTGCGGCCGCCGTATGGCTGAGCCAGCCGGTCTGGGACGGGATCGGTTCGATCCTGATCGGGATCTTGCTGGCGATCGTGTCGATCGGTCTCGCGCGCGAGAGCAAGAGCCTGCTGATCGGCGAGCCCGCCGATCCGGAGCTTGCGCGATCGGTCCTCGATATCGCAAGGCGCTCGCCCGGCGTGCTCAGGGCCAACGGCCTTCTGACGGTGCAGCTGTCGCCGGTCGAGGTCGTTGCGGCGCTGAGCATCGAATTTGCGGATGACAAGCGCGCCGACGACATCGAGCGATGCGTCGTCGCGATCGAGGCCGAGATACGCAAGCGCCATCCAAGCGTGGCGGCGCTGTTCATCAAGCCGCAGACCGATGCCCGCTACCGCGCGGTGCACGCGAGGCGTTACGGCTAGCTCTTTGCGAGGTTCCCTGGACGTCACAATCGGCACGAGGGCAGGAACGATCACAACATCCCCTTGGTTGACCCGTGCAGGGGGCGAGCATTGGAGAAACCGGATGGCTCAATCCGAAGACATGACGCGCTGCATCGCGCTCTGCATGAGTTGCTACCAGACCTGCCTCGGCACCGCGATGAACCATTGCCTCGAGACCGGCGGCAAGCACGTCGAGCCCAAACATTTCCGCCTGATGATGGCGTGCGCCGAAATCTGCCGGACGGCGGCGCATTTCATGCTGATCAACACGCCGCATCACCGGCACACATGCGGCGAATGCGCCGAAATCTGCAGCGAATGCGCCGAGGATTGCGAGCGGGTCGGCGGCATGGACGAGTGCGTCGCCATGTGCCGCTCCTGCGCACAATCCTGCCGTGCGATGGCAGCCTGAGGACAAGCCCATGCTGGAAGAGAAACTCACGGAAGCCATCGTCGAGGAGCTGAAGCGGCAGGCGGCCAACCGGCCGCAATCGCTGAAGGTCGAACGGGCGGACGATGCGAAAGCCTCGGAGGAGCTGATCGTCAACGGCAAGATCGACTTGGCCGCGCTGGTCATGGTGATCGCCGGATCGGTCGCCGGCGGGCCTTAGGCCCGGCCGTCAACGGCGCTCTCAGCCATACTCTTCGCCGATGCCGTATTCCCGGTAGATCTCCAGCGGATCGAGGTCGGGAAACAGCCGGCATTTGGCCTGGGCGAGATGCAGGCTCACCGCCGCCGGCTCCTTGCCGCTGGAGAGCATCTTGCGGATGTCGTCCATATGCGCGCTCGGCTGGTGCTTGGTGTCGAGCTGCTCCAGCGCGACCAGCGCAGTCGCCAGCGCCTCGGTCAGAACCCAGTCGTCGTGGCCGGTGATTCCCTTCTTCGGCATCGGCGGACCCCAGATGTGGTAACCCAGTCTATCGGGACTTCCGCCAAATCTCCAAGGAGCCGTTGCAGGCGGGCGGCACGCGGACCGGACCGGCGGCCGTGCTCCGGCTTGCATTATGGCCGGGCGTGGCTAAAAGGCGGCATTGCCGGGGCAATAGTATCTTTGTTGAAACAAAGTTGGCGTAGACGGGCCGGCATGGCATTCAGGCCGGCTGTTCCGGTCTGGGCTCCTGATCCCCGCATTTGCAACACGGTCCGGTTGCGCCACCCTTCAAGGCTTGAGCCCGCATGGTCTTTTTAAGCTTCGTCTATCGCTTCGTGACCAACTTCGCATTCATGGCGATGGTCTATTTCAGCCTGAATTTCATGGAGAAGTACCAGAACCGGGCGATTATCGCGATCCTGGTGCTGGTCTATACCGGCATGCGCGCAGCTTCGACGCTGCGGGCGTTCTACTTTTACCAGAAGATCGAGAAGCTGGAAGCCGAGACCAAGCGCCTTCAGGCTCCGCTCAATGACGGCGCTGGCGGAACGAGTGTGCGCAAGCAGGTCGTGGTTGACGTCGCCCGGCTGCGGCGTGACGGCGAGGTCAAGTCCTATATGGACCTGTTCTTCCTGGCGCTGATCGTGTTGCTCTGCGTCGCCAACATCATGCGACAATAGGCTCTGCTACGCGCGCTTCTTCAGGCTCGCCACACGGGTCGGGCGCGGCGCAGTGCTCTTGGGCGCGGCGCTCTTAGCGCCCTTGGCTGCAGTGCCCTCGGTCTCCGCGGCATGCTTCGGTGTGCCATGAGCAGCGCGCGCGGTGCGGGGCGCGCGCGACTTGCCGGCTTTGACCTTGGCCGCACGGGGCGTCTCGGCCGCCATTGCCAGGCGCGTCGCGGCGCGCCGCGACAAGGTCGTCGACAGCAGCACCTCGACCGAGCCCTCGGGGATCGCAAAGAGATCGCGGGCGGGAACGGGCAGGGTGGCCGCGACATTGGCGAGCGCCATGGTCTTGCGCGGCAGCAGCGGTTGGTGCGCGGTCTGCGCGTTGAGGTCGGCCAGCGAGGGCGCCGGAAGCGTTTTGGTCTGCGCGAACACGAAGTTCGGCACGGCCGGCCAGCGCGCGATCGGTGTGGTCTCGGTCGGCGGATGCAGCAGCCATTCCACTGGCGTGGTCGGCGTCGCCGGCTGCTCGGCGGTCGCGGGCACCACGTGCACGATGCGATAGCCGCGCGCCTTGAGGTCGCGGATGATCTTCGGCAGCGCGGCGACCGTGCGGGCCTGGATGTCGTGCAGCAGCAGGATGCCCTTGCCCTTGGCCTCGAGCCGCTGGATCGCGAGCTGATAGACGCGATCGGACGACACATGGCGCCAGTCGTCGGCCGGGAAATCGGCGCTCCAGACCTGGATCCCGCGCGAGATCAGAACGTTCTCGACGCCGTCGGCGCGCATCAGGCCGGGAATGCGGAAGAACGGCGCGAGCTTGGACGGATCGGTCATTGCGGCCGATGTCCACTCGATGCCGCCATTGATCTGCGCCTCGGCCTTGTCGAGCGGCATCCGGTCCATTGTGAGCGGATGGTTCATGCTGTGGGTGCCGACGGTATGGCCCGCCGCGACCAGCTTGCGCACGCCTTCCGGGTTCGCCTTGGCCTGTTCGCCAATGATGAAGAAGGTCGCCTTGATGCACTCGTCGGCGAGGATCTGCAGCACCTGGTTGGAATATTTCGGCAACGGACCGTCGTCGAAGGTCAGGACGACTTCATGGTCCTTCAGCGGCAGCGTCTCGCGGTACTGCATGGTGCCGATGCGGGGATGCTCGTGCGGGTCGACCACGAGCGTGCGGGAGGTCCCGAGTGCGTCCGGATGGCCGGGGCAGTCGGCCGCAATGGCCGGCGAGCCGATGGTCAGGACACCCAAAAATCCGCCGAGGAATCCGCCAAAGCAAAGGACGATCCACGATCGCGTCCGAGCAACAACGCTACTTCCGATCATGAACCCCGTCTGCCCTCTTACGCGATTGCCGCCATAGTAGGTCGGAGACATCAGCAAACGGTTCAGGCACAAGAACCTTTGCCGTTGCAAGTCCCCTCAATACTTGCATGGCGTAGCATGAACAGACTGTTAATAGGGCCCAAATCACCCCATTTTGCGCCGGCGTGACATTCCGGCATCAATGCGCGTCGGCACTCTTCTGTGATGTGCCTGCCGGTACGACGTGAACCACCCGATAGCCGTTCTCCCTCAGATACCGCAGGAAGGCCGGCATGATCGCGGCCGTGCGCGCCTTGGGATCGTGGAACAGAATGATCCCTTTGCCGGCGGCGGCGAGCCGCTCGGTGACGAGCTTCAATTCCTGCTCCGGCGTCATCTCGTTCCAGTCGCTGGCCCACAGGTCAGCCCCGAACACGACGATGCCGCGGGACTGCAGCAGGTCGAGCTCGGCTTGCGTGGCTTCGAAATAGGGAAACCGGAAGAACGGCGTCGACGGTGTCGTCGTGGAGGTGCCGTGCAGCGCCATCTCGTCGGCGGCAATGCCGCGGTCGATCTCGCTCTTTGCTTTTTCGAGCGGGATCCGCGCCATGAACGGATGCGAGAAGGTGTGGTGGCCGATGCTGTGGCCCTCGCGGGCGATGCGCTTGACCATCTCAGGGTGTTCGGAGGCGTGCAGGCCGATCAGGAAAAAAGTCGCGCGCACGCATTCCTGCGCCAGCGCCGCCAATACCTTCGAGGTCGTCGGTGGATACGGTCCGTCGTCGAAGGTCAGCACGACCTCGTGATCGGCGAGGGCCAACGTCTGCGGAAAGCTCTTCAGGCCCACGCGCGGCGTGGTCTTGGCATCGACGCTCAGAATGCGGGAGGTGCCGAGCGCGTCCTTGCGCGGGCACTCGGCGGCTTCAGTCGAGGCGATGCCGGTGAGGGCCGCGAGGGCTGCGCCTGCCGCCATCGAGGTCCGCCTCAGTCGAAGCATCTTTGTCATTGCGCTCGGAGTTGCCTTGTGGGTATTGCCTGAACCAACAGCTCAGACCACTCGTTCCAACCTGTCGGACGGCGAGGCGCGCCATGGATGAACATCTGGACGGTGCCGCGTCTGCCGCGGAATCGGTACTCGACCACGTGCCGATGCGCAATGAAGACGGCGAGATTCGTCACGAATTCGTCGCGGAAATTGCCCATGCGATCGAGGCCGGCGACAGCGCCGCGCTGCGCGCCTGCGTTGCCGAGCTGCACGAGGCCGATCTCGGCGATCTCATTGGAGCTCTCGAGCCTGACGATCGGGTCCGCCTGGTCGAACTGACGGGGCGCGATTTCGACTTCTCCGCGCTGAACGAGCTCGACGAGGGCGTGCGCGAAGAGATCCTCGAGGAACTGCCGCCGCAGACGGTCGCGGAAGGTGTGCGCGAGCTCGAATCCGACGACGCTGTCGAGCTGCTGGAAACGCTCGATCAGGCCGATCAGGAGGAGATCCTCGAGAAGCTGCCGCTCAAGGAGCGCGTCGTGCTCGAGCGCAGCCTGCTTTATCCGGAAAACTCCGCCGGCCGCCGGATGCAGACCGAGTTCATTGCAGTGCCCCAGGATTTCACCGTGGGACAGGCGATCGACTACATGCGCGAGACGCCGGATCTGCCCGACCGCTTCTACGAGATCTACGTCGTCGACAAGGAGCAGCATTGGCAGGGCGCGGTCTCGCTCGACGTGCTGCTGCGCGCCCGCCGCCCGGTGGCGCTTGCCGAGCTGACCGACGAGGATCGCCGCCGCGTCTCCGTCCTGGAGGACCAGGAGGAGGTGGCGCGGATGTTCGGCAAGTACAATCTCGTCGCAGCCCCGGTGCTCGACACCCAGGACCGCCTCGTCGGCGTCATCACCGTCGACGACGTCGTCGACGTCATCGAGGAAGAGGCGGACGAGGACCTCAAGGCGCTCGGCGGCGTCAACAGCGACGAAGAGCTGTCCGACACCGTGTTCACCATTGCACGCGCGCGGTTCAACTGGCTGCTGGTCAATCTCGCCACCGCCTTTCTGGCATCCTCCGTGCTCGGCCTGTTTGAGGGCCAGCTCGAGAAGATGGTGGCGCTCGCCGTGCTGGCGCCGATCGTCGCAAGCCAGGGCGGCAATGCCGCGACCCAGACCATGACGGTCGCGGTGCGGGCGCTGGCGACGCGCGAGCTCGGCTCCTCCAATGCATGGCGCGTCGTGGTGCGCGAGGGTCTGGTCGGCCTCGTCAACGGTCTCGCCTTTGCCGTGATCACGGGCGTTGCCGCGGTGGCCTGGTTCAGGATCCCGGGCCTCGGCCTCGTCATCGGGCTCGCCATCATCGTGAACCTGTTCGCCGGCGCGCTCGGCGGCATCCTGATCCCGATGGCGCTCGAACGTGTGCGAGCCGATCCGGCGGTGGCGTCAGGCACGTTCGTGACAACGGTCACCGACGTCGTCGGCTTCTTCTCCTTCCTGGGAATTGCGACCTTGTGGTTCGGGCTCAGGTAGGAGCTGTCGAAATCCGTAGCCCGGATGGAGCGCAGCGTAATCCGGGGCCGCTGCGTCGGCTCCAGAGACGCCCCGGATTTGCGCTGCGCTCCATCCGGGCTACTGGCCATCATCTTTAATCCGAACTTAAGCGGCCTGCCGCATCATCGCCTTGCTTGGGGGAATGAGCATGCGTGTGCGGCTGAAGGCGGACGGACGGATTGTCGAGTTGCGGGATGGGCAGGAGTTTCCGGTCCAGCCGTTTCCAATCCAGCCGGTATCTAACGCAGCGCCGGCCGAAGCCAGCTCGCTCGCCGTGCGCGATTTGCGCCGCCGCGCCTGCCTGACCCAGATGGAGTTCGCGGCCAAGCTCGGCGTTCCCGTCGAGACCATCCGCAACTGGGAGCAGGGTAAGCGCGCCCCGCGGGGACCCGCCCGCGCGCTGCTCGCCGTGATCGCGCATGCGCCCGACACGGTGTTCCAGGCGCTCGCCAAAGCCTGAGCTCAAAGCCTGACGTCAAGGCTTGACGTCAGGGCTTGGCGCGAACCTCCCGTTAGCATTGCGCTGAAGATCCGGCTCGGCCGCTGACGTCGCCCGTTGGCAGTGTCGCCAGCCGGGTTCATAATGACGCCTGGATGATGATTTGCGGCGACCGCGACAGAGAGGATTCCTCATGCTGTTCGTCGAGACCAATGGCGCAAGGATACCGGCGATCGGGCTGGGAACCTGGGAGCTGAGCGGGCGCATGTGCGCGCGTGTGGTCGAGCAGGCACTGCGGCTCGGCTATCGCCACATCGATACCGCACAGGTCTACGACAATGAGCGCGAGGTCGGCGACGGCCTGCGCGCCTCCGGTGTGCGCCGCGACGACATCTTCCTGACGACGAAGGTCTGGACCAACCATTTCGCGCCCCACGATCTCGAACGCTCGGTCAAGGAGAGTCTGGTGCGCATGCGGCTTCCCTCCGTCGATCTCTTGCTGTTGCACTGGCCCAATTCGCACGTGCCGCTGGAGGAGACGTTGGGCGCGCTGTCGCATGCCAAGCGCATGGGCCTGACCCGCCACATCGGCGTCTCCAATTTCACCGTCGCGCTGATCGAACAGGCGGTGGCGTTGTCGCCGGAGCCGCTGGCCTGCAACCAGGTCGAATACCACCCTTATCTCGACCAGACGAAGGTGAGGGCGGCCTGCGATCAGCACGGGCTCGCGCTGGTCGCCTACAGCCCGATCGCCAGGGGGCGGATCAAGAGCGACCAGACGCTCGCCGAGATCGGGCGTCTGCATCACAAGACGCCGGCGCAGATCTGCCTGCGCTGGCTGGTGCAACAGAATGTCGCTGCGATCCCGCGCACCTCGCGCGTCGAACGCCTGTCGGAAAACATCGAGATCTTCGATTTCGAGCTTTCGGACGACGAGATGGCCCAAATCGCCGCGCTGGCCAGTCCCAAGGGCCGCCTGACCGATTTCGGCTTCGCGCCAAAATGGGATTGAGAGGGGGCTGCCGTATGCTAGGACCAGCTTGGCAACCTGAAGTCAGGCGATGGAACTGCGGAAGATCATACGGACGGACATTGCAGCGTCGGCGATCGCCCATCTGACGCTGGTCGCGCTGATCATCGTGATCAGCGAAGTCCATCCGTTTCACGCCAGCCCGCCCGAATCGGTTTCCGTCAGCATCGTGACGCCGGAGCAGGTGAAGCAGGAGGAGACCAAGGCCGAGGAGAAGGCCGAGGAAAAACTCAAGGCGAAGCCGCCGGAGCCGACCCCTGACCTGAAACTGCCGAAGCTGGATTTCACCGACAAGGACAAGGCGGCCGCCGCGCCGAAGCCCGAGGCGAAGCAGCAGGCCGCGGCGCCGTCCTCGAAGCAGCAGGCCTCGAAGCAGCAGGCCCCGCCTGAACCGCCGCAGCAGAAACAGCCGCAGCCGCAGCCTTCACAGACGCAGCAGCAGCAGCGCGAGGCAAACGCGCAGACGCAACCGCAGCCTCAACAGCCACAGCCTCAGCAGTCGCCGCCGCCTCAGGCGACGCCGCAGCCCCCGACACCGCAGCCCCCGGCGCCGCAAGTCCTGCCACAAGCGATGCCGCAGCCAGAGGCCGCGCCCCCCCCGGCCTATCAGGCGCCGGAGCCCGACGTCACCGTCAAGTACGGCGTCATGCTGGGCCTGCCGCCGGAATTGCCGACGGAGCTGCCGAAGGACGCCCCCAAGGACGATGGCGGCGATGCCAAGGATTCAATCGCGGCCAAGCTGCCGGCTGAAATCATCGCCGAGCTGCGCCGTCACTTGCGAAGCTGCGCCAAACTTCCGGCTGGGGTCGCGCCGACCGACAACGTCAACATCAAGCTGCGCACGGTGCTCGCGACCGACGGCACGCTGGCGCGCGAGCCGATCCTGATCGAAGCCCCGCCGTCCGCGAAGGGCGTGGCGCTCGTGAAGTCCGCCATGAGCGCGCTTCAGGCCTGCCAGCCCTACAAGATGCTGCCGGCCGACAAATACGGGGAATGGAAGGTGATGGACCTGCCGTTCAGCCCGCGGGATTTCGGCGGCTAACAGGGGACCGCCTCTGTGTGTCGCCTCTGTCAATCCGCCGCCGCAAAAATATTCCACTTTACCGAAATTCGGTTTTGACGTATGTGTCGGTCATCCCGGCTCATCCTTGAGGGGCGATCTCGTTGTCGTCTTG
>NZ_JBVVOY010000028.1:0-73925 GCF_055807535.1 Bradyrhizobium sp. Kon37
CTCAAGGTGCATCGGCCCTGGGGCAGCTACCAGTCGGTCGACAATGGCGAGCGCCACCAGGTCAAGCGCATCGTGGTGAAGCCGGGCGGGCGTCTGTCGCTGCAGAAGCACCATCATCGTGCCGAGCACTGGATCGTGGTCCGCGGCACAGCCCGCGTCACCGTCAACGAGACCGTCAAAAGCGTGCACGAGAACGAGTCCATCTACATCCCGATGGGCGCGGTGCACCGGATGGAGAACCCCGGTAAAATCATGCTGGAGCTGATCGAGGTCCAGACCGGAAGCTATCTCGGCGAAGACGACATCATCCGGATTGAAGACGACTACCAAAGGTCGTAACCAGCACACTCCGAATCACGCGACCCGGGCCAAAAGAGTGGTCTCTTTCAGAGGCTTAAGGCCCGGGAAACGTGTAACTTTTTGAATCAAATCGTGTCCGGACCGCTAGCTCCGCATTCGCCACAAATGTGGCGGCCGTGCTAGAAGCGCCTCGGGGATTTGCGTTGAATCGGGGTTTGCTCAAATGAGTTCCACAGGATCGGCACCGGCAAAGGCCGGCTTGCGCGTCGGCGTCATTGGCGCCGGCGTGATGGGCAGCAACCACGCGCGCGTGCTCGCGGGTCTTCCCGGCGTCAACCTCGTCGGCGTCGTCGATCCTTCGCCGGCACATCGCACCCGGGCGATGGAGCTTGCCAATTGCGCGAGCTTCGAGACGCTCGACCAGCTGCTGGCCGAAGGCGTCGATGCCGTCACCATCGCGGCGCCGACCCATCTGCATCACGAGGTCTCGCTCGCCTGCATCGCCAAGAATATTCACGTGATGGTCGAGAAGCCGATTGCGTCTACGGTCGCGGAAGGCCGCGAGATCGTCACGGCTGCGCAAAAAGCCGGCGTGACGCTGATGGTCGGCCATGTCGAGCGCTTCAATCCGGCGGTCGCCGCCGTCAAGCAGGCGATCGCGGGCGAGGATATTCTGTCGATCGCGATCACGCGCGTCGGCCCGTTCCCGCCGCGCATGTCCAATGTCGGCGTCGTCATCGATCTCGCCGTGCACGACATCGATCTGATCCGCTGGTTCACCGAGTCCGACATCGTCGAGGTGCAGCCGCAATTGTCGAGTGCGGTCGCCGAGCGCGAGGACATCGCGCTCTTGCAGTTCCGCACCGCCAATGGCGTGCTCGCGCACATCAACACCAACTGGCTGACGCCGTTCAAGGCGCGCAGCGTCACGGTCGCGACCCGCGGCAAATACGTGATGGGCGATCTCCTGACGCGCCAGGTCACCGAATGCTTCGGCTTCAAGCCTGATGGTAGCTATTCGATGCGCCATCTGCCGGTCGGCCATGACGAGCCGCTCCGCGCCGAGCTGATCGCCTTCCTCAAGGCCGTGCGCAACGGCGAGACGCCGGCGGTCACCGGCGACGAAGGCGTCGCCAGCCTCGAGATCGCGACGCAGTGTCTGGAAACGCCGTCGCGGCCCGCGGCCACGTCGTCGGCCCGCAAGGGTCCGCGCCGCGTCGCGGGTTGAACTCTTTCCATGTCGACTAGCCAAGAAGGCGCCATGAACCAGCATCTGCGTTCCGACCCCATTCCCTTCATCGACGTCGCCTCGCAGCGCCGCCGGCTCGGCGACTCGCTCGATGCCGCCGTGAAGCGCGTTCTCGATCATTGTCAGTTCGTCAACGGCCCTGAAGTCGCCGAGCTCGAGAAGCAGCTTGCGGCCTATTGCGGCGCCAAGCACGTCATCGGCTGCGCCAGCGGCACCGATGCGATCCTGATGGTGATGATGGCGAAGAATGTCGGGCCTGGCGACGCCGTGTTGTGTCCGTCCTTCACCTTCATCGCGACCGCGTCGCCGGTGGCGCGGACCGGTGCGACGCCGGTTTATGTCGACGTCGACGAAGCCACTTTCAACATGAGCCCGGAATCGCTCAAGCGCGGCATCGCGACCGCCCGCAAGGCCGGTCTCAAGCCGGTCGCGATCATTCCGGTCGATTTGTTCGGCCAGCCCGCCGATCACGACGCCATCGCCGAGATCGCCAAGGCCGAAGGCCTGTTCGTGCTCGACGACGCAGCGCAAGGCTTTGGCGCAAGCTACAAGGGCCGCAAGCTCGGCACCCTGGCGCTCGCCACCGCGACCAGCTTCTTCCCCGCAAAACCGCTCGGCTGCTTCGGCGACGGCGGCGCGATCTTCACCGATGACGACGAGCTCGCGGCGACGCTGCGCAGCATTCGCGTGCACGGGCAGGGCGTCGACAAATACGACAACGTCCGCCTCGGCCTGACCGGCCGGCTCGACACCATGCAGGCCGCGATCCTGATCGAGAAGCTGAAGATCTTCGACGACGAGATCGCCGCCCGCAACAAGATCGCCGAGCGCTACGCGCGCGGTCTCAGCAATGTGGTCACCGTGCCGCGCGTGGCTCCCGGCAATAGTTCGGTCTGGGCGCAGTACACGATCCGTCTACCTGAGGGCACCGACCGCGACGGCTTTGCCGCCGTGCTGAAGGCCCAGGGCGTGCCGACGGCGATCTACTACGGCAAGTCGATGCATCAGCAGACCGCCTACAAGCAGTATCCGGTGGCCGAGGGCGGCCTGCCGGGCTGCGAGAGCCTGTCGCAGGACGTCATCAGCCTGCCGATGCACGCCTACCTGACCGAAGCCGATCAGGAGCGAATCATCGCCGCCGTGCGCGGCGCGCTTTCAACCTGATTTCACCGTTTTGCTATGCGAGCTCTTCCTTTAGAAGGGAACGATGCTCGGACGTATCTTCACGGTTGGTGGCTACACGCTGCTCTCGCGGCTGACGGGATTTGCCCGCGACATCATGCTCGCGGCGATCCTCGGCGCCGGCCCCGTGGCCGACGCCTTTTTCGTGGCGCTGCGGCTGCCCAATCATTTCCGTGCGATCTTTGCCGAGGGCGCCTTCAACGCGGCCTGGGTGCCGGCCTATGCGCACGTCCATGGCGAGCGCGGGGAAGGGGCGGCAAGATTGTTCGCCGACCGCATCTTCACGCTGCTGCTGGCCTCGCAGGTGGTGCTGCTGATCGTCGCCTGGCTGTTCATGCCGCAGGCCATGAGCATTTTGGCCCCCGGCTTTTCCGAGGACGCCGAGCAGCGCAAGCTCGCGATCGAGCTGACCCGGATCACCTTTCCCTATCTGCTGCTGATCACGCTGGTGACGCTCTATGGCGGCATGCTCAACGTGATGCAGCGCTTTGCGAGTGCAGCAGCCGCGTCGATCTTCCTCAATATCTCGATGATGATGACGCTGGCGCTCGCCGCCTGGTTTCCCAGCGCGGGCCACGCCGCCGCCTGGGGCGTCCTGATCTCGGGCTTTTTGCAGTATTTCTTGCTCGCCGGCGATCTCGCCCGCCATGGCGGCCTGCCGCGCTTCGCGCCGCTGAGGCTCGATGAAGACGTTCGCGCTTTCTTCAGGGCGTTGGGACCTGCGACGCTGGGCTCGATGGGCACGCAGCTCGCGCTGTTTGCCGACACCATCATCGCGACTTTCCTGCCCGCGGGCGCGCTGTCGGCGCTGTACTATGCCGACCGCCTCAACCAGCTCCCGATCGGCGTGATCGGTATTGCCATCGGCACGGTGCTGCTGCCGGAGATGTCGCGGCGGATCACGGCCAACGACCATGACGGTGCGATGAAGGCGCAGCGCCGCGCCTTCGATTTCACGCTGCTGTTCTCGGTGCCGTTTGTCGCCGCCTTCCTCACCGTGCCCGACGCGATCATGCGCGCGCTGTTCGCCCGCGGTGCGTTCTCGAAGGCCGATGCCGCCGCCGCCGGCGCCACGCTCGCGGCCTATGCCATCGGCCTCATTCCTTTCGTGCTGATCCGCAGCGCGGTCGCAACCTTCTATGCGCGTAAGGACACGGCGACACCGGTGCGGGCGTCGCTGACCGGCATCGCGGTCAACGTCGCCCTCAAGATCGCCTTGATGGGATCGCTGGCCCAGATCGGGCTTGCGCTGGCAACCGCCGTCGGCGTCTGGACCAATCTGATGCTGGTGCTGTTCTTCGCGGTGCGGCGAGGCTTTCTCGTGCTGGACCGCGCCTGGCTATTGTCGCTCGCCAAATTCCTGCTGACCGGGATCATCCTGGCCGCCGCCTTCTGGCTGATCGCGCGCTTTGGCGGTCCTTCGTTGGGCTCGATGCACTTCCGAGACGAATTGACGCTGCTTCTGCTGGCCGTCGGGGGCACGATCGTCTATGCGCTCGCCATCCTCGCGCTGTTCGGCCGCCGCTGGCTGGTCTCGCTGGTGCGGGGTTAACTTTTTCATATTTTCAAGGCATTGACGGCTCGACCTTGTCGGCACGGGCCAGTCTCGATCGTCCTTGGATGGACACATCTCGGAAGTGCGGCGGATGGACCCTGCACAATTGACGTGATGCCGTCACCTCGAGCCGGCAAAAACCGAACCAGGAGCACTGTTTATGAGGATCACCGTCGAAACCAACGTCGCAGCCCCCATCGATCAGGTCTGGCGCGCTTATACGACGCCGGCCGACATCATGAAGTGGAACGCCGCGTCCGACGACTGGCATACGACCAAGGCGACCGTCGACCTGCGAGAAGGCGGTGTCTTCTCATCTCGCATGGAGGCCAAGGACGGCAGCATGGGTTTTGACTTCGCCGGTACCTACACGAAAATCATCGAGCACAAGCGGATCGAATACGCGTTCGGCGAGCGAAAAGCCGAAGTCGAGTTTGTGCCTGGCCCGAAGGGCGTTCTGATCCGGGTTGTCTTCGATGGCGAATCGACGCACTCGGTCGAGCAGCAGCAAGGCGGTTGGCAGGCCATCCTCGATAGCTTCGCACGATACGTGGAAGCGAAGCAGACGAAGTCGTGAAGGGCTTTGACGGGCGTCGTCGGCTTCGGCGCCCGGCACCCTCAGGTGGGGACTCGCCTCCAGGATGCAGCGAACCTCCACACATCTCTTGATTTTGCGCGATTGCTGTGGTAATCGCAGCGCATGATCAAATCAGTGCGCAAACTCAACTGCATTCACATGACCCGCTTCGGCTGGGCCGTGGAAGGAGTCGCGCGCTAGAATTCGACGACGACATCTTTTCCACCAGGCCCCGCCGGCATCGGACGGGGCCTTTTGTTTGGCCACGCTCCCTGCCGGCACAACAGCAGGAGCATGCGATGCCACCCCAACAGACGAACATCACATCCGAGGCCGAGGGGCTCCCCCTCGAACTTGCATCGACGCGCAGCATTCTAGGCTTGCTCGCGCGATACTGGCGTGCGCTCCAGGACTGGCGCTGGCGGCAGGGCCCACAAATCGCCTTGCGGGACCTGAGTGACCGGGAGCTGATGGATATCGGCCTAACGCGCGGCGAGATCGACTACTTCACGCCGGAACGGGCTATCGATGCGCTGAGAGATCGCGCGTCGCAGCCGTGGGGCCGTGGTGTGATGTAAATGACGATAAATCCTAGCTGAGGCACTAGAAGGACGGCGATCATGACGCCACATTCGGCCGTTGCCCAAGTGGACGCGGACATCCGACGATTGACTGTCGACGACCTGGAGATCTTTCGCGACATTCGCGCGGAGGCGCTTCGGACGCACCCTCAAACGTTTGGTTCTGCTGAAGAGGACGAAGGCGGAGAGGCGATGCTGACTGCCTATCGGCATTGGCTCAGCGGAGCGATCCTTGGGGCCTTCTGGCGGGGAAATCTGATCGGAGTCGCGGGCTTCTACGTGTCGCCAGCTCTTCGGTCGCAGCACAGGGGGCACATCTTCACGGTTTACGTGAGGGAAGACGGCCGAGGTAAAGGAATCGCAGATCGACTCGTCAAGGAGCTTCTTGCCCATGCCGAGGCACGCGTCGAGCAGGTACATCTTGAGGTCCTGCTCGAAGCAACCGCTGCAATCAGGACCTACAAGCGCAACGGATTCGAGGTCTACGGCACGGATCCCGCTGCAGTCCGCATAGGTCATATGACGTATGACAAATACCTCATGGTCAGGAAATTCAGCAATTGAGGGGCGGGGTCGCCCGAAGTCCCCGAGGGCGGCTTCGAATCATCGGCCTTGACAGGCGCGGCCCGCCTAAACCCGTTTGCCTTGCCAGTTTTTCCACGGCAATATGCCGGCAAAACAACCATGAGAAACGGGACGAGAAAATGGCGGCTCCCATCAAGTTCGGCGTTGGCCAAAGCGTGTTGCGCAAGGAGGATGACGCGCTCATCCGCGGCAAGGGCCGCTATACCGACGATTATGCGCCGCAGGCCGCGCTTCGCTGCCTGATGCTGCGCTCGCCGCACGCGCATGCCAAATACACCATCGATGCGAGCCGCGCCCGTGGCTTGCCGGGCGTTGCGCTGATCCTGACCGCCGATGACGTCGCAGATCTCGGCGACCTGCCGTGCCTGTTCAATCTCGAAACCGACCCGTTCAAGGGGCCGCCTTACCCGATCCTCGCCAAGGATGAAGTGCGCCATGTCGGCGATTCCATCGCCTTCGTCGTCGCCGAGACCATCGACCAGGCCCGCGACGCGATCGAGGCGATCGAGGTCAAATGGAGCCCGCTGCCGGCGGTGACCGGCGTCGTCAACGCCGTGAAGAAGGGCGCGGCCTTGGTCTGGCCGGACAAGCCCGGCAACGTGCTGTTCGACGTCTCGATCGGTGACAAGAAAGCGACCGAAGCTGCCTTTGCGAAAGCGCATGCGGTGGCCGAGATCTCGATTGTCAATCCGCGCGTGGTCGCTAACTTCATGGAGACGCGCGCGGCGGTGTGCGAATACGACGCCAAGCGCGACCATCTGACGCTGACGGTCGGCAGCCAGGGCAGCCACCGCCTGCGCGATATCCTCTGCCAGAACGTGCTCAACATCCCGGCCGACAAGATGCGGGTGATCTGCCCCGACGTCGGCGGCGGCTTCGGCACGAAGCTGTTTCCCTATCGGGAATACGCCCTTTTGGCAGTCGCCGCGCGAAAGCTGAAGAAGGCGGTGAAATGGGCGGCCGACCGCACCGAGCATTTCATGGGCGACGCGCAGGGCCGCGACAACGTCACCACCGCAAAAATGGCGCTGGCCGAGGACGGCAAGTTCCTCGCGATGGATTGCGACCTGATGGGCGACATGGGCGCGTATCTGTCGACCTTCGGGCCCTATATCCCGCATGGCGGCGCCGGCATGCTGCCGGGCCTCTACGACATCCAGGCGTTCCACTGCCGGGTGCGTACCATCTTCACCAACAGCGTGCCGGTCGATGCCTATCGGGGCGCGGGGCGGCCTGAGGCTGCTTACGTCATCGAACGTCTGGTGGACGCCTGCGCGCGAAAACTCGACATGACGCCGGATGCCATCCGCCGCAAGAATTTCATCCAGCCGAAGGCGCTGCCCTACAAGACCGCGACCGGCAAGGTCTACGATTCCGGCGACTTCGCCGCGCATCTGAAGCGCGCGATGGAGATCGCCGAGTGGAAGGAGTTTGGCAAGCGCGCCAAGGCGGCCAAGAAGAGCGGCCTGATCCGCGGCATCGGACTTGCGAGCTATGTCGAGGTGTGCGGCACCATGGGCGAGGAGACCGCCAATGTGCGGATGGATTCCAATGGCGATATCACCGTCCTGATAGGCACCCAGTCGAGCGGGCAGGGCCATCAGACCGCCTATGCGCAGATCGTTGCCGAGCAGTTCGGCGTGGCGCCCGAGCGCGTGCACGTCCACCAGGGCGACACCGACATGATCGCCACCGGACTCGGCACCGGCGGCTCGGCTTCGATCCCGTCAGGCGGTGTCAGCGTCGAGCGTGCGACCCGCGACCTCGGCACGCGGCTCAAGGAGATCGCGGCGCAGGCGCTGGAAGCCAGCGCCGGCGATCTCGAGATCACCGATGGCCTGGTGCGTATCGCCGGCACCGACCGTTCGATCTCGTTCGCCGATCTCGCCAAGCGTCCCGGCGTCGATCCGTCGAAGCTCAATGCGAGCGCGACCTTTGCCAGCGCCGACGGCACCTATCCGAACGGCACCCATGTCGCGGAGGTCGAGATCGATCCGGCCACGGGCATCATCAAAATCGTCAACTACGTGATCGTCGACGATTTCGGCATGACGCTCAATCCGCTGCTGCTGGCCGGCCAGGTCCATGGCGGCGCCATGCAGGGCATCGGCCAGGCGTTGATGGAGCAGGTGGTCTATGGCGCGGGCGACGGCCAGCTCGTCACCGCGACCTTCATGGACTACGCGCTGCCGCGCGCGGCGGACGGGCCGGACTTCGTGTTCGAGACCGCCAACGTTCCCTGCAAGACCAATCCGCTGGGGGTGAAGGGCGCGGGCGAGGCCGGCGCGATCGGGTCCTGCCCGGCCGTCGTCAACGCCATCGTGGACGGGCTCTGGCGCGAATACAAGATCGACCACATCGACATGCCGGCGACCCCGGAGCGGGTGTGGATCGCCGTCAACGAGCACCATCGCCGTCACAGCCTGTGACAATCTTCCACGGGAATGAAATCTGCCGAGCGGTGTTGGCCCCATTGAGGGGTCGGCACGATCGTGCAGCACGGCGATCCTGCATCAAGGCAATCCTGCATCAAGGAAAGGGACTTTGCGAATGAAGCGAATGTTGGTTGTTGGGGGCGCGCTCCTGCTCGGCATGGGCGCGGTTTGGGCACAACAGGACTCCGTCAAGGAGGTCCAGACCCTGATGAAGGGCAACGGCAAGAATGCCGGCGCGGTGGCGGCGATGGTGAAGGGCGAGAAGCCCTACGACCAGGCCACGGTGGACAGCGCGCTGGCGCAGTTCGAGGACACCGCCAAGAAGCTGCCGAACCTGTTTCCGGCGAGCGCCAAGGGCATGAAGCCCGAGGGCGACTACAGCGCCTCGCCGAAAGTGTGGGAGGACAAGGCCGGATTCGATGTCAAGGTTGCGAGCTTCGCCAAGGTCGTCGGCGAGGCCAAGGGCAAGATCAAGGATTTGGACTCGCTCAAGGCGAATTTCCCCGCGGTCGGCAAGGAATGCGGCGGCTGCCACGAGACGTTTCGCGTGAAGAACGGCTGAGGCAAGAAAAAGATTCGTAGCCCGGATGGAGCGCAGCGCAATCCGGGAATCCATCCGAGCTGACTGACTGCCCCGGATTGCGCTGCGCTCCATCCGGGCTACTGGGAATCAAGAAGGGCGGCCTGCGAAAGCAGCCGCCCTTTTTATTGCGTCGCGTGTCGCCGCTGGAAATTCTATCCGCAAGGCCTGACGGATCGCTGCCGGAGCAGTTATCTTTGCTCCAGCCGCGGCATTGGCGTGAGCTTTTGACGCTGACGCATCCTGCTCCTGACTGCGTCACGACATCGGGAGTTCCAACCCGCGGCGAGCAGCTCAATCAGCAACAGCGAGACAAGCCATGGTCAAACCGTTCCCGTCGAAGACGCACATCGGCAACCATATGCTGCATCCGGAAACGCTGATGCTGACCTATGGCTACGATCCGCAATTGTCGGAAGGCGCGGTCAAGCCGCCGGTGTTCCTGACCTCGACCTTCGTGTTCAAGACGGCCGAGGACGGGCAGGACTTTTTCGATTTCGTCTCCGGCCGGCGCGAGCCGCCGGAAGGGATGGGCGCGGGCCTGGTCTATTCACGCTTCAATCACCCCAACAGCGAAATCGTCGAGGACAGGCTCGCGATCTACGAGCGCACCGAGAGCTGCGCGCTGTTCTCGTCCGGCATGGCGGCCATCGCAACCACGATCCTGGCGTTCGTCCGCCCCGGCGATGTCATTCTGCACTCCCAGCCGCTCTATGGCGGCACCGAAACGCTGCTGACGAATACGCTTGCGCGTCTGTCGATCGGCGCCGTCGGCTTTGCCGATGGCGTCGACGAAGCCGTGGTCAGCCAGGCCGCGGAGGAAGCCATGGGCAAAGGCCGGGTCTCGATGATCCTGATCGAAACCCCGGCCAACCCCACGAACGGGCTGGTCGACATCGCGATGATGCGCCGTGTCGCCGAGACCATCGGAAAGACCCAAGGCCACGTTCCGATCATCGCCTGCGACAATACCCTGCTCGGGCCGGTGTTTCAGCGACCGATCGAGCACGGCGCGGATATTTCCCTGTACTCGCTCACGAAATATGTCGGCGGTCATTCAGACCTGATCGCGGGCGCCGCGCTCGGTGCGAAGGCGGTGGTGAAAGGCATCAAGGCGCTGCGGGGCGCCATCGGTACCCAGCTCGATCCGCATTCCTGCTGGATGATCAACCGATCGCTCGAGACGCTGAGCCTGCGCATGGAAAAGGCCGATGCGAATGCGCGCCTCGTGGCGGACTATCTGCGCGATCATCCCAAGGTGGCCAAGGTGCACTATCTCGGTCATCACGAGGCGGCGTCGCCGGACGGACTCGTGTTCGCGCGGCAATGCACGGGGGCGGGGTCCACGTTCTCGTTCGACATCGTCGGCGGCAAGGCCGCGGCCATGAAATTCCTCAACGCGCTGCAGATCCTCAAGCTGGCGGTGAGCCTCGGTGGAACGGAGTCGCTTGCGAGCCTGCCCGCCACCATGACTCATTCCGGCGTTCCCGCCGACATCCGCCGCAAGATCGGCGTGCTCGATTCCACGATTCGGCTGTCGATCGGCATCGAACACCCGTCGGACCTGATAGCCGACCTCGCGCAGGCGCTGAACGCGGCCGAACCTGAGGTGTGACGCCTGCGCCAGGGCTACGCGGAATCGAAAAGGGCGGCTGCGATGGCAGCCGCCCTTTTTTGCTGGTCTGTGCGAAGTCTACTTCGTCACCTGACCGCGGATCTCGCCGCCCGGATTGGCCGCGGTGTGGATGTTGACGTAGAGCTTGCCGCCGAGCAGATCGGCGGCCTGCGCGTCGGTCAGGGTCGCCGAGCCCTCGGCCGGGCTGGTGGCGGCGCCTGGAATCGCGACCGCGACGCCAGCGTTCTTGCCGGCCTCGGCGGGTCCGTGGAAATGCGCGGCGGTGGCGGGGCCGGACAGGCCGGAATAGGTGAGCTTCCAGGACAGCTTCTTGCTGGCGGCGTCGTAATCCAGATCGGCCGTTCCGGTGCCGCTGCTGGTCGTTGCGGGGACCTCGGACTTGGCGTCGAGCGTTGCTTTCAGCTTTTCGGCGCTGGCCGAACCCGCAAAAGCAACGGCGCCAAGCACTGACATGGCAATGACGATCTTGTTCATGATTTTTCTCCCTGCTGAACCCGTTTGGGCTGCCAAACTTCCAACAGCCGGCATTTCAGTTTATTCCCGTTTCTGGCCGCGGTGGGCTAAATTCTTCGTGGCTGGAGCCGCGAGGACATCGGTCATAAGCTTCGCCGCGACGACGAAAGGACCGTATGTTGCGACGAACAATCTCCGTGGCGTTGCTCGCCGTGCTCGCTGCAGTGGGCGTCTATTGGTGGCTCAGCGCGCCGGAGGTGGCGGCCGCCGGCACCGCGCCCGCCCGCGCCCCTGATCTTGCCAATGGCGAGGTGATGTTCAACGCCGGCGGCTGCGCCTCATGCCATGCCGTCCCCGACCAGCCCGATCGTCTCAGGCTCGGCGGCGGCGTCGCGATCAAGTCGCCGTTCGGAACGTTCTACGCGCCGAACATCTCCTCCGATGCGACCGACGGCATCGGCAAATGGAGCGAGGCCGAATTCGTCAATGCGGTGATGCACGGGGTCTCGCCGGACGGACGGCATTATTTTCCGGCCTTTCCCTACACGTCCTATCAGCACGCCAGGCGCGAGGACGTGCTCGATCTCTTTGCGTACCTGAAAACGCTGCCGGCCGTTGCAGGCAAGGTGCGCGACCACGACGTGCGCTTTCCGTTCAATATCCGGCGCAACGTCGGCATCTGGAAGTTCTTATTTCTGGACGGCAAGCCCTTCGTCGCCGACAGCGCGAAGTCGCCGCAGTGGAATCGCGGCGCCTATCTCGTCAACAGTTTTGGCCATTGCGCGGAGTGCCACAGCCCGCGCAACGCGCTCGGCGGCATCATGGCCGGACAACGCTTCGCCGGTGGGCCCAATCCGGAAGGCGAGGGGTGGGTCCCCAACATCACCCAGAAGGGCCTCGGCGAGTGGAGCGCGAAGGATATTGCGTATTTCCTGAAGACCGGCGAATTGCCCGACGGCGACAGCGTCGGCGGCGCGATGACGCGGGTGATCAAGAACACCTCGCAATTGCCGGACGACGATCTCGCGGCGATGGCGGACTATCTCAAATCGCTGCCGCCGGTGGACGGTCCGCCGCGTCCCAAGCGCAAGGAGGGCGGCGCCTGATCAGGCCCGCCCTTTCCGGACGGTCAACTCGCGCCAAACGCCTTGAAGGTGATGATGGTGAGGGTGTCCTGGATGCCGGGCAGCACCTGCACCTTTTCGTTGACGAAGTGGCCGATATCGGTGTCGTTGTCGACGTAGAACTTCACCAGCAGGTCGTATTGCCCGGCTGTGGAATAGATCTCGGAGGCGATCTCGGCTTCGGCAAGCGCATTGGCGACCACATAGGATTGGCCGAGCTTGCATTTGATCTGGACGAAAAAGGGAACCATCGCGGTCACTCCGAAAGCATATCTGGCGGCTAATAGGCCAAACCCGGCCGGATTTAGCAAGCGAACTTGCTGGGCTTGGAAAGGCGCGCTAGGACGGGCCATGGCTTCGAAAACGCTGAAGATCGCCCCATGACGACGCCCGTCGCGCTGACCATTGCCGGCTCCGATTCGAGCGGCGGCGCCGGCATCCAGGCCGACCTGAAGACCTTTGCCGCGCTCGGCGTTTTTGGCGCGTCCGCCATCACGGCGCTGACCGCGCAGAACACCCGCGGCGTCACCGGCATTCATGCGGTGCCCGCCGAATTCGTCACCGCGCAGATCGACGCGGTGTTTTCCGATCTCGAGGTCGGCGCGGTCAAGATCGGCATGGTGGCGCAAGCCGCCAGCATCGATGCGATCGCGGCCGCGCTGTCGCGCTGGGCGCCCCGACATATCGTGCTCGATCCCGTGATGGTGGCGACATCGGGTGATCGCCTGCTCGCCTCCGAAGCCGTCGACGCCCTGCGCATCAAACTGATGCCGCTGGCCTCGGTGATCACACCCAATCTGCCCGAGGCCGCGGCTCTGCTCGGCGAACCGGTCGCGGCCAGCGAGGCCGAGATCGAGAGCCAGGGGCGCCGGCTGCTGGCGCTCGGCTGCCGGGCGGTCCTGATCAAGGGCGGGCACGGCGAGGGCGCCGAGAGCATCGACTATCTCGTCGATGCCAGCACCACGATCGCGCTCGCCGCGCCGCGCGTTGCCACTCGCAACACCCATGGCACCGGCTGCTCGCTGTCCTCGGCGGTCGCCGCGGGGCTCGCCAGAGGCGAGGATCTCGAGCGCGCCGTGCGCAACGCCAAGACCTGGATCAGCGCGGCGATCGCGGCCGCCGATCGCTTCAGCGTCGGCCACGGCCACGGCCCGATCCATCATTTCCATAAGTTTTACTGAACGCCGGTCGCGAGCGCGCCGCGGTTCCGGGTTCTTCCGGAGCCGCTGCGACGCCATGTCGCCTGATTGTCGCATGCGACTGATATTCGCGGGGTGGGCGAGGCAAGCGCGATTCGTATCCGAAGGTGCCTCAAAGGTTCAATTGGTCATCCCCCTGTCACGGGACATTGTTACAGGCTGGCGCATGGGAAGTTACGATGTGAGTGACGAGAGCCCGGAGCGGCGCTTTCGCACGTTGTTCATCTCCGACGTTCATCTCGGAGCCCGCGGTTCTCAAGCCGACCTTCTGCTCGACTTCCTGCGTTTCCATGATGCCGACACGATCTATCTCGTCGGCGATATCGTCGACGGCTGGGCGCTGAAATCGAGCTGGCATTGGCCGCAATCGCATAACGACCTGGTCCAGAAGCTTTTGCGCAAGGCGCGCAAGGGCGCCAAGGTCATCTACATTCCCGGAAATCACGACGAGTTCCTGCGCAACTATTACGGCACGCATTTCGGCGGCATCGACGTGGTCGAGAACACCGTCCACACCGGCGCGGACGGCAAGCGCTATCTCGTCATCCATGGCGACATCTTCGACCTCGTGGTGCAGAACGCACGCTGGCTCGCTCATCTCGGCGACAAGGCCTACGACTTCGCGATCCAGCTCAATCGCTTCGTCAACTTCTTCCGGCGCATGTTCAAGGTGCCCTATTGGTCGCTGTCGCAATGGGCCAAGCAGAAGGTCAAGAACGCGGTCAACTATATCGGCGCGTTCGAGCAGGCGCTCGCCGCGGAAGCGCGGCGCCACGACGCCGACGGCGTGATCTGCGGCCACATTCATTACGCGGTGATCCGCGACGAGGGCGGCATCCGCTACATGAATTGCGGCGACTGGGTCGAGAGCTGCACGGCGCTGGTCGAGCACGACGACGGCCATTTCGAGATCATCACCTGGGCGGATCAGGCCGAGAAGCCGGCACAGGTCCCGCAGGTCGCAGCCAGAGCTGCATGACAAGGCTAGCCTGATGCGCATCCTGGTCGCAACCGACGCCTGGCACCCGCAAGTCAACGGTGTGGTTCGGACGCTGACCAAGCTTGCTGACGGTGCCAAAAGCTTCGACGTCGAATTCTCGTTCCTGACGCCGCAATCGTTCCGCACCTTTGCGATGCCGAGCTATCGGGACGTGCGGCTGGCCATGCCGCGGCCGGGCAGAATCGCGAAGCTGATCGAAGAGGCGCACCCGGACAGCATCCACATCGCGACGGAGGGTCCGATCGGCCTGATGGTTCGGCGCTATTGCCGCCAGCGCAAGCTGCCCTTCACGACCAGCTTCCACACCCGCTTTCCCGAATATGTCCGCGCCCGCGTGCCGGTGCCGGGCTCGCTGATCTGGCGGGCGCTGCGCCGATTCCACAGCCCCAGCCGCGCCGTGATGGCGGCAACGCCGGCGCTTGCTTGCGAGCTGACCGAGCGCGGCTTCGACAATGTCGTGCTGTGGCCGCGCGGCGTCGACACCCATCTGTTCCATCCCCGCGCGATCGACCTGTGCCTGCCGGCGCCGGTGTTCCTCTCGGTCGGCCGGGTCGCGGTGGAGAAGAATCTCGAGGCGTTCCTCGACCTCGACCTGCCCGGCACCAAGGTGATCGTCGGCGACGGTCCGGCGCGTGTCGCGCTGGAGGAGGCCTATCCGGCCGCGATCTTCCTCGGCGAGAAGCACGGGGAGGAACTGGCGGACATCTATGCTGCCGCCGATGTCTTCGTGTTTCCGAGCAAAACCGACACCTTCGGCCTCGTCCTGCTCGAAGCGCTTGCGAGCGGCCTGCCGGTCGCGGCGTTTCCGGTGAAGGGGCCCCGCGACGTGATCGGCGATGCGCCGGTCGGCGCGCTCGATCACGATCTGCGCAGCGCCTGCTTCGCCGCGCTGGACATCTCCCGGCAGGAGTGTGTCGAATTCGCCGCCAACTACACCTGGGAGGCCTCGGCCCGGGCCTTTATCGACAGCATTTTGGCGGTCGGTGCGGTGCTGCCGGGCCGGAACGGGGCGGAGCCGGCGCGATTCGTCGCCTGAGAGCCCAGAATGCTCGCGCGGAGATGCCTTGCCCGCGCCTCATCCGCCGCGATAACATCAGGCATGACAGAACAGCTCCTTCCGATCGGCCCTGCCGATATTGATGCCGCAGCGCGCGTGATCGCACCCTTCGCCGTCCGCACCCCGCTGCTGTCCTTTCCCGTGCTCAACGAACGCGTCGGCGCAAAGGTCTATCTCAAGCCGGAGATGCTCCAGCGCACCGGCTCGTTCAAGTTCCGCGGCGCCTTCAACAAGGTCGCCTCGATCCCGCAGGACAAGCGCGCCGGCGGCGTCGTGGCGTTCTCCTCCGGCAACCACGCCCAGGGCGTGGCGGCGGCGGCCAAGATCCTCCACATGCAGGCGACCATCGTAATGCCCGCGGATGCGCCATTGTCGAAGCGCGAGCGCACCAAATCCTACGGTGCCGAGGTCGTGCTGTACGACCGCGACCGCGACGACCGCGAGGCGATCTCGCGCGGCATCGCCGAGAAGCGCGGTGCAACGCTGGTCAGGCCCTATGACGATCCCTTCGTGATCGCCGGCCAAGGCACCGCCGGCCGCGAGATCGCCGAGGACATGGCGGCGCTCGGCCTCAGCCCCGACATCGTGGTGGCGCCAGCCTCCGGCGGCGGCCTGATCGCCGGCGTCGCAACGGCTGTGAAGGCGCGTTTTCCGCTGGCGCAAATCGTCGTCGCCGAACCCGAGGCTTTCGACGATCACGGCCTGTCGCTGACCGCAGGTCATCGCGAGCCGC
The DNA here is from genome assembly GCF_055807535.1 of Bradyrhizobium sp. Kon37. Classification (NCBI taxonomy): domain Bacteria; kingdom Pseudomonadati; phylum Pseudomonadota; class Alphaproteobacteria; order Hyphomicrobiales; family Nitrobacteraceae; genus Bradyrhizobium; species Bradyrhizobium sp. Kon37. The sequence continues at coordinate 16,247 of NZ_JBVVOY010000028.1, forward strand.
ACGGGCCGGCAGGCCGCACCATCTGCGATGCGCTGATGGCCCTGATCCCCGGCGAGATGACGTTCGCGATCAACAGCAAGCTGCTCGCGCGCGGCGTGACCGCGTCGGACAAGGAAGTCGGCGCGGCCGTGGCGTTTGCCTATCGCGAGCTGAAGCTCGTGGTCGAACCGGGCGGAGCGGTCGGCTTGGCCGCGCTGCTTGCGGGACGACTTGATGTTGCCGGCAAGAACGTCGTCATCGTGCTCTCCGGCGGCAATGTCGACGCCGATCTGTTTGCGGAGCTGGTGGCCTGATACTCTAATCTTCTGACATGAAGAAGGGCAGAGCGTCACCGCTCTGCCCTTTGTCGTGTGTGGCCGACCGCGATCAGTGCATGAAGCCGCGGGGGTTGTTGCCGCCGTTGCCACCCTGGCTCTGGTTCATCGACTGGCGGAAGTTACTGCCGCCATTGTTGACCATGCGATTGGTCTCATTGAACTGCGGGCGGTTGTTGTTCTGCACCTGTACCTTGTTCACGGGGTTGTTGCTGATCTTCGCGCCGTTGTTGATGCGGATCGGGTTGTTCTGGTTCTGAACGTTGACGGGCTTCGTCTCGATGGTCGTGCCGCCCTTGCCGACATTCACCGGCATGCTCACGATCTTGCCAGGATTGCCGCTGGTGGTGCCGTTGGCAATGCCGCCATTGTTGCCGCCGTTCGGCGTCTTGTTGGTCGCAGGCAGCGTCACGATCTTGCCGATGCCGCCATTGTTGTTGGTGGTGTTGGTCGGCGCGGGCAGGGTGACGATCTTGCCCGGGGTCTGCGACGGCGTGCCGTTCTGCTGGTTGGGCTGGTTGTTGCCCGCCGGCAGGTTGACGATCTGGCCGCCATTGCCGAGCTTGCCGATGCCGTTGTTGTCGCCCGACTTCTGCACGATCGGCAAATTGCCATTTATCTGCGATCCGCCATTGCCCTGCAGCGGCATGTATTTGGGCTGGCCGAGATTGCCGATCTTGAAGGTCGGGGCGATATTCTGCGGCGCCAGGAACTTGGTCGCCTGCATTAAGGGGATCTGCTTCGGCTGCATCTGGAGCTTCAGCGCGACCTGCGCATAGGGCGTGTTGCCGTAGCTGTCGTAGAAGTTCTTGTAGGCGACCGGCGAGTTCGCGAGCACCGTCTTGTGCCAGGCCTGCGTGAGCAGCAGGTTGTTGAGTAGCCAGCGGACGTGATCGCACAGCGGGTCGTGCGGATACATCGTGATGAACTCCTGATAGTACTCCGGCCGTGCTTCGGACACGACGTAGTCATAGGCCTGGCGCGTCGAGCGGCTCGGCAGGTTGGAGGCCATCTGCACCACAGGCGCATTCACCGGCGCGCGGTTGGCGGCAACGGCGGTGTCGCCGAAGAAGGTGAAGTCGGACGTCAGCGACGAGCTCTCCCACGGGATCTGCGCGCCGCTGGTCGTCTGGTTGACTTCGAGGCGCACGCGCTTGAACAGCTGCTCGATCGGCACGTTGGGCTCGCGCGCGACGTTCAGAAAGGCCTGCGTGTAGGGGCTGTGGCCGCCGGTGCCGTCCTGCGCTTCCGCGCCCGGAGCGGTCGAGTAACCGACGATCGAACCGTTCGGTGCATCGACGATGGCCAAGCCGCGACCGGCATCATTCACGTTCGGGAACGGGTTGTTGCGGCAGGCATCGAGGATGACGATGCGCATACGGCTCGGGATCGTCTCCAGCGTCGACATCACGTCGACCAGGCGGACAGAGTTGTTGACGAGCTCGGTCTGGCTCGAGACCTTGGCGTCGACCGGAACGAGGTAGTTCTCGCCGGCCAGCTGCACGCCGTGACCGGCGTAGTAGACCATTGCCACCGTGTTCGGACCGCGCGCCGACACTTTGGCGGAGAAGTCCTGCACCACCCGAAGCATGTCGTTCTGGGTGAGGTCGGTCGCGGCGACCACTTCGAACCCGGCCGAATTCAGGAACTTCGCCATGGACTCCGCGTCATTGTCGGGGTTGGCGAGCTGCGGCGCGTTCTGGTAGTTCGAATTGCCGATCACCAGCGCCACGCGCTGTTCCGGGCCTTGCAGCGCGGTGGGAGCCGGCTCGACCGGGGCGACTTGCGCGGAAACAGGGCCGCAGGCGAAGCCGAACAGGCTTCCCAGCAGGCTGGCCGTCATCAGGAAAGGTTTTAGGCGGAACATGGCGTGCTCCTTTGGCACTGATCTCGATACGAGATTGGTTGCCGGGGAGCTTGGCAGCGTTCGAGTTTGAGGTCCGTGATCGCCATCACCATGGTAGATTGCGTGATCTGAATCACGTTTGGAACCCGCCAAGGTGAGCTTCCGATGGGAGGACAGTCCGTCACATGCTGAAATCGATCGATCCGATCCTCACGCCCGACCTGCTCTGGCTGCTGGCGTCGATGGGCCACGGCGACGACCTCGTTTTCGTCGATGCCAATCACCCCGCGGCACGCATCGCGCAGAGCACGCATTCGCGGCGGCTGATCCAGTTGCCGGGCATGAGCATGGAGACCGCCATCCGCGCCATCATGTCGGTCTATCCGCTCGACGATTTCGATCCCGATCCGGTGCGCGTGATGATGCCGGTCGACGATCCCGACCGCGTCCCCGACGTGCAGCGCGCGGTGCTCGGCGAGATCGAACGCGCCGCCGGCGGCCCCGTCACGCCCGGAAAACTCTCTCGGCCTGATTTTTATCGCGCGGCGGCGGCGAGCTTTGGCGTCGTGCAGGTCGGCGACAGCCGGGGGTACGGATGCTTCCTGATCAGGAAGGGCGTGATCAGCTAGAAGCGCACGATCGAACGATGCGGGACTGCGTCACGCGTGCTCGAACGGTCCGACCTCGCGGATCACCTTGCAGATCTGCAGGAAGCCGCTGGCATAGAATTCGGCATGTCCCCGTTTCATCGTCTCGACATGTTCGGGGTGGGTCCGCCAGGCTTCGAGCGCTTCCTCCGAGGCAAAACGGAACACGGTGAGCTCCTCGCCGTCGTCGGCCTTGAACGCCTTGACCGACACAAAGCCGGGAAGACGGCTGACGATGTCGTACATGCGCGCGCCGAGCCGGTCGTGTTCATCGACAGAGGCGCCGTCACGCAATTGCAGATCGCCAATGACAATCACTTCACCAATCATATTTCCTTGTCCCTCGGTGATGGATTTCCATTCTTGATCTCTTCGGTTTCGCGATGGCTTTGTTACATCGCCCACCCGAATTTGAATGGCCTGCCGGCATCCGACTGTTTATGGTCGGTCCATGTCGCGCCTTATGTGTCTATCTGTCGCTATCGTCCTATCGCTGCTGCCGGCTGTCGCGCCGGCTGCTTCAATCCAAAAGCGTCCCAAGCAAGCCTGGCATGGCTACGGCTTCCTGCCGGGCTATCGCCAGCCGCTAAGCAACAGCATTCCGCTCTACAAGCAGAAAGAAGCGATGCGGCGGATGTCGCCCAGCGACCGACGCCATTGGTACATCGACCCCGTTCCGCAATATTACGGCTGGGATGGTGAGTGGCGCTATTTCGGCCGGCCCGGCTTCGGCGGCGGCCGCTACAATGGCGGCAGTTTTGGGCCGTGCTGGACCCGGACGCCGATCGGTGCGGTCTGGAATTGCGGATGATGGGCTGAGCGTGCGGCGGCCTATCCGTCATTGCGAGCGCAGCGAAGCAATCCAGACTGCCGCTGCGGAAAGACCCTGGATTGCTTCGCTACGCTCGCAATGACGTTGAGGAGAGGGTGCTTTCCCACGCCGCTCTCGTGCCCGGGACGCAGCGCAGCGTCTCTTCGACGATGCACGGCGGAGCCGGGGCCCCTGTTGCGACGGACGTGGGTCCCGGGTCTGCGCTTCGCTTGTCCGGGATACTCGAGCAGGCGCGTCGCCCTTACGAGAAGAACGCGATCTTCTCGGCCTGGGTCATGCGGCGGATGGGCGCCATGGGGTCGTTGGCGGCGGCGCGGGGCTTTTGCAGGATGCCGCTGGCGAGGATGGTGGCGCCGAGCGAGGCTTCCGGAACCGGCGACGGCATCGGCAGCGTCGTGGCCTGCGCCGCGCCGAAGGTCGCGGTGGCTGCCATCACCGGCGCCGGCTGCTCCATCACTTCGGCGGCGGCTTCCGCAATGGCGTTGGTGAGGCGCGCCAGCGATTCCATCGCGATCGGCGCTTCCTCTACAGGCTCCTCGATGAGCGCTGCGGCGGCGACTGGCTCCGGTGCGGCCGGCGCCGGTGCGATCGGCTGCGGTATCTCGGCTGCGATAGGCGCTGCGGCTTCCGCAACGACCGGCTCCGGAACCGTCGCTTCCATCTCGACCGGTTCGATGATCTCGTCGAATTCCGGATCGGGCGCAGCCATCTCCAGCGCGATCGCGTCGAGTATGGCTTCGTCCTCGGCTTCGGCGGCGGCATCGAGCGAAAATTCGTCCGTCACCTCCGCGAAGGCCTCAGTGGCCGGCTCTTCAAAAGCGATGTCTTCAGGCGCGATCCGGCTCTCGGCGACGGTCTCCGGCTCAAGCGCGGCGTCCGTCGCCTGCTCGGCCACGGAGAAGGCCTCGGCGACGATTCCGGCCGCTTCCACGGCGGCTTCGGGCTCGATCGCCTCTGCGATGTCTTGCGGCTCCGTAAAAGCCGCGGCGGCTTCGCTGGCCATCACCGCAGGCGCGGCCTCTGCCGGCGGAGCTTCCGCAACGGACGACGGTGCCTCCTGCACCGGGGCCGGCGAGGGGCGCGCGGCCTGCGAGGTTGCGTCAGCGTCGGTCTGGTCGATCCGGTCCTTGAGCAGATCGAATGCGGCCTTGAGGTCGGCGCGGGGGTCGATGGTCGAAACCTGCGCGCAGGCCGCCTCGATGGAGGCGAGCTGCGAATCAATCAGGTCGCAGATTCGCCCGTCGGCGCCGATCTCGCGCCAGCGCCAGGAGATCTCCTTGATGATGCGCAGCCCGCGCGGAATCGGCGCGAGGCTCGCCTCGATCGCCCCGGGATCGAACGCCGCGATCGCAATCGTCTCGGCTTCGCGGATCGCGTGCCGGATCGCGACCAGCGCCTCGGGCAGGCGGTCCTCGACGACGGGTTGGCGCTGTGCCGCAAGGGTTTCTTCGATTTTCGCGACCGCGTCGAGCACCATGCGGGTATCCGCATTGCGGTTGCGCTTGGCGTATTCGCCGAGGAACCAGCGGCCGCGCGCGGTCTCCATGAAGGCTTCGCGGATCGCGTCGTAATCCTGCTCGTTCGGCTCGGCCGCGCGGGCAGACATAGGCGAGAGGGCGAATGCTTCGTTGGCCATGTCAATCTCGTCGCGCAAATCACCGCGCGTTACAGTAACGATCATCACGATATCGACCGAATCGCAATTGGTTTGATGGCAGGCGAATCACAAATCCCCATCGCAGCAGCTCGGAAGCGGCGATTCGCCGTGAGCCTCGCGCTGTTCTACTCGGCCGTGTTCGCGGTATCGGGAACGCATCTGCCGTTCTTTCCGGTCTGGCTGAAGGCGATCGGCATCGACGCGGCCTGGATCGGCCTCATCAACGCGCTGCCGGCGATCACGCGCTTCACCACGCTGCCGCAGATCACCGCCTTTGCCGAAAAGCGACATGCGATTCGCGCCGGCATGATGGTGTCCGTGCTGGCGACGGCGATCGGATTTACGGCGGTCGGCTTGCAGCAGCAGCCGCTGGCGCTGTTCCTGATCTATGCGCTGACCTGCATGATGTGGACGCCGACCATGCCGCTGACCGACGCCTATGCGCTGCGTGGTGTCGCCCGCTACGGGCTCGATTACGGGCCGGTGCGGCTGTGGGGCTCGGCAGCCTTCGCGGCCGGCTCGCTCGCCTGCGGCTATCTCGTGGACCACATCGCGGCGCGCGATCTGATCTGGATCATCGTCGCCTGGGCTGTTGTTGCGGTCGCCGCCGGCATGCTGCTGCAGCCGCTCGACGATGTCAGGCGAAGAACGACAGTGGCGCATGCCGGCAAGGCGCTGCTGCGCGACACGGGCTTCTGGGCCATCATCGTTTCGGCCGCGCTGATCCAGGGCAGTCATGTCGCGTATTATACGTTCTCGGCCATCAACTGGCAGGCCCAGGGCCTCGGCGGGCTGACGATCGCGGGCCTCTGGACGTTGGGGGTGATCGCCGAGATCGTCGTGTTCGCGCTGTCGCCGCGCTTCTCGCTGCATCCGTCCTCGCTCATGGCGATCGGGGGCGCAAGCGCGGTCGTGCGCTGGATCGTCACCGCATACGATCCGCCGCTCGCGCTGCTGGCGGTCGTGCAGCTCGGCCACGGCCTGACCTTCGGGATGACCATTCTCGGCACGATGAGTCTGCTGGTGCAGCGCGTGCCGTCGCATCAGATCGCGCGGGGGCAGGGCTACTACGTCGCGTGCAACGGGCTGTTAGGTGCGACCACCTCGATCGCGTCAGGCGCGATCTACGCTCGCATCGGCGACGGTCTGTATTACGTCATGGCGGCAATGGCCGCTGCTGGCGCGCTTCTGATCTGGTCGGCGCGGCACCGGCTGAAAGCTCATCCCCAGAGCGACGAGTCCGGCGGGTAGACCAGGCTGTCATCATAACGCAGGGCGTGATCGCGGTCGTGCGCCAGCAGCAGCGGGCCGTCGAGATCGACGAAGCGCGCCTGTGGCGTCACCAGCATCGCCGGCGCCATCGACAGCGAGGTTGCGACCATGCAGCCGATCATGATCTCGAAGCCGAGCGTCTGAGCGGCATCGGCCATCGCTAGCGCCTCGGTGAGGCCGCCGGTCTTGTCGAGCTTGATGTTCACGGCGTCGTAGCGCTCGCGGAGCGACGCCAGCGAAGAGCGGTCGTGCACGCTCTCGTCGGCGCAGACCACCAGTGGCCGCTTGATCCGGGCCAGCGCGTCGTCCTTTCCGGCCGGCAGCGGCTGCTCGACGAGGGTGACGCCGACGGCCTCGCAGGCCGCAAGATTGTGCTCCAGATTGGCCTCGGTCCAGGCCTCGTTGGCATCCACGATCAGCTCGGATTCGGGAGCGGCGTTGCGCACCGCGGCGATCCGCTCCGGATCGCCGTCGCCGCCGAGCTTGATCTTGAGCAGCGGCCGGTGCGCCGCTTTGGCGGTCGCCGCCGCCATGGCCTCGGGCGTGCCCAGCGAGATCGTGTAGGCCGTGGTGCGCTCCCCCGGCGCGGGGCGGTCGAGCAGGCTCCAGGCCCGCAAGCCGGCCGTCTTGGCTTCCAGATCGATCAGGGCGCAATCCAGCGCGTTGCGGGCCGCTCCAGGCGGCATGGCGGCCTGGAGGGCCTGACGGGTGAGGCCGCCGGCCACGGCCTCGCGCATGGCCTGGACGGCGGCAAGGGTCGCCTCGGGCGTCTCGCCATAGCGGGAATAGGGCACGCATTCGCCGCGGCCGGTCAGGCCGTCCCGGCTGACCTCGGCCACGACCGTCACGGCCTCGGTCTTGGCGCCCCGGCTGATGGTGAAACTGCCCGCGATGGGAAAGCGCTCGATTCGCGCGGCGAGGGCAGGAACTTTGCTGGAAGTCATTTTGAACTCTGGCGAAATCTGAACCTGCTGGTTACCTCTAGCAACTAAGGTTAACCAGTTGGGGATACCTTCTCCGGGTAAGGGCGCGTGCGCAACCATCTGATTTCAACCGTTTCTCGCGCCCCGGCACGGGAGCGGACATCTTGAACGGCGATCCGAAGCTGGAACGGATTGCAAAGGGCAATGCGCTGGCACTCTGCGCCACCGGAACCTGGACCGCGAGGTTCGCGCCGGTCCTGGAGCGGATGGTGGCCGACGCCGAGAAGCTCGCCGGCGGCCCGCAAAGCATCTTCATCGACGTTTCCGAGGTCTCCAAGCTCGACACCTTCGGCGCCTGGCTGATCGAGCGGCTGCGCCGCAGCCTGACGCAGGGCGCCGTCGAGGCGCAGATCGCGGGGCTGTCCGCCAATTATTCGAGCCTCGTGGACGAGGTGCGGCGGGTCAGGGCGACGCCCGTCATCGACACCAGCACGATCACCATCACCGGCATGCTGGAGCAGATCGGCCGGACTGTGGCCGGGGTTGCCGGCACCGTGGCAGGCCTGATCGACATGCTCGGCGCGGTGCTCGCAGCGGGCGCGCGCACCCTGATTCACCCGCGCTCGTTCCGCCTGACCTCGACCGTGCATCATCTCGAGCAGGTCTGCTGGCGCGCGGTGCCGATCGTGGTGCTGATCACCTTCCTGATCGGCTGCATCATCGCCCAGCAGGGCATCTTCCATTTCCGCAGGTTCGGCGCCGACATCTTCGTCGTCGACATGCTCGGCGTGCTGGTATTGCGCGAGATCGGCGTGCTGCTGGTCGCGATCATGGTCGCGGGCCGCTCGGGCAGCGCCTACACCGCCGAGCTCGGCTCGATGAAGATGCGCGAAGAGATCGACGCGCTGCGCACCATGGGCTTCGATCCGATCGAGGTGCTGGTGCTGCCGCGCATGCTGGCGCTGGTGCTGGCGCTGCCGATCCTGGCTTTCCTCGGTGCGATGGCCGCGCTCTATGGCGGCGGTCTCGTCGCCTGGCTCTATGGCGGCGTCGATCCCGAAGCCTTCCTCCTGCGCCTGCGCGACGCCATCTCGATCGACCATTTCATCGTCGGCATCGTCAAGGCACCGGTGATGGCCGCGGTGATCGGCATCGTCGCCTGCGTCGAAGGCCTCGCCGTGCAGGGCAGTGCGGAATCACTCGGCCAGCACACGACGGCGTCGGTGGTGAAGGGCATCTTTTTCGTCATCGTCATGGACGGCGTGTTCGCCATCTTCTTCGCCTCGATCGGGATGTGACGATGGCTCCCGAGATCCAGAACCCCATCATCCGCGTCCGCGATATCACCGTGCAGTTCGGCGCGACGCGCGTGCTCGACGGGCTCGACCTCGACGTCAAGCGCGGCGAGATTCTTGGCTTCGTCGGCCCTTCCGGCGCGGGCAAGTCCGTGCTGACACGCACGATCATCGGCCTCGTGCCGAAGGTCGCAGGCAGCATCGAGGTGTTCGGCGTCGATCTCGATGCCTCCAATACGTCGCAGCGTCGCAACGTGGAGCGGCGCTGGGGCGTGCTGTTTCAGCAGGGCGCGCTGTTCTCCTCGCTCACGGTGCGGCAGAACATCCAGTTTCCGATGCGCGAATATCTGCGGGTGTCGCAACGGCTGATGGACGAGATCACCATCGCCAAGCTCACCATGGTGGGTCTCAAGCCTGAAGTCGCCGATCGCTTTCCATCGGAACTGTCGGGCGGCATGATCAAGCGCGTGGCGCTGGCGCGCGCGCTGTCGCTCGACCCGGATCTCGTCTTCCTGGACGAGCCGACATCGGGCCTGGACCCGATCGGCGCCGGCGACTTCGACGAGCTGGTCAGGACGCTGCAGCGGACTTTGGGGCTGACCGTTTTCATGGTAACCCACGACCTCGATAGCCTTTACACAGCATGTGACCGCATCGCCGTTTTAGGGAACGGTAAGATCATTGCGGCAGGGTCGATCGCCGACATGCAGGCCTCGCAGCATCCCTGGCTGAGGCAATATTTCCATGGCAAGCGCGCTCGCGCGGTGATGGGCTGAGGTGCCGGAGTAGCTGATGGAAACGCGCGCAAATTACGTGCTGATCGGGTCGTTCACGCTGGCGGTGATCGCCGCCGCGATCGGCTTCGTGCTGTGGTTTCAGTCGTTGCACACGACCAAACAGCGCAGCCCCCTGCGCGTCGTGTTCGAGGGCCCGGCCGCGGGCCTGCGCAACGGCGGCAGCGTCAATTTCAACGGTATCCGGGTGGGCGAGGTGGTCTCGGTGAAGCTCGACAACCCGCGGCGGGTTGTCGCACTCGCCATGGTCGAGAACAACGCCCCGATCCGCAAGGACACCCTGGTCGGCCTCGAATTCCAGGGCCTGACCGGCGTCGCCGCGATCTCGCTCAAGGGCGGCGAGGAGGCCGCGCCGTCGCCGCCGCTCGACGAGGACGGCATCCCCACGCTGACGGCCGATCCCAACAAGCTGCAGGACGTCACCGAGGCGATCCGTGGCACGCTCCAGAACATCAACAAGATCGTCGCCGACAATCAGGAGTCGGTGAAGAACTCGCTGAAGAATCTCGAGACCTTCACCAACTCGCTCGCCCGCAATTCGGAGAAGATCGACGGCGTGATGGCCAAGGTCGACGGTGTCATGCTCAAGGCCGACAGCCTCATGCTCGGCCTCAACACGCTGGCCGGCGGCAAGGACGGCGGCGAGCTGTTTCTGGCCGTGAAGTCGATCCGCGAACTGGCCGACGATTTCGACAAGCGCTCCGGCGCATTGATGACCGACGGCCGCCGCACGCTCGGCGACATCAGCCGCGCCGTCAACAATTTCGACCGCAACCCGACCCGCGTCCTGTTCGGCGCCAGCAACAACGCACCAGCGGCCGCTCCGCCGCCACCGCCCGAGCCGCCGAAGCCTGCCGTGCCGGAGCGCCGGCGGCAGTAGCGTCCCAGATGTCGTCCTGGCGAATGCCAGGACCCATTACCCCAGGGAGGAGTTTGGCGAGAGCGGTCGTTCGGTACTTCCACCGGCGGCAATCGACAGACCTCGCGGTATGGGTCCTGGCTTTCGCCAGGACGACGCCGAGTGCTTGGTCGAACGCTTCGTTCCTATGACGCCCAAAAACAAAACGGAGCCCGCGAGGGCTCCGTTTTTCATTCGCTATCGCTGCGAACCGCTTACCCCAGCCGGCCCGCTGCGTGCGCGAGCAGGGTGTACACCAGGCCCGTCTCCGAGGTCAGGTGGTTGCGCAGCTCCTGCGGGCCGCGGCCGTCGCGGGCGACTTCGTCGAGCAGGCGTTCGAACTCGGCGACGTAGCGGTCGACCGTGGCTTTGAAGTTGCGGTCGGAGCGATACTTGCGGGCGACCTCGTCGAAGGCCTTCTGGCCGGCGGGCGTGTAGAGGCGCTTGGTGAAGGCCTTGTTCTCGCCGCGCTGGTAGCGGTCCCACATCTCGGACGCGAGGTTGCGGTCCATCAGCCGGCCGATGTCGAGCGACAAGGATTCCAGCGGATTGCCGCCACCTTGCGGAGCCTGCGGCTGCGGCGCCGGTGCAGCCTGGCGGCCGCGCTGGGGCTCACGTCCGGTGGGCGCACCCTGGTTGGCGTCCGTGCGGCTCAACAGGTCCGACAGCCAGCCGTCGCGGCCCTGGTCGTTGCCCGCGGGTGCAACCGGCGGGGCTTCGGTGCGGCGCGAGGAGGCCGGCATGCCGAGATCCGGCGGCGGCAGCGTCGAGGCGCTGGCGCTCTCGCGCATGCGCGTCTCGGTGCTGCGCGCGCCGACGGCGGCCAGCATCGGCTCTTCCTGGCGCTGCACGCTGGCGCGGCCCGTCGTGGAGACGTCGAGGCCACGGCCGTGCTGGGCCACGATACGGTTCAGCTCGGCGAGCGCCTCGATCTGGTCGACGATCACCTTGCGCATCTGCGCAGTGCTCTCGGCGGCCTCCTGAGGCATCTCGAGCACGCCGCGGCGCAGCTCGTTGCGGGTGGCTTCGAGCTCGTTGTGCATCTCGAACGCCATCTGCTTCATGCTGGAGACGAGGTTGGTGAACTTCTCGGTCGACTGCTTGAACATTGCATCCGCCTCGTCGGTGGTCTGGCGGTAGATGTCATGCATGGCCTCGACGGTCTGCCGGTGCTCCTCTTCGGAGGCCGACCGCACCGCCTCGAACTGGCGGGTGATCGCGGCGGAACCTGCGCCGGCGGTCTCCGCCACGACGCGGGCGATGTCGCGGGCACGCTCTTCGGCGGCCGCGAGCGATTCATCGAGCAGGCCGGTGAAGCGCGACAGGCGCTGGTCGAGATCGGCCGTGCGCAGGTCGATCGTGGTGACGAGCGATTCCAGCGCCTCCTTGCGTTCGGCGAGCGAGGCGGTGGTGTTCTTGTTGCTCTGCTCGACGACCTGCGCGGCCTCGACCAGTGCCTTGCCGTGCGCGTCGAACTGGGTCGACAGCTCGCCGAGATCCTGGAGCGCCCGCGTGGTCTTGCTGTTGAAGACGTTGAGCTGGTCTTCCAGGTTCTGCGTCGCAGCGCCGTTGCGCGAGGTGACGTCGTTCATCGCCGAGACGAAGTCGGCGACGCGCGTCACCAGCGCCCGCTCGAGCGAGTTGAGGTTGTCGTGCGCACCGGTCAGCACCTCCTGGAGCAGGATGTTGCCTTCGCGCAGGCGCTCGAACAGGGCGACCGTGTCGGTGCGCAGGATCTTGCTGGTCTCCTGCATCTCGGTGACGGCTGCGATCGAGACCTGGCGCGACTGGTCGATCGCCGCGCGCGAGGCCTGCTCGAGGTCCTTGAGCGATTTGTTGACGGCACCCGTCGCCATCTCGCTCGCCGAGTTGATGGTCCGCGCCACTTCGGAGCCGTTGCCCATCATGGTCTGCGAGAACGCATGTCCGCGCGTCTCGATCGACTTCAGCGCGTCGGACGTGACGCGGTCGATGTCGAGCGTGAGCTGGCTGGTCTTCGAGCCGATCGCGTCCACGAGCGAGCCGCGCTTGGCGTCGATCATGTTGGCGAGACGGTCCGACTGCTGCTGCACGTAGGTGACGATCTCGTCGGTCTTGCCGGTCATGGCCTGACCGAAGCTGCTGCTGGCGGCGAGCACCGAGCGCTCGACATCGGCCGAGCTCGACTTGACCCGCGAGCTCGCCTCGTTGGAGGCGTTGATCAACGCGTTCTGGGCGTTGAGCGCGCTGGTCTGGATGTCGTTGGTCGCGTTCGCGGTGGCCGTGCTCAGCGTACGCTCGATCTCGCTCGAGATCGTGCGGATCTGGCTTGCGGCATCAGCCGAGGTCGAGGTCAGCGAGGTCTGCGCCTCACGCGCGCTGTTGAGGATGGTCGAGGCGGTGTCGGCGCCGACCGAGGTCAGCGTGCGCTCGATGTCGATGGTCAGCGACTTGATCTGGCCTGCTGCGTCCGTCGAGGCGGAGATCAGCGTGCCCTGGGCTTCGCGCACGCCGCTGGTGAGCGCCTCGATGGTGGCGCCGCCGGCAGTCGCCAGCGCGCGCTGCATCTCGGCCGCCAGCGAACGGACCTGGCCGGTCTGTTCTGCGGAGACCGCCAGCAGGGTGCTCTGGGCATCGCGGGCGCTGGTCGTGATCGTCTCGGCGGTCGACTGGCCGACCTGCGAGAGCGAGCGATGCACTTCGGCGGCAAGGGACTTGACCTGGCTCGCCGCATCCGAGGACGCGTTGACGAGCGTGCTCTGGGCTTCGCGGGCGCCGGTCATGATGGTCTCTGCCGTCGCGGTGCCCGCCATCGAGAGCGAGCGCTGCACGTCCGAGGACAGCGCCTTGATCTGGTTGGCGGTCTCGCTCGAGGCCGCGATCAGCGCGCTCTGCGCATCGCGGGCGCCGGCGGTGATCGATTCCGCCGTGGTGGTGCCGGCCATGGACAGCGAGCGCTGCACGTCGGCGGTGAGGGTCTTGACGTGATTGGCTGCGTCCGAGGACGCCGTGACGAGCGTGGTCTGCACCTCGCGGGCACCGGCCAGGATCGAGGCGGCGGTTGCCGAGCCTGCCGACGACAGCGTGCGTTCGACGTCGGCCGCGAGCCCCTTGATCTGGTTGGAGGCATCGCCCGACGCTGCGACCAGCGTCGACTGCGCTTCGCGGGCGCTGGTCAGGATCGAGTTCGCGGCACCGGTACCGACCGCGGTCAGCGCGCGCTCGACCTCGGCGGAGGTCATCTTGAGCTGGGCGTTGACGTCGGAGGAGACCGTCATCAGCGACTGCTGCGCGGTGCGCGCACCGGTCTGGATGGTCTCGCTGGTGTTGACCACGAGGTTGGTGAGCGAGCGCTCGGCGTCCTCGACATGCGAGCGGATCGCGGTCGAGATCATCTCGGCGCGGGACATCATGTCCTCGCTGGCCTGGCGTCCGCTGCTCTCGATGCGGCCGGCGACGGCCTCGACACGCGAGCCGAGCAGGTCCTCGAACTGCGCCACGCGCACGTCGATGTCGCTGGCGACCGAGCCGACCTTGGTCTCGATAGCCTGCTGGATGTCCTGGAAGCGCGCCGTGACCGTGTCGGTCAGGTGCATGCTGCGGCCGTCGATGATCTCGGTGACGCCGGTGATGCGGCGGTCGACCGCCTCGATCGCCTGCGCGGTGCCGTCCGTGAGCGTCGAGGTCAGGAGGGTGAGGCGGGTATCGATCGACTGCACGGCCTGCGAGGCGCCGTTCGTCACCGCGGTGGTCAGGTAGGTGAGGCGCGTGTCGATGGATTCGAGCGCCTGCGACGCGCCGCCGGTGAGGGTCGTCGTCAGATGCGTGAGGCGCGTGTCGATCGACTGGATGGTCTGCGATGCGCCATCGGTCAGCGACGTCGTGAGATGGGTGAGGCGGGAGTCGATCGACTGGATTGCCTGCGCGGCACCGTCGGTCAGCGACGAGGCGAGGGTGTTGAGCCGTCCGTCGATGGTCTCGGTGACCGACTTCGCACGGGTATCGAACGACTGTTCGAGCGCGGCGACGCGGCCGACGAGCTGCTCGTCGAAGGTCTTGATGTGACCGTCGATCGTCGAGTCGAGGCCGGAGATCTTGCCGTTCAGCGAGGCATCGAGGTTGCTGACACGTTCACCGATCGTGGTCTCGAACTGCACCAGGCGCTGGTCGAGCACAGCCGTGATCGCGCCGCCGTTGGAGGTGAAGCGGGTGTCGAAATTGTCGACATAGGTCTTCAGCGATTCATGGATGTCCTGCGTGCGCTGGCCCATCCGATCGACGATCTCGCCGCCGAAGGTCTTCACGGTGCGGTCGAACTCGGAGATGTGGCGGGTGATCAGCGCGCCCAGCGTGCCGGAGTCGCGGGCGAATTTCTCGACCAGCTCGGTGCCCTGGTTCTTCACCAGCTCGTCGAAGGCGCTCATCTGGAGCGAGAGCGAGTCGTGCGCGGTCTCGGTCTGGCTGACGACCTTGGCGACCAGCGTGTTGACGGTGGCGTCGAGCGCTTCGCTCGCCTTGTCTCCGGAGGTCATGATCTGGCCGGCGAGGCGGTTGCCGGCGTCGTCGATCTTGGCCGAGAGGTCGTTGGAGCGCAGCTCGAGCTCGAGCAGCAGCGAGTCCGACGAATTCTTCAGGCTGTCGTGCACCTGCTCGGTGCGCTCGGAGATGCCGTCGACGATCGCGGCGGAGCGCTGCTCGAACTCGCCGGTAATGCGGTCGATGCGCTCGTTGAGCATTTCGTGGACGCGGTCGGCGAGGTCGACGAACTCGTCGTGAACGTGGCCGGTCTTGAAATTCAGGCTGGTGGTCAGCCGCTCGCTGGCGTCGAGCACGGCGCGCGTGGTCTCGTTGCTTGCCTCCTCGAGGCGGTCGAGCAGGTCGCCGCCGCGCTCGCCGAGCGCGAGGATCATGTTGTCGCCGGCGTTGCTGAGCGCACCGGTGATGTGGGCGCCGCGCTCTTCGAGCGCGCCGGTGATGGACTTGGCGACCTCGTCGACGCGCGAGGCGATCGCGTCCGAGATCAGCGCGATGTCATGGCGCAAATCGATCTGCACGCCGGAGATGGCGCTGCGGACCTGCTCGGCCTGGCCGACCAGATTGTCGCGTTGATGCGCGATGTCCTGAAGCAGGGCGCGGATGCGCACTTCGTTGTCGGAATAGGCGCGTTCGAGCGCCGCGACCTCGTTGGCGACCAGCGTCTCGAGCTCGCCGGCGCGCGCGATGGCGCGCTCGATGCCGTCGCCCATCGCCGCAACCTCGCGGCGGATGGCCTGGCCGACGGTCACCATGGAATCCGAAGCCGAGCCTTCCGGCTCGGAGAAGCGGATCGCAACCTGGGCCATAGCCTGCGCGACCGAGCTCATTTGCTGGCCGCGCCAGACGAGGCTCGCCAGGAAGAAGAACAGCATGATCGGCGCGAAGAACATCGTGACGAGGCCGGCAATGGCCAACACGCCGCCGCTCTGGCCCATCGCCGCCTGGATCGAAGGCAGGAAGCCGACCGTCAGCGCGGCGCAAGCCGCCAGCCAGATGACGGTGAAGATTGTCGCGCCGGTGTAGATGTTGCGGGTCGGGCGTCCCGTCTGCAACGTCTGCAAAAGCTGGCCGATGGTCGCACGGTCGTCATTGGCGGCGCGGCGCGAGGAGCGCGGCTCCTCGACCTGGTCGAACATCGCGCGTTCGTTCGCGGCAGGGCGCGCGTCGAAGCTCGGTTCGTCGAACATCGGGGGAGCCGGTGGCGCGACCGGAGGCGGCGTTTCGCTGCGCATCGAGGCGTTGCGGCTGGTGTCCGCCGCCGTGTCGCTGATGTTCAGGGCTTCCTGGATTGCAGAAAGCGCATCTTCTGTGGGGTCTTTGACCTTTTTCGGAGTGTTTGCCATGTTCAGTCCGAGCCCTCGTTACTTGTACGCGTCCCCCCGCGAGCTCTGCGCGCTACGCAAGCCCACAGTCCGGATCATGCCGCTTGCGCGGATCTCCGAGCCATCCCCACCCGGACGGCTTGTCCGCCAATTTCTCCAACATCCTATTGGCAGAGCGTCGCGAATGAAATGCCCGCGATTAAGACATTCTTAATCATCGTTAACAGGATCGCGCCGTAAGGCCTTAGCAATAAATGCAATTCTCCACCGGACTCGCCGGATTGCGGCAACTTTTCGCCAATAAACCGGCAGATTTGCGCCAAACGGCCGGAACATTTCGTTAACCATTTCCGTGCTTGGGTGGAGGGAACTTGACCGCCGGACCGGCGGACATCGCGCGATGCCGGGGCCTGCGCCATGACTCCTGAACTGCAACGGATGGACTGGATGCCCTCGCCCCCGCTTGCACCCATCGATAGCCCGCTCGACCTCGATCATCTCTCCCGCATGACGCTCGGTGATTCCGAGCTGGAACAGGAGGTGCTGACGATGTTTGCCGAGCAGGCGGTGCGCCTGATCGCGGCAATGGCCGCGCTGCCGGCCGAGGCTGGCGCACTCGCCCACAAGCTCAAGGGCTCGGCGCGCGGGATCGGCGCCTTTGCGGTGGCGGATGCCGCAGCCAGTCTGGAGACCGCGATCCAGACCGGCCAGGGCCGGCCTCACGCCTTCGCCGCGCTGAAAGAGGCGGTGACCGAGGCTCGCGTCGCCATCGAGGCGATCCTCAACCCTTAGGGCGACAGCACCGGACCCGTGCTCTAGTCTTTGTTTTGACGGGTTTTCTTCCCGCGCAACGGTATTCGCGACTGAATCAAAACGCTATGGCGCCGGGCTGACCGACCCGTTATAGGACAGCCCGGACCCTCCTTCATTCCCTAGATCGCGGCAGCACGAGCACACATGGCCAAAATTCACTTTGTCGATCACAAGGGCGAAACCCGTACGGTGGACGTCGAGAACGGCGCGACTGTGATGGAAGCCGCCATCCGCAACAGCATTCCCGGCATCGAGGCCGAATGCGGCGGCGCCTGCGCCTGCGCCACCTGTCATGTCTATGTCGACGAAGCGTGGCGCGAGAAGGTCGGCAGCCCGACGCCGATGGAAGAGGACATGCTCGACTTCGGCTTCGACGTGCGCCCGAACTCGCGCCTGTCCTGCCAGATCAAGGTCTCCGACGAGCTCGACGGCCTCGTGGTGGCGACGCCGGAACGGCAGGCCTAACTCTCTTAGCTATCATGTGCTGGGCGGCGCGACCTCGATGCCGCGCTTGTGCCAGGGCCTGAGCTTCTCGAGCACTTCCGCGATCAGCGGCGTTGGCCGGCGCGACGCTTCGTCGATCATCACGGCGACCGATGTCGCCGATGCAATGCACTTCCCTTCCGAAAACACCACCTGCTCGAACGTCACCGACGTTCGTCCCAGCTTCACGACGCCGAGGCCGAGCTCGATCGTGTTCGGCCAGTGCAGCTCCGCGCGAAAATGGATGTCGAGCCGCACCATGATCCAGGCAAGTCCGGGCGGCGTCAGGCCGTATTCCGGGAGCTTCATCAGCGTGACGCGGCCGGTCTCGAAATAGGTGGCGTAGACCGCGTTGTTGACGTGCTGGTTGGGGTCGAGATCGCCGAAGCGGACATTGTCGCTGAGGCGAAAAGGATAGTCCTCCAGGCGCGGCGTCGTATCGAGGCGGCTTGGTGCGTTCACCGATTGATCTCCGTCATATCGTTGCTGGTTACAGCCCAGTTATCCTGACCCGGCAAGTGGGCGCGGCTGCGGGGCGCTCCCGCTTTTATGCCTTCCCTGATCCATCCCCGTTGGCTAGACAGGCAGGGTCACCTCGGCCCACAGGGCGCCGTCCACCGAACGACCGACAAAGAGACGACATGAGCGACGCGATCAAAACCGATGTGCTGATTATTGGCGCCGGCCCCTGCGGTCTGTTCGCCGCCTTCGAGCTGGGCCTTCTCGACATGAAGACGCATTTCGTCGACATCCTCGACAAGGTCGGCGGCCAGTGCGCAGAACTCTATCCGGAAAAGCCGATCTACGACATTCCCGGCATTCCGCAGGTTTCGGGGCAGGGCCTCACCGATGCGCTGATGGAGCAGATCAAGCCGTTCCATCCGACCTTCCATCTCGGCGAGATGATCGAGACTGTGGAGAAGATCGGCGATCCTCTGTTCCGCTGCACGACGGACGCCGGCAAGGTGTTCGAATGCAAGGTGCTGGTGATCGCTGCTGGCGGCGGCTCGTTTCAGCCCAAGCGTCCCCCGGTGCCGGGGATCGAAGCCTATGAAGGAAGCTCGGTGCACTACGCCGTGCGCAAGATGGAGACGTTCCGCGACAAGAACGTGCTGATCGTGGGCGGCGGCGATTCCGCGCTCGACTGGACGCTCAATCTGCATCCGATCGCCAAGCGCATCACGCTCTTGCACCGTCGCGACGATTTTCGCGCCGCCCCCCACAGCGTCGAGCAGATGCGCGCGCTGGTCACGGCCGGCAAGATGGATCTGCGCCTCGGCCAGGTCACCGCGCTGTCAGGCAACGAGGGCAAGCTGAGCGGCGCCACCGTGAAGGGCAACGACAACAGCGTCAGCGAAATCACCTGCGACACCATGCTGCCGTTCTTCGGCTTGACCATGAAGCTCGGGCCGGTCGCGAACTGGGGCATCGCGCTGGAGAACAATCTGGTGCCGGTCGAGACGTCCGCGTTCGAGACCAACGTGCCAGGCATCTTCGCGATCGGCGACATCAACACCTATCCCGGCAAGATCAAGCTGATCCTGTGCGGCTTCCACGAGGGTGCGCTGATGTCGCAAAAAGCCCATCGCTACGTTTATCCGGAGAAGCGGCTCGTGTTCCAGTATACGACCTCGTCCTCCAGCCTGCAAAAGAAGCTCGGCGTCAACTGACGGCGGCGGGCGATGCCCCATGTTTCTGGTGCTGGAACAGTTCGCGAAATCGCCGTAGTCTGGGGCCATTGCGGTAGGCGGCTTAGCAAGGCGATTGGCTCAGCAAGGTGATGATAATGCGGACTCTCTTTTCCAGCTTTCGGCTGTTCTCATTCCTCGCGCTCGCGATGGCGCTCGGTGCGGTGAGCCCCGTTGTGGCGCAAGTGCAGCAGCCAACCGCCGCTGGCCTGTGGCAGAAGGTCGAAGACGGCAAGACGGTGGGATGGTTTCTCTTCATCGACCACAACGGCATCTTCGAAGGCGTCATCGCGAAAACCTTTCCGCGGCCCGGCGACGACCCGAACGAGATCTGCGCGAAATGCACGGACGATCGCAAGAACGCGCCGGTGCTCGGGCTCTCCTTCATCCGCGACATGAAGCGCGACGGCTTGAAGTATGACGGCGGCAACGTGGTCAATCCGCGCGACGGCAACATCTGGAAGGCCAAGATGACGGTCAGTCCGGATGGGCAGACGCTGACGATGCGCGGCTTCCTCGGCATTTCCCTGTTCGGCAAGGACGAGACCTGGACGCGTCTTCCCGACGCCAACATCGCGCAGGTCGATCCCGCCATCGTCGCGAAATATCTCCCGGCGCCAACGACCGCCGCGACCAAGCCCGTGCCCGCGGCGAAGAAGGGCGGCGCGATGATGGCGCCGGCGCCGAAGCAGTAGGGTCTACGTCGCGCGCTATGGCGCCCGTACTTCCGTAGCTCCACACATTGCCGTCCATTGCCCGCCAAGGCGGGGGACTCCAGTACGCCGCAGCCTCTCCGCGTTGTTGCGCGGTGTCCCCCCGTGCGCAATCGCGCATGCGGCCGGCTGAGACACAGGAGATCTTGGCGCGCGCGTAGCGATCATACCCCTCGAAAGACGAACGGATGCGGGACGCGCGCCAGTAGTTCCCCGGAATGCGCGCTGGCGCCGGATTTGCATAGCTATCCGCAAAGCTGTTGGGGGATGAGTCGCCGTCCTTTGACGCCTTCGCCGAGTCGCGGAGGCGGACGGCAGCTATCGCCCCGCGGCGATGACCTCGATCCGCGGAGACGACATGAGACGTGCAATATCGCGTGCCGCCATGCTGCTGGTCCTGACGGTGCTGCTGACCGCCCCGACGATGGCGCGCGACGACGGCCGCTACGCCAACTCGCCGCTCAAGCCCTGGTTCGAGAGCCTGCACAGCGAATACGGCCAATGCTGCTCGGATGCCGACGGCTATGTGGTCGCCGATGTCGACTGGGAATCCGACAAGGGCCGTTATCGCGTGCATCTCGAGGGTGAATGGGTCGTCGTGCCCGACGGCGCCGTCATTACCGTGCCGAACAAGATCGGCCGCACCATGGTGTGGAAGCACTACATCGACGGTCATCCGCGCGTGCGCTGCTTCATGCCGGGCAGCATGACGTAGACTGCAGCGTGATCACGGGCGATGCGTCGCGCCGAAACGAGACTCTCGCACCAACGCATCCGGGCGGCGAAGGCAGTGTCCGCCTGCAGCGCTCAGGTCACCGGCGCCGGATTGAACAGCGTCAAATCGTTGTGGATGCCCCAGCGATCCGACCAGGGTTGCGTGCGGCCGCTGGCGACGTCGAGGATCAGGCGGAACAGGTCCCAGCCGGTCTCCTCGATGGTCTTCTCGCCGGTGGCGATGCCGCCGGCATCGAAATCGATCAGGTCCTTCCAGCGTCGCGCGAGCTCGCTGCGGGTGGCGACCTTGATCACGGGCGCAGCCGCAAGGCCATAGGGCGTACCGCGGCCGGTGGTGAACACCTGCAGTGTCATGCCGGAGGCGAGCTGGAGCGTGCCGCAGATGAAGTCGGACGCCGGCGTTGCCGCAAACAGCATGCCCTTCTGCGTCGCCTTCTCGCCGGGCGAGAGGACGCCGGTGATCGCGCTTGATCCGGACTTGACGATCGAGCCGAGCGACTTCTCGACGATATTCGCGAGGCCGCCCTTCTTGTTGCCGGGCGTGGTGTTGGCGCTGCGGTCCGCGCCGCCGCGGGCCAGATAGGAATCGTACCAGGCCATCTCGCGGACCAGCGCGCGGCCGACGTCCTCGTTGATGGCGCGTCGCGTGAGCAGCTGGATCGCGTCGCGCACTTCGGTGACTTCCGAGAACATCACGGTGGCGCCGGCGCGCACCAGCAGGTCGGCGGCGAAGCCGACCGCAGGGTTCGCGGTGACGCCCGAGAAGGCGTCGCTGCCACCGCATTGCAGGCCGATGACGAGATCGGCGGCCGGGCAGGTCTCGCGGGTGCGCTTGTTGAGGATCTTCAGGCGGGCTTCGGCCTGGGTCATGATGGCATCGACGATGGCGCCAAAACCATCGAAGGCTTCGTCCTGCATGCGGACGATGGCATTGCTGACGCCTTCCGGCACCAGACGCTCGGGCGCGAGCTTTTCGCATCCCAAGCTGATGACCAGGATCTCGCCGCCGAAATTCGGGTTCTGCGCGATGTTTTGCAGCGTGCGGATCGGAATCACGGCGTCGGGCGCGTTGATGGCGACGCCACAGCCATAGGCGTGCGTCAGCGGCACGACGTCGTCGACATTCGGGTATTTCGGCAGCAGCTCGGCGCGGATGCGCTTCACCGCATATTCCATCGTGCCCTTGACGCATTGCACGGAGGAGGAGATGCCGAGGATGTTCTTGGTGCCGACCGAGCCGTCGGAATTGCGAAAGCCTTCGAACGTGAAACCTTCGAGGGGCGGCAGCGGCGCGGGAACGGCGGTCGAGATTTCCAGCTTGTCGAGGGCAGGGGCCTCCGGCATGCGGATGCGCGCTTCGTCCACCCATTCGCCGGCCAGGATCGGCGCGAGCGCGTGGCCGATCACCTCGCCGTAGCGGATGATCGGGGCATCCTGCGGGATGTCGACCAGCGCCGTCTTGTGTCCTTGCGGCACGAAGGCGCGCAGCGTCAGCCCGCTGGCGAAGCGGGAGCCGGCGGGAAGCCCGAAATCATTGACAACAATCGCGACGTTGTCGCGCTCGTTGAGCTTGATGTAGCGGGGCTGTTCTTTCGCGGCGACTGACTGGTCCATCTGCGCTTGCCTCCGAAGCCGTAGGGTGGGCAAAGGCGCAAGGCGCCGTGCCCACCATTTTCACACCGAACGTAAGCGGTGGGCACGCTTTGCTTTGCCCACCCTACGATATCTTGCCCGTGGTTAGCCAGGATAGGTATAGGCGGTCTTCACCGCCGTGTAGAACTCGCGCGCGTAAGAGCCCTGTTCGCGGGCGCCGTAGCTCGAACCTTTCCGGCCGCCGAACGGCACGTGATAGTCGACGCCGGCGGTCGGCAGATTGACCATCACCATGCCGGACTCGCTGTTGCGCTTGTAGTGCGAGGCGTATTTCAGGCTGGTGGTGCAGATGCCGGAGGCAAGGCCGAACTCGGTGTCGTTGGAGATCGCCAGCGCCTCCTCGTAGTTCTTGGCGCGAATGACGGTCGCCACCGGCCCGAAGATTTCTTCGCGCGCGATCCGCATGTTGTTGTTGGCTTCCGTGAACAGCGCCGGCTGCAGGTAGTGGCCGGGCGTTTCGCGCTTGAGCAACTCGCCGCCCCAGGCGAGCTTGGCACCCTCGTCCTGGCCGATCTTGATGTAGCGCAGGTCCTGGTCGAGCTGGCTCTGGTCGACCACGGGGCCGATATGCACGCCGGCCTTGAGCGCGTCGTCCACCGTCAGGCCCTTCAGGCGCTCGGTCATCGCCGCAACGAAGCGGTCATGGATGCCTTCGGTGACGATCAGGCGCGAGGAGGCGGTGCAGCGCTGGCCGGTGGAGAAATAGGCGCCGTTGACGGCGACTTCGACGGCTGTCTTGAGATCGGCGTCGTCGAGCACGACCAGCGGGTTCTTGCCGCCCATCTCGAGCTGGAATTTCTTCATGTTGCTCGAGGTCACGCAGGCCTGCGCGATCTTGCGGCCGGTCTGCACCGAGCCGGTGAAGGTGATCGCGGCGACGTCGGGATGCTCGATCAGGGTCTGGCCGACCACGGAGCCCGAGCCGACCACGAGGTTGAACACGCCGGACGGGATGCCGGAGCGGGTGATGATCTCGGACAGCGCATGCGCCGAGCCCGGCACCAGCTCGGCAGGCTTGAACACCACGGTGTTGCCATAGCAGAGCGCCGGGGCGATCTTCCAGGCGGGGATCGCGATCGGGAAATTCCAGGGCGTGATCATGCCGACGACGCCCATCGGCTCACGGGTGAGCTCGACGTCGATGCCGGGACGGACGGAAGCACCCTTCTCGCCGATCATGCGCAGCGCCTCGCCGGCGAAGAACGCAAAAATCTGGCCGGCGCGGGCGACCTCGCCGATGCCTTCCGGCAGGGTCTTGCCTTCCTCGCGGGCGAGCAGGCGGCCGAGCTCTTCCTTGCGTGCGATAATCTCGAGCGAAATCTTGTTCAGCGCGTCGTAGCGCGCCTGCGGCGTCGACTGCGCCCAGGCGGGGAAGGCGGCCTTGGCGGCTGCGATGGCCTTCTCGGTCTGTGCCTTGTCGGCCTTGGCGTATTCGCCGACGACGTCGTTGGTGTTGGAGGGGTTGATGTTCTTGGTGACGGCGGAGCCATCGACCCATTCGCCGCCGATGAAGTTCTTCAGGATCGCAGTCATATCTCTTCCTCCGAATTTTCTAACGCACGAGGCAGGGACGCTTGTCGTCGAAGGTCCAGCCGGGGATCAGGTCCTGCATGGCAATAGCGTCATCGCGGGCGCCGAGTCCATGCTGCTTGTAGAGGTCATGCGCGGCGTCGATGGCGGCCCTGTCGATTTCGATACCCAGGCCCGGCCTCTCAGGCACGGCGATCTTGCCGCCCTTGATCTGGAGTGGCTCCTTGGTCAGGGCCTGGCCATCCTGCCAGATCCAGTGCGTGTCGATCGCGGTGACCTTGCCGGGGGCGGCGGCGCCGACATGGGTGAACATGGCGAGCGAGATGTCGAAATGGTTGTTGGAGTGCGAACCCCAGGTCAAGCCGTTGTCGCGGCAGGTCTGGGCCACGCGCACCGAGCCTTGCATGGTCCAGAAATGGGGATCGGCCAGCGGAATGTCCACAGCGCCGAGGCGCAGCGCATGGGACAATTGCCGCCAGTCGGTCGCGATCATGTTGGTCGCAGTCGGCAGGCCAGTCGCCCGGCGGAACTCGGCCATGATCTCACGGCCGGAGAAGCCGCCTTCGGCGCCGCAGGGATCCTCGGCATAGGCTAGGATCCCGTGCATGTCCTTGCAGAGGCTGACGGCCTCGTCGAGCGACCATGCGCCGTTCGGATCCAGGGTCACGCGCGCATTCGGAAAGCGCCTGGCGATCGCGGTGACGGCCTCGATCTCCTGCTCGCCGCGCAGCACGCCGCCTTTGAGCTTGAAATCGGCGAAGCCGTAATGGTCGTGGGTCGATTCCGCGAGCCGCACCACGGTTTCCGGCGTCATCGCCTGCTGATGACGGAGGTTGAACCATTCGCTCTTGCCGGTCTCGCCGCTGACGTAGTCCAGCTTGGATTTGCGCCAGTCGCCGACGAAGAAGAGATAGCCCAGTGTCTCGACGCTGGTGCGCTGCTGGCCGTCGCCGAGCAGGGCTGCGACAGGCAGGTTGAGATGTTGACCGAGCAGATCGAGCAGCGCCGACTCCACGGCCGTGACGGCGTGGATCATGACGCGGAGATCGAAAGTCTGCTTACCGCGGCCGCCGGCATCGCGATCGGCGAATGCGGTCCGGATATCGGCGAGGATGTTGTTCATCGCACCGACGGTCTTGCCGATCACGAGATCACGGGCGTCCTGCAGCGTCTGCCAGATCTTCTGCCCGCCAGGCACCTCGCCGACGCCGGTGTGACCGGCATTGTCGGTGAGGATGACGATGTTGCGGGTGAAGAACGGCGCATGCGCGCCGCTCAGATTGAGGAGCATGCTGTCACGGCCTGCAACCGGAATCACCTGCATCGCGGTGACGACCGGTGCGCCAGTGATCTCGGTCTTGGCCATCGCAGGCTCCTCCCTGTGTCGTCTGTTATTCTGCAGCCTGTTGTGACGATCGGATGGCGGGCAGATTCTTCACGAGCGCCGTGACTTCCGCGATCTCCTGCTCGGTGAGGTCGGTCAGCGGCGGGCGAACCGGGCCGGAATCGCGTCCGATCACCTTCATGCCCGCCTTGATGATCGAGACCGCATAGCCCTTCTTGCGGTTGCGGATCGCGATCAGCGGCAGAATGAAGTCCTTCAGCCCGGCGTGGATCGTCGCGTGGTCGCGCTTGCGCACGGCGGCGTAGAAATTGGTGGCGAATTCCGGAACGAAGTTGAACACCGCCGAGGAGTAAGTGGTCACGCCCATGTCGAGATAGGGCAGCGCGAAGGTCTCCGCGGTCGGCAGGCCGCCGATATAGGTCAGGCGGTCGCCGAGCTTGGTGTAGACGCGGGTCATCAGCTCGATGTCGCCGATGCCGTCCTTGTAGCCGACGAGGTTGGGGCAGCGTTCCGCGAGGCGGGCGAGCGTATCGGGCTGGAGGATGGCGTTGTCGCGGTTGTAGACGATGACGCCGATCTTCACGGAGGCGCAGATCGCTTCCACGTGGGCAGCAAGGCCGTCCTGCTCGGCATGGGTGAGATAGGGCGGCAGCAGCAACAAGCCGTCGGCGCCGGCCTTCTCCGCGCCGATCGCGATCTCGCGCGCGGTGGCGGTGCCGTAGCCGGTGCCGGCGAGCACGGGCACGCGGCCCTTGGTCTCGTCCACGGCGATCTTGACCACCTGCGGAACCTCGGCGGCGGTTAGCGAGAAGAACTCGCCGGTGCCGCCGGCGGCGAACAGGCCTGCGACGTCATAGCCGCAGAGCCAGTCCATGTTGGCGCGGTAGGTCGTCTCGTCGAAGGAGTAATCCGCCTTGAACGGCGTGACGGGGAAAGACAGCAGGCCGGATCCGATCTTCTGGGCCATTTCCTGCGGGGTCATCTTGCTCATGGGCGCTGCTCCCTGGTCTCGTGTTGTGGAGGACGCAAAGGCTGCGCGTCCATGCGCCGTGGTTTAGGAGACCGTTCGATGCGGGTCCAAGCCAAAGCCTATATCGACCGATGCGAAATCAGCATCAATCTTCCATCACCTCCGCCGAGGACAATTCGCTCGCGATCTTGACGAGCGCCGACAGCAGCGGATTCTCGTCGTCGCGGCGCCAGACCATGAACAGCTCGACCGGGACGCGGGTGCGCAGCTTCAGCGGCCGCAGGCGGACGTCCGCGATTTTCAGGCTCGCCGCCGCCGCCGGCACGATGGCAAGGCCAAGGCCGGCGCGCACCATGGCGAGGATCGAGTGGATCTGGCTCAGGTGCTGGACATAGCGCGGCAGGATGTCGGCGCGGGTGAACAGCGCCACCAGCACGTCGTGAAAGTAGCGGCTCTCATAGGGCGAATACATCACGAAGGGCTGGTTGTCGAAATCCCTGATCGTGATGGTCTCGGCATTCGCCAGCGGATGCTTTTTCGGGATCGCGGCGAGCAGGGGCTCGGCGACGACGCGGCGGCTGGCGATTTCGGGGCGCGCGATCGGAGGCCTGAGCAGGCCGGCGTCGATCTGGCCCGAGGTCAGCGCCTCGAACTGGTCGCCCGACACCATCTCCTTCAGCGAGAAGTCCACCTCGGGCAGCTTGGCGCGGCAGGCGGCGACGAGCTCGGGGAGGAAGCCGTAGGCCGCGGCCGCGGTGAAGCCGATTTTGAGCGAGCCGGACTTGCCGAGCGCGATACGGCGTGCCACCTGCGAGGCGCTTTCCGCAAGCTTCAGGATGCGCCGCGCTTCCGGCAGGAAGCTGCGCCCGGCCGGCGTCAGGCGTACCGAGCGGCTGGTACGCTCCAGCAGCGGCGCATCGATGATGTGCTCGAGCACCTGGATTTGCCGGGACAGCGGCGGCTGGGTCATGTTCAGTCGCGCGGCGGCGCGGCCGAAATGCAATTCCTCCGCCACCGTGACGAAACAGCGGAGCTGGTTGAGGTCGAACATCGATACATGCCTTAGATGGATAAGGCGTTTCCCCGGCGCTTCTAGCATCGATTACTCCCAAAACAAAGACGGCGGCCGTGAAGCCGCCGTTAAGTTGCCTGGTCAAGCTCCCATGGGAGCCCTCAGGAGGAACGTTTGAGCACCACGCGCTCGATCTTGCCGACGACCACGAGATAGGCGAATGCGGCCACCAGCGCATTGGCGCCGACGAATATCAGCGCCCCGTTGAACGAGCCGGTCGCGGCCAGGATGTAGCCGATCACGATCGGGGTGCTGATCGAGGAGAGATTGCCGAAGGTGTTGAACAGGCCGCCCGAGACGCCGCCGGCTTCCTTCGGCGAGGTGTCGGAGACGACAGCCCAGCCGAGCGCGCCGATGCCCTTGCCGAAGAACGCGAGCGCCATGAAGCCGACCACCAGCGCCTGGCCGTCGACATAGTTGCAGGCGATGATCGACATCGACAGCAGCATGCCGCCGACGATCGGGATCTTGCGCGCCATCGTCAGCGAGCCGGTCTTGCGCAGGATCGCGTCGGAGATGACGCCGCCGAGCACGCCGCCGATGAAGCCGCACAGCGCCGGTAGTGTCGCGACGAAGCCGGCTTGCAGGATCGACAGACCGCGCTCCTTGACCAGGTAGACCGGGAACCAGGTCAGGAAGAAGTAGGTCAGCGTGTTGATGCAGTACTGGCCGAGATAGACGCCGAGCATCATGCGGTTGGAGAGCAGCTGGCGGATATGGTCCCACCCGGAGCCGGCCTCGGGCGCGCGCTCTTGCTTCAGATCGTCTTTGGGCGCGTCGAGATCGACCAGCGCGCCGCCGTCCTTGATGTAGTCGAACTCAGCCTCGTTGATGCCGGGGTGCTCCTTCGGGCCATAGATCGTCTTGATCCAGACCAGGCCCATGACGATTCCGAGCGCGCCCATCACGAAGAACACGTAGCGCCAGCCGTAATCATGCGCGATCCAGCCCATCAACGGTGCGAAGATCACGGTCGCGAAATACTGCCCGGAATTGAAGAAGGCCGACGCGGTGCCGCGCTCGTTGCTCGGAAACCAGGCCGCGACGATGCGAGCATTGGCGGGGAAAGACGGCGCTTCGGCGATACCGACGAGGAAGCGCAGGCCGAACAGCACGGTGATCGCGGTGCCAGCGCTGAAGAAGCCGACCCAGCCCTGCAGCGTCGTGAACAGCGACCAGACGATGATGCTGAAGGCATAGACGAGCCGGGAGCCGTAGCGGTCGAGCAGCCAGCCGCCCGGCACCTGCGCGATCACATAGGACCATCCGAACGCCGAGAAGATGTAGCCCATCGCGACCGGATCGAGATGCAGCTCCCTGGAGAGCGCGGGGCCCGCGATCGACAGCGTGGCGCGGTCGGCATAATTGACGGTCGTGACCAGGAACAGCATGGTCACGATGAACAGCCTGACGCGAGACCTTCTCACGTCCGCTGCGGACATCACTGCGCTCATTGCGCGCCTCCTTAGAACTCGAAACGTTTCCCCACTGCGACTCCTAGAGGTGCGCGCGGCAGAGTGTCCAAGTTCAAGGCAGTATCGATCGATGCCGTTTTTGGATGGATGGAACGGCAGGTGGGAGGAACGATTGTGAGAGAGTGCCGAGACGTGAGCCCCAACCTCGTCATTGCGAGCGCAGCGAAGCAATCCAGAATTCCACCGCGGAAAGACTCTGGATTGCTTCGCTGCGCTCGCAATGACGATGTGGAGAGAGCCCGCTTTGCGTCTACTGCCGTACGCCCGGCAGCAGCGGCGCGAGCAGCCCGCGTGTCACGCCCGGCGGTGCCGCATCCAGCCCCAGCACGGCGCTTGCGGCCGGCAGTGCCGCGTCCGCCATCGCGGCGTGGCCTTCGGCGCTCGGATGCACGGCGCCGCCATAGACGGCGGAGAGCACGCCCCAGGTCGCGTCGTGGATGTCGGTCGGCTGGCTTGCTGCCGGCAAGCCTTGCGGATAGGTCATCGCGGCGAAATAGCTGTCATTGGCGTCGCGGATCCAGCGCGCGCGCGGCAGATAGGCGCGGAATTCGGAGGCGCCGCGGCCGCACAGCATCGGCTGGCTCGCCGCGCTCACGATGTCGGGATTGAAGCTCTGGCCGTTCTCGGCAAAGCAGGTGCGGTCGAATTCGGGATCGTTGCCCGAATGCGCGCAGAAGCCGTGATCGGCGAACGCCGCCTGATGTGAATCCACGAAGGTCATGCGGTCGGCCTCGGGATCGCGGCACAGCGCGCCGCGGGTGCAGGTGGCGAGCCCCTTCAGTTGCGGCAGGAATTCGGTGTCGACGAAGGTCGAAACGCGGGCGAGGCGCTGCGGATCGGCGTTGAAGGACGGATGGATGTCGAAGCCGGCGCGGCCGCCGCGGCAGGGCACGCCGCCATCGGCGAGCGCCGGGTTGGCGTAAGAGACGTAGACCACATGCGAGAGGTCGCCGCCGACCAGCGGCTTCAGCGCCTCGCGCAGCTTGACGAAATTCTGCGGCAGTTCGCGCGCCAGCGCATCGCGGGAATCATCGACGCTCGCCATCACGCCGGAGCGCCGGAATATCGCGCGCTCGGTTGCGGTCTCGACGATAACGTCGGCGACGAGGCCCGAGAAATAGACGTCGTTGGCGCCGACCGAGAGCAGCACGAGGTCGAGCGTGCGCTCTGGCTGCCGTTTCTTAGCGGCGGTCAGCGCCTCGCGCAGCTCGGCGACCTGCGCGTTCACGCTGATGTTGCAGACGCCGGTCTTGCCGGGCGGGCATTCACGGGCACGCTGCGAGCCGAGCAGCCCGTCGCTGATGCTGGCGCCAGTGCAGGCGAGCGGCAGAAAGGTTACCGCGATGTGGGTGTAGCGTACCGCGAGCGCCAGCGCGGTGCGGGCCTGGTAGCTGTAGAGCGATCGGTGGCAGGGCGAGTTGAACCAGAGCGCGCTGTAGCGCTGCCAGTTGGCAAGCGTATCCGGCGCTTCGCAGGCGCGGCCGCCCTTGAAGCCGGCGCGGCTCGGCCGGTAATACTGCGCGCCGGCGGTGCCGAGATAGGAGCGGAAGCAAAAACCTTCGTCCGACAGCGCCAGCGGCCGGTCCGGATTGCCTTCGCCCGAGGCGATGCTGTCTCCGAGGCCAGCGACGAAGATGTCGCGGACCTGGATCTCGGTCTGGACCCGCTGGGTCGGATCGGAGCCGGAGGAGACGTCGACGCTCGCGACCGTCTGCTTGCCGTAGCGGACCCGCAGATTGATCGGCTCGGCGCAGTCGAAGGTGGATTGCTGCGGCCCGTCGCCGTCGTCGAACGACCAGGCGCAGGTGGCGCCGACCGGCACCGCGCCGGCGAGGCGCACAGTGACGGGATGGTCGAGGGGGGTGAGGTAGTTTTCCTTCGTGTTGTCGCGGGTGCAGGGCTGGTTGACCCGCCCCTGAAGGTCGATGCAGAGCCGGTTGACCATGTTGCGGGCCCAGCCGCGGCCCTCGCTCTGGAGCTCCAGCGATTGCTCGGCGGCGAGGATGCTGCGGTTACGCGCGTTCTCGACGTGGAGCAGGAAGTCGCGCTCCTCGCGGAACAGCCGGAAGCGGTTGCGCACCTCCCAGCTGATCTGCAGGGCGCCCGCGTCCTGCGCGGCCGCCTGTTTCAGCGGCAAGGCGGTGAGGAGCCCGGCGAGCAGCAGGGCACCGGCGAGGAAACGGCGAAGGGATACAGGGATCATGGCCCGCATTTTCAACGGCAAAGTTGAGGCGGAAATAAGAGAGCTGCTCTCCGCCTGCAACATTGGTCTGACGGTTTTGCCGGCCGGCGTCTAGCGGACTATCGTTCGAGCATGACCTTTCCGGAAAACCGCTTCGCACTTTTTCCGGATCATGCTCAGCGTTTGCTGGCCTGCCGCAGCGACCGCTCGCGCTCCATCGCCGCCACCTGCTTGGGCAGGTTGGCCTGCGCGCAGGCCTCCGCCAGCCTTCGGCGCTCCTGCCAGGGCTCCACCACATTCATCCAGAGCTCGCGTGTGCCCATGATGGAGATGGCCAGTCCGAACGGGATCACGAAATAGAGGATGCGGAAGACAAGGAGCGTGGCCAGAAGCTGCTCGCGGCCGAACTCCGGCAGCGCCACCAGCATGGCGGCGTCGAACACGCCGAGCGAACCGGGGGCGTGGCTGGCAAAGCCGAGCAATGTCGCCAAAATGAACACCACGGAGAGCGACAGGAAGTCGATCTGCGGCGTGGCCGGCACCAGAAGGTACATCGCCAGCGCGCAGAATCCGAGGTCGACGACACCGATCAGGATCTGCACCAGCGTCAGCGGCGCTGACGGCAGTACCACCTTCCAGCCCTTCTGGCCCAGCTCGCGGCGCTTCTCGCCCATGCACAGCCAGACCAGATACGCGCCGATTGAGGCGAGGCCGCCGAGCGCAATCAGCCGGTTGATCGACGACGGCAGCTGATCCATGTAGGAGGCGGCATCCGGATGGATGGCCATGCCGATCGAGAGCACGAAGATGTTACCGAGCCAGAAGGTCAGGCCCGACAGGAAGCAGATCTTTGCGACGTCGATCGCATTCAGCCCGTAATCCGAATAGATCCGGAAGCGGATCGCGCCGCCGGTGAAGACGGTGGCGCCGATATTGTGGCCGATTGAATACGATGTGAAGCTGGAGAGCGCTGCGATGCGATAGGGCACGTGCTTCTTGCCGATCGTTCGCAGTGCAAAATAATCGTAGAAGGTCAGCGTACAGAACGCGAAGCATACGCAGATCGCCGCCAGCCCGATGTTACCGCGGGGGATCTCGGTCAACGCAGTCAGGATGACCCCGGTGTCGATGCCCTTGAGCGTACGTACCAGCGTAGTGATCGCGAACGTGATGATGAAGACGCTCGCCGCAACGCCGAGTCGCCGCCAGCCGATCCATCTCGTGAAGCCGCGCTTCAGCGCGGTCAGCAGTCCGTGCATTCATCCTCCCGGCGGGGGGCAAGACCGACCAGGCCAGACATTGGCCGGTCGGATGCGATCAGTGCCCGATGTGGGCTTGGATCGCTAGGCATGATGTAGCTCATTTAAGGCAAAAACAGTGACTTGTGCAGCCCTTGACAAGGATAGGTTCTGCGTTGGACCAGCTTGGACCAGCCACTTTGTCATACGCGGTTCACATCGGGCGCGCGTTAAGCATATGAGTCGTGGGATCGGTCGCGTCCGTCCGTGACATGGTCTCAGATCCTGCACGGCCAGCATTGTTCCAGCGCAAGGGATGCGGGCTTTTTTGGAACGACGATGCCCTGCGCTGGTTAGTGCCGCATCAGCAATCGAACATGGCGGAATAACCGGCTTCTCCTGCAAGCCGGTGCCTCCGTGTTCCCACAACCCGAGAGGATCGGACCGATGGGATTGTTCACAAAAGACATCAAAACCATGAACGACCTGTTCGTGCATCAGCTCCAGGATATCTATTACGCCGAGCAGCAGCTCACCAAGGCTCTGCCGAAAATGGCGGATAAGGCGACCGATCCGCAGCTGAAGCAGGGCTTTTTGACGCACCTCGAAGAAACCAGGGAGCACGTCAAGCGCCTCGAGGAAGTGTTCAAGATGCACGGTGCGCAGGTGAAGGCGGTCGATTGCCCGGCGATCGATGGCATCATCGAGGAAGCCGACGAGACCGCCGGCGAAGTCGCCGACAAGGCGGTGCTCGACGCCGCGCTGATCAACGCGGCACAGGCGGCGGAGCATTACGAGATCGTCCGCTACGGCAGCCTGATCGCCTGGGCCAAGCAGCTCGGCCGCAACGACTGCGCCAGCGTGCTCGCCAAGACGCTGGAAGAAGAGAAGGCGACCGACAAAAAGCTGACCACGCTCGCCGAGAGCAAGGTGAACCTGCGCGCAGCGAGCTAGGGCCAGGCCCAGCCAGGATTAGGATAGAGCGTCGCGCGGCCGTTCGCGCGACGCTCGCGCATATCCATCACGTCCATCACGCGTCCATCATTCGATCGTTGTCGTAACATGACGGCGAGTTGGAAGCGTATCGTTCGCATGGGGCTGCAACCGAGATGGCAGCATGCGAGTAAGCACCGTCAAATACGAAGCCTTCGGAGCCGGCGCGCCGCATACCGGCTCCCGCCTTGCGACATCCCTCACCCTTGCCGCGATGAGCCTTGGTTATGGCGTGGTGCAGCTTGACGTCACCATCGTCAACACCGCGCTCGATGCGATGGGCAGGACGCTCGGAGGCGGCGTCGCCGAGCTGCAATGGGTGGTCAGCGCCTACACCATCGCGTTTGCCGCATTCATCCTGACGGCCGGCGCGCTCGGCGACCGCATCGGGGCCAAGCGCGTCTTCATGGCGGGATTCGCCATCTTCACCGCGGCCTCGCTTGCCTGCGCGTTGTCGCCCAATGCGACCGTGTTGATCGCAGCGCGGCTGGTCCAGGGGCTGGCGGCGGCGATCCTGGTGCCGAACTCTCTTGCCCTGCTCAATCATGCCTATCCGGACGACCGCGAGCGCGGCCGCGCCGTTGCAATCTGGGCCGCCGGTGCGAGCCTTGCGCTCACTTCCGGCCCCTTCGTCGGCGGCGCGCTGATCACGCTGGTCGGTTGGCGCGCGATCTTCCTGGTCAATCTGCCGGTCGGGCTCGTTGGCCTGTGGTTAAGCTGGCGTTATGCCAGCGAAACCACGCGGGCGCGCTCGCGCGAGATCGATCTGCCCGGCCAGCTTACCGCGATCGGCGCGCTGGGAGCACTCGCCGGCGCGATCATCGAAGGCGGCGCGCTTGGCTGGGACCACCCAGCCGTGGTCGCGGCCTTCGTCGCAGCCGCAATTCTCGCCGTGCTCTTCGTCTGGCGCGAGAGCCGTGCGGCGCAGCCGATGTTGCCGCTGTCGCTGTTCGGCCACCGGCTGTTCGCGCTGACCTCGCTCGTCGGCCTGCTCGTCAACATCGCGATCTACGGCCTGATCTTCGTGCTCAGCCTGTATTTCCAGAGGATCAACGGGCTGTCGGCATGGTGGACCGGTCTCGCCTTCGTGCCGATGATGGGCGTGGTGCTGCCGGTCAATCTGCTGGCGCCGCGCCTCGCCGAGCGTATCGGCCCGTGCCCGACCATCGTCGTCGGCGCCTGCGTCTCGGCGCTCGGTTGCGTCGGCCTGCTGTGGATCGAAGCCGGCACGAGCTATTGGGCGATCTTTGCGCAGATGATCGCGATCAGCAGCGGACTTGGGCTGCTGGTGCCGCCGCTGACCTCGACCTTGCTGGGCAGCGTCGAGAAGGCGCGCTCCGGTATCGCGGCGGGCGTCTTGAACGCGACGCGACAAACCGGGAGCGTCCTCGGCGTCGCGCTGTTCGGCTCGCTGGTAGCCTCGGAGGGCGCGTTCATGACGGGCCTGCACCTGTCGCTGGTCGTGTCGGCGGCCGTGCTGCTGCTCGCCGCCGCCGTGATCGGCCTCGGCGCGCCGGCGCGCGGATGACAATCCGAGCGATTGAACACAGCTTCCGTTCACCATCCCCGAAACAGGCACGTAGCCGGTTACCGACTGTCCATCTCTGTCGGTTCAAGTGTGGATCGATAGGGGCCCGCAATGCATCAAGTTCTCTACTGTCTCACCGAGGAGCACGACTGGCGGCTCGTCGCGCTTGGCGGCGCGGTGTGCCTGCTCGCAAGCGCGGCGGCGATCAGCCTGTTTCACCGGGCGCGCGCGACGCACAGCTCCGGGCGCCTGGTCTGGATCGCCCTGGATGCCGCCGTCAGCGGATGCGGCATCTGGGCGACGCATTTCATCGCGATGCTCGCTTACGGACCGGGCGGCGCCGGCGCCTACAACATCCCGGTGACGATCCTTTCCCTGATCTTCGCGATCTCCTTAACCTTCGTGGGGTTGAGTCTTGCGGCATCCTCCGCGCGTGCGCCGTGGATCGTGCTCGGTGGCGCCATCGTCGGCGCCGCGGTCGCGACGATGCATTATACCGGAATGGCGGCGCTGGAGATGCCGGCCCGGGTCGACTGGATCGGGAGCACGGTTGCCGCCTCGGTGCTGTTCGGAATTTTTTTCGCGGCGCTCGCGCTGTTCGTCGCTGCGCGGCGCGACGACCTCTTCCATGCGCTGACCGCGAGCACACTGCTGACGGTCGCCATCGTCGCACATCATTTCACCGCAATGGGCGCTGTCGTTCTGACGCCGGATCCGACGCTCGCGATCAGCGGGTTATCGATCCCGCCGGCCTCATTGTCCTTCTTCACCGCAGGTGCCGCAGTTGCGATCATCGCGATTGCGCTCGTGGCCGCGCTGCTCGATCGCCGCGCCAAGGGCGAATTGGGCCGCCAGCAGGTCGTGCTGGATACCGCGCTCGAGAATATGTCGCAGGGACTGTGCATGTTCGATGCGGACGGCAAGATCATCCTGTTCAACGAGCGTTATGCCGCGATGCTCGGCCGCACCGACATCCTGCTCACCGGCCGACTGCTGGTCGACGTGCTGCGAGAGGAGCAGGCGAAGGGTCAGTGGCAGGGCGATGCCGGCGAATTCTTCGCCCGCCTCGTCGCCGACGCGCGCGAGAGCCGCACCACGACCGACGTCGTGACCAGGTTCGGCCGCTCCATTCGGGTCGTGAACCAGCCGATGCAGGGCGGCGGATGGGTCGCGACCTTCGAGGACATCACCGAATGGCTGGAGGCCCAGGCCAAGATCTCGCACATGGCCCGCCATGACGCGCTGACCAGCTTGCCGAACCGCGTGCTGTTCCACGAGCAGCTCGTGCAGGGACTGCGCCGGACCGGATCGGGCGACCAGCTCGCCGTGCTTTGTCTCGATCTCGATCACTTCAAAGACATCAACGACTCGCTCGGCCACCCCATCGGTGATGCGCTGCTCAAGGAGGTCGGGCGCAGGCTGAAGGCCACCGTCGGCGAGAGCGACACGGTGGCGCGGCTCGGTGGCGACGAGTTCGCCGTGGTCCAGATCGGACGTTCGGAGGAAACCGCGGCAAGGTCCCTTGCCGGCCGCCTGGTCGAGGTGATCTCGGCGCCCTACGAGATCGACGACCATCAGATCATCATCGGCGTCTCGATCGGCATCTCGCTGTCGCCGCAGGACGGCAGCAATCCCGACGAGCTGTTGAAGAACGCCGACCTCGCGCTGTATCGCGCCAAGGCTGACGGCCGCGGCACCTATCGGTTCTTCGAGACCGGCATGGATGCGCGCGCGCAGGCGCGGCGTCTGCTGGAGATGGACCTGCGCGCCGCCCTGCAACGCGACGAGTTCGAGGCTTACTATCAGCCGATCCGCGACGTCGTCAGCGGTCGCGTCGTCGCGTTCGAGGCGCTGCTGCGCTGGAACCATCCGGAGCGCGGCCTGATCGCGCCCATGAACTTCATTCCGCTGGCCGAAGAGACCGGACTGATCATCCAGCTCGGCGAGTTCGTGCTGCGCTCCGCCTGCACAGACGCGGCCACCTGGCCCGACGATGTCGACGTCGCCGTCAACCTGTCGCCGGTGCAGTTCAAGAATCCGAACCTGATCGCATCCGTGACCGAGGCGCTGGTCGCGTCCGGA
This sequence comes from Bradyrhizobium sp. Kon37, assembly GCF_055807535.1. Classification (NCBI taxonomy): domain Bacteria; kingdom Pseudomonadati; phylum Pseudomonadota; class Alphaproteobacteria; order Hyphomicrobiales; family Nitrobacteraceae; genus Bradyrhizobium; species Bradyrhizobium sp. Kon37. The sequence goes on from NZ_JBVVOY010000028.1 coordinate 53,062, forward strand.
CTCGACGCGCGCCGTCTCGAGCTCGAGATCACCGAATCCGTGCTGCTTCAGAACAGCGAGGCGACGCTGGCCACGCTGCATGACCTCCGCGCCATGGGCGTACGCATCTCGCTCGACGATTTCGGCACCGGCTATTCTTCGCTGAGTTATCTGCGCAGCTTCCCCTTCGACAAGATCAAGATCGACCGCTCCTTCGTGTCGGAACTCGCGACGCGTGAGGATTCCATGGCGATCATCCGCGCCGTGACCGGGCTGGGCCGGAGCCTCGGCATCGTCACCACGGCAGAGGGGGTGGAGAACGACGCGCAGCTCGAGCTGCTCCGGCGGGAAGGCTGCACCCAGGCGCAGGGCTATCTGTTCAGCAAGCCGCGGCCCGCTGCCGATGTCGCGATCATGCTGGACCGACCGCCGTTGCGCGCGACCGCCTGAGGTTAGCCGCGGCGCAGTGCGAAATGCGCGCCGCAGAACGCCATCACGGCACCGAGGCCCAGCGCGGCAATTCCGGCCAGCACGCCCGAGACCGTCGGGACCGGGCTCGGCGCCGAGGCCACCTGGCCAGCACCCGCAAGCAGCAGCACGCCGACCGCGATCAGGAATTGCCGCATCCGTTGCGGGATCTGGCCCGAGACGGCGCTTTGCATCAAGGTCGCAGTGAAATAGCCGCCGGAGAAGCCGACGGAGGCGATCAGCCACCAGGCGATCGCCGCGCCCGCCGGTATGAACTCGTGCGTGTCCGAGTGCCAGAGGCCGCCGAGGTCGAGCCCATAGCGCGCGCCCAGCATGTGCACGGCGAGCGCGAGCAGCACGCCGGAGATGACGGCGGCGCCGAGAATCAGGCGGCGCGGAAAAAAAATCGTCTCAGCCATGTCTCGCTTGTAGGATGGGGCAGGGCGCTCGCGCAAGCGGATCGCAGACTGGATCGCCCGGATTGGATTGATTGTGAAGATGCAGGATTCGGGAGCTGAGGCGGCTGCGGGTGCGAGCTACGCCTACAAGGCGTCGCTGATCGGCTCGGCGCATCGCTTCGAGCTGACGGAGGAGGGGCTGTCCTGGCATATCGGCGGCCGTTCGGCCCAGTGGCGTTATGACGAGATCAGTGCAATCCGGCTGTCGTTCCGCCCCGTGTCGATGCAGCAACACCGCTTTCGCGCCGATGTCAGCCATACCGGTGGCGGCCGTATCGCGATCCTCTCGACGAGCTGGCAGACCGCGGCCCTGATGGCGCCGCAGGACAATGGTTTTCGCAATTTCATCGTCGCGTTGCACGCGCGCATGGCGCAGGCCGGCAGCCACGCTGAGTTGACCGCGGGCCTCGGCCGAAGGACCTACGCGATAATGCTGGCTTTTCTTGCGGTGCTTGCAGTGGCGATGACGGGGCTCCTGATCCGCGCGCTTGCGATCGGCGAATTTGCCGGCGCGCTGTTCATCATCGGCTTTGCCGCGCTGTTCGCCTGGCAGATCGGCGGGTTCGTCCGGCGTAACCAGCCGCGGAGCTACAGCTTCGATCGCGTGCCGAGCGCCTTGCTGCCCTAAATGGCTTTGCTGCCTTGGACGGCGCGTTACTCCGTCGAGTCAAAATCCTCTTCCTTGGTGCCGAGCAGCGATGCGATCGTGCGCAGGCCGGAATCGAGCTGCTCGAACGAGGGCGGGGCGAGCGCGAGCCGCACCGCGTTCGGTGCGTGGCCATGGGCGATCGCGAAGGTCGAGGACGGCGTCAGCGCGATGCCGCGCCGGGCTGCCGCGGCGACGAAGGTCTGCGAGCGCCAGTGTGCCGGCAGCGTGAGCCAGAGGTGATAGGAGCGTGGATCGGCGGAGAGCTGGTAACCGGCGAGCAGCCTTGCCGCGGCCTGCTGGCGGCGCGCGGCGTCGACGCGTTTCAGCCGCGTCAGCTCGGCGACGGTGCCGTCTGCCATCAGCCGCTGCCCGGACGCCAGCGCATGGCCGGACGCGATCCAGCCGCCGGTGCGGACCGCGCTCATCACGCTCTCACGCAATCGCGGCGGCGCGACGAGGATGCCCAGCGCGAGGCCCGGCGCGACCTTCTTGGACAGGCTGTCGATCACGATGCAGCGGTCGGGGCCGAGCGCGGCCAGCGGCGTGTCGTCGGCCAGGAAGCCGTAGACGGCGTCCTCGATGATGGTGAGATCGAGCTTCTCGGCGACGCGCATGATGTCCGCGCGCCGCGTCGCGTTCATGGTGACGCCGAGCGGGTTCTGGATGATGGGCTGGAGATACAGCGCCGACAGATGGGCCTCGCGATGCGCCTTCTGGATGGCGTCGGGGCGCGCGCCAAATTCGTCGATCGGTATCGGGACCAGCGTCACGCCGAGCCGCGCGGCGATGCTCTTGACGTAAGGATAGGTCAGCGCCTCGACGCCGCAGCGGCCGCCGGTGGGAACGAGGGCTGCGAGGGCGGCCGCGAGCGACTGCTTGCCGTTGGCGGTGAAGACGATCTGCTCGGCCTGCGGCGCGAAATCCTTGCGCGCGAGATAGGCGGCGGCTGCGTTGCGCGCGCTCTTGGTGCCGGTGCTGGTGGAGACGCGCAGCGCGGATTCGAGCGCGTCGACGCGCTCGAGGCCTGCAAGGCTCTTGGCGATCATCGCCCATTGCTGCGGCAGCAGCGGGTAATTGACCTCGAAATCGATCCGCGCGTCGCGCGGCTCGCTCAGCGCCTCGACCTCGCGCCTGATGGCGCCGGAGATGAAGGTGCCGCGGCCGACCTCGCCGACGACGAGGCCGCGGCGGAGCAACTCCGTATAAACCCGGCTCGCCGTCGAGACCGCAATGCCGCGGTCATAGGCAAAATTGCGCTGCGGCGGCAGCCGGTCGCCCGGCCTTAACGTGCCGTTAGAGATATCGAGAGCAATGGCATCGGCAAGCTTCACGTATTCGAACTTGGACATTATTGCACCGAGAGCAATGTTTCACTTGCTCCGAGTAGTGTACTGGAGCATTTAAGTTCCATCAAGCTTCACGATTGAGCCGAGGAGAGCGAGAGCAATCCGACGGCAAATGAGGTGCAGGCGCTCGGGCGCTTGCGCCAACGGCATCCGCTTCGCCGCGTGGACAACAGGCCGGAGAAGGACAATGACTACGATCTCGCAGACCGCCGGGCGGAGCTTAGGCTCATCCTCGTCAGACGGATTTTTCCGCAAGCTGGCCAACGGCGCCTATGCGCTGTTCGACCGCCTGGAGCGCCGCTCCGCCGTCAAGACGCTGAACGACCTCGATGACCGCGCCTTGCGCGACATCGGGATCACCCGCAGCCAGATCGAGGACGCGGTCTACGGCCAGGCCAAAGCAGAGCTGACGCGGTATCTGTAAAGCGCTTCGCTCTTGTCCCGGACGCGCTGCGTCCGGGGCACCACACTGAGTTTTCAGGCCCACCTGCTTCAACATCGTCATTGCGAGCGCGGCGAAGCAATCCAGAATCCCTCCGCGGAAAGACTCTGGATTGCTTCCGCCTTCGCTAAAGCTTCGGCGGACAAGTCGCTGCGCTCGCAATGACGGCGTTTGTGGGTAGCACTGTCGCTCCTTTAGCTCGCGCTTTCATTGCAGACACACCTTCGCCTTCTCGCGGCTTGTTTTGCCCGAGCTTTGCTTCATCGCCTTGCCCTCAGTTGAAAGAGGGCGCAGGGAAGACCGGGCGCCGGCTGGCACCCGCGGTCCACTGTGCGAAATTGCAGTAGGAAAATTTGCACAGCGGCATACAGGTGAAGCCAAAACGTCCGGCCTTCCCTGCGCAGCGGTTTTACGGCTTATGCCGTGCTCTCCCCGGGGAGCGATGCACTATTGCCCCCGTCGCCTTGCGGATGGCTGATGCGCGAACCCGGTCGGGCAGCCCACATCACCACAAGACTTGACGCACAGACCCCGGGCGTCAGGACGACACGGTTTTGCCGTACGCTGATCACACCGGTCGTGTGCGCGACGCCTTCGCTCACGGTTGCCCGCCCTGCGAAGCCATTCGCGCCGGTGTGGCCCAGCGTCCGCCGCTGTCCGGCCCGCGTTCGTGACGATCGCGATACGCCCCTCTTCCTTGGGCCGGGTTGCCGCGACAGATACGTGATTTCCGAATTTCGGTAAAGTGGAATATTTTCAGCGGCGGGCGTTGACCGACAGCTTGGGTGTTTTGCCCGACGGGCAATGCAAGGGCTTGTAGCCCGGATGAGCGAAGCGATATCCGGGAATCGTGATACGAGCTGTCCCGGGTATCGCTTCGCTCACCCGGGCTACGAGCTGGCTGCTTGCAATGCTGAGTTTCGCCGCAACCCTCAGTGCCTCACCACCAGCACGGAGCATTTTGCGTAGCGCACGACATGGCCGGCATTGGAGCCGAGGAAATAGGTGCGCATCGCCGGCCGGTGCGAGGTCATCACAATCAGCTCGGCCTTCATGTGCACGGCTTCCTCCAGGATCTCGTGGTAGATGCCGCCCTGGCGCACCACGCTGGAGATGCGGGATGGCTCGATGCCGGACTCGCGTGCGACGATGGCGAGGGCTTCTTCCGAGGTCTGGCGCTGCTGTTCGTCGAAATCGGCGGGCACGTATTCGGCCAGCATCACCGGCGTCATCGGCAGCACGTTGAGCAGGCGCACCACGCCGCTCCAGGTCTGTGACAGCGTTGCCGCGGTCGCGATCGCCGGCTTGGCCAGGTCGGTGTCGGCGAGGTCGATGGGCACGAGGATGGACTTGAACATCTGCGCCTCCAAATCTTCCAGTCAGGACGTCTTGCCGGCACGTCGCGCGATCAACCCGATCGAAGCAGCCTTAGCTTCGAAGCAGCCTTAACTTCGAAGCAACCTCGGACTGACGAACTGCACCAGCTTGCCGCGGCGGTAAGCCACGTCGCCCCAATCCTTGACGTCAAAGTCGAAGATCGCAAGCCCCGACGTGGGCAGATTGTCGGCGAGCGCCTTGGCGCCGGCCGGATCGCCGCTACCCATCAGCATCAAGGCGACCTCATGCATGCCCGGATTGTGGCCGACCAGCAGCAACTGCTTCGGGTCGGCCGGGACGGTTGCAGTGCGAATGGATTCCAGGATCTGGGCGGGATCGGCGCCGTAGAGTTCCGGCAGGACCTCCACCTGCGGCGCGGCGACGCGGTCCTTCATGGTCTCCCAGGCGATGTCCCAGGTCTGCCGGGCCCGGACCGCATGCGACACCAGCACGGCCTCGGGAAAGGGGGGATGGGAGGCCATCCAGTCGCCGATCTCGGCGGCATCCTTGTGGCCGCGGTCGTCGAGCCGGCGGTCCTGGTCGCGGCCGCTCGGCGCGTCGGTCTCGGTCTTGGCGTGACGCAGCAGCAGCAAACGGCGCATGGCATTCTCGAATCGTTACACGACCAGGATAATCTACAGGCGCTGGTCGAGGACAAGGTGACAAGCGGCCGCTCAGTCCTTTAAGAAACGACATGAGCGAGACTTTCACAAGCGTGTCCCAGGAAGAAGCCGGCTTTCGCGACCGGGCGCGGCTGTCGTTCGACCTCGATGCGGACATTTGCGTCATCGGGGCCGGGCTTGCCGGACTGTCCATCGCGCTCGAGGCGGCCCGGCTGGGGGCCAGCGTCGCGGTGCTCGAGGGCCGCCACATCGGCTGGAACGCTTCCGGCAATCAACTCGGCACCGTGATGCCGGGCTTCGGGCTGCCGCTCGCCGAGCTGATCGAGCGCATCGGCTTCGAGGACGCGCGGGAATTGTGGACCCTGTCGAAAGCGGGCGCCGAGTTCGTCCGGGCCAACGCCACGGAAGAGAACATGCCGGGGATCGGCCCGACCGACGGCGTGCTCGAGGTCTCCAACGTCGATGCCGGCGACCGGCTGATCAGCCGCTTGCAGATGCTGAACGAGGATTTCGACACCGAGGCCGAGGGCTGGCAGGTCGATCGCGTCCGCGAGGTGCTCAAGACCGATCACTACTTCCATGGCGTGTATTATCCGAAGGCGTTCCAGGTCGACGGCCGCAAATATGTGCACGGCCTTGCAGCGCTGGCGCGGCGGGCAGGGGCGCGCATCTTCGAGGATACGCCGGTCGTCAGCATCGATCATTCCGGCATCCGCAAGCGCATCGTCACGCCCTCGGCGCGGCTGCGCGCCACCCATATCGTGCTCGCCGGCAACATCCATCTCGGCGCGCCGTTGCGGCGCCTGTCGGAAACGCTGCTGCCGGTCTGGCGCTATGCCGGCATCACCGCGCCGCTCGGCGAGCGCGTGCACGAGATCATTTCCTTCAAGGGATCGGTGATGGATTCCGACGGCGTCGATCATTTCCGGATCGTCGATGGCGACCGCCTGATGTGGGAGAGCCCGGAGACCACCTGGGCGGCGCGCCCGCAACGCTTTGCGGGCGCCGTCAGGCGGCGGATCCGGTCGATCTTTCCCCAACTCGGCAATGTCGAAATCACCGAGACCTTCGGCGGCGCCACCGGCCAGACCGTGCATGGCATGCCGCAGATCGGCCAGTTGCGCAAAGGCCTGTGGGTGGCCAGCGGGTTCGGCCGCCAGGGCATGAACACCTCGGCCATGGCCGGGCAGATGATCGCGCGTAGCATCTTGTGGGGCGACGAGCGCTGGAAGCTGTTCTCACCGTTCGAGCTGGTCTGGGCGGGGGGAACGACGGGGCGGGTTGCCGGCCAATTGGTCGGAATCTGGGGCAGGGCGAGTTCCGCTGCCGCAGGCTCGCTTGCCCGCTATCGGGAGCGCGCCAGGGTCAAGGACCGGGAACGCGAGACACGCCTCGCCGAAGCCAACCGGGCCGCCGGCACCGGCCCGCGCCGTCCGGCGCCTGGGGTTCGGCCCCGGCCGGCCCCACCGCCGAAGCCTGTGGCAGAAGCCGTGGAACCGGTCCCGCAGGACGAGAGCGCCTCGCGATAAGGTGAGAAAAACTCGTCCCGGAAGTGTAACGTCGCCGGTTAGAGCCCGTATCTCAGGGCGTAGACGCTCCCGCATGGAGAATGAGATGTTTGACCGCCGCATCCTGTTGACGACCGTCGCCGGCCTGTTCGGCCTTGCGGCCTTCCGCTGGCTCAGAGCATCGCCCGCGGAGGCTGGAGAGAAAGCCGCGCAGAAATTCGAGATCGAGAAGACGGACGCCGAATGGCGTGCCCAGCTCACGCCGCAGCAATATGAGATCCTGCGCAAGGAAGGCACCGAGCGGCCGGGCTCCAGCCCGCTGCTCAAGGAGCACCGCAAGGGCGTCTTCGCCTGCGCCGGCTGCGACCTGCCGCTGTTCGCCTCCGACACCAAATTCGAGAGCGGCACGGGCTGGCCGAGCTTCTACCAGCCGATCGAGGGCAATGTCGGCAAGACCGAGGATCGCACCTTTGGCATGCTCCGCACCGAGGTGCATTGCCGGCGCTGCGGCGGCCATCTTGGCCACGTCTTCGACGACGGTCCCAAGCCGACCGGATTGCGCTACTGCATCGACGGTTTCGGGCTGGTCTTCCATCCCGCGGCGGCGTCCGCAACCTAGGTTTCGTCCCGGCAATTGTTGCCGGTCCCGGCAAATGTGCCCCGGTCATCAGACCGGGGCTTTTTCGTTAAGCGATTGATTTCATGAGAAAACCCGCATTGGCATAGCCCTTGCGACAGTCTCCTCCGACTGCGGCCATGGTCGACCGGCCGCCGAGATCGGATCTGGAGACAAAGTTATGGGTATCTTCGATGCAATGAACACCTCGGTGGGTGGCCTGCAGGCGCAGTCCTACGCGCTGCAGAACATTTCCGGCAACATCGCGAACTCATCCACCACCGCGTACAAGGGCATCGGCACCAGCTTCGTCGATCTCATTCCCGACTCGTCGGTCCCGAGCAAGCAGGTCGCGGGCGGCGTGACCGCCAACGCCAAGGCCACCATCACCACGCAGGGTACGATCTCGGGCTCCAGCGTCGCCACCAACATGGCGATCACCGGTGACGGCTTCTTCTCGATCCAGAAGGCCACGGGCGTCGTCGACAACGCGCCGGTGTTCAGCGGCGTCACTTATTACACGCGGCGTGGCGACTTCCAGCTCAATGCCAACGGCAATCTGGTCAACGGCGCCGGCTACTATTTGATGGGTGTCACGGTCGACCCGAAGACCGGCAACCCGCAAGGCAACGTCGCGACAGTCCTGAAATTCCAGAACAACTTCATCCCGGCGCAGGCGACCACATCGATCCAGTACGCGGCCAACCTGCCGACCCAGCCGAACACCGTGGCGAGCACGACGGCGGCGACCAAGACGCTGCTGGCGGCCGGCGGACTGAACCCGTCGGACTTCGCGGCCAACCCGCTGCCGGTCGGCACGCCGCCTCCACCGTATGCAAACGCCACAACGTCCGGCGCTGCCGCAACCGGCAATATCCGCTCGCCGTACTCGTCGACCACTACGACCGGCACAACGGCGCTCCAGAATAACTCTGCAGCGGTGGCATCGACCACAACTTCGCTCGACAACGCCCTGGGTACGCATCTCGCCTCCACCACCCTCACCGCGCTCAGCGGCCAGGTGCTGACCATCAACGGCAACACGATCACGTTCAACGGCGGCACCACTGTCGTGACGGCCGGCAGCAACACCACGATCGGTCTCGGCGCGGGCACGACGGCCACGGTGGCCAGCATCATCTCCGCCATCCAGTTGGCCGGCGGCGCCGGCGTTACCGCATCGCTCAACCCCAGCGGCAACATCGTGATCTCCAGCGGCACCAGCACCGACGTACCGGTTGGTAGCGGCCAGGCGGCCACGGCGCTCGGCATCAGCAGCGTAACGCGCGGCGGCAACGTGCTGTCCTCCCCAGCGATCTCGGGCGCCACGGTGCTGAGCGGCGCGGCGGCGGCCGGCGGCGCCGAGGTGATCACATCGGGCTTCTCCGCCGGCGACGTCATCACGGTCAATGGTCAGCCGCTGACCTTCATGGCCGCCGGCGCGTCAGGCCCGAACCAAATCAACGTCACCGACAACATCACGATGCTGCTCGGCAAGATCGACGCGCTCTCCGGTGCAACGGGGTCGTCGGTCAGCAGTGGCGGCGTGATCACGCTGAACACTGGCACATCTTCCAACCTGTCGGTGGCGAGCTCCAACAGCGCGGCCTTCGCCGCGCTCGGCTTCACCTCGACCATCACCAAGAATCGTGACGGTGGTGGCGTTGCCGGTACCGGCGGCGTGATCGGCAATGACATCGCCACCTTCACCAAGGAATCGATCAGCGGTGGCGCGGTGACCGCCTACAACGCGGCCGGCACGCCGGTGAACCTGCAATTGCGCTGGGCCAAGACCGACAGCGCTTCGCTGGGCGCGGGCCATGCCGATAGCTGGAACATGTTTTACCAGACCGACCCGAATGCGACCGGCACGACCGTCGGCTGGGTCAATACCGGCCAGGCCTTCACCTTTGCCGCCGACGGCTCGCTGACCTCGCCGAGCGGCTCGGGGATCACCATCAACAACGTCAGCGTCAGCGGCCAATCGCTGGGCTCGGTCTCTTTCAACATCTCCTCGGGCGGACTGACGCAATATGCCAGCACCAGCGGCGCGGTCACCATCAACACCATCACCCAGAACGGCTATGCCGCCGGTCAGCTTCGCTCGGTCGCCGTCAACAACAACGGCCTCGTGGTCGGGACTTTCTCCAACGGCCAGAACCTCGACCTCGCACAGGTCTCGTTGTCGCACTTCAACGGCACCAACTACCTGAAGGCGCAGGACGGCGGCGCTTACTCAGCGACCGAACAGTCGGGCGCCGCGATCGATGGCGCTTCCGGTTCGATCAGCGGCTCGTCGCTGGAAGGCTCGAACACCGACATCGCCGACGAATTCACCAAGCTGATCGTGACCCAGCAGGCCTATTCGGCCAACACCAAGGTGATCACGACGGCGAATACGATGGTGCAGGACCTCTTGAACGTGTTGCGCTGATTGGGGCGTGACGTAACCAAAGGCGGCAAGTCAACATGGGTTTGAGTTCAGCCCTCGCCAGTGCGATGAGCGGTCTGCGTGCCAATCAGGCTGCGCTCTCGATCGTTTCCTCGAACGTCGCCAACTCGCAGACGCCGGGTTACGTCGTCCAGACGCCGAACCAGATCGAGGTCACCACCGGCGATTTCGGCTCGACGGTGACGACGACCGGCGTCAGCCGCGAGCTCGACACCTATGTGCAGAAGCAGCTGCGCACCGAGACCGGCGGCGGCGGCTACGCCGACCAGATGGCCAACATTCTGAAGCAGCTTCAGAATGTCTATGGCACGCCCGGCAACAGCGGTACGCTCGAAACCGCGCTGAACAGCTTCACCACGGCGCTGCAGGCGTTGTCGACCAACGCTGGCTCGTCGTCGGCGCAAACGGTTGCGCTCGGCGCCGCGCAGACCCTGGCGCAGCAGCTCAACCTCACCACCAAGGGCATCCAGTCGCTGCGCTCCAACGTCGAGCAGGATCTCAGCACCTCGGCGCAGCAGGCCAACGCGGCGATGCAGCAGGTCGCCGACATCAACGGAAGGCTGCAGGGCCTGTCGGAACACGACCCCTCGGCTGCGACACTGATGGACCAGCGCGACCAGGCCATCAACACGCTGTCGAAATATGTCGACGTCCACGTCACCACCGACGGGTCCAATCAGGCCAACATCTACACCACCACCGGTATCCAGCTGGTCGGCGCCGGGCTGGCCTCGCAATTCACCTTTGCGTCCGCCGGTGCGCTGTCGGCGACTTCGCTCTACAACATCGATCCGGCCAAATCCGGCGTCGGCGCGTTCAACATCAAGCTCCCGAACGGATCCTCGGTCGACGTCATCGCCAACAACGTGGTGTCTTCGGGCCAGATCGCGGCCGATCTGAAGCTGCGCGACCAGACGCTGGTGCAGGCGCAGAACCAGATCGACCAGTTCGCCGCAACGATGTCGAGCGCGTTGTCGGACAAGACCACGGCCGGCAGCACGGTCACCGGCCCGCCGGCCGGCTTCGATCTCGACCTTGCCGGGGCAGCGCCGGGCAACAGCGTCAACTTCAGCTACACCGACACGACCACCAACACGAAGCGACAGGTCACGCTGGTCAACGTGACCGATCCGGCGGCGCTGCCGCTGCAGAACCCCACCAACGCCAATCCGATGCAGATCGGGGTGAACTTCTCCGGCGGCATGAGCGCGATCGCCTCGGCGCTCAACACCGCACTTTCCGGGTCGCATCTGTCGTTCGCCGCCGCCCCGTCGCTGGCGACGGCCACCACATTGCGGGTGACCGACGACAACAGCGGCCTCGCCAAGGTCAATTCGGCCTCGATCACCAAGACGATCTCGTCGCTGACCTCGGGCAATCCGCAACTGCCGCTGTTCACCGATGGTGGGCAGGCGCTCTACACCGGCGCGATTACGGCATCGGGTTTGCAGATGACCGGTCTTGCCGGACGCATCGCCGTGAACACGCAACTCACCACCGACCCGACCAGGCTGTCGGTCTACAACACCTCGCCGGTGACCCCCACCGGCGACACCACGCGCTCGGACTATCTCTATTCGCAGCTCACCTCGGCGGTGTTCTCCTATTCGCCGCAATCCGGTCTGGGCTCGGCGAGCCAGCCCTTCACCGGCAGCGTCTCGAACTACCTCCAGCAGTTCCTGAGCGTTCAGGGCAATGCCGCGACCCAGGCGACCCAGCTCCAGCAGGGCCAGAGCGTCGTGGTCTCGACGCTGCAGGCCAAGTTCAACTCGACCGCCAGCGTCAACCTGGACTCGGAGATGTCGAACCTGATCCAGCTCCAGAATGCCTACGCCGCCAACGCTCATGTCATGTCGGTGGTGCAGAGCATGATGAATACGCTGCTCCAGGCTCAAGTGTAACAAGTAACAGGGCTCTGAAACATGTCGATCAGCAGCATCAACTATTCCTCGTCGGTTCTCGGCTCGCAGATCCGCAACATCAACCAGCAGCTCACCGACCTGTCGACGCAGCTCTCGACCGGCAAGCTGTCGCAGAACTATTCCGGAATGGGCACCAACGAGGGCTTTGCGATTGCCGGCCGCGCGCAGCTCTCCAACATCGCCGCCTATACCGACACGATGACCAACGTCAACGTCAGCATCAATCTCGCCAATACCGCCCTGCAGGCGCTGACCACGATCCGCAACACGGTGCAGACGGGCTCGGCCAACACCGCGCAGGATCTCAACGTCAACGGCCAGACGGTGGCGCAGAACACCGCAGCCGCGCAATTCGGCTCGATGGTCGGCGTACTCAACACGCAATCCGGCAACCGCTATCTGTTCTCAGGAACCGCCTTCAACACGCCGTCGGTCGCGAATGCCGGCGACATCATCAACGGCACCACGACGCAGGCGGGCTTCAAGACCGTCATGGCGGAGCGCCAGGCCGCCGACCTCGGCGCCAACGGCATGGGCCGGCTGGTGCTGGCGACGCCACAACCGACGCCGAGCTCGGTGATGGTATCGGAGGACGCGGCCGCATCGCCATTCGGCTTGAAGATCGCCGCAGTCTCCTCGACGCTGACCGGCGCGACGGTCACCGGCCCGAGCGGCTCGCCGGTGTCGTTCTCGGTCGACCTCAACGGCGTCAACCCGAAAAATGGCGACAAGCTCAGCGTGCAGTTCACGCTGCCCGATGGCTCGACCGAGCAGATCGACCTGACGGCGTCCAGCGCGACACCGACGCCCGTCGGCAGCTTTGCGATCGATGCAAGCGTCCCGGTCAACCCGAACACCACGGCGACGAACCTCAACACCGCGCTGAACACGGCGATCAAGAAGCTTGCCGGCACCTCGCTGGTGGCGGCGTCCGCTGTCACCGCCGGTGACAATTTCTTCAACACGGCGGGATCCGCCACTGCGAATGTGGCGGCCACCGGCAGTCTGCGCTCCTATACCTCGACGACCGGGACGGGCTCGGTCGCGTTGCAGGACAGCGCATTGGCGATTGCGTCTACGACCACGTCGCTCGATTCTTCGGCGACACCCCATCTCAACGGGACCATTCTCACCGCGCTCGCCAACGCTCCGACCGGTACCACCCTGACCATCACCGGCGCGAGCGGCGCCCATACCATTACCTTCGACCCTAACGTCACCACTGTCACGACGGCTAGTGGCAATACCACGATCGGATTGGCTTCGGGCAGCGCCGCGAAGGTGTCTGATATCTTGAATGCAATCGCGACGGCCGCCGGCATCCCCGCCGCCAACGTGACTCTGAGCGCCGGCGGCAATATCCAGATCGCGACCGGCACCGGCACCGACGTGGCGGTCACCGGCGGCGCGGCGGCCACGGCGCTCGGTCTCAGCAGCGTGACGCGCGGCAGCGCGGTGTCGACGCCTCAGATCACCGGTTCAACTGTGCTGAGCGGCACTGCGACCACGGGCGGCCCGGAAGTCCTCTCAGCGGCGTTCCAGGCGGCCGATACGATCACGGTGAACGGTCAGACGCTGACTTTTGTCGCCTCGGGTGCCGTCGGCCCAAACCAGATCAACATTACCGACAACATCACAACTCTCCTTGGCAAGATCGATCAGATCACCGGCACCACGAAGCCGTCGACCATCCATGGCGGCGTAATCACGATCAACACGGACGATCCCGGGAGCCTCAACATCACGAGTTCGAACAGCACGGCGTTTGCGGCGCTCGGCTTCACGACCTCCCCGGTCACGGCGGCAAAGGCTCCGCTGCGCGTCGGCTCTTCGCCCCTCGGCTCGGCGACGACGCTGGTGAACGGTTCGGCCACCACCGTGCAATGGTACCTGGGCAATGACGGGCCCGGCTCGCCGCGCTCCACCGCGATGGCCCGGGTCGACGATTCCGTCACGGTGCAGTATGGCGCGCAGGCCAACGAGGACGCCATCCGCAAGGAGCTGCAGGCGGTCGCCGTGTTCGGGACGTTCTCGACCTCGCCGACCGGGCAGTATGCGGGCGGGCAGGTCGCCGCGCTGAGCCTGCGGGTGACGCAGGCCCTGACCAAGCAGCCCGGCCAGCAGCGCATCGAGGACATCCAGACCGACATCGCGATGGCCCAGAACACCATGAAGGACGCGGGTACGCGCCAGACCCAGGCCAAGGCGCAGCTCCAGACCATCATCGACCAGGCGGAATCGGCGCCGCCGGACCAGGTCGCGAGCGAGATCCTGTCGCTCCAGAACGCGCTCCAGGCGTCCTACCAGGTGACCTCGAACCTCGCGCAGCTCTCGCTCGTCAAGTTCCTGTAAGCGGGCGTTAAGGCGCCGTTAACCATGCCTCTTTACCTCTTGGTGAGGATTGCAGCGGGGCGGAGCTGACGATGTCGGAGAAGATGAAACTGGTGGTGGCCACGCCATGTTTCGGCGGGCAGGTGACGAGCATCTATGCGAGCTCGATCTTCGCGCTCCAGCGCGCCGTGCACGGCATGGCCAATCTCGAGCTCAAGGTGCTGCTGCGCGACGGCGATGCGCTGATCACGCGCGCGCGGGCCAATCTGACCGCGATGTTCCTGGACGATCCCGAAGCGACGCATTTCCTGTTCATCGATGCCGACATCGGCTTCAAGCCGGAGCAGGTGTTCCGGCTGATCGAGTGCGGCGCGGACGTCGTCGCTGGCTGCTATCCGATCAAGCGGATCAACTGGGACAAGGCCGCGCGGGCGATCCAGTCCGGCCGCGCCGACGTGCCGGCCGCATCGCTCGACTACGTGCTCGAGATCGAAGACCCCGACCGCATCGTGGTGGTGAACGGATTCACCCGTGTGCGCTACGCCGGCACCGGCTTCCTGATGATCCGGCGCTCCGTGCTCGAGGCGATGTGCCGCCATCCGGACTACGCGGCCTTGCAGTTCTTCCGCGAGCATTCGCACGACACGCTCGTGGCGAGCCAGAACCGGTTTGCCTTGTTCGAATGCATGATCGATCCGACGACCGGCACCTATCTGTCCGAGGATTTCGCGTTCTGCAAGCGCTGGACCGACATCGGCGGCGAGATCTGGGCCGACATCGAAAGCTCGCTCGATCACGTCGGACCGTCGGTGTTCCACGGCGACATTACCTCGCAATTCGCACCGGCGCCTGCGGCGGCGGCCGATGCGGCGTGAGCCTTTCGGGATGAGCGCCGGCGCATCCTCTCTCTCAGCCAGCGAGCGCGCGTCCGACGGCGGCTCGCGCTACCGCCTGCGCGATCTCTTCACACCGCTGGATACGTTGCTCGCCTCCGGCGGAGATCCGCGGCTGGCGCTCGATCCGAACGACCGTGTCAACGCCTATGGCTGCGCGGCGTCGCCGGAGCCGGAGCTCTGGAATTTCGCTTCCGCGACCGCGTCGACGATCTCGCAGATGGCCTATGACCGTGCCGCGTTGGCGCGCGAAGTGCTGATGCACAAGTGCCTGTTCGACGAGGTCGAAATTGCCTTCGACGCCCGTTGCGAGGACATGCGCGAGGAGCTGCGCGACCACCTTGCGCTCTCGTCGCGCATCGACGTCGTGTTCTCGCCGTCCGGCACGGACTCCCAGCTTCACGCTCTGGTCGTGGCGCGCGCTGTGCTCGGCGCGGCGCCGGTGACGATCGTGGTCGGCGCCGACCAGACCGGAAGCGGAACGCCGCATACTGCACGTGGCCACCATTTCAGCACGATGACCGCAGGCGGCATGGCCGTGCGCAAGGACGGCGCAGTGACGGGGCTCGCCGGCGACAGCATTGCTGTGCCGCTGATCGACATGGCGGCCGGCATTGCGATGCGCACCGATGCCGATGCCGCGGTGCTGCGGGCGGTCGAGACCAGCCTCGCGCAAGGCCGCCGCGTTTTGTTGCAGATCATGGATTCGTCAAAACTCGGTTGGCGCGCCCCAAGCGAGGCCTGTCTCGACGAGATTGCGCGGCGCTGGCCGCGCAAGGTTCAAATCGTCGTCGATGCCTGTCAGGCGCGGCTCGGCCGCCGGCGGCTGCGCGCCTATCTCGACCGCGGTTATATGGTGCTGATCACCGGCTCGAAATTCTTCGGTGGACCCGCCTTCAGCGGTGCGCTGCTGCTGCCGAAAGGCCTGTCGCGGTCGATCGACCGGATGGGTGCGATCGCGCGCGGCATCTTCGACTATGCCGGCCGCTGCGACTGGCCGGTGGCGTGGACGACGCTGCGCTCGCGCTTCGAACGCCGTCCGAATTTCGGTCAATGGCTGCGCTGGGAGGCCGCGCTGGCCGAGATCGGCAGCTACTACGCCGTGCCCGGGGCTTTCCGCGCCAGGATGCTGGCCGAGCTTGCAGCCGGGATCGGCAGTATGATCGCGTTGTCGCCGTCGCTTCGCGCCGTTCCCACCGCCATCGACAAGTCCGGCACAGACGACGAGGAATTCGCACAAGCCACGATCTTTCCGTTCACGCTGCTGCGCGGCGGCAAGCCGGTCTCGATCGCCGAGACCAGCGCCGTGCATCGGGCGCTGGCGCGCGACATCGCCGAGGAGATCAGCGGCAGCGCGGCGGACCGGCAAGTGGCCGCCCAGCGCTGTCTCGTCGGCCAGCCGGTCCGACTGGAGGGGCAGGACGGCGCGCCGCAGGCCGTGTTGCGCCTCTGCGTCGGCGCACGATTGGTGACCGAGGCGTGGTCGCCGGATACAATGCAGGCGCAACGCAATGTGCAGCAGGTTCTCGATCGCATCGCCCATGTGCTGGTGAAGATCGAGCTGCTGCTTGACCGTGGCGCAGTTGCGGCCGTGCCGGCAAAGTCCGCGTTCGAGGTGTGAGATGCAACATCCAGTTTCCGCGACGAGCGGTGTGACCGTGCCGAACCATGCCGACCGCATCGGCTTTGCGCAGTTGACGCGCCGCGCCTTCGAGGGCGGCGACCTGCATCCGTTGCGCGAGCGGCTGCTGGCGCGGATCGAGGAGGGGACGGCCGAAGCCGGCGAAGGCCTCGATCTCTCGCTGATTGCCCAGCTTCTCGGCGAGAAGGAGGCCGGGCTGGTGATCCAGACCGAGGTGCTCTCCTTCCACCAATTGTTTCGTACGCCTTGCGCTGCTGCAAAACCCCGGCTGCGCGTGCTCGCGCTCGCCGCCGATATCGACATGGGCGGCAACACGCCGATCGACTTCCTGCTTGAAGATTCCGATATCGAGCTGTTGACGCTCTACGTGGTCAAGGGCATCGGCCTGCCGAAGACTCTACCCGAGCACGACGTCGCCATCGTGATCGCGTCCGATTCCGAGGAGTGCCGGGAGGCGCTCGCACTGATCGAGAAGGCCGCGCCGCACTGGCCGAGGCCGCTGCTCAATCGTCCCGATCTCATAGGCAATCTCGATCGCGACAAGCTGTATCGTCTGCTGGCAGGCGTCCCCGGTCTCGACATTCCAGTGACCGCCCCCACGACGCGCGCGCAATTGTCGGAGCTTTCGCAAGGCAAGATCGTCTGCGAGGCGATCACGGGCGAACTGCGCTTTCCGATGATCGTGCGGCCGCGCGGCACGCATGCCGGCGTCGGACTTGCCAAGCTCGACGACGCGGTGGCGCTCGCGGCTTATCTTGCCGAGCGGCAAGAGCAGGACTTCTTCGTCGCGCGCTTCGTCGACTATGCGAGTTCCGACGGACTCTACCGCAAATATCGTCTCGCTCTGGTCGACGGCAAACCCTATGCCTGTCACATGGCGATCGCCGATCGCTGGGACATCTGGTATCTCAACGCCTTCATGGCGTTCAGCGAGGAGAAGCGGGCCGAGGAAGCTGTCTTCATGCTCGACTTCGACCATGCGTTCGCGGCGCGCCACAAAATCGCGCTGGATGAAATGAGCAGGCGCGTCGGCCTCGACTACTTCATCGTCGATTGCGCCGAGAACCAGAAACGCGAGCTGCTGGTCTTCGAAGCGGACAACACCGCCGTCGTGCACAACATGGATCCGCCGGCCGTGTTTCCGTACAAGCCGCCGCAGATGCGCAAGATCTTCGCGGCATTCACGACGATGCTGTCGCGACACGCAAGAGCGGACGAGGAGAGTGCAGCATGAACGAGATCATCCGCAACCCGCAAAGTTCCGTCACGCACACCTCACTCGATCCGCAGGACTGGAGCGAGTTTCGCGCGCTCGCCCATCGCATGCTTGACGAGACGATCGACAGCATCGCCAACGTTCGCGCGCGTCCGGTGTGGCAGCCGATCCCCGACGGCGTTCGTGCGGCATTCAAGGCCGACGTGCCACGCGAGGCGAGCGATCTCGCCGACGTCTATCGCGACTTCTCCGAACATGTCGCGCCCTATGCGACCGGGAACGTCCATCCCGGTTTCATGGGCTGGGTGCATGGCGGCGGCACCGCGGTCGGCATGGTCGCGGAAATGCTCGCGGCAGGCCTCAACGCCAATCTCGGCGGCCGCGACCATATGCCGATCGAGGTCGAGCGCCAGGTCGTCGACTGGATGCGCGGCCTGTTCGCCTTCCCGGAAAGCGCGAGCGGCATCTTCGTCACGGGCACGTCGATGGCGAATCTGATGGCAGTACTGGTGGCACGTACGAGCGCGCTCGGCACGCTGGCGCGGCAATACGGCATCGGCAATGACGGTGCGCTTCTCACCGCCTATACATCGCAGGCCGCGCATGGCTGCGTCTCGAGGGCGATGGACATCGCCGGGCTCGGCACCGACGCGCTGCGCAAGATCGGCGTCGATGCCGATCATCGCATGGACGTTGCCGCGCTACGTGCGCAGATCGCGATCGATCGCGAGGTCGGCTTCAAACCGTTCCTGGTCGTCACATCCGCCGGTACGGTCGATATCGGCGCGGTCGACGATCTCAAGGCGATCGCGCAGCTGTGCCGCGAGGAGGGAATCTGGTTTCACGTCGACGGCGCCTTCGGTGCGCTCGCGATCCTGTCGCCCGAACTTGCGCCGCTGCTGGGCGGCATCGAGCTTGCGGATTCCATTGCGCTGGACTTCCACAAATGGGGACAAGTGCCTTATGACGCCGGCTTCCTGCTGGTGCGCGACGGCGAGCAGCATCGGCAGGCCTTTGCGCAGCCCGCGGCCTATCTGCGCCGCGAGGCGAGGGGACTTGCGGCCGGCGCGATCTGGCCCTGCGATCTCGGCCCCGATCTGTCGCGCGGCTTCCGTGCGCTGAAGACGTGGTTCACGCTGAAGACGTTCGGCACAAATCGGCTCGGTGCGGTGATCGCGCGAAGCTGTGCGCTGGCGAAATATCTGGAGACGCGCGTTCTCGCCGAGCCGCGGCTGGAATTGCTGGCACCGGTCAATCTCAACATCGTCTGCTTCCGTTACCGCGCTGCCGACGAGGTCAATCGCGAGATCGTCGCCGACATCCAGGAGTCCGGTATCGCGGCGCCATCGAGCACGACGCTGGACGGCAGGTTTGCGATCCGCGCCGCGATCGTCAATCACCGTACCGACGTGTCCGACATCGACGCGCTGGTCGCGGCCGTGCTGGAATTCGGCGGACGACCGAGCGGGGGAGTGATCGAGGTCGAGGCGCCGCCGCTCGCGGCACAGTAGCCTTGATGCTGGCCTGAAACGACAACGGCCCCGGAGGCGATCCGGGGCCGTTGTCGTGTCAGGCCGGTCGTCCGCGTGGCGTGGGCCCGCGAACGCGTGGGATCAGGCGGCGGTGCTGACGTCGTCCTTGTCCGCTTCGGCCTTGGGATGGGTTGCCTCGAACTGGCCCCGCAACTTCTCTTCATAGGCGATCAGCTTGCGGGCATCCTTCAGTGCGCGATAGAGGTCGCCGTTGAGGATGTTGTTGTTGATGCCTTCGATGATCGGCCAGGAGCTCGGCACCGCGGTGACGATGTCGCGCACCAGGTTGAAATAGGTGCCGTGCTGGGTCTGCGGATCCGGCGAGATGTACATGAGCTGGACCGCCAGATAGACGAGCTTGGCGGGCGAGTCGGCGGTCTCCGGTGTGAGGATGTCGCGCTCGCGCAGGATCGGCACGTTGTCGCCGTCGATCAGAAGGCGGGCGCGCTGGTCGGTGTTGGTTATTACGCAGTTACCGACGATGATGCGTTCGTGCGGTCTGAGCTCGACCTTGAGGGCCATGCCTGTTCTCCATCAACGCTTTCGTAACCGAGCGTGTGTTGCGGCGGATCAGGGCGCAATACTCCATCAAGACTAGTTAACGAGTTGTAAATCCCGGCCGATGCCGCGGAAAAGCTCAATCATATCAAGGCCGAAATCGCCCGGCTGCGTGGCGTCGCGCGGGTGCGAATGGGCCGAATCGCGCACCGACTCAGCAAAAGCGCCGATTTCATTTCATGTTTCGTTAGAGGACTCCGCCCCACGGTCCGCCGGTCGCTGGGTCACTCGATCCATGCAGACGCGTAACAGTAAGCGTCGTTTACCAGAAAGGTAACACCCAATGTCCGGTATCGTTCTCTCCTCCTCGGTTCGTCAGAACCTCCTCTCCCTCCAGTCCACCGCTGATCTTCTCGCCACCACGCAGAACCGTCTGTCGACCGGCAAGAGCGTCAACTCGGCCCTGGACAATCCCACCAACTTCTTCACCGCACAGTCGCTCGACAACCGCGCCAGCGACATCAACAATCTGCTCGACGGCATCGCCAACGGCGTGCAGGTGCTGCAGGCCGCCAACACCGGCATCACCTCGCTGCAGAAGCTGATCGACTCTGCGAAGTCGATCGCCAACCAGGCGCTGCAGACCACTGTCGGCTACTCCACCAAGTCCAACGTCTCCGCCACGATCGCGGGTGCGACGGCAGCCGATTTGCGCGGCACGACCTCCTTTGCCAGCGCGACCGCGCTGGGCAGCGTGCTGTATAACGGCACGGCCGGTGGCGCCACCGCGGCAGGTTCGGGCGCCACTCTCGGCGCAACCCAGGGCTCGTTCGCGGGCACCGGGGGTGTTGCGGCCGACGGCACGACAGGCATCTCGTCGGCAACCACACTGCTCGGCACCACCGCCGCCGG
>NZ_JBVVOY010000029.1:0-70113 GCF_055807535.1 Bradyrhizobium sp. Kon37
CGCGACAGCAAGGCCGATCCGAAGCAGGAGGAACGGGAGTGACGGACGAAGCACCGGTCAGGTTCGAGCTTGTGGACATCAACATGATCCTGCAAACGCTCCCGCACCGCTTTCCGATGCTGCTGATCGATCGCGTGATCAACATCCGCACCGATTACAGCGGCATCGGCATCAAGAACGTCACCTTCAACGAGCCGCCGTTCCAGGGCCACTTTCCCGATCGCCCGGTCTATCCCGGCGTCATGATGATCGAAGCGATGGCGCAGACCGCGGGTGTGATCGGCATCAAATCGGTCGAGGGCACCGATAAGCCCCGGGCTGTGTATTTCCTGACCATCGACAAGTGCAAGTTCCGCAAGCCGGTGCTGCCCGGCGATACCATCGAATACCACATGCGCTCGATCGGCCGCCGCAAGGCCATGTGGTGGTTTCACGGCGACGCCAAGGTCAACGGCCAGGTGGTTGCGGAGGCCGATGTCGGCGCCATGCTGACCGACTGAGCGGGATCAACTTCTCTGGATGCGCTCGCGTGCAGGACACGCGTACCGGCTGCCGCTGACCTCGCGCTTGATGTTCTGCTTGAAGAACTGGCCCATGGACGGTGCGCCCAGCAGGCGCTCGACCGTGTCGATTGGCACGCCGCAATAGCGGTCATAAACGCCGTCCACTGCCACGACGAGGGCCTGCTGCGCCCGGTCGTAACAGACCCGCTGGAGCACCGTGCTGCGGGTGATGTCGCGGCATTCGAATGTCTTGAGATCGACGAGGCGGTGTTCGCCGGTCTCGATCGTCTCGGATACGATCGGCGCGGCGGCGAGCTGTGCGAGGAGAAGTGCCAGGGCCCTGACCACGATACCTAAAGCTCCGCGTGAACTTGTTGACGCGCCGGGAAGGCTACCTCGTTCGGCACTTGAAACACGGAGAGATCATACGTCACTGGACAGATCGGGCATAGTCGCGCTAACCAGCGGAAAACCGAGCGACTTCAACACCTAATCAGACCTTCTTGATGAGTCAGATTGCTTGATGAGTAAGATTGATCCCACCGCACGGATCGCGGACGGCGCCGTGATCGGCGAGGGCACCGAGATCGGCCCCTTCTGCATCATCGGCCCGCATGTCGTGATCGGCAGCAACTGCAAGCTGATCGGACATGTGCATATCACCGCGCAGACCACGATCGGTGACGATTGCACCATCTATCCGTTCGCCTCGCTCGGCACGCCGCCGCAATCGCTCAGCTATCGTGGCGAATTGACGAAGCTCAAGATCGGTTCGGGCTGCACGATCCGCGAGTCCGTGACCATGAACGCCGGTACGGTCGCAGGCGGCGGCATCACCGAGGTCGGCGACCGCAACTATTTCATGAATTGCAGCCATGTCGGCCATGACTGCCATGTCGGCAACGACGTGATTTTCGCGACGTCGGCCACGCTCGGCGGTCACTGCGAGATCGGCGATTTCGTCTTCATCGGCGGTCTGTCCGCGGTGCACCAGTTCACCCGCATCGGCCCGCAGGTTATGGT
Source organism: Bradyrhizobium sp. Kon37 (assembly GCF_055807535.1). Classification (NCBI taxonomy): domain Bacteria; kingdom Pseudomonadati; phylum Pseudomonadota; class Alphaproteobacteria; order Hyphomicrobiales; family Nitrobacteraceae; genus Bradyrhizobium; species Bradyrhizobium sp. Kon37. The sequence continues at coordinate 1,527 of NZ_JBVVOY010000029.1, forward strand.
CGGCGGGGTATGCGGCGTGCGCGACGATGTCATTCCGTTCGGCCTCGTCAACGGTCAGTATGCCGTGCTCGAAGGCCTCAACCTGATCGGCATGAAGCGGCGCAAGTTCACCAAGCAGCGGCTTGCGACCGTACGCGCGTTCTACCAGAAGCTCTTCCATGGCCCCGCTACCTTTGCCGAACGCCTGGAGGCGGCGCGGCCGCTCGCCGGTGACGATCCGGCCATCGGCGAAATCCTCGACTTCATCGGCAAGGGCAAGCGCCCGCTCTGTCTTCCCGCCATCGCGAAGTGATGATGCGATGGCCCCGGGCATGACATCGGCCGCTTCGGAGATTTCATCGCCGGTCGGCGTGGTCGCGGGCGGCGGCGCGATGCCGTTCGCGGTTGCCGACTCGCTCGCTGCCCGCGGCATCACACCGGTGCTGTTTCCCCTTCGGGGGGCCTGCGATCCGGCACGGGTGGAAAAATTCCGTCATCGCTGGATCTCGGTCGGCCAGCTCGGCCGTGCCATGCGGCTGTTTCGCGAGGAGGGCTGCCGCGACCTGATCTTCATCGGCACGCTGGTGCGGCCTTCGCTCTCGGAGGTCCGGGTCGACTTCACGACGCTCCGGCTGCTTGGCAATGTCATCCGGGCCTTCCGCGGCGGCGACGATCATTTGTTGTCCGGCGTCGGGCGCATTCTCGAGCAGGGCGGCTTTCGCATGGTCGGCATCAAGGATGTCGCGCCGGACCTCTTGATGCCCGAGGGCTGCATCAGCCGCGCCTGGCCGAGCGACACCGGCAAGACCGACATCGAGCGCGGACGCGCGGTGCTGACCGCGCTCGGTCCGTTCGACATCGGCCAGGCCGCGGTCGTGATCGACGGTCATGTGGTGGCGGTCGAGGATATCGAGGGCACCGATGCGCTACTCGCGCGCGTGGCACGGCTGCGCGAAGAGGGCCGCATCCGCGCCGCCTCCGGGCGGGGCGTGCTGGTGAAGGTCCCAAAGAGCGGGCAGGATTTGCGCTTCGACCTGCCTACGATCGGCCCGCGCACCCTCGAGGGTGTCGCCGCGGCAGGGCTGGCCGGGATCGCCGTCGTTGCCGGCAACACCATCGCCGCCGAGCCGCAGGCGATGATCGCGCTCGCCGACGCCAAATATCTCTTCGTCATCGGCCTGCCGGCGTGATGCAAGGTCGCGATCCCAAGCGCAAGATCTTCCTGATCGCCACGGAGGAATCCGGCGACCGGCTCGGCAGCGCCTTGATGAAGGTGCTGCGCCAGCGCCTCGGCGACGGCGTGCAGTTCGTGGGCGTCGGCGGCCACACCATGGCGCGCCAGGGGCTCGAGACGCTGTTTCCGATCGAGCAGCTCTCGATCGTCGGCTTTGCCGCGGTCGTGCAGCAATTGCCGAAGATCCTGCGGCTGATCCGCGAGACCGCGGAGGCCGTGACCGAAGCCGCGCCGGACGCGCTCGTCATCATCGACAGTCCCGACTTCACCCACCGTGTCGCCCGCCGCGTGCGGCGGCACAATCCGGCGATCCCGATCGTCGACTACGTCTCGCCGCAGCTCTGGGCCTGGCGGCCGGGACGGGCGCGGACCATGCTCGGCTATGTCGACCATGTGCTCGGCCTGTTGCCGTTCGAGCCGGAGGAATATCGCAAGCTCGGCGGGCCGCCATGCAGCTATGTCGGCCATCCCCTGATCGAGCAATTGCCCTCGCTGCGGCCGAACACCGAGGAGCAAGCGCGCCGCGACGGCGGGCCGCCGGTTTTGCTGGTGTTGCCCGGCAGTCGCCGCAGCGAGATCAGGCACCATCTCGACGTGTTCGGCGCGACGCTCGGCCGATTGCAGACGGACGGCCGCGCATTCGAACTGATGCTGCCGACCATGCCGCATCTCGAGGCCACCATTCGCGAAGGCATCGCGAACTGGCCGGTCAAGCCTCAGATCGTGGTCGGCGAGAACGAGAAGCGCGCCGCCTTCCGCATCGCGCGCGCGGCACTTGCAAAATCCGGCACGGTGACCCTGGAACTCGCGCTGTCGGGCATTCCGATGGTGACCGCCTATCGCGTCGGCGCGATCGAAGCCTTCATCCTGCGCCGCGCGATCCGCGTCTCCTCGGTGATCCTCGCCAATCTCGTGATCGGCAAGGATGTCATCCCGGAGTTCCTGCAGGAAGACTGCACGCCGGAGAAGCTGGCGCCCGCGCTCTCGCAGCTTCTGACCGATTCTCCGCTGCGCCGGCAGCAGGTGGAAGCGTTCGCCCAGCTCGATACGATCATGTCGACCGGCAACAAGTCGCCGAGCGTACTCGCAGCCGACATCGTGCTGGCGACGATGCGCAAGGGCAGGCGGGCTAGCTAGGACGTGTACTCCCAAACGTCGGCTTGCCAGCGCAAAGCGGAAGTCTCCCAACCTTGGGCGTGATCGGCGGTTTGTGACCCAATGCGGACGTGGGGCAAGTAGCAGGGACTGCCGGCGTCACAGGTAACTTTTTCACGCGCGTATCAAAATTGGCATGAGCGCGAATACGAACCACAAGCCGACAAAAGCCCCCAATCCATACATTGCCCGTCGTCGGTGGGCAGCCCCATCGGGCACCACGCCGGGGCTAGCAATCATCCAAACAATATCCATGCGCGGCGCCTGTAGACTGACCGGAATTCTTCCGTCCATCTGGGCCTGCTCAAGCTTTTGGAGGAAAGCCCAGTAGTGGTACCCGCCATACGCAAACGCGACGGCGCAAGCTATCCAAATTGCGATGCCAATCGTGTGCATATTGAAACCACGGTTCAGACAGCCTCAGTTGGTTACCCTTTTATATCAAACAAGCCGGCCATGTCGCCTATTGGCCCATCTCAGACCTCCGTGCCGGCGCGGGTGACCGCGCTCCCGGTGCTCAAGCGGAAGTAAGCAGCCGGGTGCCGAAAGGCCGCTTATGACCCGGAGCAGACCAGCGCAGACCGTCGCCACTGACTCAGCACGCAAGCATCTTCTCTAGCTCAGTCACAAAGCGATCAAGAATTGCTGCCTCCGTCGCCGGCCTGGCTCACCAAGACGGAATCTATCGTCTCTTCATACTTCGTCCATTCCTTTCGGGAGTTCTCGATGCTGATCTTCGGGATATCGAGCTCCGCGTAGAGCCGGTCGGTAAGCCAGCGGTAATCACGATAGAGCTCTATGAGGCCCCCCAGACCGGCGAAGCCATGCCTAACGGCGTACGGCGACGTCAGCTTCCAATTGACCTGATATGTCACCCATGAATCGCCTCGCTCTGCGGAAACCGTTCTGATCGCTCGATCAACGTCGTCTTGGTGAAAGTAGATCAGCAAAGGACGTAGCGGCTTGATAGTGGCTATCACATCACGAAGGTAGCCGCGGATCAGGGCGATGTCGGCATCAAGTAGAAACAGCGACGTTAAATTCCCGTGGAAAAGCTGTCCGTCGACAACCGTGATGCTCTCCGACATCGCGGCAGAATTGGCGTAGGCACTCCAACGCGCAGCGGCTGACTTCGCCAGATGCGTTGCTGGCATGTCCTCCCATGGCGCGTCCCAATCAAAGCGGATCGGATGTGGCCTGGTGCCCTCGGTAATGCCGAGGGCGGACACACCGGAAGCCCTCAAGCGATCAGCAAGTCGCAGCACGGTCGTCGACTTGCCGGACCCCATGATCCCTTCGACGATCACAATTCTGGACCATATGTTGCAAAAGAGCCGGGTCATGCAAAGCCAATGATGCCCAGTCTCATGCGCCACTTCCATTAAAATCTTTCTGCTTATGGCCCATTGGCGAAGTAGCAGCGCACCGGGTGAGGTCCGCTCAGTGAGGCATGGCGGACCGGATTTTCTCTCGTTGAGTTCTTCGCATTTTGACCCAACCCGGACATGACCTATCGGGTCATGGCAGTTGACAGCGTTTCTCGTCTGGATCATTTTGTCTTCAGGTAGATACGACCTGCTGCTTGCGCCCCAGTGGGGATGGTAAACGTATCATAAGTCTTTCATAGACCTTTGCCCGAACGAACGGGTCAGCAACGCAAGCTCCTGGCACTTTGGTTTCGTTCAAAGCAAAGGATGAAAGATGATGCGCGATTATCGCCACGCCAAAGCCATGGCGCAAACGGCTCGGGCCTTTCTCGCTGACCACGGTGCGAAGATTACCAATAGCCAAAGCCTTGAGCTGATTGCCAAGGCGTTTGGCGTTGCCGATTGGAACACACTTGCGGCTGCAATTCGCGGCGAGGTTACCGCGCCGCGCATGAAGGATGCGACGCCATCAACCACAGTCGATGCGGGGATTAGGCCTCGGGCACCTCGGTTTTCTACTGAACTTGAAATCACTCTGCAGCGCGCCCTCGGCTATGCCGATGCGCGAAAACACCAGTATACGACGCTAGAACACCTGCTGCTCGCGCTGACAAATGACGCGAATGCTTCGAAGGTGATGCAAGCGTGCGATGTCGATCCTGCGGCGCTCCAGAGAAGTCTGACTGACTACATTGACAATGAGTTGATAGCCATCGTGGTCGAAACCGGCACGCTCCCCGGCGAATCCCGCCCGACGGCGGCGTTTCAGCGTGTAATGCAGCGCGCTATCTCGCACGCGGAGCAAATGGGCCAGCAGGAGGTTACCGGTGATAACATGATGGTCGTTATCTTTGCCGAGCGGCTAAGCCCGGCAGTGCGACGGCTCTATGGTCAGAACATGACTGCTCAGGATGCGGCGAACTTCGTTGAGCGCGGCATCATTAAACGAAGTGGCACCGCCGCGCCCTGATCGGTGCGGTGCCGCGCCCAATTTGGGGCTTCCGCAACTGGCCCAATTCGGACCCAAGGTCAGGTACGCCAACCCGACTGCTAGCGGATACGGAGCGGACCTCTGCGAGGCACTCGGGTGTGTGAGTACACGCTCTAGCCGAGACCAGCGTCGACCTGAAAGCACTGGCGCGTGATGCGCTGGCTCTCATCGGAGGCGAGGAACAGCGCCATGTTGGCGATGTCGTCAGGCGTCACCGCGTCGGGAATGGCCTGACGCGTGCGCAGCTCGGCGATCGCCTGGTCGTCTGGATACCACAGCCGGCGCTGACGCTCCGTGATCACCATCCCCGGCGCGATCGCGTTGACGCGGATGCGGTCGGGCCCGAGCGACCGGGCCAGGGAGTTGGTGAAGCCGACGATCGCGGCCTTCGCCGCGGCGTAGACCGGCAGCCCCGGCGCGCCGCGCATCCAGGCAATCGATGACATGTTGATGATCGAACCGCCGCCGCGCGCCTGCATCTGCGGCACCACCGCTTGCGCGGCAAAGAAGACGTGCTTGAGGTTGACGCCGATCATCCAGTCGAACTCGGCCGGGGTCACCTCGCCCAGCACCTGACGCTGGTCATTGGCGGCGTTGTTGACGAGAACCGCGGCATCGCCAAGCGTTCCGTGAACCTGCGCCATGGCGGCGCGCAAGGCGTCGATGTCGAGCAGGTCGCACGGCACGAATAAGGGTTCGGTTCCAGCCCCAGCCTTCACGTCCGCGACCAGCGCCCGGCCGGCTGCTTCATCGAGATCCAGGAACGCGACGCGCGCCCCCTGGGCTGCGAACGCTCGCACGAAGGCCGCACCGATGCCGCTGGCGCCACCGGTGATCAACACCACGCGGTCCCTAAGACCGGCATAGCTCGTTGCTGTCATGCGATCAGTCGCTCCGTCTCGGGGTCGAACAGGCAGATGCGGCGCGTGTCGAGCGCGAACGGGGCGGCGGCGCCCGGTGTGGGGCGGATGTCCGGCGTGATGCGCGCCAGCGCAGCTTCGCCGCCAAGCCGCAGCAGCACGATCGTTTCGGCCCCCGTCGGCTCGACCATCTCCACCGGCGCGTTGACGACGACGGGCGGATCGGCGGAAAACACGCGGCTGCCCTCGGCGATGCATTCCGGCCTGATCCCGACCACCACGTCACGGCCGACGAAAGGGGCCGCCGCGTCGTATTGGCCAAGGCGGAGGCGGACCTCGTCCGGCCGCCCCGCGCCGATCACGACCACCGGGCCGCCGGCATCGGCCTCGAGCCGTGCCGGCATCGTGTTCATCGGCGGCGAGCCCATGAAACGGGCCACGAACAGATTGGCGGGATAGCGATACACGGTGTCAGGATCGGCAAACTGCTGCACCACGCCGCGATGCATCACGGCGATGCGCGTCGCCATCGTCATCGCCTCGATCTGGTCATGGGTGACATAGACGATTGTGGCGCCGATGCGCTGGTGCAAACGCTTGATCTCCATCCGCATCTCGACGCGCAGCTTGGCGTCGAGATTGGACAGCGGCTCGTCGAACAGGAAGAGCAGGGGATCGCGCACCAGCGCCCGGCCCATCGCCACGCGCTGGCGCTGGCCGCCGGAGAGCTGCGACGGCTTGCGACCGAGCAGCGGCTCGATCTGGAGCAGCCTGGCCACATTCGCCAGCGCCTTCTCCTGCTCCGCCTTCGGTACGTGGCGGCATTCCATGCCGAAGGTGATGTTCTGGCGCACCGTCATCGACGGATAGAGCGCGTAGGACTGGAACACCATGGCAATGTCGCGGTCCTTCGGCGGAATGTCGTTGACGACACGTCCGCCGATTTCCACGGTGCCGGCGCTCGGAAGGTCGAGCCCGGCGATGATGTTGAGCAGCGTGGACTTGCCACAGCCGGATGGGCCGACGAGCACGGTGAATTCACCGCTCTCGATGTCGAGATCGATGCCCTTCAGCACCTCCAGATTGGCGTAGCGCTTGGACAGGGAGCGAATGCTTAGTGCTGCCATGACGATCCGATCATTTCACGGCTCCGGCGGTGAGGCCGCGTACGAAATACTTGCCGCCGATCAGATAGATCAGCAGGGTCGGCAGGGCGGCGATCATCACCGCCGCGCTTTGCACGCCATGCTGCGGGATGTCGGCGACTGCGGCGGATAGCGCGATCAGCGCGGCGGTGACCGGCTGCTGCTGACCGGTCGTGAATGTCACGCCATAGAGAAACTCGTTCCAGATATGCGTGAACTGCCAGATCACGGTGACGACCAGAATAGGCGGCGAGAGCGGCAGGATGATGCGCCAGAAAATACGAAAGAACCCTGCGCCATCGATGCGCGCAGCTCTTATCAAATCCTGCGGGATGGCAGTGTAGTAGTTTCGGCAGAACAAGACGGTAAAGGAGAGCCCCTGGATCGTGTGGATCACGACCAAGCCTGTCAGCGTGTTCATCAGGCCCGTATCGCGCAACACGATGGTCCAGGGAAGCAAGCGCATCTGTTGGGGAAGGAAGAGGCCAAGGGTCACGATGCCGTAGATCCAGCTATCGCCGCGAAAACGCCAGAGCGACACAGCGTAGCCGGCGACAGCACCGAGCAGGGTCGAGAAAATCGTCGCGGGGATCGTGACCAGCGCGGAGTTCACCATGTACGGCCGGATGCCGGCGCAGGTCTCGGCGACGCAGAAACCGCTCCAGGCCGCGGCGTAGTTGCTCCATGCCCATTGCTTCGGCCAGCCGATCATCGAGGCCTGCGCGATCTCCTCGTTGGTGCGCAGCGAGTTCAGCACGACAACAGCCAATGGCGCGAGCCAGGCTGCAGCGATCAGCGAGACGACGAGATAGATCAGGATTCGGCTTGGCGTGAATGTTCGCTCACGCATGGATCGCCCGCCGCCGCTGGACATAACGCCACGCTGCATAGGGCAGCAGAACCGCGAGAAGAATGAGCAACATGAGCACCGCCGCCGCTGCTCCCCGTCCGAGCAGGCTGCGCTGGAACATCAAATCATAGACGACGAGGGCAGGCAGCTGGGTGGCGATCCCGGGCCCACCATTGGTGAGCGCGCGGACGAGGTCGAAGGTCGAAATCGCGAACTGCAGCTGGATGACGATGACGGTGATGGTGATCGGCCAAAGGGTCGGCAGGATGACCCGCCGGTACATTCGGATCGGTCCGGCGCCGTCGATCTGCGCGGCCTTGATCAGGTCGGCGTCGACGGAGCGGAGGCCGGCGAGGAACAGCGCCATGGCGAAACCGGAGGACTGCCAGATCGCAGCGATGACAATGGTCCAAATGGCCATGTCGCGGTCGATCAGCCAGTCGAACCGGAACGAGGTCCAGCCGAGATCGCGGACCAGCTTCTGGATCCCGAGGCCAGGATTGAGCAGCCAGCTCCAGACAGTGCCGGTGACCACGAATGACACCGCCAGAGGATAGAGGAAGATAGACCGCAGCAGGTTCTCGCCGCGAATGCGCTGATCGAGCAGGATAGCAAGGATGAGGCCGGCCGCTAAACTCAGCAACACGAAGGCGCAGCCAAACAGCAGCAGATTGTCCAAGGCAATCTGCCAGTTCCGCGATGCTGCGACCGAAGAATAGTTGCGCAAACCGACCCAGCCCGAGACCGGGACCAGAGTGGACGGCGTGAACGATATCCAGATCGTCCACAGCGTAAACGCAATGAGATGCGCGGCGGACAACAGCAGCGGCACCCAGATCATCAAATATTCGGGCAGCCGGCGTACCCAGTCAGGGGCCGCCGGCCGGCCCGGTGTTGTCGAGACGGCGATCGTCAACGTGAGCTCTCGACGGCGTCGGCGAGGCGTACGGCCGCTTGCTCCGGCTTGATCGTCTTGTTCTTCACGTACTCCGTGATCACGTCGATGATCGCTGCGGTCATGCCGTTTTCCTGTGCCATGTTGTGCGCAAGACTGAGAACGGCCTGATTACTGGCGATCGCGTCTTTCAGGGCTGCTGCGGTCCGCCGTTGACCGTCCGACCAGCCTTCGCCCGACAGATCGACATCGGTGCGTACGGGGATCGATCCCGTGATCTGCGAATACATGGTCTGGATCGCCGGATCCATGACGAGCTGGGCCATCAGCGTCTGGCCGGCTTGCAAATCGGGCTCCTTGCGCTGCCAGAATATGAAGGCATCGGCATTCAACAGGAAGACCGGCTTGCTATTGTCGCTCGGGCCCGGGGCGATGATGAAGTCCTCGAACTTGAAACCGGCGTTGCGCAAGACGCCCTGCGCCCACCCGCCCATGATCATCATGCCCATGTCGCCGTCGACGAAGCGCTTCAGGTTGGTCGAAAAGTGCTGGGCGCCGACATTGGGGTCCATCCAGTCGGCAATCTTGCGCACCTGGACGAAGGACGCCTTTATCTCGGGGCCTTCCAGGGCCTTCTTGTCGAGGTTCATAATGGCTGCGCGGTATGCGGTGGGACTGATGCCTGCCAAAGCGGCCTCGAATTTTTGGCCGTCGTCCGCGCGGGTGCCACCGTTGGCGATGGGATAGGGGACGCCGCCTGCTTTCATCTTCTCGGCGAGGTCGTTGAACTCAGCCCATGTGACGGGGATCTTGTCGGCCTTGGCCTTGTCCATCGCGCGTTTGGAGAGAAACAGCATGTTGGTGCTGTAGATCTGCAACGGCAGTGCAATCCACTTGCCCCCCGGCTTGTGCAATTTTGCAAGGTCTGGAGCGACAACCTTTTCGTATCCGGCGGCAGCGACGACGGCGTCGAGATCGACGGTTGGGGCAATCTTGGACCAGGCCGCGATCTCGGGACCTTTGAGCTGCGAGCAGGCCGGTGGATCGCCGGCCATGATCTGGGCACGCAGCTTGTTCATCATCTCGGTGGTGAAGCCGGGGACGGGCGAGTGCTGCCAAATCCCGCCTTTCTCCTCGAATTTCTTGCCGAGCGCCGTGATGGCGGCACCATCGCTGCCGGCGGACCATTGCGAGATCGCAGTCAGACGCGGCTTGATCGCGCTTTGCGCGCGGGCAAATGCCGGCAGCGCGAGCGCGGCCGCAGATCCGGCGAGCAGTTGGCGCCTTGTTGTCGTGATCGGCATGGCAAGTTCCTCCCGGTGTGAACTCTTTCGCGCGAGCGCCGCGCGGCATCAGATATCTCAGGCGGCCTCGCTCGATGCGGCCGGCATGCCGCCGCGGCAAGCGAGGCAGAAAGCCGCAAATGCCAGCGCCGCCCGCGGATCGTTGCCATTCGATGGCGGCACGAAAGCGAGCGACACTTGCGCGTGCTTGCGGCCGCCCAACAGGCAGGCGTCGATCCCCTCGACGAGCGCGCTGCGATCGTCCTCGGCGAGAAGCGACGGCCAGCCGCTGATCGCGACGCCCTTGCAAGGCTTCACGTTCAGCGTGTTGCCGATCGCAAGACCAAGCCGGAATAGCCGCCGGCGCAATTCCTGCCGCACGCGCGACGAGAGCGGCATTGCGGTGACCCATTCGCTGCCGAGTTCAAGCAACTCGGCTTCGGCGACGCCAAGAAGCTCGGCCAGGGCGGGAAGCGACGTATAGGCCTCGACGCAACCATGATGACCGCAGCGGCAAATTGGTCCGTCGCCTCCGAACACCATGTGGCCGAGCTCGACCGGCTGGAGGGCATCGTCCTCGATCGGATTATCCATCCAGGTGCCCGCGACGCCCTGACCGACGAAGACGAAGAGATGCGCGCCGCTGAACGGATAGTTCTCCGTGCGGCAGCGATGAAAGATGGCGTGCGCGACGACCGAATTGGTGAACTCGACCGGCACGCCGGCAAAGTTCTCGCCGAACATCTCACTGATACGCCCGATGTCGCAGGGAATGATCGGATTCCCTGACGCGCCCAGCCGGCCGAGACCCGGAATGGAGACGCCGATCTGCGCGAGGGGGATGCGTCGGCGCCGCGTCCAGTCGTGCAGCAATGTCATTGCCTCGCGAAACGCCCGGCCGACGGTCGCTGCGGTCGGCGTCTTCGGCAGCGGCACATGCCCGGTATGGTGCAGTTCGCCCGACATGCCCCCGACGCCGACGCTGAGCCGCTGGGTGGTCAGCTCGAAGGCCGCGAGCGCCACCTCGCCATCGAGCGACACGAGGCCCGTCGGGCCACCGACGTAAGGGGCAGGGCGCCGCACTTCCTCGATCAGGCCTTCGGCCTTCAGGTCGAACAGGATGCGCGACAGGCTCGCTTCCGACAGGCGCACGGCCTTGGCCAGCGGCGGGCGAAACGACCCGCCTGACTGAAGCAGATGAGTCAAAATGGCAGCACGCGTCTGCCGCCGACTTCTCGGCTGCTCCGGCATTTCCATCCCTGTCGTCATTCTTACTTAGAGTAAGAATTTGCGCGCGAAGCGTTTCGCCGTCAAGCGTCGGACGACCCATCGCGCCGACTTGTTGTTGTGCGCGGCAGCAAGATTGTGTCGGCGCAAAACAAAAACGGCGCCATCCGGAGATGGCGCCGTTTCGAAAGCCGTGATGGGGTCGACCTTACTTGCGGTTGTTGATCGCGACGTAGTCGCGCTTGGTGACGCCGGTGTAGAGCTGGCGGGGACGGCCGATCTTCTGCTGCGGATCCTCGATCATCTCGCTCCACTGGCTGATCCAGCCGACGGTGCGGGCGACCGCGAACAGCACGGTGAACATCGAGACCGGGAAGCCCATCGCCTTCAGCGTGATGCCCGAATAGAAATCGACGTTCGGGTAGAGCTTGCGGTCGATGAAGTACTGGTCGCTGAGCGCGATCTTCTCGAGCTCGAGCGCCACCTTCAGCATCGGATCGTCGCCATGGCCGGTCTCCTTGAGCACGGCGTGACACATCTTCTGCATGATCTTGGCGCGCGGATCGTAGTTCTTGTAGACGCGGTGACCGAAGCCCATCAGGCGGACTTCAGAGTTCTTGTCCTTCACCTTGGCGATGAACTCGGGGATCTTGTCGACCGAGCCGATCTCGGCGAGCATCGCCAGCGCTGCTTCGTTGGCGCCGCCATGCGCCGGGCCCCACAGGCAGGCGATGCCGGCGGCGATGCAGGCGAACGGGTTGGCGCCGGAGGAGCCGGCGATACGCACGGTCGAGGTCGAGGCGTTCTGCTCGTGGTCGGCGTGCAGGATGAAGATCTTGTCCAGCGCGTCAGCCAGCACCGGGTTGATCTTGTAGTCCTCGCACGGCACCGCGAAGCACATGTGCAGGAAGTTCTCGGCGAACTTCAGCGAGTTCTTCGGATACACGAAGGGCTGGCCGACCGTGTACTTGTAGGCCATCGCAGCCAGCGTCGGGATCTTGGCGATCATGCGCATCGAGGCGATCATGCGCTGCTTCGGATCGTTGATGTCGGTTGAGTCGTGATAGAATGCGGCGAGCGCGCCGACAGCCGCCACCATGATCGCCATCGGATGGGCGTCGCGGCGGAAGCCCTGGAAGAAGCGGGCCATCTGCTCGTGCACCATCGTGTGATGGATCACGCGGTCGTCGAAATCCTTCTTCTGCGCGGCGGTCGGAAGCTCCCCGAACAGCAGCAGATAGCAGGTCTCGAGGAAGTCGCCGTTCTCGGCGAGCTGCTCGATCGGATAGCCGCGGTATTCCAGCACGCCCGCGTCACCGTCGATATAGGTGATCTTGGACTGGCAGCTCGCGGTCGAGGTGAAGCCCGGGTCGTAGGTGAACAGGCCGGACTGGCCGTAGAGCTTGCCGATATCGATGACGTCGGGCCCGATGCTGCCGCTGTGGATCGGAAGATCGAAATTCTTATTTCCGACCGTCAGTGTGGCGGTCTTATTGCTTGGTTTTGCGTCCATCAGAGGTCCCCGATGTATGGTGAAACGGGCCGGACCCGGAGGCCCCGATGAGATATCGCAGGGCAGGCCGGATGTTCCAGAAGGTACGGCTGAGATGGGTATATTATTGCTGTGTGCGCTGCAAGATGGCGCCGCGCATGGTCGACTTACGTCGTAGCCTGGTCCTTGGCCCCGGTCCTTAGCGTGGTCCTCGGCCTATTCCGTGGCTTGGTCTTTAAGCCGGCCCAGGCTTTCCTGGCGTCCCAGGACGTCCAAAACCTCGAATATGCCGGGCGACGTCGTCCGTCCCGTCAGCGCCGCCCGCAGCGGCTGGGCGACCGCGCCGAGCTTGAGACTATTTTCCTCGGCAAAGGCGCGCAGCGCGGCTTCCGCATTGGCCGCGCTCCACGTCTCGACTTTCTCCAGCGCGGAATGAAGCTGGCCGATCAGCTTGCGGTTCTCGGGCGTCAGCAGCGCTGCCGCCTTCGGATCGAGCTCCAGCGGCCGGTCGGCGAAGATGAAATACGCGCCGTCGATCAGCTCGATCAGCGTTTTGGCGCGCTCCTTCAGCGCCGGCATGGCCTTCAGCAGCTGCGCGCGCGTGGTGTCGTTTAACTTGGCCTTAAGCTCGTCGCGGCTGGGCACGACGTGGTCCAGCACGTCCTCGAACATCTTCACGAGTGATTGATCGTCGGCATTGCGGATGTAGTGGCCGTTGAGGTTTTCCAGCTTGGCGAAATCGAAGCGCGCTGCTGCGCGGCCGACGCTGGCGAGGTCGAACGCCGCGATCATCTCCTCGGTCGAGAAGATTTCCTGGTCGCCATGGCTCCAGCCGAGCCGGACGAGATAGTTGCGGAGCGCGGCCGGGAGGTATCCCATGGCGCGGTAGGCATCGACGCCAAGCGCGCCGTGCCTCTTGGAGAGTTTTGAGCCGTCCGGGCCATGGATCAGGGGGATGTGGGACATGCTCGGCAGCGTCCAGCCCATCGCGTCGTAGATCTGCTTTTGCCGGGCCGCGTTGATCAGATGGTCGTCGCCGCGGATGACATGGGTGACGCCCATGTCGTGATCGTCGACCACCACCGCGAGCATGTAGGTCGGGTTGCCATCGCCGCGCAGCAGGACGAGATCGTCGAGATTCTCGTTCTGCCAGACCACGCGGCCCTGGACCTGATCCTCGATCACGGTCTCGCCTGTCTGGGGCGCGCGGAGCCGGATGGTGGGCTTCACGTCGGTTGGGGCCGTCGCCGGATCGCGGTCGCGCCACAGGCCGTCATAGAGGCGGGTGCGGCCTTCCGCGCGCGCCTTCTCGCGCATCGCGGTGAGCTCCTCGGCGGTGGCGTAGCAGCGATAGGCCTTGCCCTCGGCGAGCAGCTGCTCGGCGACCTCGCGGTGGCGGGCGGCGCGGCTGAACTGATAGATGACGTCGCCATCCCAGCCGAGCTCCAGCCATTTCAGGCCGTCGAGGATGGCGCCGATCGCCGCCTCCGTGGAGCGCTCCCGGTCGGTATCCTCGATCCGGAGCAGCATCTTGCCGCCGTGCTTCTTCGCATAGAGCCAGTTGAACAGCGCCGTGCGCGCGCCCCCGATATGGAGGAAGCCGGTCGGCGAGGGAGCGAAGCGGGTGACGACGGGAGAGGTCATTCTTGGCAAGGCCTATGCATTGGAGGCGGTGGTATATATCAGGACCGGTGCATAACTAAAGCCCGGCAGCGGACGGTTTAAGGCATCGCTTAAGCCCTTGGCTCAGCGTTCCGAATTTGGCAGAAGGGCCGCTGATTTCCCTACAGGATTTTCGTAATGACAGAACCGGTGGCGAACGAGGTTGGGCGCGATTTCATTCGTGACATCATCCAGGCCGACCTCGACCAGGCCAAATACAAGGAGATCGTGACCCGGTTCCCGCCGGAGCCGAACGGCTATCTCCATATCGGCCACGCCAAGTCGATCGCGCTCAATTTCGGCATCGCCCAGGAGTTTCCGGGCCGCTGCCATCTGCGCTTCGACGACACCAATCCGGTCAAGGAAGAGCAGGAATATATCGATTCCATCCAGGCCGACGTGCGCTGGCTCGGCTTCGACTGGGGCAAGAACCTGTTCTTCGCTTCGGACTATTTCGACCGCCTCTATGAATGGGCGGAGCAGCTGATCCGAGACGGGCTCGCCTATGTCGACGACCAGACCCAGGAGGAGATCCGTCTTGCGCGCGGCACGCTGACCGAGCCCGGCAAGAACTCGCCGTTCCGCGACCGCAGCGTGGATGAAAACCTCGACCTGTTCCGTCGCATGAAGGCGGGCGAATTCCCGAACGGCGCGCGCGTGCTGCGGGCCAAGATCGACATGGGTGCGGGCAACATCAATCTGCGCGACCCCGTGCTGTACCGCATCCTGCATGCGCACCATCCGCGCACCGGGACCAAGTGGAGCATCTATCCGAGCTACGATTATGCCCACGGCCAGTCGGACGCGATCGAGGGCATCACGCACTCGATCTGCACGCTGGAGTTCGAGGATCACCGGCCGCTCTATGACTGGTTCATCGAGAAGCTGCCGGTGCCCTCGAAGCCGCACCAGTACGAATTCGCGCGGCTGAACCTGACCTACACGCTGCTGTCCAAGCGCGTGCTGACCCAGCTCGTCCGCGAGGGCCATGTCGCGGGCTGGGACGATCCGCGCATGCCGACCATGGCGGGGATGCGCCGCCGCGGCGTGCCGCCGGCCGCCCTTCGCGAATTCGTCAAGCGCATCGGCGTGGCGAAGGCCAACAGCGTCGTCGACGTCGGCATGCTCGAGTTCTGCATTCGCGAGGAGCTCAACCGCACGTCGCAGCGGCGGATGGCGGTGCTGAAGCCGCTCAAGGTCGTGATCGAGAACTATCCGGAAGGGCAGACCGAGGAGCTCGAGGCGATCAACCATCCGGACGATCCCTCTGCCGGCACCCGGAAGATCACGTTCGGCCGTGAGCTCTATATCGAGCAGGACGACTTCATGGAGAACCCGCCGAAAAAGTTCTTCCGTCTGTCGCCGGGCAACGAAGTGCGGTTGCGCTATGCCTATTTCGTCAAGTGCACCGGCGTGATCAAGAATGATGCCGGCGAAGTGGTGGAGCTGCGCTGCACCTACGATCCCGCGACCAAGGGCGGTAACGCGCCCGACGGCCGCAAGGTCAAGGCCACCATGCACTGGCTGTCGGCGGCAACATCCGTGCCCGCGGAAATCCGCGTCTACAACCAGCTGTTTGCCAATCCGAGCCCGGACGCCTCGAACTTCGCCGCCGATCTCAATCCGCAGTCGCTGGAAATTCTCGCTGATGCCCGCGTCGAGGCATCGGTCGCGGAAAGCAATTCGACCGAGCCGATGCAGTTCGAGCGCCAGGGCTATTTCGTGCGCGACAAGGACTCGACGCCCGGCAAGCCGGTATTTTCCAGGACCATCGGCCTGCGCGACACGTTCGCGAAGGAAGTTGCCAAAGGCTGAGGGACCACAATGAACGACGAAGCCGACGCGATCGTTTCCGCCATCATCGCGAAATGGTGCGCCGGCTTCGCCGCGCTCGATGCGGCCGCGCTGTCATCGCTCTATGCGAAGAGTGCGTTCTTCTTCGGCTCGAACCCGAAGCTCTACCGGGGCAGGGATGGCGTTGCCGACTATTTCAACGGCCTGCCGCGCTGGCGCAAACCGAGCGCGGTGTTCTCCGAAGTGAAGGCGGCGCAGGCAGGTCCTGATCTGATCAATATGGCCTCAACCATCTCGTTCGATCTCGCCGGCGAGCGCCCCGATCTCGTGGTCAAGATGAGCTGGGTCATCATGCGCGAGGACGGCGACTGGAAGATCGTCAATCATCATGCTTCGTCGCAGGCGCCGCTGATCTGACCAGCGGGCACACGACTTCGTCATTCTCGTGAGAGAACGAACGTGCGCCCCGTGCGTTGGGGTGGGCCCAACAAGGAACCCACCATGCAGAACATCGCAGAGCATATGGAAGTCATCGGCGCCGATGGCGTCCACATCGGCACCGTCGACAAGGTCGAAGGCAATCGCATCAAGCTGACCAAGAAGGACAGCGGCGAGGGCAGCCACAAGGGGCATCACCACTTCATCGACAAGGGCCTCGTCGCCGATATCGAGGGCAACAAGGTCCGGCTGTCGGCCAAGGCCGATGTCGCCGTGACGATGGAAGAGGAAAAGTAGCGGCCGCGCCCTTTCGTTCCTGATCTGTACCGCTATCCGCCCGCCTGCACGTTCCGGTAGCTTCTGACTTCGTTGCGTATCATCGAGTGCAGGAAATGGCGGAGCCGGGCCGGCCGGTACGGTCGCAGGGGATCGCAGGGACGTGGCCCGCGGGCCGCACCGCGTTCGCGGGCGGCCTCGTGCCTGCAGGCCTCGACCTCTGGACCTCGCTGGCCGCGACCCTCCGCGCATGGCTACGCGCCGAGGCTGGCGCCGGGCGGCTGTTGCCGTGGGTGCCCGTCGCGTTTGGCTGCGGCATCGCGCTTTATTTCTCTGCCGATCACGAGCCGGTGCTGTGGGTCGTTGCCACCACCGCCATCGCACTCCTGCTTGGCGCGGCTCTGTTGCGGCGGAGCCGGCTGTTCGCCCCAGCCATCATGATCGCGGCGGTCGCGGCCGGCTTTGCCGTCGCGACCTGGAAGACGGCGCGCATCGCCCACCCGGTGCTGGCAAAGGCGCTCTATTCGGTGTCGTTGTCGGGCTTTGTCGAGGCCCGCGACATCCGCGAGCGTACCGATCGTTTCGTGCTGCGCGTCACGGCGATGGAGGCGCAACGCAGCGACGTCAGACTTGAGCGCGTGCGCCTGTCGGTCCGCAAAGGCACCGCGCCGGAGGTCGGTAGTTTCGTTCAGCTGAAGGCACGGCTGATGCCGCCGCTCGCGCCGGTGCGGCCCGGCAGCTACGACTTTTCGCGTGACATGTTCTTCCAGGGCATCGGCGCCTCCGGCTTTGCGATGGGCGCAATCACGGTGGCGCCGCCGCCCGAGACCGCCGGCTTGCGGCTGCGTTATGCGGCCTTCATGCAAGGCCTGCGCGATGCGATCGATGCCCGCATCCGGGCGACGCTCGACGGCGACAACAGGGCGATCGCGACCGCGCTGCTTACCGGGCGGCGCGATGCGATCACCACGCCCGTCAACGATGCGATGTTCATCTCCGGTCTCGGCCACGTGCTCTCGATTTCCGGTTATCACATGGCCGTCGTTGCCGGTGTCGTGTTCTTCGCGGTGCGCGCGCTGCTCGCTCTGATCCCGGGACTTGCGGCGGGCTTCGCCATCAAGAAATGGTCGGCGGCCGCCGCGCTGGTCGCTGCTGCGTTCTACCTGCTGCTGTCAGGCGCGGAGGTCGCAACGCAAAGATCGTTCTTCATGACGGCGGTGGTGCTGATCGCGGTGATGGTCGATCGCCGCGCCATCACCTTTCGCACGCTTGCTGTCGCCGCGCTGATCGTGCTGGCGGTCGCGCCGGAAGCACTGGTGCATCCGAGTTTTCAGATGTCGTTTGCGGCAACGCTCGGGCTCGTCGCCTTGGTGCAGATCGGCATGCCCAATTTGTTTGCCTCACCGGACCATTCGGCGACCGCGCGCATTGCGATGTGGGGTGGCCGCGAGATCGCGATGCTGTTCATGGCCTCGCTGATTGCGGGACTTGCGACCACGCCCTACGCCGCTTTCCATTTCCACCGTGTCACGCCGTTTGGCGTGCTTGCCAATCTGGGCGCGATGCCGGTGGTCTCGGCGCTGGTGATGCCGGCGGGATTGTTGGGGCTGCTTGCTGCGCCGTTCGGGCTGGACAGCGTGTTCTGGTGGCTGATGGGGATCGGCATCGACTGGATGGTCGCGGTCTCGCGCTGGGTCGCGGCATTGCCGGGCGCCGTCGGCCGCATCTCGGCGTTCGGGATCGCGCCGCTGATCGCGGCGAGCCTGGGAATCATCCTGCTGGGCTTGTTGCGCACGCCGCTACGCTGGTCCGGCGCCCTGGTGCTGCTGGCAGCGATCCTCTGGGGACTGTCGGCGCGGCAGCCCGACATCCTGATTGCCGGGGATGGCGCGAGCGTCGCGGTGCGGGGCAGGGACGGATATCTGCACCTGATCAGGACGAGCAAGGACAGCTTTCTGCTCAAGGAATGGCTCGCTGCCGACGCCGATCCGCGCGATGCGGGCCGAGCCTCTCTGGCCGATGGCGTGTCCTGTGACGAATCCGGCTGCGTGACGCCACTGGCCGACGGAAGGTTGGTCGCGCTGGCACTGCGCGTCGACGCTCTCGCGGACGATTGCAGTCGGGCCGCGCTGGTGGTGACGACGCGCCCCGCGCCACCCGATTGCGCGGCGATGGTGGTCGATCGGCAACGGCTCGCCAGCCAGAGTGCGCTGGCGTTGACGCAACGTGGTGACGGCTTTGCGGTTCACGCGGTGAGGGCGAGAGGCACGAGCCGCCCCTGGTTGCCGGCCGGCGCAGGCGAGGGAGATTTCGACGGCAGCCTTGCGCCGAAGGCGATCGCGCCCCGCATCAAGGACGCAACGCCGGCGGAGACCGACTTGCAGGCCGACGATTGATTGGATCGGTTACAAGTACCAGGCCAGTACGGCGTCGAGCCTGGAATTGCCGATGACCGGCAGGGCCACCATTCGGCTCAGTCCGGATGTGCAGGCTTCGAGACCGGCGACCGAGCCGTCATGCACTAGATCGGCGTTGAGCGCGGGCATGCCGGTGGCCCAGGCCCCGCCGATGCTGCCTTCGCCTCTGGCAATGGATTTATCCGCATAGAGCGCGGCAAGGTCGGTCTGCGCGCTGCAATCGCCGGCGCGGAACACCAGTGCCGAGCGGGTCTCGTTCGGGATCCAGATCTCGAAGCGTCGCGCAATCGGCGTGGCCTGCGCGGAGAGGAATGTCAGGACCCAGGTCTGGTCCGCGCCCGTCCGATAGGGCACGCCGACGCCGAAATTGATCCCGACCTTGGCCGCGTCCTCCCAGCGCAGAAAACTCCTGGCGTCGTGCAGGTCCTTTATGATCAGCGGCAGGCCCGCCTTCCAGGTGCGGCCAGGCAGGCCAAAGCCGCGAGGAAATTTGGTGTGGCGGGAGTTGAATTCAAACATGTCGGCGGTGCCGTAATAGCCGTCGACAAGCCCCATCTCGTGGGAGGCATCAGGGTCGTTGTGCCAGAGCTCGATCGCCCCGACATGCGCTTCGTCCTCGCCGCAGAACAGCACCATGACGGCTTGCAGGAATTCACCCGCAAACACCGGCACCGCGACGCCGCAGGTGAGGCCGGCCGCGAGCGCCTGATCGGTCCGTTTGAAATAGGAGTTGGCGAATTTGGTGAGGATCACGGGGTGGCCCACGGCCCAGGCCTTGCCCGGAAGTCCCTCGTCATATCCGAAGTGCAGCTCTTCGCTGACGGCCTTGAACGCGGACAGCCCTTCGCCACAGAGACCGCCACCAAACTCCAGCCGCGTGCGCGTCCGATCGGGCACCCAGAGTTCAACGACGCGAAGGAAGGTTTTCATCGAGCGTGTCCGCCGTCTCAAGCCCTGACAGCATCGGTCATTTGGCTGCGAAGCGGACGTTCAAAATTCAGGCAGGGCGGCTCAAACTTCGTGCGGCGGAGAGGTGCGGGCTTGGTCCATCCGATTGGATTTCGCGGACGCAAGCCGTACCATCTCGCCGGCCACGGCCGGCGATGGCAATTCAATCCTGACCCCCGACCTCGTAGCCGGAGGCGGCTGTGTCAGCCGATCGGCAGGTGCCTGACGGTCGGCTGCCGGTCGGCGGTAATCTGCGCCTTGTGCTCGCGCTCGGTGACCGACTGAGTCACCGGCAGTTGCAGAACGGTCGCGCGCTGGCCTTCGACGAGCTGCGTCACCAGCACGTATTTGCCGTCCGGGAATTCGATCGCATCATGATGGCGGTCGGGAACGTGCGGGTCGATCTTGCCGAACTTGCCCACGCGGGAATTGATGGTGCGCGTCCAGATCCAGCGATTGTCGTAGCGAACGTCGTCGGCGAAGGCGAGCTCCGTTCCCGGCAGCAGGCAGACGGCAACAGACGGATCGGCTGCCGAGGCGAAGCCGCGCGTCGAGGTGCCGCGGAAGCTTGTCGTGACGATCGTCTCGCCGACTTCGGCGGGGCGCGACGCGACGGCATGCAGGCTGTAGTCACACATCGGGTGCTCCTCATGCTGGGATAGCAACCCGCGTCTCTTAATCGAGGCGCAGGCCTCTATCAGAGTTGAAGCATGAACGCTCTGCTTGGTTGTGGGCAAATCTGCGGCTGGTTTCCGGGAGCCGCGATCACATTATCTTTCCCGAATTCAATAGGAACAAAGCGAGTTGCGATGCATTCGGGAGGCGCGTGCGCGAATATCGCCGGCTTAACTGCAACGGTCGAGCTTGATCGCTGGATGGTGTTTCCTCGAACACTCGAGCCGCGAAGCGGTGCCGTTTGAAGCGGTGCTGTTTCGTGGGCGTCGCGAGGAGCCAGCGCCGAAGGAGGGGCCGGATAGTCTGTGCAGAACCAGAAAGACTACCCAGCCGGAGACGACGATGATCCGCTCCAATCGCTGACCGGCGATGCCGGTAGGAAGCGCGCGAGGCGCCAGGCACCTCCGGTATGAAGTACTCCCGATATTAAGGACTCCCGGTATCAAGGACTCCCGGTATCAGTACTTCCGGTAAAGCCCGATCAGCTTGCCTTGAATCTTCACCCGGTTGGGCGGCAGGATGCGGACCTCATAGGCTGCGTTGGCGGGCTCGAGCGCGATCGAGGCGCCGCGGCGGCGGAAGCGCTTCAGCGTCGCTTCCTCGTCGTCGATCAGCGCCACCACGATGTCGCCTGTATCGGCGCTCTCGTTGCGCTGGATCAGCGCCATGTCGCCGTCGAGGATGCCGGCCTCGACCATGGAATCACCGCGCACTTCGAGCGCGTAATGCTCGCCCGAGCCGAGCATGTCGGGCGGCACGCTGATCGTATGGCTGCGGGTCTGCAACGCCTCGATCGGCGTGCCGGCCGCGATGCGGCCCATCACCGGCACCGCGACGGGACGTTCGCCGTCGTCCGCGGGCAGGCTGGAGCTCGCACGCACCTTGCCGAGATTGCCCTCGATGACGCTCGGCGTGAAGCCGCGGCGGCTGCCGGCGGCTGCCTGGAGCTCCGGCAGCTTGATGACTTCAATCGCACGGGCGCGGTTGGGCAGGCGTCGGATGAAGCCACGCTCCTCGAGCGCCGTGATCAGGCGATGGATGCCCGACTTCGAGCGCAGATCGAGCGCATCCTTCATCTCGTCGAAGGAGGGCGGCACGCCGCTTTCCTTCAGACGTTCACTGATGAACCGCAGAAGCTCGTATTGTTTGCGCGTTAACATCTCGACCAAAGTCCCCCGGTTGATGTCGTCCGATTCCGAGACGCAGAGTTCGGCAATAAGCCGCTACATACTCGAAACAAATCATGAACGGACACTATATGTTCGATACATGTTCCGCAACTGCTTAATTTACCGTGAACAGAGCAAAGTTCGCGGAACGCGCATTGCGGGACGCTCAGACGGGGAGCCGCAACACTTCGCAAGCCGTGCCGGCCTCGGCCTTCGGCGCGAACGGTGCGCGCACGAGAAGTACCTGTGCTGCAGCGAGATTCGCAAGCAGCGAAGAGTCCTGATGATTGACGGGAAGAACGACGCGCGTGCCATCGTCACGCTCCTCCAGATGCGCGCGCAGATAGTCCTCGCGCTGGTCGTTGGCGCCGATTTCGCGGCCGAGCACGGCGCGTTCACGGCGATGGTGAATCACCGAACGGCCCGACAGGGCGCGAATCAGCGGCACCATGAACAGGAAAGCGCACACGTAGGACGACACGGGATTGCCCGGCAGGCCGATCACCCCCATTGCGCCGAGCCGCCCGTGCATCATCGGCTTGCCTGGCCGCATCGCGATCTTCCAGAACGCCAGTGCGATGCCTTCCTCCCTCAGTGCCTGCTGGACCAGATCGTGGTCGCCGACCGATGCGCCGCCGGTCGTGATCAGGATGTCGGCGCCGCTCTCGCGGGCGCGGCGGATGCCGGCGGTGGTCGCCTCCAGCGTGTCGGCGGCAATACCAAGGTCGATGGTCTCGGCGCCCTCGCTGCGGGCGAGCGCGTGCAGGGCGTAGCCGTTGGAGTAGACGATCTGGCCGTGGCCGGGCGTGGTGCCCGGCATCACCAGCTCGTCGCCGGTGGCGAGAATCGCGACCCTCGGACGCCTGAAAACGGCAAGGTGCGGATGGTTCATCCCGGCGGCGAGCGCGAGGTCGCGCTCGGTGAGACGACTTCCCTTGCGCAGGAGCACGTCGCCCTCGCGGAAATCGACGCCGGCGGCGCGGATGTGCCGTCCGGCGATGGCGGCTTCTTTGATCGTGATACGCTTGCCGGCGGCGACCGTGTCCTCCTGGATCACGACGGCGTCCGCGCCAAAGGGAACGACGCCGCCGGTGAAGATCCGCACGGCCTCGCCGGCGCCGACCGTCCCCGCGAACGGTCGGCCTGCCGCGACTTCGCCGATGACGGTGAGTTCCGAATCGATCGTCGCGGCATCGGCCGCGCGCACCGCGTAGCCGTCCATCGCCGACATCGCCTGCGGCGGCTGCGTGCGCCGCGCCGCGACGTCACGCGCGAGCACGCGATGGTAGGCCTCGTCGAGGGAAATCATTTCTTCCGGCAGCGGCTCTGCACCCGCCAGCACCGCGGCAAGCGCGTCAGAAACCGGCATCAAGGCCACGGCGAAAACTCCTGCTCGGCACGTTCGGGCGAATGTTCCGCACGTCTTCTAGCCGAGCGCGGGCGCAGAGGCAAAAACGGCTAAGCGGGCGCAGTCATCCCGCCGCTTCACATTGTTCCGGAAGGCAGGATCAAGCGCGTCGCGGCATGATCCAAAGAACCCGACAGATCGGCAGGAGAGTGGTCATGGGAGCGACGAAAATCACGGCAAGGCGAGAACGACGAGCGCCCCGGGCCTGGATCGATCAGCTCCCTGGCTGCCCGGGAGTTACGTCGGGCGCCTTGGGTCCCTGATCCTTGTCGGGCAGCGGATCAGCCTGAGATTTCAGGTCCGCGGCTTTGCTCACGAGCTTGGCGGAAAGGTCCGAATCTGAAGTTGTCCTGGCGAATTCAAGAAGAAGAGAGGCCTGCTTGGTGAGGTAGGTCTTGCCCAGCACGATGATGCATCCGTCCGTAGAAGTCCCAACGGACTCTAAGAGTCCGGAAGGCGGTATTCCGTTCCGGGAACTCTGTATAAAAATGCACAAAGTGATTGGGTTCCTCAATTTTTTTCAAAATTGTTCCCGTTGGCCGTGCCGCCAAGGGTTTCGCGACGACGCCTCGTCGTCAGATGCCCAATGCCTTCAACGCGTTCCCGACGTCACGTGGCGAGGTCACATGCACCGCCGTCAAGCCGCGCGCCCGCGCTCCCTCGATGTTTTCGGCAAGATCGTCGAAGAACACGATGCGCCCGGCGGGCACGCCGATCGCCGCAACGACGTGGTCGAAGGCGTCCGCATCCGGTTTGCGCAAGCCGATGCTGGACGACAAATACAGCTCGCGGAAATGGCCGAGGAGGTCGGCATATTCCCTTGAGAAATGGTCCACGTGCGGCCGGTTGGTGTTGGAGAAAGCGTAGAGCGGCATCTGCTTCGCTGCGCGCGGCAGCAGCTCGGCGATGTCAGGCATTTCGCCGGCGAAGATCGCGTTCCAGCCTTCCAGGAACTGCGCGTCCGAAATGCCGATACCGAGCGAGGCTCGCAGTGAGGCGAAATAATCCTCATCGCTGATCTTCCCCATCTCGTGCAGCCGATAGGCTTCGCTGTCCCGCACATAGCGCGCGACGATGGCTTCAGGCTTGCAGCCGGCATGTCCCGCCCAGCAGGCGATCGCCTTGGAGAAATCGATATCGAGCACCACGCGGCCGAGATCGAACAGAAGCGCATCCGCGCTGCCGGGAGAGAGCGATGTCACCTGCGTCCTTTCACTCAGTATCGATACGGCTCGTGGTCGAACAGCGGAAACGCGCTGAACACACTCGGCGCGTTGGTTGCGGTCGCCTGGTGCAGGCAGGATTTATTGACCTCGGCGAACGAGGTCGCACCCAAGAGGCCGAGGCAGCGCAGCACTTCGTCCTCGAGCAGCTCCAGCATGCGGGCCACGCCGGCTTCGCCGGCCGCCGCCAGCGCCCAGCATTGCAGCCGGCCGATGCCGACGAGGTCGGCGCCCGCCGCGATCGCCTTGACGATGTCGGTGCCGCGACAGATGCCGCCATCGACCATGATCTTGGCGCGGCCGTTCACGGCCTCGACGATCTCGGGCAGCACGTGCATGGCGCCGCGACCGTGATCGAGCTGACGGCCGCCATGGTTGGAGACGTAGATCCATTCGACGCCGTGATCGATCGCGATCAGCGCGTCCTCCGGCGTCGCGATGCCCTTGAGGATCAGCGGGATCTTGAACTTGTCCTTGATCATCTTCACCGTCCGCCACTCCAGACCCTTCTGGTAATCGCCGCCGGTGGCGCGCAGGCGGCTCTCGCGAACGTAGCGCTTGGCGATGTCACGTTCGCGACGGCTGTAATGAGCGGTATCGACGGTCAGGCAGAAGGCGGCGTAGCCGTTCTTCTCAGCCCGGCTGACGACGTCGGTGACGAAGGCGTCGTCGCCGCGCACGTAGAGCTGGTAGAGGCGCAACGCGTCCGGCGCAGCTTCGGCGGTCTTTTCTAGGCCGGGCTCGGACACGGAACTGAGCATATGCGCCGCACCGAAAGTGCCGCAGGCGCGTGCCACGCTCGCCGCACCATCCGGATCGAAGATCTCGAGCGCGCCGACAGGGGCGAGTACCACCGGCAGGCGCATCTTGCGGCCGAACTGTTCGACCGAGCCGGTGACCTTGCGGACATCGCGCAGCACGCGCGGGCGGAAGGCGATCTCGTCCAGCGCCATGCGGTTGCGACGCATCGTGGTCTCGGTCTCGGCCGCGCCGACGATATAATCCCAGGCATTCTGGTTGAGGTTGGAACGCGCTTTCCGGATGAATTCATGCAGATTCTGGAACGGCTCGGTGCTGGCGCCGAGCTCGACGTTCCTGTCCGGTTGGATGCGGGGTGCTTCGTTCATTGTTATCCTCCCGAGAATTTGAAGCCTTCCCTCATCGCCTAACCCGTCCGGGGCGCTAAAACCATCCTAAAATGGCATGGCTGCGAGGCGTGGGCCGGCCGGCCGACCCCCGCTGCGCACGAACCGGGTCCTGCAACGTTGCCGAAAGTTTAGGTCCGGACGAAGCGATTTTTACGGTGTACCCGCCGGCGTGGCATCCCGGCCTTGAAGAAACCAGAATGGTATTGTGAGAAGCAGGCTGGATCGCCATTTGCATGGCGGCTCTCCAGCCCCACCGAACCGCGAAGCAAAAAGGCCAGCCTATCCATGCGGAAAACCCTGCTGTTTCCACTGGGCGCGCTCACCGGAGCGTGTCTGACCCTTCTGGTAGCCAGTCCGCACGGCGGCGTGTGGGCGGCACGGGCGGCAGCGAGCGCGGATGACGCCTATTCCAAGCTCAATTTGTTCGGCGAAGTGTTCGAGCGGGTGAAGGCGAGCTATGTCGAGAAGCCTGACAATGCCAAGCTGATCGAAGGTGCGATCACCGGCATGGTGACCTCGCTCGATCCGCACTCGCGCTACATGAACGACAAGGCCTGGACCGAGATGCAGGAGACCACCTCCGGCGAGTTCGGCGGGCTCGGCATCGAGGTCACGATGGAGGACGGCCTGGTTAAGGTTGTCTCGCCGATCGACGACACGCCGGCCTCGAAGGCAGGCATCATGTCGGGTGACCTGATCAGCAAGATCGACGGCGATGCCGTGCAGGGCATGACGCTCGAGCAGGCCGTCAACAAGATGAAGGGGCCGGTCGAGACCCAGACCAAGCTCACGATCGTGCGCAAGGGGGCCGACGCCCCGCTCGACGTCGCGATCAAGCGCGAGATCATCCATGTGCGCCCCGTGCGCTTCCACGTCGAGAACGGCGATATCGGCTATATCCGCGTCACCTCGTTCAACGAGCAGACCACCGACGGCCTGAAGAAGGCGATCGCATCGATCGCCAAGGACGTTCCGCCGGAGAAGCTGGTCGGCTACGTGATGGACCTGCGCAACAATCCGGGCGGACTGCTCGACCAGGCCGTGTCGGTGTCGAGTGCGTTCCTGCAGCGTGGCGAGGTCGTCTCGACCCGCGGCCGCAATCCGGAAGAGACCCAGCGCTTCACCGCGCATGGTGGCGACCTCACCAAGGGCAAGCCGCTGGTGGTTCTCGTCAATGGCGGCTCGGCCTCGGCCTCGGAGATTGTGGCCGGCGCGCTGCATGACCACAAGCGCGCGACGCTGATCGGCACGCGCTCGTTCGGCAAGGGCTCGGTGCAGACCATCATTCCGCTCGGCACCGGCAACGGCGCACTGGCGCTGACCACGGCCCGCTACTACACACCTTCGGGCCGCTCGATCCAGGCCCAGGGCATCGCGCCAGACATCGAGATCCTCCAGGACGTGCCGCCCGAGCTGAAGGGCCGGATGGACACCATGGCGGAGTCCCAGATGCGCGGCCATCTCCAGGCGGCCGATGGCACCGAGCAGACCGGATCGCAGTCTTATGTTCCGCCGGAAGCCAAAGACGACAAGGCGCTGCATACGGCCTACGACTTCCTGCACGGCCAGACCGCGAATGCGGTCGCCGCCAAGCCGGCGCCGAAGGCTGCGGTGCCGAACTAGCCTTGCGACGGTAAAGTATTGATCGCCCGGGAGCGGATGACCGCTCCCGGGCGAATTCGTTTGGAGACGCGGTCTCACCTCAGGTTCGTGGCCGCAAAGGTGGCCTCAGCAGCCATCGCGCTCGTCCCAGCGCCGGGCGCGAAGTCGCAGCGATGCGACTTCAAGGTTCAGCTTGACCGAGCGCTCGGTCTTAACTGTGTCTCGGTCTTAACTGTGTCATGGCGACGCCGGAGATCGCGAGCAGCCCGCCGATCATCAACTTTGAAGTCATGTGTTCGCCAAGGAACATCACGCTCGACATCAAGGCGAACATCGGAAGCAGCAAACCGAAGGGCGCGACGCGGCCCATGGAGCAACGCCCGATCAGCCAGAACCACAGGCCAAACCCGACAATTCCCCCGATAAAAATCGTATAGGCGAGTGCCAGCCAACCACGTCCATCTGCCGTGACGAGGCTCGCGAGTTGTCCATGTTCAAGGAGCAGCGACATCAACATGACCTGCGGCACCGTGAGCAGCGAGGACCATCCCATCAACATCAGGGGGTCAAAAGGGCCGTAGCGTTTCGTCAGGACATTGGACACCGCGAATGCGAAGGCTGCCCCGACCTCGAGCAGCAGTGGAAGCGCGTTTGCGGACGGGCCGGGCTCCGCCGCCAACACGACCACGCCGACGAATGCAAGCACCACCCCAGCGGAAGTGGTGAGAGACGGCCTCTCCGCGAGCAGCGGCCACGCCAGCAGGACGGTGAAGGGCGTGGCGAGTTGATAGACGACGGCCGACATGGTTCCCGAGCCGAGCCCAAGGCCGACATAGAAGAGGCCGAAGTTCAGCCCACCGAGGAAGATCGAAATAGCTGCGATGGGGCCGAACTGCTGACGCGCGGGCTTTTTGACGAACGGAACGACCAGCAGCGCGATGGCCAAAAAGCGTAGCGCGAGGAAGAAGAGGGGCGGAAACTCCGTCACCCCCACTTTGATGGCGACGAACTGGTAACCCCAGAGCAAGGGGACGGCCACCGCACAGACGATCTGGATGGCAGACATGGCATTCTTCCTTTCAAGACCGTTCGGTCTATATATTGGCGCGCCAACGGCGGATGCGGCCGAAACCTGATGAAACGGGTTGTCTACCTGATGAAGCGGTCGAGGAGAGCGTCAACGGTGGCTTGCGACGTGATCCGCGCCGGTGCCGTTTTGCCGACGACGCGCAGCCCCTCGACGAAACAGACGAGAATTTTCGCGGCAGTTGAAGGCTCGACAGCATCGGCCAGCTTGCCCGCCGCCTTCGCACGCGACAGCGCATCAGCCACCCTGGCCTCCATGGCTTTGAAAAAGCTCGCGATGCGGCGATCAACTTCAGCGTCACGGCCAGCCAGCTCCATGGCTGTGGCCACCAGCAGGCATCCGCGCCGGCCATTGGCGCCGCTCGTTCGGTCGACGTAACCGGCAAGATAGGCCCGCAAGCCGTCGATCGGCTCTCGGCGGGGGTCGAGTTCGACATCCATCCGTGTCAGGGCATCGGCGACGTAGCGATCAAGCGCACGCAAGAACAGCGAGTGCTTGTCTCCGAAAGCGGCATAAAGGCTGCCACGCGAGAGCTTCGTCGCCCGGAGAAGGTCGGGTAGCGCCGTGGCGTGATAACCGCGCGACCAGAACACGCCCATCGCCTGCTCGACCGCAGCTTCCGCGTCGAAACTTCGGGGACGGCCACGGGGTAATTGCACAGGGGTTTGGCGGCGCATTGCCGATATATAGACCGAATGGTCTTTAATTCCTAGGGGGCCCGCCACCGCCGTTTGGCCGTCCGCCGACGTTTCTGCTTGGCCTCCCGAACCGACAATTGCGCCTGTGTGAGACCAGGCCCTAGCCCGCCTCGCGGCGGCGGCCTTCGTCGCCGCCGCGCTGGGCGAGACGGCTGCGATGAACTGCGAACAGCTCCAGCACCTTTTCGGCGGGCTTTGCGGCGCTGAACAGATAGCCCTGCATCTCGGAGCAGCCGAGTGCGCGCAACAACCGCTGCTGCTCCTCGGTCTCGACGCCCTCGGCGGTGGTGGTCATGCGGCGGGCGGCCGCGAGATTGACGACGGCCTGCACGATGCTGGCGGAGCCGTCGGGGCCGGCGATGTCGTTGACGAAGCAGCGGTCGATCTTGATCTTGTCGAACGGGAAGCGGTGCAGATAGCTCAGCGAGGAGTAGCCGGTGCCGAAATCGTCGAGCGCGATGCGGACGCCGATGGCGCGGAGTTGATGCAGGATCGCAAGCGCCGTGTCGTCGTCGCGGATCAGCACCGCCTCGGTGATTTCGAGCTCGAGCCGGCTCGCCGGCAAATTGGAGGCGGCAAGCGCCGCCATGATCTTCAGCGCCAGCGTGCCGCTCTTGAACTGCACTGGCGAGACGTTGACGGCGAGACGGATGTCGTCGGGCCAGTTCGCCGCGTCCCGGCAGGCCGTCGCCAGCACCCATTCGCCGATCTCGTTGATCAGGCCGGTGTCCTCGGCGATCGGAATGAACTCGGCCGGCGAGACCATGCCGCGCCCGGGATGGCGCCAGCGCACCAGCGCCTCGCAGCCGGTGATGCGGTCGTCCTTCAGGCTGAGGCAGGGCTGGTAATACACCTCGAGGCCGCCTTCGCGCCCGCCTTGGGCGATGGCGTGGCGCAGGTCGATCTCGAGCTGCCGCCGCTCGTGGATCTTGGCGTCCATCTCCGGCTCGAAAAAGCGGTAGGTGCGGCGTCCGGCGGCTTTGGCGGCGTACATCGCCATGTCCGCGTTCTTCAGGATCTGGTCCAGCGCCGTTCCATGTTGCGGCGCCAGCGCGATGCCGATGCTGGCGTCGGTGGCAAGATGATGTCCCATGCAGTCGAACGGCGCGCGGATGGCCTCGAACACCCGCGCGACGAGCTCGTTGACCTGATCCAGCGATGTCACAGCACTCTGGACGATGGCAAATTCGTCGCCGCCGAGGCGCGCCACGAAGTCCGTCGGACCCGCACAGCGGTGGAGGCTCTGTGCGACCGACTTCAGGAGCTCGTCGCCGACGAGATGCCCGAGCGCGTCGTTGACGCCCTTGAACTCGTCGATGTCGATGTAGTGCACCGCGAGTTGTTCGCCCCCGGCGACCAGATTGAGTTCCTGACGCAGATGCTCGTGGAACAGGGTGCGGTTGGGCAGGTCGGTCAGCGCGTCGTAATGAGCGAGATGGCTGATGCGCTCCTCGATACGCCGGCGCTCCGTGATGTCCTCATGCGTCGCCACCCAACCGCCATCCGTGAGCGGTTCGTTGACGATCTGGATCGAGCGACCGTCGGAGGTCTCGACCACCATAGAATTGCGCACATGGATGTCGCGCAGGACCCGCGCGACATATTGGTCCACATCGCCGGCGAACGAGCCGGTGGCTCTGCGGTGCGCGATGATATCGTGAAAGCTGCAGCCGGGTCTCACGATTTCGGCCGACAGCCCGTACATCTCGATGTAGCGCTGATTGCAGATCACGAGCTGCTGCGAGGCGTCGAACAGCAGCAGACCCTGGGTCATGTTGTTGACGGCGCGGTCGAGACGCTGCTTTTCCAGCGTCAGCCGTTCCCGCGAAAGACGATGCTGCTCCAGGAGCTTGCGTACGATCGCGATCAGCACGCCCGCGATGGCGAGCGCGGAAGAGGCCGCGACCGAGATCAGGATGCCGATCTGCTCGCGCCAGTCTGTCAGGGCCGTCGCGCGCGTCGTGGTGGCCATCATCAGGATCGGGAAGTGAGGCAGGGCGTGTGAGGAAATCAGCCGGTCCTCCCCGTCGACGGGGCTCATGAAGCGGCCGGTAAAATGGTCGAGCCCGAAAACCCTTTGATGCGCGAACGGACCGTTCTTGAAATTCCGTCCCATCAATTCACTGGAATGGGGATAACGGGCGAGCATCGTGCCGTCCCGGTGCAGCATCGAGATCGTCGTGCCTTCGCCGAGCACGGCTGACTCGAAGAATTTTTCGAAATTTGCCGGCTCGATGCCGCGTCCGACCGCACCCATGAATTCGCCGTTCGGTCCGACGATCTTGCGCACGATCAGGATGGTCCAGGCGCCGGAGATGCGACTGTAAAGTGGTTCGATCAGGACGTCGGGAGCGTCGGGATCGTACCGGAAGGTCTGGAAATAGGCGCGATCGGCAACGTTCACGTTCGGAGCCGGCCATGTCGTCGACGAATTGATCAGATTGCCTTCGGCATCGATGATATTGACGCCGCCTATGTAGGGCAGTGCCTCGATCTTCGAACGCAGCATCCGGTGGAGGTCCTGGCCGGAGAGGCGTTTGCGATAGTCCGCCGCACTGGTGATGCCGCTCGCGCGGACGTAGTCGACGAAATCTTTCTGGATGACCGCGAAATCCTGCAATTGCTGGTCGAAATGATGGGCCAGCATCAGCACGGTGTTTTCCAGCTCGCGGCCGGAGCTGCGCAGCGCACGTTCGCGGAAATTCTGTGCCATCAGCGTCGCGCCGACGGCGATCGCAGCGATCAGCAGCGTGCCGCCCACCACCAGCCAGCGGATCGGTCCGCTGCGCACGAAGGCCTGGTCAAAAAGGCGACTGCCGAATCCCGTCATCATGATCGATCGTTGTCGTGCACACGTCAGGGTCAATTCTTGGCCCCCGAAACATCCGTCGGTTTACGGGAACGGAGTGGAGGCGAAGTTAGCAAGCTGGGTTAATGCGCCGTGAACGGACGCTCACAAAAGCAATCAATATGCGGGCGAATACGGCCTGATCGCCGCCGGCATCGCGCTCGCGATCATCGCCGTGGTGAACGGCCTGGGCAGCAAGCTCAATTCAAAATTCGGGTCGATCAGCGCGTCGTTGAAGTAGCAGCGGCAATCAGACGCGGTAATGGCCAGACTTGCCGCCGAGCTTCTCGACCAGGTGGATGCCTTCGATGCGCACGCCGCGTTCCACGGCCTTGATCATGTCGTAGATGGTGAGACAGGCGACCGAGACGGCAGTGAGCGCTTCCATCTCGACGCCGGTCGGGCCCGTGACCTTCACGCTGGCGCGGACGAGGCAGCCCGGCAGCTTCGCGTCGGGCTCGATCTCGACCGTCACCTTCGACAGCGCGAGCGGATGGCAGAGCGGGATCAGCTCCGCGGTCCGCTTGGCGGCCATGATGCCGGCGATGCGGGCGGTGCCGAGCACGTCGCCCTTCTTGGCGTTGCCGGACACGATCAGGTCAAGCGTCGCCCTGGTCATGACGACGCGTCCTTCCGCGACCGCGAGCCGCTCGCTCGCGGGCTTGTCCGACACGTCAACCATCCGCGCCTCGCCGGAGGCGCCGATATGGGTGAGGGCAGGGGCGGTCTTGGTCGGTTTGGCCTTTGGGGGCTTACGCGCCATCAGTTCGTGCCTGTGGCGCGCGCGGTCTCGCGCGCCAGCAGCGTGCGGGTCGCAGCGGTAACGTCGGCTTGCCGCATCAGGCTCTCGCCGACCAGGAAGGTCGACATGCCGACGCGCTCGAGCCGGGCGAGATCGGCGGGCGTGAAG
The DNA here is from genome assembly GCF_055807535.1 of Bradyrhizobium sp. Kon37. Taxonomy (NCBI): domain Bacteria; kingdom Pseudomonadati; phylum Pseudomonadota; class Alphaproteobacteria; order Hyphomicrobiales; family Nitrobacteraceae; genus Bradyrhizobium; species Bradyrhizobium sp. Kon37. The sequence goes on from NZ_JBVVOY010000029.1 coordinate 34,368, forward strand.
ATGCCGCTCTCGCCGACCATCAGCCGGTCGCCGGGGATCAGCGGCGCCAATGTTTCGCTGGTCGCAAGCGTGGTTTCGAAGGTGCGCAGATTGCGATTGTTGACGCCGATCATCGGCGAGCGCAGCTTCAGTGCGCGATCAAGCTCGGCGCGGTCGTGGATCTCGATCAGCACGTCCATGCCATGGGTGATGGCGGCGTCCTCAAGCTCTTTTGCCGTGGCATCATCCAGCGCCGCCATGATGATCAGGATGCAGTCGGCGCCGTGCGCGCGGGCCTCCGCCACCTGATAAGTATCGAACATGAAATCCTTGCGCAGCACCGGCAGTGACGTTGCGGCGCGTGCCGCCACCATGAAGTCGAGATGGCCCTGGAACGATGGCGTGTCCGTCAGCACCGACAGGCAGGCAGCGCCGCCGGCCTCATAGGCCCTTGCGAGCAGCGGCGGATCGAAATCGGCGCGGATCAGGCCCTTTGACGGCGAGGCCTTCTTGACCTCTGCGATCAGCGCGTAGTCGCCATTGGTGTGCTTGGCCTTGATGGCGCGCAGGAAGCCGCGCGGTGCCGCTTGCGCCTTGGCCTTCGCCTCCACCGCCGACAGCGGCTGCGCGCGTTTGGCCGCCGCGATTTCCTCGCGCTTGTAGGCTTCGATCTTGGTCAAAATGTCCGACATGTCAGCTCAGCCGTTCGAGACCGCGATCAAATGTTTCAGCCGCGCGCTCGCCGCGCCGCTGTCAAGTGATTTTGCGCCGATCACGACGCCTTCCTTGAGGTCCTTGGCACGCCCCGCCACGACCAATGCGGCAGCGGCGTTGATCAGCGCGACGTCACGGTAGGGGCTCGGCTTGCCGTCGAGCACGCTCTGCAAGGCGATAGCGTTGGCGTCGGCGTCGCCGCCTTTGAGTGCACCGGCCTCGCAGCGCGGCAGGCCCGCGTCCTCCGGCGTCACCTCGAAATTCCGGATCTCGCCGTTGTGGAGCGCGGAGACGAAGGTCGGGCCGGTGAGGGTGATTTCGTCGAGGCCATCGGAACCGTGCACGACCCAGGCGGATTCAGAGCCGAGGTTCTTGAGCACTTGCGCCAGCGGCTGCACCCATTGCCGGGAGAACACGCCGACCATCTGCCGCTTCACGCCCGCCGGATTGGACAACGGGCCGAGCAGGTTGAAGATCGTGCGTGTCGCAAGCTCCACCCGGGTCGGGCCGACGTTCTTCATGGCGGGATGATGGGCGGGGGCGAACATGAATCCGATGCCGCATTCGCGTATGCAGCGGCCGACCTGCTCCGGCCTCAGATCGATCTTCACCCCGAGCGAAGCCAGCACGTCGGCGGCGCCGGAGCGCGACGACAGTGCGCGGTTGCCGTGCTTGGCCACCGGCAGACCGGCGCCCGAAACGATGAAGGAGGCGCAGGTCGAGACATTGACCGAGCCGGAGCCGTCGCCGCCGGTGCCGACAATGTCGACGGCGTCGGCGGGCGCATCGACCGTGAGCATCTTGGAGCGCATTGCCGCGACCGCGCCGGTGATCTCGTCCACGGTCTCGCCGCGCACCCGCAGCGCCATTAGGAGGCCGCCCATTTGCGAGGGCGTGGCCTCACCGGACATCACGGCGTCGAAGGCGGAAGCCGCTTCGTCACGCGACAGGCTGGCGCCGGTCGCCACTTTTCCAATGATCGATTTCAGGTCGTCCATCGCGTGCTTTCAGCTCACTGGTTCGCGCCGGTCACCTGCGCGAAGGCGGCCTGATTAATGGTGGTCCCGATGTCGGTTTCAAGCTTGTTGACGTAGGAAGCGACCTGCTCCTCGGTCTGCGCGCGGTCGAGACTGTCCTTCAGCTTCTTGACCGCCTCGGAAGCGGCATCGACCGTGGGATCGACGATCTCGGTGACGCGGAACACGATCACCTCGGTGCCGCCGGTCACCGCCGTCTGCCCGACGCCGTCCTTGGCGACGCGGAAGGCGGCCGACACGACGGTTGCGGGCACGCTGGCGGGCGAGTCGTCGCGCTTGAAGCCGGTGGCGGTCTCGACCTTGGCGCCGATCGCGGCTGCTTCGTCGGCGAGCTTGCCGCCAGATTCGAGCTTCTGCACCACCTCGGTCGCCTTGGCCTTCAGCTTGGTCGCGATCTGGTCTTGGCGCCAGCGCGCCTCGACCTGGTCGCGGACCTCGTCGAGATTGCGGTCGCGCGACGGCGTGATGGCAAGCACGTCGTACCAGACATAGCCGCCCTTGAAAGAGATCGAGTCGTTGTCGACGCCCACATCGGTGTTGAAGGCCTGCGACACCACGTCGAGGCCCTGCGGAATGCCGGAGACCGGCTGGCCGTTCGGGGCGCGGCCGGAACGGTCGACGGCGTCGATGGTCACGGCGGTGAGGCCGAGCTTCTGCGCCGCGTCGATCACGCTGGCACCGCCGCCGCGCTCGTCTTCCATCTTGTCGCGGAGATCGGCGACCTTGACCCGCGCACGCTCGGTGGCGATCTCGCGCTTGATGTCGGCGGCAACGCTCGCATAGTTCGCCTCAGCGCCCGGCTCGATCTTGTCGACCTTGACGATCGACGTGCCGAGACGGCCCTGGATCGGCTGGCTGATTTCACCGGCGGGAAGCGCGAAGACGGCGTCTCCAACTGCGGGATCGAGCGAGGATTTGGTCACGAGCCCGAGATCGACGTCGGACGCGCTCAGTCCGCGCTCTTTGCCGAGATCCTCGAACGAGGTCCCGCTGGTGAGCCGCTCGCGTGCGGTCTGCGCCTCGGCGGCATTGGGAAATACGATCTGCTGGATCTGGCGCTTCTCCGGCGTGCCGAGCCGATCCTTGCGCTGGTCGAACGCCTTCTTGGCATCCTCGTCCGACACCTCGCTCCACTTGCCGATCTCCTCCGGCGAGACCACGACAAATGCGATCTTGCGATATTCGGGCGCGCGGAACTGGACCTTGTGATCCTCGAAATAGGCGGCGAGCGCCTCCGGCGATGGCGCGTCGATGGTGCCTGCCTGGGCTGCGTCGAGCCTGACGAATTCAATGGCACGCTGCTCGTTCTGGAAGCGCGTCAGCACGTCGAGCATCGCCTTCGGCGGCTCGAGGCCGGCACCGATCGTGCCGGTGATCTGCCGACGCAGCGAGACCTTGCGCTGCTCCGAGACGTAGCGCTGCTCGGTATAGCCGAAGTTGCGGATCACGGACTGGAAGCGGTTCGGATCGAAGTTGCCGCCGACGCCCTTGAAGTTCGGGTCGTTCATGATGAGCTGGCGGATCTGTTCGTCGGACTGGCCGAGCCCGAGCCGGCGCGCCTCTTCGTCGAGGGCGGCTTCCGCGATCGTCTGCTGCAGCACCTGACGATCAAGACCGAAGGCGCGCGCTTGTTCAGGCGACAGCGGCCGGCCGAACTGGCGGCTGATCTGCTGGAGGCGATCGGTGTAAATCTGGCGGAACTCGTTCAACGAAATCTCGGTGCCGCCGACCTTGGCCACGGTGGATTGCCCGAAGCCCTTGAAGATGTCGGCAATGCCCCAAACGCCGAAGCTGATGATCAGCACGCCCATCACAACGGCCATAATGGTCTTGCCGAGCCAGTTTGATGAGGCCTTGCGCATTCCTCGAAGCATTTGGTCCAACTTGTTTGGCAGGAGGGGAACGGGAGCGCGTCTTAATGCAGATTCCGCAAAAGCGCGTCACCAAATTGATCAATCATCATAAAGTGGTGGCTTTCCCCCCGCAACCTCGGGTCTAGCGGGCTTTCGATCCCTGCGGTTAAAAGCCCCTGGTCTCTGGAACTGCCACGGGACCTCTGCTAGCGCATGAACAAACCGAATTTTGCTGGAATTTGACATGACCGATGCCATCCGCCCCCTGATCGCCGGCAACTGGAAAATGAACGGCCTGAAGGCCTCGACTGCCGAATTCGACGCCATGCTCAATGGTGCGGCAGAGGTGGCCGGCAAAGCCGATTTGCTGGTTTGCCCGCCAGCGACCTTGATCGCAGCCTTTGCCGAGAAGGCGCGCGGCAAGACGGTCGCGGTGGGGGCCCAGGATTGCCACCCCAAGGCCTCCGGCGCCCATACTGGCGATATCGCCGCCGAAATGCTGGCGGATTCGGGTGCGACCGCGATCATCGTCGGCCATTCCGAGCGCCGCGCCGACCATGGCGAGGGCGATGCTCTGATCCGGCAGAAGGCCGAGGCCGCCTGGCGCGCCGGGGTGACGGCGATCGTCTGCATCGGCGAGACGCAAGCGCAGCGCGATGCGGGCCAGACCCTGGATATTCTGCGCGGCCAGCTCAACGGCTCGCTGCCGGATGGCTCGACCGCCGCCAATCTGGTCGTGGCCTATGAGCCGGTCTGGGCGATCGGCACCGGCCTGACCCCGACGTCTGGGGATGTCGAGCAGATTCATGGCTTTATCCGGGAATTCCTGACCTCCAGGTTCAAGGCCGACGGCGCCGGGATGCGCATCCTCTATGGCGGCTCGGTCAAGCCGTCGAACGCGGCCGAGCTGATGGCCGTGAAGAACGTCAATGGCGCGCTGGTCGGCGGGGCCAGCCTGAAGGCGGTCGATTTCCTTGCGATTGCGCAGGGCTGTCCCTAGCTAACTCAAACCTTAGGACCCGGCCGATCGGGGGTGGCAATGACCCGTCTGATCGTGTAACACCGCGCAACTTCAGGAAAACCCCGCGAAGCACGATTGGCCGCCGTCTCGGCGCTGTCGGCTTGTGACGGAAGGACACTATGCAGACCGTTGTCATCGTCATTCACCTCATGATCGTCACCGTCATGATCGGCGCCGTCCTGCTCCAGAAGTCGGAAGGCGGCGGCCTGGGCATGGGAGGTGGCGCAGGTTTCATGTCGAGCCGTGGCACCGCGAACCTTCTGACGCGGACCACCGCGATCCTGGCCGTCGGCTTCTTCCTCACCAGCCTGTTCCTGTCCTGGTATGCCGGCTACGACCGCAAGCCGTCGTCGATCATCGGCGCACCGGCGTCGCAGACCCAGCCGGCCGGTGGCGGACCGATCGCGCCACCGACCTCGGGCGGCATCCTGGATTCGCTGAAGAAGGCCGACGAGCAGCAGCAGGCTCCGGCACCGAGCGGCCCGCAGGTACCTCGTTCGCAATAAAGCAGGGGGGCCATGCAGGGCGGCTTCTACCGTCCTGCATCAACAATCCCCATCAAGGCTCTGTCACCACTCTTAGTTCTGGCTCACCCACAGCCCCGCAAAATGTTTGGGGCGGAATACGAATCGCTTTGGCGAATCGAATTCGAGGGATTAGAGGTTAAGCCCCATGGCGCGGTACATATTCATCACCGGCGGCGTGGTTTCTTCGCTCGGCAAGGGTCTGGCTTCAGCGGCACTTGGTGCCCTGTTGCAAGCCCGGGGCTACAAGGTCCGCCTCCGCAAGCTCGACCCCTATCTCAACCTCGATCCCGGAACGATGTCGCCGTATCAGCACGGCGAAGTGTTCGTGACCGATGACGGCGCGGAGACCGACCTCGATCTCGGTCACTATGAGCGCTTCACCGGACGGCCTGCGACCAAGGCCGACAACATCACGACCGGGCGCATCTACCAGGACATCATCTCCAAGGAGCGGCGCGGCGATTATCTCGGCGCCACCATCCAGGTGGTTCCGCATGTCACCAACGCCATCAAGGATTTCGTTCTCGACGGCAACGACGATTATGACTTCGTACTGGTCGAGATCGGCGGCACTGTCGGCGACATCGAAGGCCTGCCGTTCTTCGAGGCGATCCGCCAGCTCAAGAACGAGCTGCCGCGCGATCACGCCATCTACATTCATTTGACGCTGCTGCCTTACATCCCGAGCGCCGGTGAGCTGAAGACAAAGCCGACGCAGCACTCCGTCAAGGAGCTGCGCTCGATCGGCATCCAGCCGGACATCCTGCTCTGCCGTACCGATCGCGAGATCCCGAAGGAGGAACGGCGCAAGCTCGGGCTGTTCTGTAACGTGCGCGAGAGCGCCGTCATCGAGGCACGCGACGCCGACAGCATCTACGCTGTCCCCCAAGCTTACCATGCGGCAGGCCTCGACGACGAAGTGCTTGCCGCCTTCGGCATCGGCTCGCGGATTCCGCCGGAGCTGCGGAGCTGGCAGCAGATCAACGAGCGCATCCGCAATCCCGAGGGCAACGTCACCATCGCCATCGTCGGCAAATATACCGGCATGAAGGATGCGTATAAGTCGCTGATCGAGGCGCTCTCGCATGGCGGCATCGCCAACAAGGTGAAGGTCAACCTCGACTGGATCGAAAGCGAGATCTTCGAGAAGGAAGATCCCGCGCCGTTCCTCGAGCACGTCAACGGCATTCTGGTGCCCGGCGGCTTCGGCCAGCGCGGCGCCGAAGGCAAGATCCGCGCGGCGCAGTTCGCGCGCGAGCGCGACGTGCCGTATTTCGGCATCTGCTTCGGCATGCAGATGGCGGTGATCGAGGCTGCTCGGAATCTCGTCGGGATCGAGGAGGCCAATTCCACCGAGTTCGGCCCGACCAAGGAGCCCTTGGTCGGCCTGATGACGGAATGGCTGCGCGGCAACGAGCTCGAGAAGCGCACCAACGCCGGCGATCTCGGCGGCACGATGCGCTTGGGTGCCTATCCCGCGGCGCTCAATCGCGGCAGCCGCGTCTCGGAGGTCTATGGCGGCGCGACCGAGATTTCCGAGCGCCACCGCCATCGCTACGAGGTCAACACCGCCTACAAGGATCGCCTCGAGCAGCACGGGCTGAAATTCTCCGGCCTGTCGCCCGACGGCGTGCTGCCGGAGATCGTCGAGTACGAGGATCACCCCTGGTTCATCGGCGTCCAGTTCCATCCCGAACTGAAGTCGCGCCCCTTCGAGCCGCATCCGCTGTTCGCGTCGTTCATTCGTGCGGCGATGGTGCAGAGCCGACTAGTGTAATCGGCTCAGGGCGTGGCGGTGCAGTCACGTGCGAGATGCATCGGCTCCGGCGCGGCCGGCATCGACGTATCAGGCGCAAGCGATCCCGTAACCAGTTTCATCTGCGGCCGTCGCGTCAGCTTGTAGACGGCGGCCGGCGGCACGTTCAGCAGGGCACGATCCACCAGCTTTGCGCGCAAGCCCAGCCGGTCGAGCACGGGCCGCGCGACCGGGCAACTCATGCCGTAGGTGAACTGGTAGAAGGCGCCGCCGGGGCGGACGTGACTGAACGCGCCACCGACGATTGAGACGACCTTGCGCGTCGACATGTTGAGCAGCGGCAGGCCGCTCACGACCGCGCCGACGGGCGCGCCCTCGTAGAGGCGTTCCGCTGCCAGCCGCCCCGCATCCATCCACAAGACGCGCGCGTTGGGAAAACGCATCTGGAGCAGTTTCATGAAGTCGGAGCCGTATTCGACAAGCGTGAGGTCCTGCTGACGCACGCCGCGTTTGAGCAGCTTGTAGGTGAACGCGCCGGTGCCGGGGCCGAGCTCCAGAACAGGCCCGGTCGATGCGGTGATCTCGCGGGTGATGAGATCGGCCAGCGCCGCGCCTGACGGCGCGATCGCGACGACGCGGCGCGGGGCTGACATCCATGACAGGAAGAACGAGAGGAAATCGTTGGGCATGCGCACTCCGGCATCTTGGTTGCGCCTCGCAGGTCAGAGGCGAGGCGGCCGAACAATCGCTTGAGTGCATTGCGACAGCATTGCGTGCCGCATGCCGATTGCGTCAATTCTCCCGGACGGGCGGCAGTGAAATCCTGAAGCACGCGCCGCCGATCGCTCCGTCCGCGACCGAGATGTGGCCGCCATGCAGGAGCACGATCTCGCGTACCATGTTGAGGCCGAGGCCGGCACCGCGATCGAGCGGTGTCAGCCGGTAGAACGGCTCGAATATCTGTTCGCGCTGATCGGCCGGAATGCCGGCGCCTTCGTCCGTAACCTCGATGCTCGCGGGCCTGCTGATACGAATGCCGATGGTGCCGCGGCGAGGGCCGTGCTGGATCGCGTTCTGCACGAGATTGGTCAGCGCGCGCTCCAGCGCCGCCGCATCGCCGATCGTTTCGACCGGCGTAGCGGGGGCGTCGAGCGCCAGCTCGTAGCCGGCGGCAATGGCCAGCGGCGCGAGATCTGCGGCCGCGCTTTGCGCGATTGCAACGAGGTCGACGCGCGTGAAGGGCTGGCCGCAGCGGTCGAGCCGCTGAATGTCCAGCAATTGCTCGGCAAGCGTTGCCAGCCGTGCGGAATCCTCCAGCAACCGGGTCTTGTCCGGCCCCGCCGGAAGCGACTCCAGTCGTGTGTTCAGGATTGCGATCGGCGTACGCAACTCGTGTGCGGCATCGGCGACGAAGCGCTTGTGGCGGGCATAGCCCTGGTCGAGCCGCGCCAGCGCGTCGTTGACCGCGGTCACGAGCGGCACGACCTCCAGCGGAATCCGGTCCAGCGACAGCCGCGCGCCGCGTTGATGGATGTCGATGCGCCGCGCCTGGTCCGCCGTCGCATCGAGCGCCTCGAAGGCACGCCGCACGATCATCGGCGTTGCGATGAAGGTCGCCGTTCCCATGAGGAGCAGGCCGGGCAGGGCGATGCCGAGCAATGCAAGCGACGTCATGAACAACGCCTTGGCGCCGGTGAGCCTGCCTTGCGTCGCCGTGATGATCTGTACATTACCGGCGTCGGTGTCGACCCGCTTCAGCCGCGCCGGGGGCTTGCGCGGATCGTCCTCGAACAGCTGCCAACCGAGCCGGGCCTGGCCGATCTGGTCGAGGCCGCTGCCGATGGCGGCGAATTCGGCCGGCACGGCGCCTTCGCTGAGCGAATGTCCCTGCCTGTCGCGGACCAGGAACCAGAGATCGGGGGTCTCGCTGCGCAATCGTTTCAGCTCGGTCGTCGACCGCACGACCAGGTCGCCTTGCGCGTCGCGTGCGAGCGCGCGCTGGACGATTTCGATCACGCGATCTTCGTCGCGCCCGGCGATCGCGAACCCCGACACGCTCAACGCCCCGACGATGACGGCAACGAGCGCCGTGAGCAGCACCGCCTGGAGCGACAGCAGGCGCCAGCTCAGCCGCGAGCGCAGGCAATAGGGATCGTGGTGCTTGCTCATGGCAGCTTCTTCAAGAGATAGCCGACGCCACGGATGCCGTGGATCTCCACGCGCGCATCGGCTTCCGAGAGTTTGCGGCGCAGGCGCGACACATGCGTATCGAGCGCATTCGACTGGATCTCGTCGTCGAAACTGTAGACGGCTTCTTCCAGTGCGGAGCGCAGCACGGTCCGGCCCATGCGGCGGACCAGGGCTTCCAACACAAGGAGCTCGCGTCGCGGCAGCTCGAGCGGAGCCCCGTCGATGCTTGCCTCGCGATGGCCGAAATCGAAAGCGAGGCGGCCGGCGTGCATGATGTCGGGCTGCATCCCGGCGGGCCGGCGCAGCACGGCGCGCAGCCGCGCCAGCAGCTCCTCCACCGCGAACGGCTTTGACAGATAATCATCCGCTCCGCAGTCGAGCCCGGCGACCCGGTCGGCAAGTTCGCCGCGCGCCGTCAACACGATGATCGGTACGCCGTCGGCGCGCGCCCTGAGTTTCGGGATCAGGGTGAGACCGTCGCCATCGGGAAGCTGGCGATCGAGCAGGACCGCGGCGTGGACGTCGGCAGAAATGGCCTCTTCCGCCTCGGCGAGCGTGGGGGCGTGGTCCACGACCATGTCGTAGCGCTTCAGCGCCGACGCCAGCGCGTCGGCCATTTCGGCCTCGTCCTCGACGAGCAAAATCCGCATGATCCGCACCTCAACCTCAATCGTGCCAATCTAGCGGCCGTATCATTGCGGCAGCATTGCGGGAACCGGCTCTCGATGAAGCGGCTTAAGCGGGCCCGAGCCATGCGCGGAACGCCACCGGGGGCGGCCGAGCGGGCCTCAAGACACCGTCAGGGCCAGCCGATATAACCGCCGGACCTGATCAGGGAGGAACAAGAATGATCTACGAAATGCGCATCTATCGCTGCGTGCCCGGCCGCCTGCCGGCACTGCTCAAGCGGTTCGAGACCGTCACCCTGAAGGTGTGGGAAAAGCACGGCATCAGGCAGGCCGGGTTTTTCACGACCCTGATCGGTGAATCCAACCAGGAGCTGACCTATTTCCTGGCCTGGGAGTCGCTCGCCGAGCGCGAGAAGAAGTGGGCCGCCTTCATGACCGATCCGGACTGGATGAAAGGGCGCGCCGAGAGCGAGGCGGACGGCCAGATCGTCGGCAACATCGTCAGCCAGATTCTGGCGCCGACCGCCTTCTCGGCGGTGAAGTAGAGGCTGCCGGCGCGAGGGCGTCGCGGGGGGCTTGGGCGCAACCCTGATATTCTGGGAGCCCAGGCCGAATGGGGTTGATCCGCCCTTCATCGCGCCTATGGTCGCGCCGAAACGAGGGATTTGCCTTGAGCTCTTCGACGTCAGCGGCGCCGGTCGTCACCATTGGCAAGGTCAAATTCGGCAATGATCTGCCGATCTCGATCATTGCAGGGCCGTGTCAGCTCGAAAGCCGCCAGCATGCGCTGGAGGTGGCCTCCGCGCTGAAGGAGATCGCCGCGCGCCTGCAGATCGACCTCGTTTACAAGACCTCGTTCGACAAGGCCAATCGCACCAGCGCGTCGGCTGCGCGTGGCCTCGGGCTTGCCCAGTCGCTGCCGATCTTCGCCGAAATCCGATCGTCGCTCGGCCTGCCGGTCCTGACCGATGTGCATGACGCCGCGCAATGCGCCGAGGTGGCGCAGGCGGTGGACATCCTGCAGATCCCGGCGTTCCTGTGCCGGCAGACCGATCTGCTGCTGGCCGCAGCCGCGACCGGCAAGGTCGTCAACGTCAAGAAGGGCCAATTTCTCGCACCCTGGGACATGGCCAACGTCGTGTCCAAGATCACGAGCGCGAACAATCCCAACGTGCTCGTCACCGAACGCGGTGCGTCCTTCGGCTACAACACGCTGGTCTCCGACATGCGCGCATTGCCGATCCTGGCGCGGACCACCGGCGCACCGGTGATCTTCGATGCGACGCATTCGGTGCAACAGCCGGGCGGGAAGGGGACGTCTTCCGGGGGCGAGCGCGAATTCGTGCCGGTGCTCGCACGCGCGGCCGTTGCCGTCGGTGTTGCCGGTGTCTTCATCGAGACCCATCCCGACCCTGACAGCGCGCCGTCCGACGGACCCAACATGGTGCCGCTGCGTGAGTTCGAGGCGCTGATCCGAAGGCTGATGGCGTTCGACGCGCTCGCCAAAGATTCTACCAAAGCCGATCCGCGCTGATGCAGCAAGGCGAGGCGCGGGCGCACGATCACGGCCTGCCGGCCGCGCTTTACGTCATCTCCGGTGCAAGCTTTGCCGCAGCGCTCTCCGCGCGCGCGCTCGATCCGGTGCTGCCGCACGTCGCCGAGGATTTTGGCGTCAGCATCGCGACCGCTGCCGGCTTTGCCGCGGTGTTCGCCTTCACCTTCTCGATCATCCAGCCGATCGTCGGCGCCGCCGCCGATCTGTTCGGCAAGACGCGGCTGATGATCGGCTGCCTCGCGCTGCTCGGCCTTGCCAACATCCTGGGCTCGCTCTCGACCTCGTTTTCGGTTCTGTTCGCGACCCGTATCCTCGCCGGCATCGGCTCCGGTGGCGTGTTTCCGGTGGCGCTCAGCCTGACCAGCGATCTCGTCGGTCCGGAGAAGCGCCAGGTCGCGATCAGCCGCACGCTCGCCGGCGCGATGACAGGCAATCTCCTCGGTGCCTCGGCCTCCGGCCTGATCGGCGATTTCCTCGGCTGGCGCGGCGTGCTGGCGGTGCTCGGCGGGCTCGTGATCGTTGCGTCGATCGCGGTCGCCGCCGGTTTTCGTGGCGCCAAGGTCAAGCATCCGCCGAAGACGAGCTTATCGGCGCTGAAGGCCGGCTATCGCACCATCTTCACCAACCCGAACGCCTATGTCTGTTATGCGGCGGTGTTCATCGAAGGCTGCTGTGTGCTCGGCCTGTTTCCCTACCTCGCCTCGTTCCTGTTCGAGCTCGGGCAGACCTCGCTCTCGATCGCGGGCATCGTCATCGCGGGCTTTGCGGTCGGCGGCTTGTTCTACACCTTGACAGTGTCGCGTCTGCTGCCGTGGCTGGGCATGAAGGGAATGATGATCGCGGGCATGACGCTGGTGGCCTCGCAGCTCGTTGTCGTCGCCTTCGGCCCACGCTGGGAAGTGCAGGCGCTCAATCTCATCGTGATGGGATGGGGCTTCTACATCGCCCATGGCTGCCTCCAGATGTTTGCCAGCGAGCTTTCGGTCGAGGCGCGTGCCACCGCGCTGTCGCTGCATTCGTTCTTCTTCTTCATGGGGCAGACGGTGGGGCCGCTCGCCTACGGCCTTGGCCTCCAGCATGGCGGCAAGATGCCGACCCTGTTCGCGAGCGCAGCGATCATGGTCGTGCTCGGCTTCGTGTGTGCGCGGCTGTTGAAGCAGCGGGCGCCATCCGACGCGCGCTGAGGCCTGGACACGAGAGAGAGCTCAGCCCCGCCCGCGATAGGGCGCCACGCCCTGTTCCGGCACCCACAATCCCTTCGGCGCGCGGCCGGTCTGCCAGAACACGTCGATCGGGATGCCGCCGCGCGGATACCAGTAGCCGCCGATGCGCAAGAACTTCGGCTTGATCTCGCTCGCGATGCGCTTGCCGATCATCACGGTGCAGTCCTCGTGGAAGGCGCCGTGATTGCGGAAGCTCGCGATGTAGAGCTTGAGCGATTTCGACTCCAGCAACCATTGGCCGGGGGCGTAGTCGATCATCAGATGTGCGAAATCCGGCTGTCCCGTGACCGGACAGAGCGAGGTGAACTCGGGCACGGTGAAGCGCACCAGATAATCGGTGCCTCCTTGCGGATTGGGCACGCGGTCGAGTTTCGCCTTCTCGGGCGTATCTGGCCATTCGACGGCGCGGCCGAGCTGCAAAGCAGGGGAGTTGTTCGATTTGCTGGGTTTTTTCGACATCAGGCCGCCTCCGTAGCGGCCCTCTTAGCCAATCGCGACGCGGCCGTCACCCGGCCTTTTCCACTTCGACGCATTGCGGTAGAAGCACCGCCAACTGCCCCCTTTGGTCCCCGAAAAGAGGCTCTCATGACCGCCATCATCGACATCATCGGCCGCGAAATTCTCGATAGCCGTGGCAATCCCACCGTCGAGGTCGACGTCGTGCTGGAAGATGGTGCGCTCGGCCGTGCTGCTGTGCCGTCCGGCGCCTCCACCGGCGCCCATGAGGCGGTGGAACTGCGCGACGGCGACAAGGCCCGGTATCTCGGCAAGGGCGTCACCAAGGCGGTCGGCGCCGTCAACGGCGAGATCTTCGAGGCGCTGAGCGGCCTCGATGTCGAGCAGCAGGCCCAGCTCGACCAGATCATGATCGACCTCGACGGCACGCCGAACAAGAGCCGGCTGGGTGCCAACGCCATCCTCGGCGTCTCGCTCGCCTGCGCCAAGGCGGCCGCGAACTCGCTCGACATGCCGCTGTACCGTTACGTCGGCGGCACCTCGGCGCGGCTGCTGCCGGTACCGATGATGAACATCATCAATGGCGGCATGCATGCCGACAATCCGATCGACTTCCAGGAGTTCATGATCCTCCCCGTGGGCGCGTCCTCCTTCGCCGAGGGCTTGCGCTACGGTGCCGAGGTCTTCCACACCCTGAAGTCGGAATTGAAGAAGGCCGGCCACAACACCAATGTCGGCGACGAGGGCGGCTTCGCCCCGAACCTGCCGTCTGCGGATGCCGCGCTCGAATTCGTCATGAACGCGATCGGCAAGGCCGGTTACAAGGCGGGCTCCGACATCGTCATCGGCCTCGACTGCGCCTCGACCGAGTTCTTCAAGGACGGCAAATACGTCTACGAAGGCGAAGGCAAGACCCGTTCGATCTCCGAGCAGGCCAAGTACCTTGCTGACCTCGTCGCGCGCTATCCGATCGTGACCATCGAGGACGGCATGTCGGAAGACGACATGGACGGCTGGAAGGAGTTGACCGACCTCGTCGGCAAGAAGTGCCAGCTGGTCGGCGACGATCTCTTCGTCACGAACGTCAAGCGCCTCGCCGAAGGCATCAAGGCCGGACGGGCCAACTCGATCCTGATCAAGGTCAACCAGATCGGCACCCTGACCGAGACGCTCGCCGCCGTCGAGATGGCGCACAAGGCCGGCTACACCTCGGTGATGTCGCACCGCTCCGGCGAAACCGAGGATTCCACCATCGCCGACCTCGCGGTCGCCACCAATTGCGGACAGATCAAGACCGGCTCCCTTGCGCGCTCCGATCGCACCGCCAAATACAACCAGCTCCTGCGCATCGAGCAGCAGCTCGGCAAGCAGGCGCTCTACGGCGGCAAGGCGGCACTGAAGGCGCTGGCATAAGCCAGCGCCTTGATAAGGAACAGGGGAGGATCGACATGAGCGACGGCAAGAACGGCCTGCAACTGCGTTCGCTGATCAAAAAGAGCGGTGAGCTCGAGATCTCGCTGCTCGACGTGCCGACCCCCGAACCCGCCGCGGACGAGGTCGTCGTCCGCGTCGAGGCGGCGCCGATCAATCCGTCCGACCTCGGGCTCCTGATCGGCGCGGCCGATATGAGCACGGCAAAGGCTTCCGGCGACAAGGGCGCCCCCGTCATCACCGCGAAGGTGCCGGAAGGCGCGATGCGGGCGATGGCAGGCCGGCTCGACGAGTCCATGCCGGTCGGTAACGAAGGCGCGGGCGTCGTGATCAGGACGGGCTCGTCGGATGCCGCCAAGGCATTGATGGGCAAGACCGTCGCTATGATCGGCGGCGCGATGTACACGCAGTATCGCACGTTGAAAGTACGCGAGTGCCTGCCGCTGCCGGAAGGCACCACGCCGGCCGAAGGCGCCTCCTGCTTCGTCAATCCGCTGACCGCGCTCGGCATGACCGAAACCATGCGGCGCGAGGGTCACAAGGCGCTGGTGCACACTGCGGCCGCATCCAATCTCGGCCAGATGCTGAACAAGATCTGCATCAAGGACGGCATCCCGCTGGTCAACATCGTGCGCAGCAAGGAGCAGGCCGACATCCTGCAGAAGATCGGCGCCAAATATGTCGTCGATTCCACCGCGCCGAGCTTCCTCGGCGATCTCACCAATGCGCTGGTCGAGACCGGCGCCACCATCGCCTTCGACGCCATCGGCGGCGGTAAGCTCGCCGGCGACATCCTCAACTGCATGGAGGTCGCGATCAATAAGACCGCGAAGGAATACAGCCGCTACGGCTCCAACGTGCACAAGCAGGTCTACGTCTATGGCGCGCTCGATGTCCGCCCGATCGAGCTGCCGCGCGGCTTCGGCATGGCCTGGGGTGTCGGCGGCTGGCTGCTGTTTCCGTTCCTGATGAAGATCGGGCAGGCGGACGGGGCCAGGCTGCGCCAGCGCGTGGTCGACGAACTGAAGACCACGTTTGCCAGCCACTACACCAAGGTGGTGTCGCTTTCGGAGGCGCTCGATCCCGCCAACATCGCGATCTACGCCAAACGCGCCACCGGCGAAAAATTCCTCATCAACCCAAATAAATAATCGGCACGTGCGACGGCACGTCACCGAAAGAAGGTCTTGCCTTCTGAGCGAAGCGGGAGATTATTCCGCCGCCATTGAAAGCGGAAAAACCGCAAGGCGCGCTCAGAAGGGGACTTCTCCATGACCGATCTTAATCGCCGCCATTTGCTCGCAGGCGCCGCCGCTCTCGGTGCGGCCGCGATGACCAAGCTTGGATCGACCACCGCCAATGCCGCGGTGCCGCAAGCCGGCACGCAGGCGCCGGGCTTCTATCGCTACAAGGTCGGCAGCTACGAGTGCACCTCGATCAACGACGGCGCGCGGACCTTCCCGATGCCTGACAAGTTCGTCGTCAACGCGCCGAAGGAGGAAGCGCTGGCCGCGGGCGAGGCGGCCTACATGCCGAAGGGTATGGTCACGGTGCCGTTCAACCCGCAGCTCATCAACACCGGCTCCAAGCTCGTGCTGATCGATACCGGCAACGGTGTCGCCAATCTCGAGCCCAGCAAGGGCGCGGTCGGCCGCACGCTGCAGAACCTCCAGGCCGCCGGCGTCGACCCCAAGAGCATCGACGTCGTACTGCTCTCGCATCTGCATCCCGACCATACCAACGGCATTCGTCTCGCCGACGGCGCGCTTGCCTTCCCCAATGCGGAGATCATGGTGCCGGGCAAGGACTGGGAGTTCTGGACCAGCGAGGACAACGCCGCCAAGGCCGAGTCCAACGGGATGATGAAGAACTACTTCGCCAACGTGAAGAAGACATTTGCCGGCCTCGAATCCAAGGTGACGAAGTACGATTGGGGCAAGGAGGTCGCGCCGGGCATCACGTCGATCGCGACCCCCGGCCATACCCCCGGGCACACCTCGTTCGCCGTCGCCTCCGGCGATGCCAAGGTGCTGATCCAGTCCGACGTCACCAACATCCCAGAGTTCTTCCTGCGCAATCCGGACTGGCATGTGGTGTTCGACACCGATGCTGCGATGGCGCAGGAGACCCGCCACAAATTCTACG
The DNA here is from genome assembly GCF_055807535.1 of Bradyrhizobium sp. Kon37. NCBI lineage: Bacteria > Pseudomonadati > Pseudomonadota > Alphaproteobacteria > Hyphomicrobiales > Nitrobacteraceae > Bradyrhizobium > Bradyrhizobium sp. Kon37. The sequence goes on from NZ_JBVVOY010000029.1 coordinate 50,884, forward strand.
ACATGGCGGCGGCCGAGAAGGCGACCGTGATCGGCTTCCACTTCACCTTCCCCTCGGTCGGCCATGTCGAGAAGGACGGCGCCAAATATCGCCTGATCCCGTCGGCGTGGAATCCGACGATCTGAGCCGATTTGCAGATTTGTACCGAGGAGTCAGGCCGCCACTTGGCGGCCTGACTGTTTGGGCAACCGTTCAGAAACCCAGCGTTTCCAAATCCGATCGGTCCATGCACTTGCATCCATCGCTCGGGATCGCTTAAGTGCAGCCCCGGCACTCCCGCTGAAGATTTCGAGGACACTCCATGGCCTACAATATCGTCACGATCGCCGGCAGCCTGCGCAAGGACAGCTTCTCGCTGAAGATCGCTCATGCGCTCGCCAAGCTCGCGCCGGCCTCGCTCAAGCTCGAGGTCATCACGCCAGCCGGCATTTCGTTCTTCAACCAGGACCTCGAGGGCGCGCCGCCGGCCGATTGGCTGTCTTTCCGCGAAAAGATCCAGAAGTCGGACGGCGTTATTTTCGTCACGCCGGAATACAATCGCGCGATCCCGGGCGTGCTGAAGAACGCTATCGACGTCGCCTCGCGGCCCTATGGCAAGAGCTCGTTCAACGGCAAGCCGGTCGGCATCGTCGCGAACTCGCCGGGTCCGCTCGGCGGCGTTAGCGCCGCCAAGACGCTGCAGAACATCCTGCCGGGCATTTCCGGTCCGATCCTGCAGCAGCCGGAGGCTTATCTGAACGGGGTGGGCGACGCCTTCGATGCCGACGGCAACCTGACCAAGGAGTCCCTGAAGCCCGTGCTCCAGGCCTATATCGACGCGTTTGCGGTGCACGTCGCGAAGCATCACGGCTGAGGCTAAGTATCCCCGCGGCCACACCAGAGGTCCTCATCCTGAGGAGACCGCGAAGCGGTCGTCTCGAAGGATGGCCGCGGGTACCGTCGGACCCGCATGGTTCGAGACGGCGCTTCGCGCCTCCTCACCATGAGGGTCGAGCAGGGGATGGCTTGGAATTAGCACGCCCTTAACCAACCTGTCCCATCTTCCCAGGATGGTCTCCCGCGCGCGCCTGAAATCGATCCTGACCGGTCTTGCCCTCTATGCGATGGCGGCCGCCATCGTCGGCTATTTCGGCGTCAACGCCTATACCGGCAAATACGGCCTCAACGCCCGTCAGGAGCTCGACCAGGAGATCGTGGCGCTGACCAGCGAGCTGGCCCAGCTCAAGCGCGAGCGTGCCAGGAGCGAGCAGCGCGTTTCGTTGTTGCGCTCCGCGAAGATCGACCCGGACATGCTGGACGAGCGGGCGCGCTTCCAGCTCGACTACGTCAATCCGCGCGATCTCGTCCGGACGATCCCGGCGAACTAACAGCTCTTCCTAAAGTTGAAGGACTGGAACCGGATTGCCGCCTTGACGGGATCGCGGCAACCGGCTCATGGCTGTCAGCGCCATGGCCAGGGTTGACGCAGATCAACCGGGCCGTGCCGGCACGCTCTAGATTGCCACCCGGAGGAAACAGTGATGAATGGGCAATCCCCCCGGCATCACGCGGCCCGTGTCGAGGCCGCCATTACGTCAGGCCAGGCGGCACGCTCGTCGCTCGTGGCCTCGTGGCGCCGTTCGTCCCGATTGCATCGTCTCGATCCCGCCGGCCGTAGCTTGCCGAACCGGCTGAGCGAAGCCGAGCTGCACCGCGCGCGCGAGCGCGTCGCGCCGCTGCTCGCCGCTGCGCGGGGTGCGATGGACCGGCTCTATCAGGCGGTCGGCGCCAGCGGCTGCTGCGTGCTGCTTGCGGACGGTGAAGGCGTGCCGGTCGATCGCCGCGGCACCCCGGCGGACGATGCGACATTTCAGTCCTGGGGCCTCTGGACCGGCGCGCTTTGGAGCGAGGAGCATGAGGGCACCAACGGCATCGGCACCTGCCTCGTCGAGCAGCGTCCGCTGACGATCGATCGCGATCAGCATTTCTTCACCCGCAACACGCTTCTGAGCTGCACCGCCGTTCCGATCTACGATCATGAGGCTGCGTTCGCCGGCGTGCTCGACGTCTCCTCCTGCCGCGCCGACCGCACCGACGTGTTTTCCAGTTTGATCGCGCTCGCGGCCAGCGAGGCGGCCAAGCGTATCGAGGCCGATCTGTTTCGCAGGGCCTTTGCCCATGCCCGCATCGTGCTGACGCAAGCTGCGGACGGCCAGTGCGGCGGCCTCGTTGCGGTCGATGCGGACGATCTCGTGATCGGCGCCACCCGGTCCGCCCGAGCGGGACTCGGGATTGCGCCGGGCCGGGCATTGCAGCCGATGCCTGCCGCTGATCTCCTCGGCGGCGACACCGCGCGCGACCATCTTGCCGGCGGTCAGCGCGCAGTGTTGCAGCGGGCGCTCTTGCGCGCGGGCGGCAATGTCTCGGCGGCCGCCAAGACCCTCGGCGTCAGCCGCGCTACGCTGCACAGGAAGCTCAAGCGGTTCGAGCTGAACGCGCATTGAGCTGCTGGTAGACCCTCATGGCGAGGAGATCGCGAAGCGGTCGTCTCGAACCACAAGAGGTCCAGCCGTCACCTCCAGCCATCCTTCGAGACGCGCGCAAGAGCGCGCTCATCAGGATGAGGTCAGTATGTGCGGCGGCACGACGTGCAGTCTCGTCACCTGTCGCAGAACTGCGACAGGTCGGCTCCGTCATCGCTCCTATCAGGGCTGACAGAAGACGGCTCCCGCGACATCGTCGGCGCAAGTCGCGACCACGCGACGAATTGCGCAAACAGCAAACATCGGGAGTGATCAATGAACAAGGTAGAATTCCTCAGCGTCACCAAAATTCCCTTCGCCGAACGCTACGACAATTTCATCGGCGGCAAATTCGTCGCGCCGATCTCCGGCAGGTATTTCGACAACGCCTCGCCGGTGACGGGCCAGATCGTCTGCAAGATCGCGCGCTCCGACGCGCAGGACGTCGAGGCAGCGCTCGACGCTGCGCATGCCGCGAAGGCCGCCTGGGGCCGCACCAGCGTCGCCGAGCGCGCCGCGATGCTGAACCGGATCGCCGACCGCATGGAAGACAATCTCGAGCGTCTCGCCATCGCCGAGACCTGGGACAACGGCAAGCCGATCCGCGAGACCCGCGCAGCGGACATCCCGCTCGCCATCGACCACTTCCGCTATTTCGCCGGCGCCATCCGCGCCCAGGAAGGTTCGATCGGCGAGATCGATCACGACACCGTCGCCTACCATTTCCACGAACCGCTCGGCGTGGTGGGCCAGATCATCCCCTGGAACTTCCCGCTGCTGATGGCTTGCTGGAAGCTCGCGCCCGCGCTCGCCGCCGGCAATTGCGTCGTGCTCAAGCCGGCCGAGCAGACCCCGGCCTCGATCATGGTCTGGGCCGAGATCATCGGCGACATCCTGCCGCCCGGCGTCCTCAACATCGTCAACGGCTTTGGCCTGGAAGCCGGCAAGCCGCTCGCGTCCAGCCCGCGCATCGCCAAGATCGCCTTCACCGGCGAGACCACGACGGGCCGGCTGATCATGCAATATGCCAGCCAGAACCTCATCCCCGTCACGCTCGAGCTCGGCGGCAAGTCGCCCAACATCTTCTTCAGCGACGTCACCGCCGAAGACGACGATTTCTTCGACAAGGCGATCGAAGGTTTCGTCATGTTCGCGCTGAACCAGGGTGAGGTCTGCACCTGTCCAAGCCGGGCGCTGGTCCACGCCGACATCTATGACCGCTTCATGGAGCGGGCGCTGAAGCGCGTCGCCGCGATCAAGCAGGGCGATCCGCGCGCGGCCGACACCATGATCGGTGCGCAGGCTTCCGGCGAGCAGCTCGCAAAAATCCTCTCCTACATCGACATCGGCAAGCAGGAGGGGGCAAAGGTGCTGGCCGGCGGCGGACGCGCCGAGCTCGGCGGCGATCTCGCCGGCGGCTTCTACGTCCAGCCGACCGTGTTCGAGGGCCACAACAAGATGCGCGTCTTTCAGGAGGAGATCTTCGGCCCGGTCGTTTCTGTCACGACCTTCAAGAACGACGAGGAGGCGCTCGAGATCGCCAACGACACGCCCTACGGCCTGGGGGCCGGCGTCTGGAGCCGCGACGCCAACCGCTGCTATCGCTTCGGCCGGGCGATCCAGGCCGGCCGGGTCTGGACCAACTGTTACCATGCCTATCCCGCGCATGCGGCCTTCGGCGGCTACAAGCAGTCGGGCGTCGGGCGCGAGACCCACAAGATGATGCTCGATCACTATCAGCAGACCAAAAACCTGCTGGTCAGCTACAGCCCCAAGAAGCTCGGCTTCTTCTGATCGGACGGAAGTGGGCGGCGCCGCTTCAGCGTCGCCCACTCCAAATGGCGGGACTTTATCGGCTCGACGCTTCTTGATGAGGTCACGAATCTGCGCGTGCGGCGACCGTGTCGATTTGTTGCCCGATCCGCGTCAAAGATTTTGCAATATTACGATCACGTTGCAGTGCGGCATAATGAAAGTCGTGCCATGCCGCCGCGGTGCTTTCCAAGGGCGTTTGACTTGGGTTAGAGAGGGCTGAAGTTTTCTCTGACCCGGAATTCCCATGGCCGCACCCAAGAAAGCCGCCGCAAGCACTGCACAGGACAAGACCGACGGCGGTTCGCCCCCGGAATTCACCAGAGAGCAGGAGCTCAAGGCGCTCCGCGACATGCTCCTGATCCGGCGGTTCGAGGAAAAGGCCGGCCAGCTCTACGGCATGGGCGCGATCGGCGGCTTCTGCCATCTTTATATCGGCCAGGAGGCCGTGGTGGTCGGGATGCAGATGGCCCTGAAGCCGGGCGACCAGGTCATCACCGGCTATCGCGATCACGGCCATATGCTCGCCACCGGCATGGAGGCCAACGGCGTCATGGCCGAGCTCACGGGCCGTCGCGGCGGTTATTCCAAGGGCAAGGGCGGCTCCATGCACATGTTCAGCAAGGAGAAGCACTTTTACGGCGGCCACGGCATCGTCGGCGCGCAGGTCTCGCTCGGCACCGGGCTCGCTTTCGCCAATCACTATCGCGATAACGACAATGTCAGCGTCACCTATTTCGGCGACGGTGCGGCCAACCAGGGCCAGGTCTATGAGAGCTTCAACATGGCGGAGCTCTGGAAGCTCCCGGTGATCTACGTCATCGAGAACAACCGCTACGCCATGGGCACCTCGGTTTCGCGCGCCTCGGCGCAACAGGATTTCTCCAAGCGCGGCGCCTCCTTCAACATTCCCGGCCAGCAGGTCGACGGCATGGACGTCCGTGCCGTCAAGGCCGCCGGCGACGAGGCGGCGGCCTGGTGCCGCGCCGGCAAGGGACCCTTCATCCTGGAGATGCAGACCTACCGTTATCGCGGCCACTCGATGTCCGATCCCGCAAAGTACAGAACGCGCGAGGAGGTCGAAAAAGTCCGCCACGACCAGGATCCGATCGAGCAGGTCCGCAACCGCCTGTTGGCCGCCAAGGTCAGCGAGCAGGATCTGAAGGCGATCGACGCCGAGGTGCGCGACATCGTCAACGCGTCCGCCGATTTCGCCCAGCATGATCCCGAGCCGGATGCCGCCGAGCTCTGGACCGATATTTACCGCTGAACGCGCGCAAGCTTTCTCTTGGAGTCGATATGCCAATTCAAGTGCTGATGCCCGCGTTGTCGCCCACGATGGAGAAGGGCAACCTCTCCAAATGGCTGAAAAAAGAGGGTGAGACGATCAAGTCCGGCGACGTCATCGCCGAGATCGAGACCGACAAGGCGACCATGGAGGTCGAGGCGACTGATGAAGGTACGCTCGGCAAGATCCTGATCCCCGAGGGCACCGCCGACGTTGCCGTGAACACGCCGATCGCGACGATTCTCGCCGATGGCGAGAGTGCCGCCGATCTCGCCAAGGCGCCGGCGCCTGCCCAGCAGCAGAAGGCGGCCGAGTCCACAGCGCCTGCCGCAGCGAAGGCCGAGGCTCCAGCTCCCAAAGCTGCGCCGGCACCGCAGGCCGTCGCAGAACCCGACCCGGAAGTGCCCGCCGGCACCGAGATGGTGACGCAGACCATCCGCGAAGCCCTGCGCGATGCCATGGCCGAAGAGATGCGCCGTGACGCCGACGTCTTCGTGATGGGCGAAGAGGTCGCCGAATACCAAGGCGCCTACAAGGTGACGCAAGGGCTGCTTCAGGAGTTCGGCGCCAAGCGCGTCATCGACACGCCGATCACCGAGCACGGCTTTGCCGGCATCGGCGTCGGCGCTGCGATGAGCGGGTTGAAGCCGATCGTCGAGTTCATGACCTTCAACTTCGCCATGCAGGCGATCGACCAGATCATCAACTCCGCGGCCAAGACGCTCTACATGTCCGGCGGCCAGATGGGCTGCTCGATCGTGTTCCGCGGGCCCAACGGCGCCGCTTCCCGCGTGGCCGCTCAGCACAGCCAGGATTATTCGTCCTGGTATTCGAACGTCCCGGGCCTCAAGGTCGTCGCGCCGTTCTCGGCCGCTGATTACAAGGGCCTGCTCAAGGCGGCGATCCGCGATCCCAATCCGGTGATCTTCCTCGAGAACGAGATGCTCTACGGTCACACCGGCGAGGTGCCGAAGCTCGATGACTTCGTGATTCCAATCGGCAAGGCGCGCATCGTGCGTTCCGGCAGCCATGTCACGATCATCTCGTGGTCGAACGGCATGAGCTACGCGCTGAAAGCCGCCGACGAACTCGCCAAGGACGGCATCGAGGCCGAGGTGATCGACCTGCGCACGCTGCGTCCGATGGACACCGAGACCATCGTCAACTCCGTCAAGAAGACGGGACGTGCCGTCACGGTGGAAGAGGGCTGGGCCCAGAGCGGCGTCGGCGCCGAGATCGCCGCGCGGATCATGGAGCATGCCTTCGACTATCTGGATGCGCCTGTAACCCGGGTCTCCGGCAAGGACGTGCCGATGCCCTATGCCGCGAACCTGGAAAAGCTCGCGCTGCCCTCGGCGGCAGAGGTGGTCGAGGCCGCCAAAGCCGTCTGCTACAGGTAGACCATGGCGGGCCCGAAGGAGCAGCCATTGCCACCCGACGTCCTCGTCCGCGATGATGCGGTCGAGATCCTGCGCGTGTTCGTGCTGGACGGTGGGCTGTCGATGGCGTTCCAGCGGGCCTTCGACGAGCCCGACATGTGGGGCCTGCTGCTCGTCGATCTCGCCCGTCACGCCGCCCGCGCCTATGCGCGCGAGAGCGAATACACCGAAGAGGACGCGCTGAACCGGATCATCGAGATGTTCCAGGCCGAGATCGAGCGTCCCACCGACACCGGCACCACGACGCCGCGCGGGAAGGGGCACTGACCGTGGCGATCGAATCCTATCATTTCGATTTCATGCTGGAGGCGATCCGCGAGGCGGAAGCCTCAATCGCGCAAGGCGGCCTGCCGATCGGCGCCGTGCTGACCCGCGACAACAAGGTGATCGCCCGCGGCCACAACAATCGCGTGCAGGAGAACAACCCGATCCTGCACGGCGAGATGAGTTGCCTGCGCGAGGCGGGTGCGATTTCGTTCCACGATACCGTCATGTACACCACGCTGTCGCCATGCGCGATGTGTGCCGGTGCGCTCGCGCTGTTCAAGGTCAAGCTCGTGGTGATCGGAGAGTCCGTCACCTTCGAGGGCTCCAAGGACATTCTCGACAAGTTCGGCATCCCGTGGATCGACCTTGCCGACGATCGCTCCATCAGCATGATGAAGAATTGGCGTTCTATTCCTGCCAATGAGCGCCTGTGGCAGGGCGACATCGGCAACTAACCTGGTCTGTCCGTCTTCGGTCCGGAGACGGATTTTTGCAAAGTTCTTCTTGAGGTCAGCATGCCCATCAACATCCTGATGCCCGCTCTTTCGCCGACGATGGAGAAGGGCAACCTCGCCAAGTGGCTGAAGAAGGAAGGCGACAAGGTCAAATCCGGCGACGTCATCGCCGAGATCGAGACCGACAAGGCGACCATGGAGGTCGAGGCCATCGACGAGGGCACGATCGCCAGGATCCTCGTGCCGGAGGGCACGCAGGACGTCCCGGTCAATGACGTGATCGCGGTGCTGGCCGGCGAGGGCGAGGACGTGAAGGCGGCAGGTGCCGCCAAGCCCAGTGCTTCCGCCGCACCTCCGAAAGCTGCTGAAGCTCCCGCTGCCGCAGCGGCTCCTGCGCCTGCTGCGCCCAAGGCCGCGCCGGCGCCCGCCGCAGCACCTGCACCGCAGGCCGCAGTACCGGCTACGCAGAGCAACGGCCATGCTGGCCGCGTGTTCTCCTCGCCGCTGGCGCGCCGGCTCGCCAAGGAAGCCGGCGTCGATGTTGCGATGGTGACCGGCACCGGCCCGCATGGCCGCGTGGTGGCCCGCGACGTCGAGCAGGCCAAGTCCGGCAAGGGCCTCAAGGCACCTGCGGCGCCGTCAGGTGCACCCTCGACCGCGCCGACCATGTCGGACAAGCAGATCCTGTCGCTGTTCGAGCCGGGCTCCTACGAGGTCGTCCCGCATGACGGCATGCGCCGCACGATTGCGCAGCGTCTGACCGCGTCGATTCAGAACGTCCCGCACTTCTACCTCACCATCGACTGCGACATCGGCAAGCTGCTTACCGCGCGCGAGGAGATCAATGCGGCTGCTCCCAAGGACAAGGAGAAGAAGCCGCTCTACAAGATCTCGGTCAACGACTTCGTCATCAAGGCGATGGCGGTCGCGCTGCAGAAGATCCCGAATTGCAATGTGAGCTGGACCGAATCCGGCATGGTCAAGCACCACCATTCCGACGTCGGCGTTGCCGTGGCGATGCCCGGCGGCCTGATCACGCCGATCATCCGCAAGGCCGAGACCAAGACGCTGTCGACCATCTCCAACGAGATGAAGGATTTTGCGGCGCGCGCCCGCTCGCGCAAGCTGAAGCCGGAAGAATACCAGGGCGGCACGACGGCCGTCTCCAACCTCGGCATGTTCGGCATCAGCCACTTCACCGCCGTGATCAATCCGCCGCATGCCACCATCCTCGCAGTCGGCACCAGCGAGGAGCGGCCTGTGGTGCGCGGCGGCAAGATCGAGATCGCGAACATGATGAGCGTGACCCTGTCCTGCGATCACCGTGCCATCGACGGCGCGCTCGGCGCGGAGCTGATCGGCGCCTTCAAGCAGCTGATCGAAAACCCCGTCATGATGATGGTGTAGCCCGGGGAGGCGCGGGGTGAATGCGAACGCGTTGGCCCTGGATCTCCTTGTTGCTCTCGGCTGTGGTTGCACTCAATCCGGTCGGGCTCGATATTCTGCATTCCGCGTTCTTTGCCGGCGAGCAGCTGGCACGGAGCATCGGCCAGGCGGTCATTATGATCGCGCTGGCTATCATGGCCGGCGCGATCCTGCTCGAATGGCTGGTCAGGGTTTTGATTTCCAGGCGCCGCGCCCGCGGCACCTCTTGAGTTGAACGGGAGCCGCCATGGCCGATACATCCTTCGACATCATCATCATCGGCTCCGGTCCCGGCGGCTATGTCACCGCGATCCGGGCCGCCCAGCTCGGCTTCAAAGTCGCGATCGTCGAGAAATCCTATCTCGGCGGCATCTGCCTGAACTGGGGCTGCATCCCGACCAAGGCGCTGCTGCGCTCGGCCGAGATCTATCACTACATGCAGCACGCCAAGGATTACGGCCTGTCGGCGGACAACGTCTCGTTCGATCCGAAGGCGGTGGTGCAGCGCTCGCGCGGCGTCTCGAAGCGGCTGAACGACGGCGTCGGCTTCCTGATGAAGAAGAACAAGGTCAGCGTGATCTGGGGCGCGGCCTCGATCGACGCGCCCGGCAAAGTCACCGTGAAGAAGTCCGACGTCGAGGGCCCAAAGGGCACGCTGGGCGAGGGGACGTATCAGGCCAAACACATCATCGTCGCGACCGGCGCGCGGCCGCGCGTGCTGCCGGGCCTCGAGCCCGACAAGAAGCTGATCTGGACTTACTTTGAGGCGATGGTCCCGGAGCGGATGCCGAAATCGCTGCTGGTCGTCGGCTCCGGCGCGATCGGCATCGAGTTCGCGTCTTTCTTCCACACCATGGGTTCTGACGTCACCGTGGTCGAAGTGCTGCCGCAGATCCTGCCGGTTGAGGACGCCGAGATCGCAGGCCTGGCCCGCAAGCGTTTTGAGAAGCAGGGCATCAAGATCCTGTCCTCAACCAAGGTGACCAAGCTCGAGAAGAAGGCCGACAGCGTCGTCGCTACCATTGACGACGGCAAGGGCAAGCCGGTGACGACCGAGTTCGAGCGCGTGATCTCGGCCGTCGGCGTCGTCGGCAACATCGAGAATCTCGGTCTCGAAAAGCTCGGCGTCAAAACCGATCGCGGCGTCATCGTGATCGACGGCTATGGCAAGACCAACATCCCCGGCATCTACGCCATCGGCGACGTGGCGGGGCCGCCAATGTTGGCTCACAAGGCCGAGCACGAAGGCGTGATCTGCGTCGAGGCTATCAAGGGCCTACATCCGCACGCCATGGACAAGAACCTGATTCCGGGCTGCACCTATTGCCAGCCGCAAGTGGCCTCCGTCGGCCTCACCGAAGCCAAGGCCAAGGAGAACGGCCGCGAGATCCGCGTCGGCCGCTTCCCCTTCGTCGGCAACGGCAAGGCGATCGCGCTCGGCGAGGACCAGGGCCTGGTCAAGGTGATCTTCGACAAGAAGACCGGCCAGCTGCTGGGCGCCCACATGATCGGCGCAGAGGTCACCGAGCTGATCCAGGGCTACGTCGTCGCCATGAACTTGGAGACGACGGAAGAGGAGCTGATGCACACGGTATTCCCGCATCCGACGCTGTCGGAGATGATGAAGGAAGCCGTGCTGGATGCGTATGGACGGGTGCTGAATATTTGACGGCTACTGCCGCCGTCATTGCGAGCGAAGCGAAGCAATCCAGACTGCCTCCGCGGAAAGATTCTGGATTGCTTCGCTGCGCTCGCAATGACGAGCGGAGGGATCTGTTTGCAAAACAAGAAGGAAATCACCCCATGCACGACAACGACAACCTCACCATCGAGCGCCCGACCTTCGTCACCCATCTCGAATGCGCGATGGAGGGCGATCATTACGCCGCCGACCAGGTCCATAACCTCTCCAAGGCTGGCAAGCCGCTGCTGGTGCGCTACGACCTTGCCGGCGTGAAGAAGGCGCTGACCAAGGATACGCTTAGCCAGCGCCCCGCCGACATGTGGCGCTATCGCGAGCTGCTGCCGGTGCGCAAATGCAAGGACATCGTCTCGCTCGGCGAGGTCACGACGCCGCTGATCCGGCTGCCCAAGCTCGGCGCAAAGCTCGGCGGCGGCGAGATCATCGTCAAGGACGAGGGGCGGCTGCCGACCGGCTCGTTCAAGGCGCGCGGCCTCGTCATGGCGGTGTCGATGGGCAAGGCGCTCGGCATCAAGCACATGGCGATGCCCACCAACGGCAATGCCGGCGCGGCGCTCGCGGCCTATGCCACCTCCTGCGGGATCAAGACCACGATCTTCTGTCCGGCCGATACGCCCGAGGTGAACGTCAGCGAGATCGAGCTTCAGGGCGCGACCGTCTACCGCGTCAACGGCTATATCGACGATTGCGGCAAGATCGTCGGCGAGGGCAAGGCGAAAGTCGGCTGGTTCGACACCTCGACCTTGAAGGAGCCGTACCGCATCGAAGGCAAGAAGACGATGGGGCTCGAACTGGCCGAGCAGCTCGGCTGGGACGTGCCCGACGTGATCTTCTATCCGACCGGCGGCGGCACCGGCCTGATCGGCATGTGGAAGGCCTTCGACGAGCTGGAGAAGATCGGCTTCATTGGCTCGAAACGCCCGCGCATGGTTGCGGTGCAGGCCTCCGGCTGCGCGCCGATGGTGCGTGCGTACGAAGCCGGCACCGAGCATGCCACGCGCTGGGAGGACGCTCACACCATCGCGTCGGGCATTCGCGTGCCGCAGGCGATCGGCGACTTCCTGATCCTGCGCGCGGTGCGCGAGAGCAAGGGTTTTGCCATCGCCGTCGACGACGACAAGATCTCGTCGGCGCTCAGCGAGGTCGCGCGCGAGGAGGGGCTGTTGCTGTGCCCCGAAGGTGCTGCGACCTACGCCGCCTACAAGGACAGCCTCGCCGACGGCCGCGTCTCGAAGGGTGACCGCGTGATGCTGTTCAACTGCGCCACCGGCCTGAAATATCCGCTGCCGCCGGTCAACCGGACGCTCGATCGCCACAAGCCGATCGACTATTCGCAGTTCTAGCGCGTCATTTCGCCTCTTCACGAACGATCCCTCTTCCCGTACGCGGGAAGAGACAAAAACAACAATGACATCGTTGGGAGAAGACAATGAAGGCCGCCTGGGCTGCGCTGATTGCTATTCTCGCTGTTGCAGGCGCCGCGCGCGCCGACGACTATCCCTCACGTCCCATCACCATCATCGTTCCCTTCGCCGCGGGCGGTCCGTCGGATGCGATGGCGCGTGTGCTCGCCGAGCGGATGCGCACGGCGCTCGGCCAGCCCCTGGTGATAGAGAACGTCACCGGCGCGGGCGGCTCGATCGGCGTCGGCCGCGCCGTGCATTCGGCCCCCGACGGTTACACGATCTCGTTCGGCCATCTCGGCACCCACGTTGCCAACGGCGCCGTCTACAAGCTCAATTATGACCTGGTCGCGGACCTCGAGCCGGTGGTGCTGCTGCCGAGCAATCCGATGATCGTCGTCAGCAAGAACGCAGTGCCCGCGACCTCGCTGAAGGAGCTGCTGGACTGGCTGAAGTCGCGGCCGTCGCCGCCGACCGCCGGCACCGCCGGCGCGGGCTCGGGCAGCCACATCGCCGGGGTCTATTTCGAGAGCGTCAGCGGCATCAAGCTGCAATACGTGCCGTATCGCGGCACTGCGCCCGCTCTGAACGATCTGATCGCCGGCCAGATCGACGTCATCGTCGACCAGACCTCGAACTCCATCAATCAGGTCCGCGCCGGCACCATCCGCGCCTATGCCGTCACCGATGACAAGCGCCTCGCCTCGGCGCCCGACGTCCCGACGGCGGAGGAGGCGGGGCTGAAGGGTTTCAACATGACGCTGTGGTCCGGCATGTGGGTGCCGAAGGGCACGCCGAAGGCGATCGTCGCCAAACTCAATGCCGCAGCCGTGGAAGCGCTGAACGATCCCGGCGTGAAGAAGCAACTCGAAAGCCAGGGGCTGGAGATGACGCCGCAGGATCAGCTCACGCCCGAGGCGCTTGGCGCGCGCCAGAAGGCGGAGATCGCAAAATGGTGGCCGATCATCAAGGCGGCGAACATCAAGGTGGATTGAGGCGTTCTGGTAGGGTGGATTAGCCCAGCGCTGCGCGAAGCGCAGTCGCTCGGCGTAATCCACCTCTTCTTGTGCGGCGAAAGAACTGGTGGATTACGCTTCGCTAATCCACCCTACGAAGCTACGAAGCCGCGGCTACTCCGTCCCCGTAAACCCCACCGGCGTCGCGACGGCCGCCGCATCCTTCGTCACCACGCGCTGATCGCTCTTGCCGGCGATCATGCCGCTGGCTTCGAACCGGGCGCGGTAGACCAGCACGTTCTCGATCACGCGCTGGACGTAGTTGCGCGTCTCTGACAGCGGGATGCGTTCGACCCAGTCGACCGGATCGACCTTGGGATCCCTGGGGTCGCCGCGCGCCTGCACCCATTCGCGCACGCGGCCCCGGCCGGCATTGTAGCCGGCGAAGGTCATGATCTGGTTGCCGCGATATTCCGACATCAGCGCGCTGAGCTCGGCCGCGCCCATCTGCGTGTTGTAGACGGGATCGGAGACCATCTTGTCCCAGTCATAGGTCAGGCCGAAGCGCTTTGCGGTGTCGCGGCCCGCTTCCGGCGTCACCTGCATCAACCCGACTGCGTTGGCGGGCGATTTGTCGCGCTGGTCGAACGAGCTCTCGGTGCGCGCCACCGAATAGATCACACTGGGGTCGATCGCGGGCGCGACCTGCTTATGTTCAGGGATGCCGATGGTCGGGAAGGCGTAGTGATCGAGCGCGAGCCCCCGCGCCAGTGCCGACTTGCCGACCTCCAGCATCACGCGCGCATCGTTGCGCCGGCCGGCGAGCTCGCCGAGCGCTTCGAGTGCCGCCACGTCGGTGCTCTCCTTGGCGAAATCCTCGGCGTAGTAAAACACCATGTCGCGCTCACCGACGCCGTAGAGCATGTCGGCGGCGCGCACGCGCTCGTCCGCGGGCGGCGTGTCGGCTGCTGCCAGCACGGGCGAGGGCGCGCGCAGCTCGATGCGGTCGAGACCGAGCCTGACGCGGGCGAGCTGGCCGTAATAGGCGGTCGGATAGCGCGCCGCGGCCTGATAGCTCAGGCGCGCATCGACGGTTGCGTTCATCGCCTCCGCCGCGCGGCCGCGCCAATAATGCGCGCGCGACAGCGCGATCGGGTTGGCCGAGCCTTCGTCGATCGCGGCGAAGTGCGTCATCGCTGCCTTGGGATCGTCGAGGTAGCGCAGCGCGATCCAGCCGCACATGAAGTGATAGTCGACGCGATAGACCTCCATCGCGGGCACGGCCGCCGAGCGCACGACGTCGTAGGCGGTTTTGAACTTGCCCTGGTCGAGCAGCTTTCGCGCGAGCAGGCGGCGCTCGCGCCACCAGGCGTCGGTGTCTTGCGCCGCCATCGTATCGGGCGCGGCGGCCAGGATCACCTCGGCCGCGTCGTCGATGCGGTCATTCTGGAGATGCCATTGCGCGCGGCACAGCACATAGCCGAGGTCGCGCCGCGCCTCGGCCGAGACGTCATCGAGGTAATCCTTGGCCTTGCTGGCCTTGCCGGTGACGGCGGCGCAGGCCTTGACGATCGCCAGCGCATCCTCGCCGAGTCGCTTGGCTGCGCGCCGCGCACCTGCGTAGTCCTTGGCGCCGAGGCGCTTGTCCATGCGGGCGCGATGATCCTCGGTGGTCAGGAGATCGCGGAACACTTCATAGGAATCTTCCTCGCTGCGCTCGGACAATTCGTCGGTGCGCCAGGCATCGCGCACCAGACGGGCGGCCCTGTCGCTGTCGCCCTCGGTCATCAGTACGCGGGCGAGTGCGAACTTGCCCTTGGCGCTGGTCGGCCGGTCCATCGTGAACTTGTGCACGGTCGCCGCGTCGGCCTTCTCCTGCCACAGCCGCGCCTCGGCACGGCGGCGGAGCAGCGCGCTGCTCGGCCAGTCCGGATTGGCGGCGAGGAAGGCGGCGTAGCGCTTGAAATTCGCCGTGCTTTCGGAATGCCGCAGCATGAACCAGTCGGCGAGCTTTTGTCCGGCCGGGTCGGCAATGCGGTCGCGGGCCGCGCTCGCATCCTCGGTCTTGCCCTTCCGCGCGAGATCGATGGCATCCTTCAGCGCGGCGAGATCGCCAGTTAGCGGCGGGGCCGCCGGCTTGTCCGAGGGCGCGTCGTCCTGCTTCTTCGACTTGCGCTTGGCCTCGGCATGCTTGCCGTGCCGCGCCTTGCCGGCGGAGGCGTGGCGCTGCTTGCCGGCTTTCGCCTCATGCGTCTTCTTCGGCGCGGACGATTTGTGACCGCTCTTCGCTGCCAGCTCGGTAGGGATGAAGGCCAAAGCGGCCACGGCAGCGATACACGCGAGCGAGCGTAGGCACTGGTTCATTCCGTGGTCCCCCTGCGAAACCAGTACAAACCAAAGTCCGCGACGAGATGCGGCTCGAGAATCAAAACGGCGTCAAAAATGGTGACGCGACGTCGTTTCGCATCCTCAAGCTGTTCCAACAATGCGGCGAAATACGGATGGAGCGAGGGAACTCGTGCAACGGCTGATAGAGGAGGCTCTTAACCTCTGTTAACCATTCGGGCTCGCGCGGTGGTTGCGGGCGGCTCCTTGGCGCCACAGCGGCCTGATTGTGCGTGTTCCCTGGTGCAAATACGGTGTATTGGGTTCCCTAGCCGTTCCTGCAGCCCATTTGCCTCACACCCATGCCGCTTTTCAACCAGTCGATCCGGCGCAAAATCGTCGGCATCGCCCTCGGATTGATCGTCCTGATGCTGGTCACCTCGATCCTGTCGATGGTGATGTCGAGCCAGGTCGGCGTCCTGCTTGACGAACTGACCAACCGCTACATTCCGGCCTATAGCCATCTCGCGCGCGCCAATATCCGCTCGCTGGAGCGGGCGCTGGCGCTGCGGCGAATGGTCATGACGAGGATGGGATCGGCGTCGGACGAGGAGGCCTACGCGGCGCGGCTTCGCGACTTCGAGGCATTGGACCGCAAGTTCGAGGAGGAGGCCGAGACCGCGCGCAAGCTCATCAACGCCATCATCGACGACCCCAGGACCTCTTCCGACAACGCCGCACTGGCACGGCTCGACGTTCGTATCGAGAGCGCTGTCACCGAGCTGCGGCGCAATCTGGACGAGGGCAATACGAAACTGCTCAAGCAGATCGAGGCCAAGGACATGGCCGAGGCCCGCGGCACGCTGGAACAGCTCGACTTGCTGCGCGATGCGTTCAACCGGAAGGTCGACGCGATCCGCGGCGACATGCTGACGCAGGTCTTCTTCTCGACGTCGCAGGTGATAAGTCGGCAATACCAGGCGATTATCGTGTCGGGAGTCGTGACCTTGCTGGCAGCGGTCCTCGGATTTGCCTTTGCGCTTCTGGTGTCCAGCGGCATTACGCGCCCGGTGCGGCTGCTGCTCGCCGGCACGCGCGAGGTCGAGGCCGGCCGCTTCGACAAGACCATCACCGTCTCCACCCAGGACGAGATCGGCGAGCTGGCCGCAGCCTTCAACCGCATGACCGAGCAGCTCAGGCACAATGAGCGCGTCCGCGAGACGTTCGGTCGCTACATCGATCCCAAGGTGGTGCAAGGCCTGATCGACCGGCCCGAGGTCGCCATCGACGGCCAGCGCCGGGTGATGACCATCATGTTCTGCGACATGAGCGGCTTCACCGCGATGAGCGAGGGCATGACCCCGCGCGGCCTGGTCAGGGTGATGAACCATTATTTCACGATGATGTCCGGTCCGATCAGGAGCAACCGCGGCATCATCGACAAATATATCGGCGACGCCATCATGGCCTATTGGGGCCCGCCCTTCATCGAGGAGGACGAGCCGGCGCTGCTCGCAGGCCTTGCCGCCATCGACATGGCCGATCAGGTGCCCGCGCTGCAGAAGCAATTGCCGGATCTCCTCGGCATCCGCGCCATGCCGGGGCTTTGCGATCTGCGCATCGGCATCGCCACCGGCGAGGTCCTGACCGGGAGCATCGGCTCCGAGCTGATGATGAGCTTCACCGTGATGGGCGATGCGGTGAATCTCGCCTCGCGGCTGGAGGCCGTCAACAAGACCTATGGCACCCGTATCCTGATCTCGCAGGCGACAGCGGACGCGATCGGCTCGCACCTCGAATTGCGCGAAGTCGATCGTCTTGCGGTCGCCGGCCAGAGCGCGGCGCAAACGATCTTCGAGGTGATGGGCCGGTCAGGCGCGCTCACGGCCGCGCATGAGAGCCTGCGTTCGCACTACGCCGGAGGCCTCGCCGCCTATCGCGCCGGCCGCTTCGACGAGGCCCGTGTCGCCTTCAACGTGGCACTCGAAGCCGTCCCCGGCGACGGTCCCTCGCGCGCAATGCTCGCCCGCATTGCGCAATTCGAGGCCAATCCGCCGGGCGAGGGCTGGGACGGCGCATGGCGGTTGGAGCAGAAATAGCCGGCCGCGCGGAAAAATTGATTCTACTCGATAACGATGTTCGCCGTGACCTATTTCGCGGGCTTAGGTTTGGTGTCCTTGAGGCGTTTGACGGGGACACGCCGATGACAGAACTTGAGAACAGGCTCGAACGCTTCGAGACGCTCACCGCCGAATGCGAGCTGATCGCCAGGCTCGCCACCGACAGCACCAAGCGCGAGTTTTATCTGAAGCTTTCGGAGCAGTACCGCCAATTGGCGGTGGACATGCGGCAGGCCATCGCAAGCAAAGCTGCGGCCTGACGCCGACAATCCGTTCTTAACACTTGGCGCGCATCCTCAGTGCAGATGCGGGGACGCCTGCGGCGATTTTCCGCTGTGGAAGTGCCGGGCTCGTTGCGGTGCAGCGCGCCTCGCGAGATTGTTTTGTCGTGCCTCACAGGGCGATCCCATGCGCCTCCTTGCGGTCATCATGTTTGGACTCATGACGGCAGCCTGCAATCAGGAGCAGGACATCACCGGCTCGACCCCGGTCTGCGCGATGCGGAACTACACCTCCTTCAATCCCCGCGACATGGCCCAGTGCGTTGCCGCCTGCAAGGCGTGCGACCACGGCAACACGGTCACCTGCAGCACGTCATGCACGCTCAAGGGCGCCCACTGAGCCGCTCAATCTCCTGGTTTGGGGTCGCTACGGTGTCTTGATCCGCCTCGGCGGTGTCTTGGCACCGGAACGATTCACATGGATTAATCATTGAAGGGATGGCAGGACGCGGAGTCCTTGAAATGGGTATGCTCGATCCCGGTCGGTTCCTGGTGTCATGCTCGCATTGCGCGGCCTGGCCGATGGCGGCCAATGTGAAACGTTCGAGCTGGTCGGCTTCGCCAAACGAGGTCCGCTTCGTGTGCCCGCGCTGCCGCCGCGAGGAGACTGCGATCATCTCCGCCTCCGGCGAGTTGACGCCGATCCGGCGCGTCGACGTCCCGCCGCGCGACGTCACCGCGGCTTGGGCTCAAGC
The DNA here is from genome assembly GCF_055807535.1 of Bradyrhizobium sp. Kon37. NCBI lineage: Bacteria > Pseudomonadati > Pseudomonadota > Alphaproteobacteria > Hyphomicrobiales > Nitrobacteraceae > Bradyrhizobium > Bradyrhizobium sp. Kon37. The sequence goes on from NZ_JBVVOY010000029.1 coordinate 69,553, forward strand.
CCAGCGCGCAAGAGGACGAGCGTAGCCCGCCCGTTTGAGGAACAAGAGGGTGAGGCGCTGAGGTCAAGTCGCTGAGGTCCAGTCATGGCGATGACCGACCCAGCCCCGCAAGGTGACCGCCGTCCGGACCGTCACGACATACCCGAACGGCGGGGCGGCCTGATGTGACTTTCACGAAGCCGTCGCGGTTGCCCGTCGGGCAAAACACCTGACCATTTCTCGAGACCCCTGTGTCAATGCATACCTACAAAAATATTCCGCTTTACCGAAATTCGGTTTTGACGTATGTGTCGGTCATCCCGGCTCATCCTTGAGGGGCGATCTCGTTGTCGTCTTGATTGCGAGCCGGGCTTGCGGTGGACGCGGCAGCGTCGGCACGAGAGGTGCGGGCAGGGCGGGTAGTCCCTGTGAGCCCGCAACCGCGTGCGGACGAGCGGCGCTGCTAGGCTTCGTCTCGTCTGTAAGTTTTCGGCTTCGTCGACACGGCCGGGAAAACTGCGGCGAAATGGCGGGCCGTGCGTACGGCAAAACCGTGTGGTCCTGGCCGTCGTTGCTACGGTC
>NZ_JBVVOY010000030.1:0-69684 GCF_055807535.1 Bradyrhizobium sp. Kon37
ATCGACGTCGAGATCGACGAGATCTGGCCGATGGTCGCGCCGATCTCCTTGATCGCCGCAACCGACTCGGCGGTGGCGCCTTGCATGCCCGTGATGTGCGAGGAGATCTCGTCGGTGGCCTTTGCGGTCTGGCTCGCCAGCGACTTCACTTCGCTGGCGACCACTGCAAAGCCGCGGCCGGCTTCGCCGGCGCGTGCCGCCTCGATGGTCGCGTTGAGCGCCAGAAGATTGGTCTGCTCGGCGATCGCCGTGATGAGCTTGACCACTTCGCCGATCTGCTGGGCGGCATGCGAGAGCTTGCCGATGCGGTTATCGGTCTCCTTTGCCTGCACCACGGCAGCCTCGGCAATGCGGCTGGAATCGCGGACCTGGCGGCCGATCTCCTCGACCGAGGCCGAGAGCTCTTCCGTCGCGGTCGCGACCGACTGCATGTTGCTGGAGGCCTGCTCGGAGACGTCGGCGACCTGGCTCGACAGGCTCTGGGTGGTCTCGGCGGTGCGGGTCAGGGTCGAGGCCGCCGATTCCAGCTGCACGGCGGAGGCCGAGACGTTGGAGACGATGGCACCGACCGCGCTCTCGAAATCGTCGGCGAAGCGGATCAGCTCGGAACGGCGAGCAGCGCTCGCTTCCTTGTTCTGAGCTTCGTTGGCGGCGGCGTCGCGCTCGGCCAGAGCCACGGCCTGCACTTTGAATTCTTCTACCGCGCCGGCCATCTCGCCGATCTCGTCCTTGCGGCCCAGGCCTGGCAGCACGACCTCGAAATTGCCCGAGGCAAGCTCGCGCATCGCCTTGCACATCGCGATCATCGGACGCGAAATGCCGGTGCCGAGCAGGAAAGCGAGGATCGCGCCGAGCAGCGTGCCGCCGACGGCCAGCATCAGCACCAGTTGCTCGGTCTTCCCGATGGTCGCTTCCGATTCGGACTCCAGCCGCTGCTGTTCGGCAACGAGGTCCGCCTTCATGGCGGTGGCGCCCTGAAGGATCGCGCCGGCCGAGCCGCTCATCTCGGTGACGAGATCGTCGATCATTTTGGCATTGGCGATAAGCTTCTCCAGCGATGTCCGATAGGCACCGAGCAAATCCTTGGCGTCCTTCAGGCCGGCGACGATCTTGTCGTCCATGGAATAGACCGCGTTGAGCGAGTTCTCGACGAATTTCAGCCGCGCCAGCGCGCTGGTCGCGATCGCCTGGTCGGATGTCAGCACGAAATTGGTCGCTGCCGCGTTCGCGGTCTGGAACTGGGCGTTGACCTGCTTGGTCCCGAACTCGATCGCCTGCGCCTCGGAATCGGAAGCATTGTTACCGATGTCGTCGAGCTTGTATTTCAGGAGGTTGGCGTTGCGCAGGAGCTGGTTCTGCACCAGCAGCGCGCTGTCACGCTTGGCCTGGAGGACTTTTGCGAAGGTCGCGGAGAAGTTGGAGAACTCCTTGGCGAGCTTGCCCAGGCTCTCCTGGCGCGCCGGCTTCTTGGCGCTTTTGACCGCCTGGTCGATGGCGCCCTTCAAGCCGGTCTCCGCGTCCAGCGCCGTCTTGGCGTCGTCCTCCTTGCCGGTGACGACGAAATATTTGACGGCCGAGCGATAGGCGAGCAGCTCCCGGTCGATATTACGGGCGAGATCGGCCTCGGTGACGCTGCTGCGGTAGGACCCGACCCCGGACGAGACCCGCTCGAAGCCAAAATAGGAGAAAGCCATGCTGCCGGCGGAGATCACCAGCACCGCGGCAAAGCCCAGAATGATCTTGGCGCGGAACCTGAGGGTCGGCATTATTGTGCGCTTCGACGACGACGCGATACGCCCGGACATTCCCACCCCCATTTTCATTCAGCCGAGATCCGGTGGCGCCCCGCCCCCTGACCTGGCTGCGCAAAACTAAGGCAGAATCGATAAGGGGCGGTAAATTCGGTGCGCCCGCAGAGTTTCAGCTCTATCGGCCAAGGCGGACCCCTTAGACATATAGAGGCTGGCATCCCAGCCGCGGCCCGCCGCCGCGCCCGATCCGGTCGCCTCGGCCTCCTCAATCAGTGCTGACCATTCCGGATCAATGACTTTTCCATGACGCGGGCGACCAAAATCGTAGTTGCAAAGTTCCGGGTCGCTGTCTCTAATTAGAAACAATCAAAATCTACCCCGGGAGGACTTCAACCGTGTCTACAGTCAAACTGACGGTGAACGGCAAGGCTGTTGCCGTTGACGTCGAGGACCGCACGCTGCTTGTTCAGCTGCTGCGCGATCACCTCAACCTCACCGGAACCCATGTCGGCTGCGACACCAGCCAGTGCGGCGCCTGCGTCGTCCATATGGACGGCAAGGCGGTCAAATCCTGCACCATGCTGGCGGGCCAGGCCGATGGCGCCAGCATCACCACGATCGAAGGCATCGCCAAGGGCGACGAGCTGCACCCGATGCAGGCGGCCTTCCGCGACAATCACGGCCTGCAGTGCGGCTATTGCACGCCGGGCATGATCATGTCGGCCATCGACATCGTGCACCGCCATGGTGGCCAGCTCGACGAGGCCACCGTCCGCCACGAGCTCGAAGGCAATATCTGCCGCTGCACCGGCTACCACAACATCGTCAAAGCCGTGCTGGACGCGGCAGGCCGCATGAAGGTCTCGCAGGCGGCCGAGTAAGCGGCCCGCCTCGAACAAGAACGATCGCCGCCGCTTTCGAGGGAAAGCGCGGTCAAGATAAATTCCGGTCGGGAGGACCAGACATGGGTGTTGAAGGCATTGGCGCGAGCGTCGTGCGCAAGGAAGACAAGCGTTTCATTACCGGCAAGGGCCGCTACGTCGACGACATCAAATTGCAGGGCATGACCCATGCCCATTTCATCCGCAGCCCGCACGCGCATGCCAAGGTGAAGGGAATCGATTCCTCCGCCGCGCTGAAGATGCCGGGCGTGGTCGCGGTGCTGACGGGACAGGAGATCGTCGACGACAAGGTCGGCAACCTCATCTGCGGCTGGGCCATCACCTCCAAGGACGGCAGCCCGATGAAGATGGGCGCATGGCCGGCAATGGCGCCGGAGACGGTGCGCTTCGTCGGTCAGGCCGTCGCAGTCGTGATCGCCGAGACCAAAAATCTCGCACGCGACGCGGCCGAAGCCGTGGTCGTGAATTACGAAGAGCTGCCCGCGGTCGCCGACGTCCACGCCGCGATCAAGTCCGGTGCGCCGCAGCTGCATCCCGAAGCTCCCGGCAACCAGGTCTATGACTGGGTGATCGGCGACGAGGGCGCCACGGATGCTGCCTTCGCCAAGGCCGCCAACGTGGTGAAGCTCGACGTCACCAACAACCGCCTCGCGCCGAACGCAATGGAGCCGCGCGCCGCGATCGCCGATTACGATTCGGCGGAAGAGCACTTCACGCTCTACACGACGTCGCAGAATCCGCACGTCGCCCGCTTGGTGCTGTCGGCGTTCTACAACATCGCACCCGAGCATAAACTGCGCGTGATCGCGCCCGACGTCGGCGGCGGCTTCGGCTCGAAGATCTTCATCTACCCCGAAGAAATGGTGGCGCTGTGGGCCTCGAAGAAGGTCGGCCGTCCCGTGAAATGGACCGGCGACCGCACCGAAGCCTTTCTCACCGATGCGCATGGCCGCGACCACGTCACCCATGCCGAGATGGCGTTCGACGCCAACAACAAGATCACCGGATTGAAGGTGAAGACCTACGCCAATTTCGGCGCCTACATGTCGCTGTTCTCGTCCTCGGTGCCGACCTATCTCTACGCGACGCTGCTGTCGGGCCAGTACAACATCCCGGCGATCCATGCCGAGGTGGTCGGGGTCTACACCAACACCACGCCGGTCGACGCCTATCGCGGCGCCGGCCGCCCCGAGGCGAGCTATCTGATCGAACGTCTGATGGAGACGGCGGCGCGGCAGTTGAAGGTCGATCCGGCCGCCCTGCGCCGGACCAACTTCATCACCCAGTTCCCGCACCAGACGCCGGTGATCATGGCTTATGACACCGGCGACTTTAATGCCTCGCTCGATGCCGCGATGAAGGCGATCGACTATGCCGGCTTTGCCGGGCGCAAGGCCAAGGCGAAGGCCGACGGCAAGCTGCGCGGCATCGGTGTGTCCTGCTACATCGAGGCCTGCGGCATCGCGCCGTCGAAGGCGGTCGGCAGCCTGGGCGCCGGCGTCGGTCTTTGGGAATCCGCCGAAGTCCGCGTCAACCCGGTCGGCACCATCGAGGTCCTGACGGGATCACACAGCCACGGCCAGGGTCACGAGACCACGTTCTGCCAGCTCGTTGCGGAGCGCCTCGGCGTTCCCATCAGCCAGGTCTCGATCGTCCATGGCGACACCGACAAGGTGCAGTTCGGCATGGGCACCTACGGCTCGCGCTCCGCGGCCGTCGGCCTCACCGCGATCCTGAAGGCGATGGAGAAGATGGAATCCAAAGCCAAGAAGATCGCCGCGCACGCGCTGGAAGCCTCGGAAGGCGACATCGTCATCGAGAACGGCGAGTTCAAGGTGGCCGGGACCGACAAGGCGATCGCCTTCCCGATGGTCGCGCTCGCGGCCTACACCGCGCATAATCTGCCTGACGGGATGGAGCCGGGCCTGAAGGAGAGTGCCTTCTATGACCCGACCAACTTCACCTTCCCGGCCGGCACCTATATCTGCGAGCTCGAGGTCGATCCCGGCACCGGCAAGACATCTTTCGTCAACTTCGTCGCGGCCGACGATTTCGGCCGGCTGATCAACCCGATGATCGTCGAGGGCCAGGTCCATGGCGGCCTGGTGCAAGGCATCGGACAAGCGTTGCTCGAGCACGCGATCTACGACGCCAACGGGCAGCCGGTCACGGCCTCGTTCATGGACTACGCCATGCCGCGCGCCGACGACGTTCCCTCGTTCAAGCTCTCCCACACCACGACGCTGTGCCCGGGCAATCCGCTCGGCATCAAGGGTTGCGGTGAGGCCGGCGCGATCGGCGCCTCTGCGGCCGTGATCAATGCGATCACGGATGCGATCGGCAAGAACAATCTGGAAATGCCCGCAACCCCTGACAGGGTGTGGCGCACGATCCACGCGGCTTAAGGGAGGAACGAAGATGTACCAGACCGTTTATCATCGCGCGTCCTCGGTTGACGAAGCCGTCGCCCTGTTCTCCAAGAGCAGCGAAGCAAAGTTCCTCGCCGGCGGCCAGACGCTGCTGCCGGTGATGAAGCAACGCCTCGCCAGTCCGTCCGACGTCATCGACCTCGGCAAGATCAAGGAGCTGCAGGGCGTCGAGCTCTCGGGCGACGTGCTGACCATCAAGGCCGGCACGATCTATTTCGACATCATGCAGAATGCCGATGTGAAAAAGGCGATCCCCGCAATCGCCTATCTCACCTCGGTGCTCGGCGACCCCGCCGTGCGCTATCGCGGCACGATCGGCGGCTCGATCGCCAACAACGATCCCGCGGCGGATTTTCCCGCCGCGCTGCTCGCGCTCGGCGCCACCGTGAAGACCAACAAGCGGTCGATCACGGCGGATGACTTCTTCCAGGGCATGTTCACGACGGCGCTGGAGGACGGCGAGCTCATCACCGCCGTATCGTTCCCGGTTCCGGCGAAGGCAGGCTACGAAAAGATGCGCCACCCTGCGTCTCGCTTCGCGCTGACCGGCGTGTTCGTCGCGCAGACGAAGTCGGGCGAGATTCGGGTAGCCGCCACCGGCGCCTCGCAAAGCGGCGTGATGCGCGTCCCGGCCATCGAAACGGCACTGAAGGCGAATTGGTCGCCGTCGGCGATCGACGGCGTGAGCATCTCGGCGAGCAATCTGCTGGCCGACATCCACGGCACGGCGGAGTACCGCGCCAACCTCATCAAGGTGATGGCGCAGCGCGCGGTGGCTGCCGCTCGCTGATCATCGCGCCTTAGCGCCTCGACGCAAATCTTCCGCGGCGCGCACTTCGGTGCGCGCCGTTTTATTTTGGCCGTGCGGCACGAAAAGCGCTTGCCTCGCTGGCGTGAAGGCGAGAAAAGTTAATCAGCCAATTAACTCGCCCACAGAGGAATGTCCGAGGCGATTGCCGAACAATCGGCATCCGCCCGCGACCCGAGGAAACAACGACGTGCTCGACAAATCAGCCCCCACCTCCTCCGTTCGCACCTCCGGCCCGCTCGCAGGTTTCCGCATCGTCGAATTTGCTGGCATTGGACCCGGCCCGTTCGCCTGCATGATGCTGGCCGACATGGGTGCCGAAATCGTCACGCTCGATCGTGTCGGCGCCAGGAAGAGCATGAAGTCGGTCGCGGGCCGCGGCCGCAAGGTGGTCGAACTCGACCTCAAGGACAAGACGGCGATCGCGGAGGTGCTCGATCTGCTTGCGAATGCCGACGCGCTGGTCGAGGGTTTTCGTCCCGGTGTGATGGAGCGGCTCGGCCTCGGGCCTGACGTGGTGCTCGCACGCAATCCGAAGCTGGTCTACGGCCGCATGACCGGCTGGGGCCAGCAAGGCCCGCTCGCCAATGCCGCCGGCCACGACATCAACTACATCTCCATCACCGGCGCGCTCGCCGCGATCGGCACCAAGGAGACGCCGGTGCCGCCGCTCAATTTGGTCGGTGATTTCGGCGGCGGCGCGCTCTACCTCGTCGTCGGCGTGCTTGCCGCACTGCTGGAGGCCTCGCGGTCGGGCAAGGGTCAGGTCGTCGATGCCGCGATGTGCGACGGCGCGGCATCGCTGATGTCGTTCTTCTTCGACATGACCACGCTCGGCCGCTGGACCGAAGGCCGCAACGAGAACTTCCTCGACGGCGGCGCGCATTTCTACGGCGTCTACGAATGCGCCTGCGGCCATTTCGTCTCGATCGGCTCGATCGAGCCGCAGTTCTACGCGCTGCTGCGCGAGCACGCCGGCCTGACCGACGCCGATTTCGATGCGCAGATGGACCGCAAGGCCTGGCCCGCGCTGAAGGAAAAACTGAAGACGGTGTTCAAGAGCAAGACGCGCGAGGACTGGTGCAAGATCATGGAAGGCACCGACATCTGCTTTGCGCCGGTGCTGACCATGTCGGAAGCGACCGAGCATCCGCATATGGTCGCCCGCAACGTCTTTATCGAACGCCATGGCGTGAAGCAGCCCGCGCCGGCGCCGCGCTTTTTGCGCACGCCGTCGGCGGTGCGCGAGCCGGAAGGGGCGGAGATCGGCGAAGTGACGAAGGCTTGGCAAGCCGGGCGTTAGGGGCTGCAAGATTCTCCGCTGCCGCACCACACTCCGGGTCGTCCTGGCGAAAGCCAGGACCCATAGCCACCGAACGTGGTTTGACGAAGACCCGGAGTTACCAGTCCGCCCAACAACCGCTCCCTGGGGTAATGGGTCCTGGCTTTCGCCAGGACGACGGCTGCTTTTGACGTCGCGGCGTGCCTTAAGGTAGCGCGGCCTACGCCGCATCCACCTTCAGCACCCCACGCCGGATCTGATCCTCCTCAATCGACTCGAACAGCGCCTTGAAATTGCCCTCGCCAAAACCGTCGTCGCCCTTGCGCTGGATGAACTCGAAGAAGATGGGGCCGATCGCGTTGGCCGAGAAGATCTGCAGCAGCACCTTGGTCTGGCCGCCGTCGACGACACCCTCGCCGTCGATCAGGATGCCGTTCTTCTGCAGGCGCGCGAGGTCCTCGCCATGCTTCGGCAACCGCGCGTCGATCCGCTCAAAATAGGTGTTTGGCGGCGCCGGCATGAAGGGCAGGCCGGCTTCGCGCAAGTCCTCGATGGTGCGGTAGATATCGCGGCAGCCGCAGGCGATGTGCTGGATGCCCTCGCCGCGATAGATATTGAGATATTCCTCGATCTGGCCGGAATCGCCGGCGTCCTCGTTGATCGGAATCCGGATCTTGCCGTCGGGGCTGGTCAATGCGCGCGAGAACAGGCCGGAGGCGCGGCCCTCGATGTCGAAGAAGCGGATCTGGCGGAAGTTGAAGAGTTTCTCGTAGAAGCCGGTCCACACGTCCATGCGGCCGCGATGGACGTTGTGGGTGAGGTGATCGAGATAGAACAGGCCGGCACCGGCGGGACGTGGATCGCGCGCGCCGAGCCATTCGAACTCACTGTCATAGGCCGAACCCTTGGCGCCGTAACGATCGACGAAATAGAGCAGGCTGCCGCCGATGCCCTTGATGGCGGGGACGTCGAGCGTCTTCTGAGCGGAGGACACATCCGCAGGTTCGGCACCGAGCGATAACGCACGGTCATACGTCTTCTTGGCATCGACGACGCGAAACGCCATCGACGGCGCACAGGGGCCGTGCGCGGCGACGAAATCGTGACCCTGGGTGCCGGGCTCCTCGTTGACGAGATAGTTGATGTCACCCTGGCGATAGACCGTGATCTTCTTCGTTCTGTGGCGCGCCACGGGCGCATAGCCCATCAGCTTGAACAGCGCGTGCAGCTGTTCCGGATCGGGATGCGCATATTCGACGAATTCGAACCCGTCGGTGCCCATCGGATTGTCGGCACTGATCGTGGCCGGCGGTGCATCGTGCGGAAACGGACCCATGGTGCTCTCCCAAATTGCTGCTGCCAGGAACTATCCTTCATGGCGCCTGCAATGAGCGTGCAAATGGGACGCTGTTTGGCTATCTTGCGCACGATCTGTGCATAAAACCGGACAATTGCGCATGACTTTTGTGGATGCCTTCGACCTCAAGATCCTGGGCGCGCTGCAGGACGACGGCCGCCTCACCAATCAGGAACTCGCCGACCTCGCGGGACTCTCGGCCTCGCAATGCTCGCGGCGACGGATGCGGCTGGAAGAGGAGAAGGTGATATCGGGCTACCATGCCGATCTCTCCAGCGAGGCGCTGGGCTTCGGCGTGGTTGCCTTCATCCAGGTGACGCTGGCGACGCACTCGCCGGACAATTCGAAACGCTTCCGAGCGCTGGTCAATCGAATCGACGAGATCCAGGAGGCCTATTCGCTCACCGGCGACGCCGATTATGTGCTGAAAGCCGTGCTGCGCGACCTGAAGGGTCTCTCCAATCTCGTCAACGACGTGCTGATGCCGCACCAGAGCGTGGCGCATGTGCGCTCGTCGATCGTGCTCGACCGGCTGAAGGAAAGCACGCGTCTACCGCTGAAAGAAATCAAACCAGGCTGAAATCGAGGGAAATCCGGCATTCGCGCTGCGTGTGCGATCTGCGATGATCCCGGCCAATCTGCGGAGACTGAGCCATGGCCCTTCAGCTTCGACCGAACTGCGAATATTGCGACCGCGACCTGCCGCCGAACGCAACCGATGCGCGGATCTGCTCCTATGAATGCACCTTCTGTGCGGACTGCGTGGAGACGAAACTCTCCAACGTCTGCCCGAACTGCGGCGGCGGTTTTGCGCCGCGCCCGGTCAGGCCAACGCAGCAATGGCGACCGGGCGTGTGCACGACCAACCAGGCGCCGTCGGACAAGCGGGTGCATCTGAAGTACAGCCCGGAGGACGTCGCGGCGCATTGCGCTCGGATACGCGAGGTCCCGCCGGAGAAGCGGTAGGCTCTCTCCCCACGTCATTGCGAGGAGCCCTTGCGACGAAGCAATCCAGGCTGCCGCTGCGGAAAGATTCTGGATTGCTTCGCTACGCTCGCAACGACGGAGTTTGTGGGAGCGGCGGCGCCCTACTCCGCCGCCAGAATCGTCCCTTCGACCTCACCAAAACCGACGCGATAGCCCTCGCCCTGACACCAGCCGCGCATGACGAGGCTGTCGCCGTCTTCCAGGAATGACCGTTTGATGCCGCCGGGCAATTCGACCGGCTCGGTGCCGTTCCAGCTGATCTCCAGCAGGCTGCCGCGCTGGTTCTTCTCCGGGCCGGAAATGGTGCCGCTGCCCAGGAGATCTCCGACATTCATGGCGCAGCCGGAGGAGGCGTGGTGCATCAGTTGCTGCACCGAGGACCAGTACATGTACTTGAAATTGGTGCGGCTGATGCCGGCGGGCGCGTTGGCTCCGGCGGCGCGCAAGGAGACCTCGAGCTCAAGCTCGTAGTTCTGCGGCTTGCCCTGCTTGAGGTGGTCGAGCGGCACCGGCTCCTGCTCCGGCCCGCTCAGGCGAAACGGCTCCAGCGCCTCGCGCGTCACCACCCACGGGCTGATCGAGGTCGCGAACGCCTTGGCCAGGAACGGGCCGAGCGGCACATATTCCCATTGCTGAATATCGCGCGCGCTCCAATCATTGAGCAGCACGAAGCCGAAGATCATCTCCTCGGCTTGCTGCTCCGTGAGCATGCCGCCCATGGCTGAGGGCTGGCCGATCACGACACCCATCTCCAGCTCGAAATCGAGCCGCTTGCACGGTCCGAAGCTCGGTGCCTCCACATTGGGCGGCTTGAGCTGCCCGCGCGGGCGCTTCACCTTGGTGCCGGAGACCACGACGGTCGAGGCACGGCCGTTGTAGGCGATCGGCATATGGAGCCAGTTCGGCTGCAGCGCATTGTCCTTGCCACGGAACATCACGCCGACATTGGTGGCGTGTTCTTTCGACGAATAGAAATCGGTGTAGCCGGAGACCGCGAATGGCAGATGCAATTTCGCATCGCGCATCAGCACCAGCGCCTGCTTGCGCAGCTCCTCGTTGTCGCGCAGTTCCGGATGATCATGGCGCAGCAGCTCGCTGATCCGCGCCCGCGTCTTCGCCCAGACCTTTGGCCCCAACGCCATGAAAGCATTGAGCGACGGCGTCGAGAACACGCCAAGCGGGCCGACGTCGAGCCGCGAATCCTGCTCGAGCTCCCAGAGATCGAGCACATAGTCGCCGATCGCCACGCCGACGCGCGGCGTCGGATTGGCCGCGGTCGAGAACACGCCGTAAGGCAGGTTCTGGATCGGAAAGTCGGAGGCGGGATCGACGTCGATGAAGGAGTGGAGGCTGGGATCGTTGGGATGGGACATTACTTGGCTCGGTCTTTTCCCTTCTCCCCTTGTGGGAGAAGGTGGCGCGAAGCGCCGGATGAGGGGTATCTGTCCGCGAGTCCAAAGGAGAGAGGTTCACGCGCGGATAGAACCCCTCACCCGTCTCGCCGCTGCGCGGCGAGCCACCCTCTCCCACAAGGGGAGAGGGGAAGAACGTTACGGCTTGCTCGGATCGAACCGCTTTTCCAGGCCCTTCCAGCAATCCGCGTAGTCGTCCTGCAACGTCGCGGAATTCGCGGCGTGCGCGGTGACGCGTTGCGCGTAGCGGGTCTCGAACATGAAGGCCATGGTGCCGGTCAGCTTGACCGGCTTCAGCTCGCCGTTGCTGGCGTGCTCGAAGGCATCGCGATCGGGGCCGTGCGGCAGCATGCAATTGTGCAGGCTCATGCCGCCCGGCACGAAACCTTGCGGCTTGGCGTCGTAGACGCCGTAGATCAGCCCCATGAACTCGCTCATGATGTTCATGTGATACCAAGGCGGGCGGAAGGTGTTGTCGGCGACCATCCAACGCTCGGGGAAGATCACGAAATCGATATTCGCCGTGCCCGCGGTCTCCGACGGCGAGGTCAGCACGGTGAAGATCGAGGGATCGGGATGATCGAAGCCGATCGCGCCGACCGGCGAGAAGCTACGCAGATCATATTTGTACGGCGCGTAATTACCGTGCCAGGCGACGACGTCGATCGGCGAGTGGGGCAACTGCGTCTTGAACAGCGATCCGCCCCATTTCACGAACAACTCGGTCGGCGTGTCCTTGTCCTCGTAGTGCGCGACCGGTGTCAGGAAGTCGCGGGCATTGGCGAGACAGTTGGCGCCGATCGGCCCGCGCTCCGGCAGCGTGAAGGCGCCGCCGTAGTTTTCGCAGAGATAGCCGCGCGCGGGTCCGTTCGCAATCTCCACCCGGAACTTGACGCCACGCGGGATCACCACGATCTCGCCGGGCTCGGCGTCGATGCGGCCGAACTCGGTGACGATGCGAAGATTGCCCTGCTGCAGCACGAACATCAGCTCGCCGTCGGCATTGTAGAAGTGCTGGTCCACCATCGACTTGGTGATGAGATAGACATGCGCGGCCATGCCGGCCTGGGTGTTGACGTCACCCGCGGTGGTCATGGTCTGCACGCCCTGAAGGAACGTCATGTCCTCCTTCGGGATCGGCGCCGGGTCCCAACGCAATTGCGCGATCGGCAGATCGTTTTCATGGCACGGTGCCGAGCGCCACAAGCCGCCGTCGGCCTTCTCGAAGCGACCCGAATGTTTCACTGACGGGCGAATACGATAGAGCCAGGAGCGCTCGTTGCTGCCGCGCGGCGCAGTGAAGGGCGAGCCGGAAAGCTGCTCGGCATAGAGGCCGTAGGCACAGCGCTGCGGCGAGTTACGCCCGATCGGCAGCGCGCCGGGCAGCGCTTCGGTTTCAAAACTGTTGCCGAAGCCGGACATGTAGCCCGGCGTGACCTGGGCCGTGCTGCGAATGATCTGATCGGGCGAGGTATTGATGTTCATCATGATCCTCCTCCTTGCAGGGCCGCCCACATCTCCTGGTCGCGCTTGTCGGTCCAGATCACGGGATCGTCGATTCCCGACGCCTCGTCGAAGGCACGCGACACGTTGAACGGCAGACAGTGCTCGTAGATGGCGAAGCTCGAAAATTTCGGATCCATGACCTCGCGCGTCGCTGCCATCGATTGCTTCAGCGTGCGGCCCTTGGCGACCGAGATTTCAGCGGCGCCATAGAGCGAGGTGACGAAGTCGCGCGTCATCGCAATGGCTTCGCGCACGGTGGCGACACCCTTCAACGCATCCCCGCGGCCCGGCGCGATCGCCTTGGGATTGAGGTTGCGGATCTCGTTCAGCGTCAGCGGCCATTCGCGCAAATGCGCGTCGCCGCAATAGCAGGCCGAGTGGTATTCGATCAGGTCACCGGAGAACATCACCTCGGCATCGGGCACCCAGGCGACGATGTCGCCGGAGGTGTGGCCGGCGCCAAGCTGCATCAGGCGCACCTCGCGCTTGCCGAGATAGATCGACATCTCGCCTTCGAAGGTCAGAGTCGGCCAGGTCAGGCCGGGAATGCTCGATGCGTCCTGAAACAGGCGCGGAAAGCGGCCATATTCGGAATCCCAATCCTGCTGGCCACGCTCCTCGATCAGACGATAGGTCTCCTGCGAGGCGACGATGCCCTGCGCCTTGTAGGCGGATGCACCGAGCACGCGCACGGCGTGATAATGCGACAGCACGACATATTTGATCGGCTTGTCGGTGACGGTACGGACGCGCTCGATCACCTTATTGGCCATCGCCGGCGTTGACTGCGCGTCGAACACCAGGCAGCCGTCGTCGCCGACGATGATCGCGGTGTTCGGATCGCCCTCCGCCGTGAAGGCGTAGAGATCGGTGCCGATCTCGGAGAAGGTGATCTTCTTCTCGGAAAGATCGCCGGTGGATGCGAAGTTCTTCGCCATCAATTCATCCTTCAAGACTTTGTGGTTATTGTTGTTGCTGTTGTTGCTGCTGCTGGCCGTCGATCATGCGCCGCTTGGCGAGCAGGATCGCCTCCCGCAGCACGTCGATATCGCCGATATGGTTGGCAAGGATCAGCACCAGCGCCGCGTCGAAGTCCGCGCTTTGCTCGTCGGTGAAGCCACGATGCGCCTCCACGATGGCGCGAAAGGCGTCGTCGGGCCGCGCGAAGTTGGAGCTGGTGGAGAGCGGCATGCGAATCCTCAATTCAATTCAAGCCCTGCGCGCGTGACAGCGCTGCCGCGACGCCAGCGCGCGTGGGGTGGCGGAAGCGCGCCGCGACATAGCCGTCCGGCCTGAGTAAGTAGGCTGAGCCGGGCTCCGCGTCATAGCGCTTTGCGGTGAGCCCCGCCGGATCTGCGAGCCCGTCCTCACCGCCGATGCAGATGTCCTTCACACCAACAGGCGCCTCGATCGCCGCGCCATTGCTGAACGACAGCAAGGTGAAGTCCGTTCCACCCTTGCGGAACGCATCCGTCAAATAGGCTTGCTCGCCCGCGCGGGTCGTAACGGGAGCATCGAGCATCGAGCAACCCGGCAGCGGGCCAGCGCTCCAAGCATCCGCATCGGGCGATGACAGCGGCGAGTCATAGCTGCACGGCACCGACAGCCGCCCGCCATTGACCATGCGCTTGCCGAACTCCGTTTCCTTGGCCAGCGACAGCACCGCCTTGCGCAGCCGCGCTTCCTGATGCGAGTTCGGCGCCATGAAATCGGTCGAGCGGGTGGATTCGCGGATGTTCTCGTCGGCCGCCAGGCTGCGCTCAACATGATAACTCTCGAGCAGGCTCGCGGGTGAGGCGCCGCACAGCACGCGGTCGAGTTTCCAGGACAGGTTTTCGGCGTCCTCGAGTCCCGAATTGGCGCCGCGCGCGCCGAACGGCGAGACCTGGTGCGCGGAATCGCCTGCAAAGATCACGCGGCCATGGACGAAGCGGTCCATCCGCCGGCACTGGAATTTGTAGAGCGAGATCCACTCGAACTCGAACTTGTCGTGGCCGAGCATGCGCGCAATCCGCGGCCGCACATTCTCGGGCTTCTTCTCGACGATGGGGTCGGCATAGCGATTGAGCTGGAGGTCGATGCGCCAGACATCGTCAGGCTGCCTGTGCAGCAACGCCGACCGCCCGGCATGAAACGGCGGATCGAACCAGAACCAGCGCTCGGTCGGGAATTCCGCGGTCATTTTGACGTCGGCGATCAGGAACTGGTCCTCGAACACCTGTCCCGCGAAGTCGGCGCCCACCATCTGCCGCAGCGAGGAGCGCGCGCCGTCGCAGGCGACGACATATTGCGCGTGCAGGCGATAGGCGCCCTCCGGCGTCTCGATCGTCAGCGCGACGGAATCGTTGCGGCGCTCCAGCGCTGTCACCTTGTTGCGCCAGCGCAGATTGATCTCGGGCAGCTCGCTGATGCGGTCGACCAGATAGGCTTCGGCGTAATATTGCTGGAGATTGATGAAGGCCGGCCGCTTGTGACCGTCGTCCGGCAGCAGATTGAACTGGTAGAGCTGCTGCTCGCCGTGGAAGATGCGGCCGACGCTCCAGACCACGCCCTTGTCGACCATGCGGTCGCCGACGCCGAGCCGGTCCCAATATTCCAGCGAACGTTTCGAGAAGCAGATCGCGCGAGAGCCCTCGCCAATGCGGTCTGCATCATCCAGAAGGACGACGCGCTGGCCGCGCTGGGCAAGGTCGATCGCCAGCGACAGCCCGACCGGGCCCGCGCCGACGATCACCACGGGATGCTCGGCCGCGCTCTGGCCGGGACGATCCTGATCGGGGTGGCGGCGATAGCCGAACTGGGTTTTGGCCTGATGCGTATTGGCCTGCGCCATGCGCTAACCTCGGCTCTGGTCAGAAGAGGACTGATCTGCTAGATAGTCTCACGTGCAACTATTTTGGACCGGAGCCGGCCGGCCGTCAACTGGAATTCGGAGCGCTCTCCTTGGCGAGGACATCCAGCGACATCGCGCTGAAGACACGCGAGGCCGATGAGGCTTCACGTCGACCAAAAAAACGGCTCGACCTGTTCAGGTTCGTGCCGTTCCGCCTCAACCGGCTCGCCGCGGAGGTGAGTTCCGCGCTCGCGGTCGAATATCAGGAGCGTCACGGCCTCGACATCCCGGCCTGGCGCGTGATCGCGACGCTCGGCTTCCGCAACGATGCCTGCAGCGCGCAGTACGTCGCGCAATGCACCCGCACGCACAAATCCACCATCAGTCGCGCGGTGACCATGTTGCTGCAAGAGGGTTTGATCGAGCGCGTCGAGAACGAAGCCGATCGCCGCGAATTCCGCCTGCGGCTGACAAGGAAAGGCCGCACGCTCTACGAGGAGCTGTTTCCGCAATTGCTGCGGCGGGAAGACGAGATTCTCGCCTGCCTCTCCGCGCAGGAGCGCAAACAGCTGTCGACACTGCTCGGCAAGATCGAACAGAGCCTCGATTTGATTCAGACCAGCGAGGAGGCCGACGCCAAGCAGGCGTATTGATCACTTTGCAAACGACCGCGACGGCGGCAGATGCAGCGCCCAGACATCGCCCTCGTCGCTGGCGCGCGGATAGATTTCGGTCACGATCGGATCGTGGCCAGGAATGAACCGGTCAGGATGGCCGGCGAGACGCTCGATCGTCTCCCAGCCAACCGCCATGTCGCCGACATTGTAGACGATCGGGAACGGGCTCCGGCGCTGGAGATTGGCGTAATAATGCGCGGCATCGGACGCCAGCACCACGGGCCCGCGCGCAGTCTC
Source organism: Bradyrhizobium sp. Kon37 (assembly GCF_055807535.1). Classification (NCBI taxonomy): domain Bacteria; kingdom Pseudomonadati; phylum Pseudomonadota; class Alphaproteobacteria; order Hyphomicrobiales; family Nitrobacteraceae; genus Bradyrhizobium; species Bradyrhizobium sp. Kon37. The sequence goes on from NZ_JBVVOY010000030.1 coordinate 16,182, forward strand.
GACCTTCACCACCTGCAGGCCGTCCGAATGGCCGCCGACGCGGTGCACGGTGACGCCGGGCGCGACCTCGCCGTCGCCGGAATAGAAATTGACGCGCTCGCCATAGACATGGCGGACCATCTGGGTGACGTGCTCGACCGAGAACGGATGTCGCAGCAGTCCGTTGCACATGCAGCGCCCCGTCGCGTAGGCCATCTCGCGCTCCTGGATATGGAAGCGCGCGTTTGGGAAGCGGTCCAGATTGCCGGCATGGTCGTAATGCAGATGCGTCACGATGATGTCGCGAATGCTCGACGCCGCGATACCAAAGCGCTCCAGCGCGTCGACCGGGTTGAGTGTCAGCTTGCGGGCCCGCGTGGACGCTTCCTCGGCATTGAAGCCGGTATCGACCAGGATGTCGCGGCCGTTGCCGCGGATCAGCCAGACGAAATAGTCGAGGTCCTGCGCCGCGCTGTCATGCGGGTCGGGCGCGAGGAAGTTCATGTGGGGCGTGCGCGGCGACATCGTCGCATAGCGCAGGGCGTAGATTTCGTAGGCGTTTCCCATGATTAGATCTTGCTCTTTTGTGGATGCACCTTCAGGAGCGATTGATCGCAACAAGCCATCGTCCACCGCAAAGGTCAAACACCTGAGCTTGCGAAGGAGGCCCGTCCGCAATGTGAGACCAATCACATTGTTGTCGCCATGGCTGCCCTAAGGTGCAGCCGCAATGACAACCAGAATGCATCGCGTGCAATCGTGACCGCCCGTTTATTCCCCCCGCAACATGCCCATGCGTCGCGGTCAATTGTCGCGATAGCGCCGAATCCGCAAGCGGTTGACGCCCTCCTTCCCCGGTTTGATAATGCACATTGCGTAAGTTAAGGTCGCCGCGGCGCAAGCTGGAAACGGCGCCTTTTTGGCTGGATCGCGCTAATTATGAAAATTCGCTTGTTTTTCGTTCTGTCCTTGCTCGTGTCGCTCATCCCGACCGCTCCGTCACTTGCGGCCGGCGATCGCTTTGCGCTGGTCATCGGCAACGCCAAATACCCGGACGCCGACGCGCCCCTGAAGGAACCGCTCAACGACGCGCGCGACGTCGCCGACGAGCTCAAGCGCGACGGCTTTTCCGTCGAGACCGGTGAGAACCTGACCGGTGACGGCATGCGCCGTGCTTTCGACAAGCTCTACGGCAAGATCAAGCCGGGGTCGGTGGCACTGGTGTTCTTCAGCGGCTTCGGCATCCAGTCCGCGCGGCAGAGCTATTTGCTGCCGATCGATGCGCAGATCTGGACCGAATCCGACGTGCGGCGCGACGGCATCAGCCTCGAAACCGTGCTCGGCGAGCTCAACACCCGCGGCGCCGGCGTCAAGATCGCGCTGGTCGACGCCTCCAGGCGCAATCCGTTCGAGCGCCGGTTCCGCAGCTTCTCGGCCGGCCTGACCCCCGTCATCGCGCCGAACGGCACGCTGGTGATGTATTCGGCGGCGCTGGCCTCGGTGGTCTCGGACGCCGGCGGCGAGCACAGCCTGTTCGTCCAGGAACTCCTCAAGGAAATCCGCGTCCCCGACCTGATGGCCGAGGAGACGCTGAACCGCACCAAGATGGGCGTCACCCGTGCCTCCCGGGGCGAGCAGGTGCCGTGGATCTCCTCGTCGCTGGCCGAGGATTTCTCGTTCATTCCAGGGGCCGGCGGGTCGCGCCCAACAACGGCTCCGCCTCCCGCGCCGCCGCCGGTCGTCGCCAACAACCCGCCGCCGGCCCCGCCCGCGCCACCGCCACCTGTGCTGCCGAAACCGGCCGACACAGTGGCCGCGCCCGCTCCGTCACCGAAGCCGCAGGTCGAGGCTGCCTTGCCACCGGCACCGCCGCCGCCACCACCGCCTGTGCTACCGGCCGATCCCGTCACCGCTCCGAGCATGGAAAGCGGGCCGAGTGCCGCCGTCCTGGCCGAGGACCCCACCATCAAGGGGCTGACCGCCAAGATCGCGGCCAATCCGGATGACGTGAACGCGCTTTACCGGCGCGGTCAGGTCTATGCCAGCAAGGGCGCCTACAGCCTGGCCATCAAGGATTTTGACGAGACGCTCCGGATCAACCCGAAGGACGTCGAGGCGCTGAACAACCGCTGCTGGACCCGCACCGTCGTCGGCGACCTCCAGGGCGCGCTGAAGGATTGCAACGAGGCCCTGCGGCTGCGGCCGAACTTCGTCGACGCGCTGGACAGCCGGGGGCTCGTCAATCTGAAATCGGGAGCGGTGAAGAACGCCATCGCCGATTTCGAGGCCGCCCTGAGGATCAATCCGCGCCTGACCTCCTCGCTGTTCGGACGCGGGATCGCCAAGCAGCGCAACGGCTCGGCGCAGGAAGGTGCGCTCGACATCGCCAATGCCAAGGCGATGGACCCGAACATTGTTCAGGAATTCGCAAGCTACGGAGTGCGTTGATATTTTTTTGAATCGGGGCCGATGTGCCTCGAACCCGCGACGGCCTGGCGAAGACTAATTGATCGGATGCCGCCGCCCGCCTTTTCGGGGCGGCTTACTGCAGGATTTTCGAACCGCGCCAGCTGGCTGCGCAGGAGGGACTGGCTATGAGATTGGCTGCAAAGGGACTTACCGCAATCCTGTCCATCATCACCGTTGGCGCCGCGCTGTCGCTGACGATCCCGCTGGCATTCGCCGGCGACGACGGCAACAGCAAGAACGTCACCGAAGACGAGATCCTCCGCGCGCTGGCGCCGCCGCCGAAGAAGCCGTTGACGCGCGGCCTCTCGGTCGCTCCGCAGGCCGATCCCGCACCGAGTGCGGCTGAGTCCAAGCTGATCCAGTCTGTGCGCGGCCGCTCGACGCGCTCCCTTTCGTCGGTCGAGCGTGAAGAAATCGCCTCGGCGGCCAAGGACAAGCCGAACATCGATCTGGAAATCACGTTCGACTACAACTCGGCCAATATCAGCGCAAAATCGCTTGCCTCGGTCCAGGCGCTCGGCCGCGCGCTGACCAGCCCCGACCTGAAGGGCTCGACCTTCGTGGTCGCCGGCCACACTGACGCCGCCGGTGGCGAGAGCTACAACCAGGATCTGTCGGAGCGCCGCGCGGATTCGATCAAGCGCTATTTGGTCGACAAGTACAGCATCTCCGCGACCGACCTCGTCACCGTCGGCTACGGCAAGAGCAAGCTGAAGGACCCGGCCCAGCCGATGGCGGAGGTCAATCGTCGCGTGCAGGTCGTCAACATGGAAAACAAGACCACCGCATCGAAGTGAGCACGACGTAATCCTTTGAAGTGACAAGTCGTGATGTGGTGTAAAGTCTCGCTTCCAGCGCGCGTCCCGCAGGCTTGCGGGACGCTGCTTCATTTCAGGGAAACGCTCTCCACGGGCCGCGCGCGGATGGCCGTGAGCCAGGCCAGGACGATCCGGCGATGAACCTCTCCCAATATCTCAAGCCAGCCGGAACAGTGGTCTTCGTCGTCGCGCTCGGCGTCGGCTATTATCTGTTCGAGCACCGGCACCGCGCCGAGCCCAAGGAAACGCCGAGCGAGGCGCTGGTCATCGTGACCAAGTCGACCAATGCCTGCTTCTCCGACCTGGTCCGGGTGACCGGCTTCTTCGTGCCGCGCCGCGAAGCCGTGGTCGTCGCCGACCAGGAGGGATCCAGGGTCACCGACCTCTTCGTCACCGAGGGCACCCTCGTCACCGACAATCAGGAGCTGGCGCGTCTGACCGCACCGCCCCAGATTCCGGGCCAGCCGCCGCGGCCCGGCCCGCAAGGTCCGGTCTCGCTGAAGGCCTCTGCGCCCGGCCTCGTCACCGAGGTGCGCACCATCGTCGGCGCACCGGCCTCGCCGCAGGCCGGCCCGATGTTCCGTATCGCCGTCAACAACGAGATCGAGCTGGATGCGCAGGTCCCGGCGGTGCACATGGCCAAGCTCAGCTCCGGCGCGACGGTGCGCATCAGCCGCGACGACGCGCCCGATCTGATCGGGCGGGTCAGGCTGGTCGCGCCCGAAATCGATCGCGCCACCCAGCTCGGCCGCGTGCGCATCAGCGTCACCAACAATCCCTCGCTGAAAGTCGGCGTGTTCGCCCGCGCCTCGATCGACGCCAAGCGAAGCTGCGGCGTCGCGGTTCCGAAGACCGCGATCGACCATCTCACCGTGCAGGTCGTCAAAGGCAACATTGTCGAGACGCGCAAGGTACGGGTCGGGCTGTCGTCGGACAGCGCGACGGAAATCCTGGAAGGCCTCAACGTCGGCGAAATCGTCGTCGCCGATGCCGGCTCTTCGCTGCATGACGGCGACCAGATCAAGACTATGTTCGCCGATGAACTCGATCGCACGCGGGTACGCTGATGGCTCTCAATATCTCGGCATGGTCGATCCGCAATCCGCTGCCGTCGGTGGTCTTTTCCATCATCCTCCTGATCCTCGGCTGGGTGTCGTTCACCAAGCTCGCGGTGACGCGGCTGCCCTCGGCCGACATTCCCGTGATCTCGGTCGCGGTATCGCAGTTCGGCGCGGCACCCGCCGAGCTCGAATCCCAGGTCACCAAGACGGTTGAAGACGCCGTCTCCGGCGTCGAAGGCGTCAGGCACATCACCTCGCAGATCACCGACGGCCTATCGGTGACGACCATCCAGTTCGCCCTGGAAACCAACACCGACCGCGCGCTCAACGACGTCAAGGACGCGGTGACGCGCGTGCGCTCCAACCTGCCGCAGAACGTCACCGAGCCGCTGATCCAGCGCGTCGACGTCATCGGCCTGCCGATCGTCACCTACGCCGCAATCTCGCCCGGCAAGACGCCGGAGCAGCTCTCCTATTTCGTCGACGACGTGGTCAAGCGCGCGCTGCAGGGCGTGCGCGGCGTCGCGCAGGTCGAGCGCATCGGCGGTGTGGAGCGCGAGATCCTGGTCTCGCTCGATCCCGACCGCCTGCAGTCGATGGGGCTGACGGCCGTTAACGTCAGCCAGAGCCTGCGCGGCACCAATGTCGACGTCGCCGGCGGCCGCGCCGAGATCGGCAAGAACGACCAGGCGATCCGCACCCTCGCCGGCGCCAAGACGTTGAGCGATCTTGCCGGCACCATGATTCCGCTGTTCGGCGGCGGCGAGGTCCGGCTCGACGATCTCGGCACCGTGACCGACACCATCGCGGACCGCCGCACCTTCGCCCGCTTCAACGGCGAGCCGATCGTCGCGCTCGGCATCAAGCGCTCCAAGGGTGCCAGCGACGTGAAGGTCGCCGAGGCCGTGCAGAAGCGCATCGACACGCTCAAGGCCACCTATCCCGACGTCGACCTGAAGGTGATCGACACCTCGGTCGAATATACCAACGGCAATTACCACGCGGCTATCTCGACCCTGTTCGAAGGCGCTATCCTCGCCGTCGTGATCGTGCTGTTGTTCCTGCGCGACCTGCGCGCCACCATCATCGCCGCGATCTCGCTGCCGCTGTCGATCTTCCCGGCATTCTGGGCGATGGACCTGCTCGGCTTCTCGCTCAACCTCGTCAGCTTCCTCGCCATCACGCTGTCGACGGGTATTCTGGTCGACGACGCCATCGTCGAGATCGAGAACATCGTCAGGCACATGAACATGGGCAAGTCGCCCTATCGTGCCGCCCTGGAAGCCGCCGACGAGATCGGCCTCGCGGTGATCGCGATCTCGCTGACGATCATCGCGATCTTCGCACCCGCGAGCTTCATGTCGGGCATCGCCGGACAGTTCTTCAAGCAGTTCGGCATCACCGTCTCGGTGCAGGTGTTCTTCTCGCTGCTCGCGGCGCGCTTCGTCACGCCGGTGCTCGCCGCCTACTTCCTCAAACATGGCAATCACCAAGAGCCGCCGCCCGGCCGCGTGCTGCGGTCCTATCACAGGCTCGTGGCCTGGTCGGTGAAGCACTATTTCATCACGGTGCTGGCCGGCTTCGGCGTCTTCGCCGCCTCGATCTGGAGCATCACGCTGCTGCCGCAGGGTTTCCTGCCGGCGCAGGACAGCTCGCGCTCGCTGGTTGCCCTCGAGCTGCCGCCGGGCACCCAGCTCGCCTACACCGAAAAGGTCACCGAGGACATCGTGGCGCGCCTGCGCAAGCGGCCAGAGGTGAAGAGCATCTTCGTCGACGGCGGCCGCGTTCCACCGGGGACCCAGGAGGTCCGACGCGCCGCCTTGATCATCAACTACACGCCCAAGGACAGCCGCGACATCACCCAGCGCGAGCTCGAATTCTCGATCAGCCAGGAGCTGGAGAACATTCCAGACATCCGCTTCTGGTTCCTCGACGAGAACGGCCTGCGCGCGATCTCGCTGGTCGTGACCGGCGCAGACGCCAACATCGTCAACAACGTCGCCAGCGAACTCGCGACGCAGATGAAGCGGATTCCCACCATCTCCAACGTGATCTCGGAAACCACGCTGGAGCGGCCCGAGCTGCGCGTCGAACCGCGCGCCGATCTCGCCGCACGGCTCGGCGTGTCGACCGAAAGCCTGTCGCAGACCATCCGCGTCGCCACCATCGGTGACGTCGGCCCCGCGCTCGCCAAGTTCGACGTCGGCGACCGTCTGGTGCCGATCCGCGTGCAGCTCGAGGATGCCGCGCGCGGCAATCTGAAGACACTCGAACAGTTGCGCGTGCCGCTCGGCGAGCACGGCGAGAAGGGCGGCGTGCCGCTCTCCGTCATCGCCGACGTCAAGCTCGACCAGGGTCCGACCAGCATCAACCGTTACGATCGCGAACGACAGGCGACCGTCGCGGCCGATCTCGTCGGCTCGGCCGCACTCGGCGACGCCACCAAGAAGATCTACGACCTCCCGGTCATGAAGAGCCGGCCGAAGGGCGTGAAGGTCTCACCCTCCGGCGATGCCGAAAGCCTGAACGAACTGTCCGAAGGCTTTGCCACCGCGATCACGGCGGGCCTGATGATGGTCTACGCCGTGCTGGTGCTGCTGTTCGGCACCTTCCTGCAGCCGATCACCATCCTGTTCTCGCTGCCGCTCTCGATCGGCGGCGCAATCGCGGCCCTGCTGGTCACCGGCAAGCAGCTCACGACGCCGGTGTGGATCGGCATCCTGATGCTGATGGGCATCGTCACCAAGAACGCGATCATGCTGGTAGAATTCGCCATCGAGTCCATTCACGCCGGCACACCGCGCGAAGAAGCCATGATCGACGCGGGCATGAAACGCGCACGCCCGATCGTGATGACCACGATCGCGATGGCCGCGGGCATGATGCCAAGCGCGCTCGCGGTCGGTGCCGGCGGCGAGTTCCGCTCGCCGATGGCGCTCGCGGTGATCGGCGGCCTGATCTTCTCGACCATCCTGTCACTGGTGTTCGTGCCCGCGATGTTCATGGTGATGGACGATCTCGGCGCCCTGATCTGGCGCTTCGCCAAGCGACTGGTCGTGCACAGCGAAGATGCGGAGGGCGCCGGTCATCACGGAGCTGCGCCGGCCGAAGCGATGCCGGGACCGAAGAACATCGTGCACCCTGCAGCGGAGTAGGTTCCGGGCGAGCCGGCTGAGGGCGCACTGGCGAAGGTCGTCGGCAGGCGCTATGTTGCTCTGATGGCTTTGGCACGTATCACGATCGACCCAACGGTTTGCACCGGCAAGCCCTGCATTCGCGGGTTGCGGTTTCCGGTCGCACGGTTACTCGGCCTGCTGGCAGCCGGTGAAACTCGCGAATCCGTTTTGAACGACTACCCCTATCTCGAACGCGAAGATATCGATGAGGCATTGCGCTACGCGGCCTTCCTCGCAGAGGACGAAGCCGTCGAGCTGCACCCCGCCGTCGCGGCGAAGTGAAATTCCTCGTCGATATGCCGCTCTCGCCAGTGTTGTCGCACTGGCTGACAGAGAGGGGGCATGATGCAGTCCACGCCTCTGAGATAGGCCTTCATGCCGCGAGCGATGTCGAGATCATCGATCGCGCCAGGAGGGAGGTGCGCACGGTCGTCACGGCAGACCTCGACTATCCTCGCCTCATTGCAACCGCGGGCAACGATAGCCCCAGCCTCATTCTGTTCCGAGGCGGCGACTGGACAGAGGCGGGCGTCCGAACACGACTGGCAGAGGTTTTATCCGCCCTGACCGAGGATGAGATACAGGGCAGCATCATTACCATCGACCGGGATCGCGTCCGCCGGCGCAGACTCCCGATCACTTAACTCCTACTCGTTCCGCGCGATCGCCGTCAGCTTGGTCATGTTCCGCAGCAGGATGCGGCCGCGCTGGAGATCGAGGATCGCTTCCTTGCGCCAGGCCTGAAGCTGGCGGTTGACGCTCTCGCGGGCGGCGCCGACGAAGACACCGAGTTGCTCCTGCGAGATATGCACCTCCGAGCCGAAATCGGCGGCGAGCGCGCAGAGGCGCCGCGCGAGGCGAACCGGCAGCGGCTGGAGCATGGACTCTTCCATGCGCTCGCTCTGCCAGCGGATGCGCTGGCACAGCAGCGCGATGATCTTGATCCCGACCTTCGGCTCGCGTTCGAGGAAAGCGAGAAAGTCTTCGCGCCGCAGCACGAACAGCTCGCTGGCTTCGCCCGCGGTCGCGTCCGCGGTGCGGCTCTGGCCGTCCAGCACCGCAACCTCGCCGAACAGGTCGCCCGGCCCCATGAAGTTCAGCGTCAGGCGGCTGCCGTCGGAGGCGCCGGTCTCGATACGGACCTGCCCTCGCCGCACGCCGAACAGCGCATCGCCCGCGTCGCCCTTCTGGAACAGCACCTCGCCATTCCCCAGATGCTGGGTGTGGCAGAGATTCGCCAGCCGCTGGAGCTCGTCTGCTCCGAGATCGGCGAACATCGCATTCATCTTGAGGATGACCGCAAATTCGGCCTGCTTGCTCATTTCAATGTCCTTGTGAATTTCGTTGGCAAATCGCTTGGAACCATCAACATCAGGATCGCGTAAAACCGCGCCGGGGAAGTGTGCCATAAGTCACATAACTTTGCAGCACCCCCAGACTATTTTTACGTGCTTGGAGCCGCTTCCCGTCCCGGGATAAACTCAGGCGCAAAGGACGGGTGGAAATGACGGTCATGTGCCGGATTCGACGCCGATCGCTCGCCGCTGGAAAATCGACATGAGAGCCGTGAAATTCGCCGGCGCGGCGGTGGCCGCGATCGTCATCGTGATCGCACTCCTGCTGGTGGTCGGGGTCCCCTCGGGCTTCCTGACGTCGACGATTGCCTCGCGGGTCGAGAGCGCGACCGGCTATCGCCTGTCGATCGACGGCACCATCAGAATCAGCCTGTGGCCGACGCTGAACGTGACGCTGAACGACCTCACGCTTGCCGACCCCAAGGACCGCAGCGGCATCACCCGCCTGACCATCGACAGCGTGCAGGCCGACATGTTGCTCTCGAGCGTCTGGTCGGGCCGCCCGAAAATCAGCGAGCTCGTCGTCACCCATCCCGTGCTCTACCAGCCGCTGCTGCGTGAGCGCCTGCCGAATGCCGGCGGCACGTGGAAGCCGGGCGCGCTCGATACCGACGGCGCCGCCATCGACCGCATCAAGGTCACCGATGGCGAGATCGCATTCGCGCGCGTGCGCGATCGCGTCGAGAGCCGCATCAGCGCGGTCAATGCCGATGCGATCGTCGGCCGCGACCGCAAGATCAGCATCACCGGCACCGCACGGGTCGGCGAGCATCCGACCAAGTTCGACATCAAGGCGACCACGCCGGCGCCGCCGGCCGACCGACCGACCATTCCGGTGGATTTCGCCATCGACATGCCGGACGTGCTGAAGTCCCGGCTCGCGGGTCATGCCGAGATGCGGCTGAGCGGCGATGTCGTGATGATCAACGGCGTAAGCGGCACGCTCGGCGATGGCGCGTTCAACGGCTGGGCCTCGGTCGATATCGCGAGCAAGCCTCTGGTCAAGGTCGATCTCGACTTCCAGCGGCTCGCGATCCCGCTGGCGAAATCGCCGGAAGGCGCGTCCGGGCAACCCTGGAGCGATGCGCCGATCGACGTCTCCGGGCTCAACTATGTCGATGGGCAAATCAGGATCTCCGCGCATGAGGCGGTGATCGGCGAGGCACGTCTCGCACCGCTGGCGGTCGATGCAAAACTCGCCGGCGGCGTGCTGAAGGCCGGCACCGCCAATCTCGGCGCCTATGGCGGCCAGGTCTCGGGCGAATTGATCCTGGATGCGACCAGCGGCGCGCCGAGCTTTGCCATGCATTCCGACCTCGCCGGCGTGCGCGCGCTGCCGCTGCTGCAGGGCCTCGCCGAATTCGACCGGATCGACGGCAAGCTGCAGGCCAAGCTCGCGCTGCGCAGCGCCGGCACCAGCCAGCGCGCGCTGATGGCGAACATGCAAGGCACGGCCTTCGTCAATTTCCAGGATGGCGCCATTCGCGGCATCAACGTCGCGCAGATGATCCGCTCGCTGACCTCGGGCACGTTGTCCGGCTGGCAGGCAAACCAGGACAACGGTCGGGAGCAGAGCACGGATCTGTCGCAGCTCTCGGCGTCGTTCCGGATCGACAAGGGCCAGGCGGTGACCACCGATCTCAACCTGACCGGACCGCTGGTCCGCGTGACCGGCGCCGGCACGATCGCGCTCGACACCAAGATGATGGGCTTTCGCGTCGAGCCGAAGCTGGTGATGACGACCGAAGGCCAGGGCCGCGCCGCCGAGCCGGTCGGCTTCGGCATCCCCGTGATGATCCAGGGCACATGGTCGCAGCCGCGAATCTATCCCGACATGGCCGGCATGCTGGACAATCCGGACGCCGCCTATGCCAAGCTGCGTGAGATGGGCAAGGGGTTGTTCGGCGCTGATGGGGCCGGGCTCGGCAATATTCTGGGAAGCCTTGGCCTCGGGGGAGCCACCGCGCCGGGTGGCGGCAATGCGGCCGGCAATGCCAATCCGCAAACCCAGCAGCCCGGACAGAACAATTTGCTCGGCGGCCCCCTGGGCGAGGCGCTCGGCAATCTGATCCAGCAGGGACTTTCCGATGGCGCGGGAAACGGCACTGGGACTCCCACCGGCACAGGCACTGCCACCGGCCGCAGCCGCAGCCTGCCTGCAGCGCCATCCACACTGATGCCGCAAGCTTCGCCAGCGTCCCCCGGCCTGGAGGACCCGCCGGCGGCGCAGCAGGACAGCCAGCCGATGAACGACGTGCTGCGGCAGCTCTTTAATCGATGATTGCAGGACCAAAGCGCTGGACTCCCAGCCCTCCCTTGCCAAGGACACCCACTTACATCGGCTGGCCCGGCGGCGGCTTCCCCCAAACGGATGAGACTGCGACAATTCACCATGCTTCCGCCTGCCCCGACGCCCACGGCGGGTAACCACACCGGCCGGTCAGGCGGCCCCGACCAGTCCCTTCACAGTCCGTTGGACCAAATTGTGCTAGAAGGCTCGCAGGGTCCGTGCGGCCCGTAGCGCCGGCGCCGATGGCGGCGCGAGAGGATCGGGATGGCAGGAGCGAACGACAAGACACGGTTTCTACGCGAGGGCCTGTTCGCCAAATACGTCGTCTCTCTCGTCGGCCTCGTCGTGTTCGTGCTCGCCGTCAACGGCGCGATGGAGAGCTGGATCTCCTACCGCGCCACCAAGACACAGCTGACCGACGGTCTCGAGGACAAGGCGCAGGCCGCCGCGCGGCGGATCGAGCAGTCGATCTCCGAGCTCGAGCGCCAGATCAGCTGGGTGACGACGGCCAGCCGGGACACGCTCGAGAAGCGTCGCGCCGACTACGCCCAGCTCTTGCAGCAGGTCTCGGTCGTCACTCAGCTGTTCCAGCTCAACGGCGACGGCCGCGAGGTGCTGCGCGTCTCGCGCCAGTCGACCACGACCGGCAGCAATGCCGATCTCTCCCGCGACATGCGCTTCACCGACACCGTCGCGCGCGGCGTCAGCTACGCGCCGGCCTGGTTCTCCGACCGGAAGCCGTTCATGTCGATCTCGGTGGCGCATTCCGGTTTCAACGCCGGCGTCACCGTGGCCGAGCTCGATCTCAGCTTTCTCTCCGAGTACCTCTCCGACGCCCAGGTCGGCAAGGCCGCCTTCGCCTATGTGGTCGATCCGCGCGGCCGCGTGCTGGCGACGTCGTCGAAGGGCCCCGAGATCGGCAAGGACCTGTCGAAGCTGCCGCAGGTCGCGGCTGCGGTTGCACCGGGCCACGCGCCCGACAGTTCGGGCACCGACTTCAACGGCCATGCGGTGATGAGCGCGGCGAGCACCGTGCCGAAGCTCGGCTGGAGCGTGATGTTCGAGCAGCCGACCACGCAGGCCTTGATGCCGATCCGCGACCAGCTGGTGCGCATTGCGCTGCTGATCGGCATGGGCCTGCTGGTCGCGATCCTCGCCGGCACGCTTCTGGCGCGCCGCATGATCATCCCGATCACGGCGCTACGCGACGGCGCGCACAAGCTCGGCGAGGGCGATTTCAGCCATCGCATCGAGGTGCACACCGCGGACGAGCTGGAAGATCTCGCCGGGCAGTTCAACCGCATGGCCAGCCAGATCCAGGAGACCTATTCGGATCTGGAGACCAAGGTCGAGGAGCGCACCCGCGATCTCGCGCAGTCGATCAACGAGCTCAAGGTGCTGGAAGAGGTCGGCCGCGCGGTCGCCGCCTCGCTCGATCTCAACGCCGTGCTGCCGACGATCGCCGCGCGCGCGATCGAGATCACCCATGCCGACGCCGTGCTGATCTACGGCTATGACGCCGAGGCGCGCCGCTTCAATCTGGTCGAGGCCAACGGCATCGACAAATCCGCCGACGGCGCCCATGTCACGATCGACGAAGGCCAGGATATCCTGAGCGATGCGGCCGGGAGCGGCGAACCGATCGCGATCGCCGATCTCGAACAGGCCTCCGAGCAGCCGCTGCGCGATGTCGCGATCGCGGCCGGCTTCCATTCGGTGCTGGTGGTGCCGCTGGTGGACCAGCAGGGCACGCTCGGCTCGCTGGTAGTGCTGCGCCGCGCCAGCGGCGAGTTCGCCGCCAGCATCATCGGCCTGATGCGTACCTTTGCGAACCAGGCCGTGCTGGCGATGCGCAATGCGCGGCTGTTCACCGAGGTCGACCACAAGGGCCGCGAGCTCGCGGCTGCGCACGAAACCGTGCAGCAGCAGGCCGCCAAGCTCCAGGAGCAGACCGAGCAACTGCGCAACTGGAATCGCTCGCTGGAAGAGCGCGTCGAGAAACAACTCGGCGAGATCGGCCGCATCAAGCGGCTCGAGCGTTTCCTCGCCCCGCAGGTCGCGCAGCTGATCGCCTCGTCCGATGGCCACGACGCGCTGCTCGACAGCCACCGCCGCGAGGTCACCGTCGTGTTCTGCGATTTGCGCGGCTTCACCTCGTTCACGGAGGCGACCGAGCCGGAAGAGGCGATGAACGTGCTGCGCGAATATCACGCCGCGCTCGGCGAGCTGATCCACCGCTATGAAGGCACGCTCGACCGCTTTGCCGGCGATGGCGTGATGATCCTGTTCAACGCGCCGATTCAATTTGCCGACCACACCAAGCGCGCGGTGAAGATGGCGGTCGAGATGCGCGACGTGATTGGCCAATTGACCGAGAAGTGGAAGAACCGTGGTCACTCGCTCGGCTTCGGCGTCGGCGTCGCCATGGGCTACGCCACGCTCGGCCAGATCGGCTTCGAGCAGCGGCTCGAATATGCCGCGATCGGCAGCGTCACCAATCTCTCCTCCCGCCTCTGCGACGAAGCCAAGGCCGGCCAGGTCGTCGTCAGCCGCCGCGTCTACGGCATGGTCGAGCCCTGGGTCGAAGCCCGCGCACTCGACGATCTCGTGCTCAAGGGCTTCAACCACCCCGTGCTCGCGATGGAGATTCTGTCGTGGCGCGAGGAGGTGGACAACGTGGTGGATGCCGCCGCGGCGAGGCGGCGCGGGTAGTCCAAACAAAAACTGCAAAAACAACCCCATGCACAGTAGCCGGGGCCTGCAAGATCAATGACTTACGCGGGCACGGAATTGCCTGGACGCGATTTGACTCGTCGGGCAAAACACCGGCAGGATGATAGCATCCCCACGAACCACATCTCTCGTCCTCGCGACTAACGATCGCCTCCGCGTCGAGGCGAAAGTTCGGATGGAGCTGACCTGTGGCGCTTGCCTTGCCTTCGCGTGCGTATGATTTGCAGATGCTGGATCGGCCCGCTGATCGCGCGCGTGATCATGGCTGGGTCTACGGCCTGCCGCCGGGCATCAGCAGCGAACAATGGCCGCTTGATCCCGTCACCGGGTTTCCGCTGATGCATGGTTTTACACTTCTGCTGCCGGAGGATTATCGCGTGCATGGCGAGGACATCGTCGCGGTGTCGTTCTTTGCCACGGCGCCCGATCACAACGACGGCGGGGCGCCTGACGATCCCGAGATGCGCGACGCGGTGCTGGCGCGCCCCTCGCATCCGCGGCTCTCGCGTATGACCGACATCCTTGATTACGAATATGCCGCGCTGCTGTTGACGAAGAGCGAGTACGAGGGCCCGTTCGCTATGCCGCCGGCACCGCTTGCGCTTGCGACGACGGAGCGGCCGCGCTGGCTCGATGTCGGCGGCGCCAGCGCTTTCTTCGAATCCGCCCCGCCCTTCGCGCAGAAGATGTTCGCCGGCCCTCCGCGGGGCGATCTGGCGGAGAATCTCGCGATCGCCTTGATGCCGCGCGCGACCGATCCCAATGCCGGCAAGGCTCCGCAGGACCCGCACTTCCCGCGCAACCCGCCGAGCGACTATCAGTCCTACTACTACTTTGTCGACGGCGTCCCGAGCACCGAGAATTTCCGCTCGCACGACTGGGGCAAGGACCACGCTCACAACCACCTCGGCGGCACCATGCGGCCCTGCCAGGCCGTGCCGGAGATGAGCCCGTTCTACATCGAGTTCGAGGAATATTTCGGCGGCTACAATTTCGGCAGCGGCAACGCGCAGCTCGACTTCAAGGACATGAAGTTCGAGTGGGCGTGCGGGTGATCACGCCCCGCGCTTCGGCCCCATCGTCTCGAACCCCGCCTTCTGCTCGTCGCTTAAGTCGGCCTCGAAATCGTCGAGCGCGTCGCTGACGCCGTTCACCGCTTGCAGCATCGTCTCCAGCCGCGCCTTCACCGCAGTGAGGCGGGCCTGTGGTGTCGGTGCGGCCTGTGACGGACAGGCGCTCAGCGTCTCCATGGTGCGCAACGTGGTGTCCTGGAGCACGTCGAGACGCGCGCGGGCGGTGTCGTCGAGCTTGAGCGTGGAGGCGATCTCGGCCGCGGGCCATTGCTGCTGCACGAGCTGCTCGTATTGGCGCTGCAGCTTCTCGTCGTAGCGGGGATCGCTGTCCGCCTGGCAGGCCGATGCCGCCTGGGGATTCTTTTGCTGGATCGCCGCGAGCGCGACGCGGCGGTCCTTGGCCAAGCCGTCGAGCTTGGCTCTCTGGTCGTTGTCGAGGAGATCGACGAATTTTGCCAGCGACGGTGCGACGGCGTCCGTTGCCTTGATCATGGCCTCGATGCGCTCGCGCATCAGGCCGAGGCGCTCGATGGCCGTCGCGGGAACCTGCGTGGGACAGGCGGCACGGATGGTGTCGCGCGCGGATGCCCACGCGGTCGCAAGCTCGTCGAGCGCTGTGCGCTGCAATTCATTCGGCTGCACGATAGCGGCAATGCGATCGATCGGCAGTCCGCCAGTGTCGCTGGCATCGCAGACCGTCTCCGCGGTCGGGACTCGCCGTCCGCGCCGGCCCTGCGGCGCGGTGTAGGCGGCAAGCTCCGTGGCCGCATAGGGCGCGAAGATCGCGGCATAGATGTCGCCATAGCCGTAGAGCGAGAGGCTGGTCGTATCGCCGAGGATGATTGCGGTGGTGAGATCGTCATGCGCGAACGGCCAGAACACCGGGCCGACCCAGCCGTAGCTGCCGTCGGGGTGACGCCACCAGCCCTGCGGACGGCGGCCGCCGTGCCAGCCCGACAGCGCGGCCTGCGCCGTCATCGCCGCACGGAGGACGTAAGGATTGGCAGGCTGGCCTCGCTCTGCGCCGCGAGGATCTTGCGACCTCAACGCTGCGGAGCGGTATCGGCCGCCCCGCACCGCCATGCGGGCATGGCGCAAGCGCGACATGCCGATCATGTGGCCGACGGCGAAGCGCGCGACACCGAGCGGGCCGCCGCGGAAGCCGAATTGCGCCTCGGCGCGACTTGGCAACAGCGCCGTTAGAATCACGAGGGTTGCGCCTGTGAGCGCCAAGCCCAGCCTTGGCCTGAGCCCCAAGCGTGATCTCGACATGACCACTGACCTGTCCACCTTGGCCCTCCTCCGGCGCCAAGCGCGCATCGCGTCGCATCACAAAGACGCGCGAGGGAACCAAATGTTCCGGAAGCGTACAGGGCAAAGCGTCGCGGACTGCGGCAGTGCCAACTGGGTGCGTCTTCGCGGAGAGAGCCCCTCACCCCGCCCTCTCCCCGTAAGGACGGGGCGAGGGAGAAGAACAGCGGTCTTGGCTGCAAGAATGCACAAGAATGCAGGCGCAGCGGCGAAGCGCTGTCCTCACTCCGCCTTCTGCGGCAGTACGAAAGTCTGGCCGGGATAGATCAAATTGGGATTGTGGATCTTGGCGCGGTTGGCGTTGTAGATCACCGCAAAGCGGGCGCCGTCGCCGTAAGCGAGCCGGCTGAGCGCCCACAGGCTGTCGCCGCGGGAGATCACCCGGCTGCCGCCAGTTTCCGCCGGTGCACCGCTGATGGCGTCCGCCGGCGAGGCCGATGCGACGGTCGTGGCCGCGGGCGCCCGCGCCATGACCCCCGACCCGCTCTTTGGTTTCGGTGCGCCCATCAATCTCGGCCGGGCCGCGGGCCTGTCCGAGACCGATGCCACGACATCCGACTTGTCGTCGGGCTTCTCGGCCTTCGCCTCTTGTTTGGTCTCTTGCCGCGCGGCCGGTGCAGGGCGCGCGGGCGGTGGCGCGGCTTCGGCGATCACCACCGGCATGCTGCGGCCGGATTGCGTGACAGTGCCGTCAGGCGATTTCGCCCGCAAGGTCAGCTCATAGGAGCCGGCAGGAAGCTGCGGCGGCGTCATCACGAATTGGCCCGACGCATCCGCCACCACACTGTCGAGCGGCTTGCCGTCGCGCAGCAGCTCGACCTTGGCGCCCGGCGTCGCCTGGCCCGCGATCACCGCCGCCTCGCCGTGATCGTCGACGCGCGCGACGTCGAAACGGGGGCCGCTATCGGCAACCGCCGGCGGCGGCTTGACCGGTGCAAGATCGGCAAGCGCGGCCGTGACCTGCTTCTGGGTTTCAGCCAATGCACCCGCCTTCGGCTCGGGGGCCGGCGCCGGAGATGCAGCTGGTGCCGGCGGCGCGACCGCGGCGAGCTTGGGCTCTTCCGGTTTGGGTTCGACCTTGGCCTCGACCTTGGGTTCCGGCCTGGCGGCGATGTCGGTCTTCGCCCCCATCGGCAGCAGGCGACGCAGCTCGGTGGGGCCGATCACCAGCACGGTGCCGCCCACCGCGAGCAGACAGAATGCAATGAAGGCCTTGGATGCGGTCACCATCGGAAACGAACCTTGATCAGGAAGAACCTTGCAAATCAATCGAGCCGGCAAGGTGCGCCGTTTTGGCCACGGCAGCAAGACGGTCGATAGGATGATGAGCCGGCACGGAGATGAACCGACGCACCCCCGCCGGTGTCAAATGCTCAAGGCCGCATCGCGGCATTTTTCTCGAGGAATTGTCCCGTGAACGCATTTTGCCGTCCCGCACAATTGCTTGTTGGGCTGGTGCTTGCCCTGACAATGGCCGCAACTCCGGGGCTCGCCGCGTCCGGCCCGCCGCCGGATTACATCCTCACCGACAATGCCGATCTCGCCTTCACCTCGCCCGACGGCGCCACGGGGATCGAGCAGTACACGAAGGACAGCGGGGATTTCGACGTCAAATGGCAGGCCTGGGCGAGGCGTGGCGAACAGATGACGGAGCTGAAGCCCGAGCAGGGTTACGGCGCCGGCTTCCGCTTCACACCCGACTCGCAATGGCTGGTGCGGATGCAGAAGATCGGCTCCGGCGAGCAGGACCTCTATCTCTATCATGTCGAGAAGGGCGTCTTCGTCAGCGCGACGAAGACGTCGTTCAGCGACTTGGCCTGGTCCTATTTCCACAGCCGCCCGGACACAGGGAAGATGAAGCTCGACTACCACATCTCGGCCAATCTCGTGAAAGGCACCGAAGAGGCCTATCGCGGCCTCGGCGTGCACTGGCCGGACAACCGTTACCTCGTGATCTCGCTGTCGGGCGAAATGGACAAGCATCCGAAGAACGTCGCCGTGAAGGGGTTGGCCGACTGGCGCTGCCGCTATGATCTCAAGACCGGGACCTTCGACGTGCCGGCGATGTTCGCCAGGACCAATGCGGAAGCGTTGAGGTGGGAGATCCGACGCTGAGGGAACCATGGGCCCACCGCGACTTCAGACAAGCGATGGAACCAACCCTCTGATTACGCTCCGATTCATGTTTTCCTAACCCTTACTGGTAACGCGGTCTTGTCGGTTTTGCCGCATCTTGCATCCCACGGGAGGGCTGCATGGGCACATCGATCCGATGGAGCGCGCGCATGCGCGCGTTGCTGCGCCGTTGGCGCGGCGCGCCGCTGACATGGCTGATCGTAGGCGGCTTCGTGCTGATGGTCGCAATGGCGATCGGCACCGCGCTCACCGTCGACCGCTTCCGGCAGAATGCGATCGAAAGCGGCCGCGACAGCCTGGAAAGCGGTCCGCTTGCTCGCCCGCCATTTCGACCGCGAGTTCGAGGACTTCGCGGTGCTGCAGAAGAGCATCATCGCCGAGCTCGAAAGCCACGGCATCGACTCCGCCGATGTCTTCCGCAGCGAGATGGGCACGCTCGCCGTGCACGAAGTGCTACGCGCCAAGGCCAGCGGCTGGTCGGACGTTGCCGGCGCCAATTTGTTCGATGCCAAGGGCGTGCTGATCAACTCGTCGCGGCGCTGGCCGGTCGCCGATGTTTCGGTCGCCGACCGCGGCTATTTCGATCGCCTCAAGAACGATCCGGCCTCGCAGGAGGAGGTCGAGGTGGTGCCCGGACGGTTGGGCAGCGGACCGGCGATCGTGTTCGCCCGCCGCGTCTCCGGTCCTCACGGCGAATTCCTTGGAATGGTCTCGCGCGCGATCGCGCCGGACCAGCTCGAATCCTTCTTCGCCTCGAGCGGGCTCGGCGAGGAATCCTCGATCGCGATGCACCACCAGAACGGCCAGTTGCTCGCGCGCGTTCCGCATGTGGACACGATGATCGGTCAGAATTTCCGCAACGGCACGCCCGAGCAGATGGCCGTGTTCGAGCGCACCTTCGTCACGACCCAGCTCGCAAGCCCGATCGACGGCAAGGATCGCATCGTCGCCGCACGCCTCCTGACCGGCGAGCCGCTGGTGGTGGTTGCCACCAAGTCGCTGGATGCGACGCTCGCGACATGGCACACGCAAACGAAATTCTTCGTGGCCGTCGCCGTGATGTCGATCGGCCTGCTCGTCCTCACGCTCTATCTCATCTTCCGCCAGATGACCCGTCGGCTCGCCGTGGAGAAGCACCAGCTCGACACCGCGATGAACACGATGACGCAGGGTCTCCTGATGTTCGACCAGGACGAGCGGCTGATCGTCTGCAACCGGCGCTACATCGAGATGTACGGACTGTCGGCGGACGTGGTGAAGCCCGGCGCGTATTTCCGCGAGGTGATCCAGCATCGCCACGACACCGGTTCGTTCCATGGCGACGTCGATGCCTATTGCGACGACATTTTGGGCAATGCCGGGCAGACGCAGAGCACGATCGTCGAGACCTCGGATGGCCGCCTGATCGAGATCAAGAACCAGCCCGGTGCCGCCGGCGGCTGGCTCGCGACCCATGACGACGTCACCGAGCGCATCCGCGCCGACGAGCGCATCGCCCACATGGCGCATTACGACGCGCTGACCGACCTGCCCAACCGCGTGCTGATGCGCGGCCATCTGGAGCGGCGAGTCGCGGAGCTTGCCCAGGGCAAGCCGTTCGCGATCCTCTATATCGACGTCGACGAGTTCAAGGGCGTCAACGATTCGCTCGGACACGAGGTCGGCGACGAGCTGCTGCGCCAGGTCGCGAACCGCCTGCGCGCCTGCGTCAGCGGCAACGACATGGTCGCACGGTTGGGCGGCGACGAATTCGCCATCGTCAAGGCCGGCACAAGCGACGAGGCCGAGCTGACGGCGCTGGCCGAGCAGATCCTGACGGCGCTGCGCGCGCCCGTGGACTGCAACGGCCAGGACATCCCGACCGATGCCAGCATCGGCATCGCGATCGCGCCCGACCACGGCGACAATCCCGACGATCTGCTCAAGCGCGCGGACCTCGCGATGTATGCGGCGAAATCCGAGGGCCGCCGCACCTTCCGTGTCTTCGCGCCCGAATACGACGCCAAGGCGCGGCTGCGCCGCCAGCTCGAGTTCGATCTGCGCCAGGCGCTGGCCCGCGGCGAATTCGAGGTGCACTACCAGCCGCTGGTCGATCTCGCGGCCAACGTCGTCACCGGCTGCGAAGCGCTGCTGCGCTGGCACCATCCGGAGCGCGGCATGGTCTCGCCCGCCGACTTCATCCCGGTTGCGGAAGAGACCGGATTGATCGGCGAGATCGGCGAATGGGTGCTGAGGCAGGCCTGCACCGAGGCCGCCTCCTGGCCCGGCGATATCCACATCGCGGTCAACGTCTCACCGGTACAGTTCCGCTCGCGGACATTGGCGCTGAAGGTCGCCGCCGCCCTCGCCGAATCGGGTCTCGCCCCCGGACGGCTCGAGCTCGAGATCACCGAGACTGTCCTGATCCGCGACGACCAGGAGGCGCTGACGATCCTGCAGCAGCTGCGCGAGCTCGGCGTGCGCATCGCGCTCGACGATTTCGGCACCGGCTATTCGTCGCTGAGCTATTTGCATCGCTTCCCGTTCGACAAGATCAAGATCGACCGCAGCTTCATCTGCGACATCGGCGAACCCGAGGATTCCTCGCCGATCGTGCAGGCGGTGGTGCACATGGCCGCCGCCCGCCACATGGTGACGACCGCGGAAGGCGTCGAGACCGAAGCCCAGCGGAAAGTGCTGCTCCAGCTCGGATGCAGCCAGATGCAGGGCTGGCTGTTCAGCCCGGCCGTGCCGGCGGCGAAACTGAAGCAGCTGTTGTCGGCACAGGCGGCCGCGGCCTAGCAGCGCCCGGGTCATCCGGCCCCCTCCTTTTGGAGGATTTCCGGACGAGGCTTGTCCGCCTTGAAATCCAACCGTTCCACGCCACGAGCGTGCCCGATCGCGACATCGATGTGGCGGCGGTGTGGCGGCCTGCGCCCTTTTCTCACAAGTACTTCTCCTCCCCGCCCGCTCACCGTGCGTTCGCGAAAGCGCGGGCCGGCTTGGAGCAGGATCGGACAAAGCATGGCGGGTTCAGGAAATACGCACCGCAACCGCGGCGCATAGAACACGCGCCGTTCCGTACAAATGCGGACGACTGATCGAAAGCCCGAGTTGATCAGCAGGAGCCACATCATGACCGGGAACACTGCACTCATGCGCAATCCCTCGCACAAGGGCTTGCCGCCCGCACCCGACGCACAGCCTGACGACCGCTCGACGTCCGAGCGGCGCGCCGCCGACGGGGAGATGGCGCGCGTGCTCAGAACCCAGCCGTTTCGCATGGCGCTGGACTCCTCCGGTGCCGGTATCGCGCACTGGAAGCATGATCCGCTGCACGACGTCGTCGAACCCATGCGCCACCACGTGATCATGGCGCACAAAGGCGTGATGCAGCGCATGGAGCGGCGCTCGGGAAAATCGATCGCGATCGGCACATTTCGTCCGGGGGTCGTGAACATCGTTCCGGAAGGGTCGAGCTCCCGATGGGACATTCCGAAGCCCGTCGACGTCGTGCAGCTTTACCTTCCCGACGCAACGCTGCAGCGCATCGCCGGCGAGGCCGGGACCGCCGGGCCCGCCGAATTGATTGAGCGAACGGCGCATCCCGACACGATCACGTCCCGACTGCTCCTGAGCGCGGCGGATTCGCTGGAGAGCCATGGCGTCCTTGATACGCTGTTCCGGCATCAGCTCACGGATCTTCTGGCCACGCGCCTTTTGGCTGCGCACGCGGGATCGCCGACCACGTTCCAGCCGACCATGGGCGGGCTGGCGCCGAAGGTCCTGCTCCGTGCGATCGAACGATTGCGCTCCGACAGCGAAGCGGACGTCTCGCTCGATGCGCTGGCATCCGATGCCGGTCTGTCGCGCTTCCATTTCTGCCGGTCCTTCAAGGAGAGCACCGGGCTGTCGCCGCATGCCTGGCTGCGCCAGCACCGGCTCGAGCAGGCCATGAACATGCTGCGGGAGAGCGACGAATCGATCGTCTCGGTCGCCGCGGCGCTTGGTTATTCCTCCCAGACCGCCTTCGCCGCGGCATTCAAGAAGCTGACGGGCGAGACGCCGAGCGATTGGCGCAGGCGCGTGCGTTAGCAGCAATCTCTCGACAGCGACGGCAATCGCGCTGGGGCAACGGCAAATCGGGTCAGCTACATCGTCTCCATGTCCAGACCAATCGAGGGAGACCAAAGATGACCTGGAAAAACTTCGTCAGCCGACGGTTGATCTCATCACGCCGCCGGAGCCTCGCAACCGCGACCTTGTACGGACTCTCGCTGGCCGTTCGCTTCACGTCGGCGACGGGCGAGGAAGTGGAAATTCCGGCTTACAACATGCACCCGGCACAGCCGCCCGTTTCCATCATGATCCGAAATGGCGCCGGCCTTCCCTATCAGGACTGGAGTCGAAGTGAGCTTCAGCCCGTCGTCTTAGGCTACGGCCAGCCGCCGAGATCGGTGATGGCACGCTGCATCGGGCCCTAAGCCAGCGATCCAACCCACCCACGCGCCGACGCCGGACGCTGCCCTGAACGCAGCAGCGCGGTCGCGCGCGGTCTTTCGAACAGCAACCAAGGAGAAAATCCATGCGACTCGTCATCATCGGCGCCGGCTTCGCCGGCATGTACGCCGCCCTTTCTGCAGCGCGACTGCGCGACATCCGGGGCGTCTCTCCGCAAGATCTGCAGATCGCGCTCGTCTCGCCGGAGCCGACGCTGGTGGTCCGTCCGCGGCTCTACGAGCCGAAGCCGGAAACCCTGACGGCCCCGCTGCTCGAGGTCCTCGAGGCGATCGACGTCGACTACATCCAGGGCAGCGCCGAGACGATCAACACCGAGGCCCGAACGGTGCAGATCACGCCCGCGAAGGGCGCGCGAAAGACGCTGTCCTACGACCGCCTCGTCGTGACCACCGGCAGCCGGCTGTTCCGTCCGAACATTCCGGGCCTCGCCGAGCACGGCTTCAGCGTCGATTCGCTCGACGATGCCGTAGCGCTCGACAAGCATCTGCATGGCCTCACGAAGCGGCCCGCCGTGAACGGACGCGACACCGTCGTCGTCGCCGGCGGCGGCTTCACCGGGATCGAAGCGGCCACCGAAATGCCGACGCGGCTGCGCGAAATCCTGGGTCCCAATGCCAGGACGCGCGTCGTCATCGTCGATCGCAACACTGCGATCGCACCCGACATGGGTGCAGGCGCCCGCCCCGTCATCGAGGAAGCCTTGCGCAAGATTGGCGTCGAGACACGGCTCGGTGCCGGCGTCGCCGCGCTCGACGAGACCGGCGTCACCTTGTCCAGCGGTGAGCACATCGAAACCGAGACGGTGATCTGGGCGGCGGGCATGCGTGCGGCGCCGTTGACCGGGCAGATTCCCGCCGAGCGCGACAATTTCGGCCGGTTGCTGGTCGACCGCTGCTTGCAGGTGCCAGGCGTTCAGGGTGTCTTCGCGGCCGGCGACGCGGCACGCGCCGCCTGCGACGCCGAGGGCAATTACGCATTGATGTCGTGCCAGCACGCCACGCGAATGGGTGCCTTTGCCGGCAACAATGCCGCGGCCGAATTGCTCGGCGTTCCGACCAGGCCCTACCACCAGAAGGCCTACGTCACCTGCCTCGACCTCGGCGAAGCCGGCGCGCTGTTCACACGCGGATGGGAGCGCAAGGTCGAGCTGGTCGGCGACGTCGCCAAGAAGACCAAGCGTGAGATCAACACCGTCTGGATCTATCCGCCGAAGGCGGAGCGCGCCCTGGCGCTCGCGTCGGCCGATCCGGAACAGGTGACCGACGTCTAGCGCAGCAAGCGATCACGGGCTGCGCTCTCCCCCGGCGGCGCGGCCTGCTCAACCACCAGCCGGAAGCCTCTATCTTTGAAACAGGAGACCAACATGAATCTGCACAACACCTCGTATCCCGTGTCATCGGGACCCGAAGAGCTCGTTCCGTCGCGCTACGCGCTGAAGATCGGCGAGATCGACGTGCTGGTGGTCAGCGACGGCGTGCTGCCGCTGCCGACCAAGATGCTCGCGCACAACGCCGACCCGGCGGTGCGGGCGACCTGGCTGCAGGACATGTTCCTGCCGCAGGATGCTTTCGACTGGGCGCTGAACGCCGTCATGGTCCGCAGCGGCGGCAAGACCATCCTCATCGACGCCGGACTGGGCTCGGACCCGAACCTGAACTTGCCGCGCGCCGGCCAGTTGATCAGGCGACTGGCAGCCGCCGGCATCGATCTTTCGGTGGTAACCGATCTGGTGCTGACCCATCTGCACATGGACCACATTGGCGGGCTGCTGGTCGACGGCGTGAAGCAGCAGCTGCGCAAGGACCTGCGGATCCACGTCGCGGCCGCCGAGGTCAAGTTCTGGGAAGCGCCTGATTTCTCCCGCACCGCCATGCCGGAGGGGTTTCCGGACGCGCTTCGATCGACCGCCAAGCAGTTCCTGAAGGAGTACGGCCCTCAGCTGCGGCTGTTCGATGACGAGCAAGAGATTGCGCCTGGCGTCGTCGCCCGTCGCACCGGCGGTCACACCCCCGGACACAGCGTGGTTCGCATGGCATCCGGCGATGACGCGCTGACATTCGCCGGCGATGCCGTGTTTGCCGTCGGGTTCGAGCAACCCGAATGGTTTAACGGTTTCGAGCACGACCCCGAGGAGGCCGCGCGCGTTCGCATCCGCCTGTTGCGACAGCTTGCCGAGACCGGCGAGATGCTGGTGGCGACGCACCTGCCGTTCCCGTCCGTGGGCCGGGTGGCAGCCGACGGCGACGCCTTCCGTTGGGTGCCGGTGTTCTGGGACTACTGACCGCTTGCCGGGTTAGAGCTGAAGCAGGGCGCGGACTCGATAGGTCCGCGCCCTCCAAAATAGGATCAAACATCGACCCTCGCGGTTATCGCCCCGCTGAGACGGCTGGAACCGGTCGGCGGCGCCAGCCAGCATTGCGTCACGTGCCGCGCAGGCGGCTCCTCGTCTGCGCTCGTGCGCGCGCGAGATCGAGCGAGGCGATATGGCGATCGCGGCATTCAGGATGGTCACTCTCGTAGCGGTTGCTGCCATGATCGGCCCATCCGTGCAGGCCCGCGACGACGGTCGCTACGCGAACTCTCCCCTCAAGGGCTGGTTCGAGGGCCTGCACAGCAAGGGCGGCGGTCCCTGCTGCGCCGACGCCGACGGCACCGCGCTGGACGATGTCGACTGGGACACGAGCAACGGACATTATCGCGTGCGACTCCTGGGCGACTGGATCGAGGTGCCCGACGACACCGTCATCACCGAGCCGAACCGCGCCGGCCGCACCATGGTCTGGCCGTATTACGTCAACGGCCGCGCCAAGATCCGCTGCTTCATGCCGGGCAGCATGACTTAAGGTTCTGTATTCTGATGTCTCGGCTCGGCCCGGCATACGATGATGCGCCGTTGAACCGGCCGGCGCGGGCTCACTTGACCTGCTTGGCCGCGTGGATCTCGACGAACTCGGCATCGGGATGGGCGACGATGGTCGCGAACATGATGCCGCTGATGATAAGCGACCAGGCGGTGTCCCAATAAATCCAAAACACGTGCCAGCCTCCGTTTCGATCTGCTCCGCCCGCGGGATCAGGGTAACGGCAACGCGAGGCTGCCGTTCCCACTGCGCGGGCGGCGCGGGCGAGGTGCTATTTTGGTTTGGTCGGCGCGGAGTTGGGATCGGTTTGGCCGGTGTGGCGCTTTGCCACGACATCCTCGTCGCGCTCGCCCTGACGCGGGCGCGGCGGCAGCTTGGGCTGGCCGGCCTGACCGCCATGCTTGCCGCCCATGTCGGGCTTACCTTCGAGATCGTTTTCACGGGGCATGCCGGTTCAATGCGCTCGCGCGGCATTGGTTCGTTCCGGCTGTGAACGAGTTCATAGGATCGCCGCGATTTGCAGTGCACGATCGCCAGGCCCGCCCCCGGGAGCATTCTCATTCATATGACTGACGGATACGGCCTGATGCGGAAGCCACTCGTCGCCTGGACGATCCTGACCTGCGCGCTGCTCGCGGTCACCGTGTGGACCGTGCTCGGGCCGCCCCACACCCCGCCCGGGCCCCATCTGCCCTCCCGCACAGCGGCGATACGGTAGACCTCCCACCGATACCATTTCGGCATCGATCGATCCCAATTGGAGTTTGGCGCGGCGGGGCGGCTGCCGCTATCCTCGCCGGCAAAACGACAAATGCCGCACCGGCATCCAGGAGGACCCCATGCTGAGACCGACCCGACGCATCAGATCCGGCGTACCCCGCGCCGCGATCGCCACCACGCTTGCTTTCCTCACTCTCATTTCTGGAGTCCCCGCCGGCATGGCCGAGACCTTCGCCTATGTCGGCAACGCCGACAGCAACGACATCAGCGTGTTCAAGATGGCCGAGAACGGCGAGATGACGCCCGTGCAGACGGCCGCCTTCACCGGCGTCGAAAAGCCGGGATCCTCGACGCCGCTCGCGATCACGCCCGATCATCACGTGCTGATCGCCGGTGTGCGCTCGCAGCCGTTCCTCGCGGTGAGCTTTGCGATCGATCCGAAGACGGGCCAGCTCAGCCATCTCGGCAACGGCCCGCTCGCCGACAGCATGGCCAATATCGCCATCGACCGTAGCGGCAAATTCCTGTTCAGCGCCTCCTATGGCGGCAACAAGGTCGCGCTGAATCCGCTGCTCGCCAACGGCGTCGTGGGCGAGCCGAAGCAGGTGATCCCAACAGGGCTGAACGCACACGCCTTCCTGCCCTCGCCCGACAACCGCTTCGCGTTCGCGACCAATCTCGGCTCCGACCAGATCCTGGCCTTCGCGTTCGATGCCACGACCGGCACGCTCACGCCGAGCGATCCGCCGGCCCACAAGGTGCCGGAGAAATCGGGGCCGCGGCATTTCGTGTTCCACCCCAACGGCAAGTTGGTCTATCTCCTCCACGAGCTGAACGGCGACGTCGCGGCGTTCGCCTATGAGGCCAAGGGCGGCGCATGGGACGAGATCCAGCGCACCAGCGCGCTGCCCGAAGGATTTACCGGAAAGCCCTGGGCTGCCGACATCCAAATCACCCCCGACGGCCGTTTCCTCTACGCCTCCGAGCGCACCACCAGCACGCTCACCGCCTACAAGGTCGATGCGACAAATGGCAAGCTGACCACGATCGGCAGCGTGCCGACCGAGAAGCAGCCACGCGGCTTCCATATCGATCCCGGCGGACGCTACCTTGCCGCAGTGGGCGAGCTCTCCGACAGCATGACCGTCTATGCCATCGACCAGAGCAGCGGCGCGCTCACCAAGCTGAAATCCTACGCCACCGGCAAGAAACCGAACTGGGTAGAGTTCTTGAGCCTGCCGTGAGGGGGCTCCCTTTGGAGACTGCGGGATGAGTTCGCCCTGCATGGTTCGAGACGCCCGCCGTTGGCGGGCTCCTCACCATGAGGGTCTGACATCTCGTCCCGAAACATGTCCTCATCCTGAGGGCCCGCCGCAGGCGGGCGTCTCGAATGGCCGCCGGGACGGAGGAAGACACCGAACCTTGGCGCCGGCCCCGAAGACTAATTCAACGGGCGGCATCGCGCCGCCCGTGCTGCGGCGGCATTCTCATCCGGCCGGCCCTGATGTGCCCTTGGCTCGCAGCGATCGCTTCTGCTAACGATGAGGCCGTCAAGGCCCCAACCGGAATGACCCATGCGTTCATTGCCTGCGCGTCCTGTTTCCAGACATCTCGTTGCGCTCGCCGGACTGCTGTTGCTGTCGGCCCAGCCCGGTGCCGCCGCCGATGACGACGCGCCCAAGGGGCCGGCGGTCACGGTGCTGAAGGTCGCAAAATCCTGTTTCTCCGACATCGTCGAGGGCACCGGCACCATCATCGCGCGCGAGGCAAGCTCGGTGCGGCCGGAGCGGCCCGGCCTGAAGGTGACGGAGGTGCTGGCGGAAGCCGGCGACACCACCACCGCAGGCCAGGTGCTGGCGCGGCTCGCACTGCCCGAGGGCGGCACGCTTCAGGTCACCGCGCCCGTCGCAGGCGTGATCGCGACGTCGACCGCGCAGATCGGCAACCTCGCCTCCGCCAAGGGCGAGGCGCTGTTCACGATCGTGGCGCGCAGCGAGTACGATCTCGTCGCCCTGGTCGCGACCAGCGATATGCGCAAGCTCGCAGTCAATCAGGTGGCGACGGTGCGCATCGCCGGCGCCGGCGACATCGACGGCAAGGTGCGCCGCATCGGCCCGACGGTCGAGCCGAACATCCAGCAGGGCATGGTCTATATCGGCATCTCCGCGCAGAAGCGGCTGTTGCTCAATGCGAGCGGCCGTGCGCTGATCAAGTCGGGCCAGAGCTGCAACGTCGCGGTGCCGCTGACTTCGGTGCAGTATTCCTCCGCCGGCACCGTCGTGCAGGTGATCCGCCGCAACCGCGTCGAGACCAAGCGCGTCGAGGTCGGACTGATGTCGGGCGGCAATATCGAGATCCGCGACGGCCTCAACGAAGGCGATATCGTCGTCGCCCGCGCCGGCGCGCTGCTACGCGAAGGCGATCCGGTGCGGACCGTGATGGCCACGGAAGCGGCGAAGTAGTCGCCACGATCGTCATTGCGAGAAGCAAAGCGACGAAGCAATCCAGAATGACGGTGGAGAGACAGATGTGCGCTGAGCACGTCAATCGTAGGGTGGATTAGCCGAAGGCGTAATCCACCTCTTTGCTTTCCATGCTGACGAGAGAAGTGGTGGATTACGCTTCGCTAATCCACCCTACCAGCGCTAAGAAAAACTAGCCGCCGGCTTCGCCGAAATGGACGTCCTCGAGCAGCGAGGAGGAGACGGTCGGGACCTGGTCGCCTTCGCTGGCGCGGGAGATGGCAAGGCGGGTCTTGTTGAAGACGCTTTCGGCGCTGCCCTGCGCATTGAGGTTGTTGAGGAACTCGCTGACCAGCACGCTGTGCTCGCCCTTGCCGTCGTCGACGACCTTGCCGGGCGAAGCCGAGGAGAGGATCAGCGCATTGTCGGTCGCGCTGATCGGCGCGAGGCCGTGGCTGTAGGAGCGGAAGCGGCGCTCATAGGGATTGCGGCGGGAGGCGTCGACCACGACGAGCTTGGCCTTGGCGCCCTGCTCCTTCATCATATCGAGCACGCCCTCGATGGAGACGCCGTGACGGCGGACATCGCTTTCCTTCCAGATCACGGCATCGACCGGCAGCATGTAGCTCTCGCGGCCGGCCTGCACGCCGTAGCCGCCGAAGAACAGCATGACGACGGTGTCGCGCTTGATCCGGGACTTCAGGCGATTGACGGCGCGAACCATGTCGTCCTTGGTCGCGTCTTCCACCATGTCGACGTCAAAACCGTTCTTGCGCAGCGACGAGGACAGTGCGCGGGCGTCGTTGATCGACTGCGTCAGCGGCGCGCTGGCGTCGGGGTAGTGTCCATTGCCGATGACGAGGGCGAGACGCGAGGCCTGGCCGATCGAGCCGGTGACCTGGTCGGTCGAAACGGCCTTGGCGGCATCGAGCGCCCGCATGTTGAGGGCAGCATGGGCGCCGATCACGAGCGAGACCGTGCCGATGAGGGCTGCGGCCACCGCGATCGTGCGTCGGGAAATGTCGAGCTGCGTTACATTCATCTCGCGTCATTCCTGTCAGTGCCAAAGACCAGCCAAGCACGCGCACACTGTTTGAGTAGCGCGATAGCGTCTTTGGGTTTGAGGGATTGGCCGGGGGTGTGCCCCCGAATTGCGCGCAATTTGCGGCGCCGCACCAAACAAAGCCTTAACCGGATATCGCCTCCCCCGCAATAGATCGCCGAAAATTTGAGCTAAGTCACTGGAAGTACGAGCTAATTTGCACCGCCAAAAGTGTGATTTTTTTGCGTCCCCGTAGCCTTCCGGAGCCTGATTATGCAGGCTTCGTGCCGGCTTTTTCTGTGACTTTCATCACATTTGTATTTCCTGCGAATCCGGGTAGCTTTTTCAACGACTTGCAGGGGTGGCACGCGGCTGGGAGCGTGCCGGCCGGCCCCCCGGCCAATTCCCGCGACCAGGTTATTTCATGAGCTTTCAATATTTTGCCGGCGCCGCCTGCCGGGCGCTGACGGCGCGGAAGGATGGCCCCTCGCTTTACGACGTCTGCGATCCCGTACTGTCTGTTGCGGCCAGCGGCGATCCGCATCTGGCCAAGTTCTACAAGACCGCGCTCGGCAATCCCGCATTGCGGGTGCTGCTCCGCCGGGCCGGACTGCCCGAGCTGCGCGACGAAGGCAAGCTGGCCCGGCTGCGCCAGGCGCTGGTGCGCGCGCGCGACGAGGCCGAGCCCGATTGGGCGGCGGTCGGCCAGCCCGTCGCTGATCTCGTCGACAGCATCGCGCTGGATCATCCCAAGCCGCCGCCGGCCATGTTCACCGGCGCCATGCCGCAACAATCGCAGATCGACGGCGTGATCCGCGACTGCGCGCAGCATCTGCTGGGCTCGTACCGCAAGAATGGCTTTCTGCCGACCTACGCCGCGTTCAACCTGATCGGCGATCCCGATTTCCGCGGACGCGAGCTGACCATGGCGCTCACGGGCCTCAACGCGCGTGGCTACAAGAACTCATCGCTGCTGTTCAACCTCGCCCGCGTCTTCATCGCGCGATCGCCGGCGCGCGCCGTCGTCAATCCGCCCTGGCGAGGGGTTGCCGAACCGATGTGGGAGCCGGTGCAGATCCGCCACCGCTCGGCCTATTACGACGCGTTCTTCATCGAGGCGCTGTTGAGTTACGTCGAGACCGGGCTGGCCTCGCTGGCCGACAAGATCGCGGCGGAGCGCGCGGTCGCGGACATGGTCGATTTCTGCGTCAACATCAGCCGCGAAGAGGTCGAGGGCGTCGACGGCGCGCGGTTCAACGTCATCACCGCGCTCGCGCCGGCGCCGCATCCGCGCTTCTCGCGCTACTTCGCCCAGATCAAGCAAGACCTTGGTTTTGGCGTCTACGTGCCGGATTGCGACACCACGGCGTGCTCGATCTCCGCGGCGACGCAAGCCGGCTGCACCGATCCGATCCTCGACCAGCCGCTGCTGGATTTCTATGCCAGCTATCAGGTGCGCGCCGGCGTCAACGAGCCGCGCGTGACCGTGCCGCTCAACGACAACATCGATTACGAGGGCGGGGTTGCGACCTGGATCGACAATCTCAAGGGCGAGCGGCCCTATGGCAACGATCTCGATCCGACGCTCAATCTCGACATTCTCGAGGTCAGCTTCCGCAACCTCGCGCGCTGGAAAGTATTGGAGACGCCGGCGCGGCTTGCCACCGTTCATCGCATCATCGGCTTCCAGAAGCGGCTGGCGGCGAGCGGCGCCTTCGCCAATCCGCGCTCGCACATCTATTATTTGCCGGAGCTCTACAGCGCCTATTTCGGCCGCTGCTACGCCGCCTTCCTGGCGCTGCCGCTGGCGGCGCAGGCGATCATCGATCCCGACGGCGATTTCGATTTCATCCGCCACCGCGTGCTCTCCTACGTCAAGGGGGAGCTGATGGCCGCCGAGATGAACGTGTTCGACGCAGCGCTCGCCCTGATCGCGCTCGGCCATCTCGGCGCCGACCCGCGCGCCTTTGCGCCGGCGCTGAACGTGATCGTCGCGAGCCTCGGCGAAGGCGGCCGCCGCGGCCCGTTCCGCGCCTATGAATGGAACAAGATGAAGACGCCGACGCGGATTTTGGTCGGCGGTCCGGAGGTCACGTCGGCGTTCGTGCTGATGGGGCTGGTGGTGGCCAAGCGGGCGATGGCGCGGGGATAGGTTTCGTAGGGTGGGTAAGCCCTGCGGCTGCGCGAAGCGCAGTCCGCT
Organism: Bradyrhizobium sp. Kon37; assembly: GCF_055807535.1. Classification (NCBI taxonomy): domain Bacteria; kingdom Pseudomonadati; phylum Pseudomonadota; class Alphaproteobacteria; order Hyphomicrobiales; family Nitrobacteraceae; genus Bradyrhizobium; species Bradyrhizobium sp. Kon37. The sequence goes on from NZ_JBVVOY010000030.1 coordinate 48,368, forward strand.
CGGCGTAACCCACCACTTCTGCCGCCGTGGAGACGAAAGATGACAGTAAGTTGAAAGCCCAACTGCCAAGCATATGCTGGCCGGGCGGACAAAAGCCGACCACAATTGCGAGGTCTATCGCAATTTTCATCATACGCGGACCGGCATGTTGCGAAAATTCCTGATTGCGCTGTCATTGCTTGGCTTGTCCTTGCCCGGCTTGCCGTCGCCGGCTGAGGCCGCCGACATCACCGGCACCGCAAAGGTTCGCGCCGGCGACGCCGTGATGATCGGCAACACGCGGATCAGGCTCGGCGGCATCGACGCGCCCGCCGTGGACCAGCTCTGCCTCAACAACAAGGGCGAGCGCTGGACCTGCGGCATCGCGGCCCGCGACGAGCTCGCCAAATACGCCGACGGCAAGAACTGGGTCTGCCATGCGAGGTCGATCGACCGGCGCGGCCGCACCGTGGCGCGCTGCGATGTCGGCGGCGAGGACATCCAGAAATGGCTGGTGCGCACAGGCTGGGCGCTGGCCTACACCCGCATGTCGCACGACTATGAGGCGGACGAGAAGGCCGCGCGGGAGGCCAAGGCCGGCATGTGGCAGGGCGCCTTCATCGCGCCCTGGGACTGGCGCGAGCGCAACAAGAAGACCACCATCCTCGGCGCCACCAAGCCGCCCGACGGCGCGCATGCGATCCTGCTCGCTTCGGCCTCGGGTCCGGTCGCGCCCTCGCCGGACTGCACCATCAAGGGCAACGTCAACTCCGCCGGCGAGTGCATCTATCACCGGCCGACCAGCCGCTGGTATGCGCAGATCAAGATGAAGATCAGCAAGGGCACGCGCTGGTTCTGCTCGGTGGAGGAAGCCGAAGATGCGGGCTGCCGCGAGACTAAGAGATAACCCACGTCAGACCTGCGTTTTCCGGCCTTTTCTTGCACCGCAGCGCCGCGTAAAAGTGTGAATCAGCGACCCACCATCCTGTTCTCAGGCAACAAGGACCAACAGCAATGACCGTTCGCGCGGGCCGGGAATTTCTGGCCATCCCCGGGCCCACCAATATGCCCGACGAGGTGCTGCGGGCGATGCATCGTCCGGCGATCGACATCTACTCCAAACAGATGACCGATCTGACCGAGAGCCTGCTCAGCGACATCTCGAAACTGTTTGCGACCAAGGGCAAGTCCTACATCTACATCGCCAACGGTCACGGCGCCTGGGAAGCAGCATTGAGCAACGTGCTGTCGCGCGGCGACAAGGTGCTGGTGCTCGAAAGCGGACGGTTCGCAATCGGCTGGGGCCATGCCGCAGCGCTGATGGGTGCCGAGGTCGAGGTGCTCAAGGGCGACTGGCGCCGCGCGGTGCGGCCGCACGAGGTCGAGGAGCGCCTGCGCCGCGACAAGGAGCACACCATCAAGGCCGTCGTCGTCGTCCAGGTCGACACGGCCTCAGGCGTGCAGAACGACATCGAGGCGATCGGCAAGGCGATCAAGGCGAGCGGCCATCCGGCGCTGTACATGGTCGACACTGTCGCCTCGCTCGGCTGCATGCCGTTCGAGATGGACAAATGGGGCATCGACGTTGCGATGTCGGGCTCGCAAAAGGGCCTGATGACGCCGCCCGGCCTCGGCTTCGTCGCGGCCAATTCGCGCGCGCTCGAGGTCCAGAAGACCGCCAACATGAGCACGCCCTATTGGAGCTGGAGCGAGCGCGAAGGCAGCGAGCATTATCGCAAATATGCCGGCACCGCGCCGGTGCATCTACTGTTCGCGCTGCGCCAAGCGATCGACCTGCTGCACGAGGAGGGACTGGAGAACGCCTTCCGCCGCCACAGCCTGCTCGGCGAGGCCGCGCGCCGCGCCGTCGGCGCGTGGTCGGAAGGCCAGGTGCTCGGCTTCAACGTCGCGGAAGCCAGCGAACGCTCCAACACCGTGACCACGGTGACGATGAGCAACGGCCATGATCCGGCAATCCTGCAACGCTATTGCAAGGAGAAGTGCGGCGTCGTGCTCGGCACCGGCATCGGCGATCTCTCGGGACAAGCCTTCCGCATCGCCCATATGGGCCACGTCAACGCCCCGATGCTGCTCGGCACGTTGGGCGTGATCGAGGTCGGGCTGAACGCGCTGAAGATCCCGCACGGCAAAGGCGGGCTCGAGGCAGCGGTTGCGTATCTCGGCGAAGAGGTGGCGGCGTAAACCTCTTTTTTCCTTCTCCCCTTGCGGGAGCTATCTTGTAGCCCGGGTGAGCGAAGCGACACCCGGGATTCTTGCGTGAGGCCCCGCATGTCGCTTCGCTCATGCGGGCTACGGCAGCGGCGGGATCCGATATCCCTCGACCTGCGCCTTCAGCTCATTCAGCGACGCAAGCGGCGCCTTCGGGTCGACCCGATATTCCCCACGCGCCAACCACGACAGCACCTTCGCATCGACGACCGGCGAATGGTGGATGACGTCGCCGTAATTGTCGAGGTTGTGCGTCACGTCCTTGATCGCCCGGAAATCATACAGGCGCACATTGGGAAGCTGCGTCAGGCGCTGCGCAATGACGGCCGTGAGATCGGTGACGATCTTCAGCGTCGCAGGCGAAGCATCGCGCATCGCGACGAATTGCAGGATCGAATAGGGCGGGAAGTAGATGTCGAAGGTCACGTCCGGATGGCGCGCGATCAGGCCGACCGCATCATGCTCGAAATGCCGCACCATGGCGTCGTAACGATAGCCTTCGCCGAGAAAGCGGCTGCGTACGGGATCGGTGATATAGGCGAAGGCCGTGAGCGTCCTTTTCGCATTATAGGCACGCGCGACGTCGACATCCCGCGGCAGCGCATAGATGTCGTCGACATCTTCAAGCGCAAACTTGACGGGCAGAAAAGGCGCCGCCCGGGTCAGCGGCTCCCGCAGCGGCGGAACCGATCGCAACAATGCGAACAGGGATTCCTTCGCCATTGCGGCGCTGAACAGGTAGGACGCGATCCCCTTTGCTGTCCCACGATAGAGATCGGCAGAGAGATAAGGATCGGTCTCGATGTCGGCCGCATCGACAAAGATAAAATCGTCCATCGCCCAGATCACGCGCTTTGCGCCGCGGTCGATGGCCTGCTCGAGCACAAAGCCCTGCTGGCGCGAATTGGAGCCGGTCATCGCCAGCTTGAGCGAGTGCACGCCGAGCGCATGGTCGATGTCGCTCTGGCGGAAATGGATCGCGAGCGAGGTGCCCATGAAGGCGGTGTCGAACGACTGGCTGCGGATCAGCCCGGCATTCTGCACGCGCGTGTCATCGGAATAGAACGGCGCGACGAGACGCGAGGGCCGAAACAGCTGCAGGGGATCGATGACATAGGTGAGCGCAGCCGCGCCCATCACGCACGCGATGCTCGCGAGGAGAAGACGCCCTGGATATGTGAACGCGCCCCGCATCAGAACCGGAAATAGATGAATTCGCTGTGGCTCTGGATGCCCAAAATCCCGAACGCAAGCACCAGCGACGCCGCGTAGAGGACCAGCGGCCGCATCCGTCCGGCCATCAGGCCGTCGCCGACCCTGCGATTGGCGTGGTCGTACCCCATGATTCCTTGCGTGTTCGGCGCCAGCCACACCAGCGCGGCATAAATTGCAACCATCACCGACGCCGCAATCTCTTCGCGGCCGAACGCGATGTTCGAGGGATCGGCCATCGCGTGAAGAACCCGCATGGCCCAATCGACCCGTTCGGCACGGAAGAATACCCAGGCGACAACGACGGCGAGGAACGTCAGCACGGCCCCGGCGACGCGCGTCGGGCGCGCGAGCAACTTTGGAACATTCGGCACCAGCGCGTTGAAAGCGTGATTGATACAGAGATAGGCACCATGCAGCGCGCCCCAGACGACGAACGTCCAGGCCGCGCCATGCCAGAGCCCTCCGAGCAACATCGTGAGCAGCAAGTTGACGTAGCGGAGCACGCGGCCACGCCTGTTACCGCCGAGCGGGATGTAGAGATAATCGCGCAGGAAGTGCGACAGCGTCATGTGCCAGCGCCGCCAGAACTCGACGATGCTGGTGGCCTTGTAGGGCGAATTGAAATTGACCGGCAGGAAAATGCCGAACATCAGCGATATCCCGATCGCCATGTCGGAATAGCCGGAGAAATCGAAATAGAGCTGGAACGTGTAGGCAAGCGCGCCAAGCCAGGCCTGATCAAAACTCGGCGCGCGCGCATCGAAGGAGAGTGCGACCAGCGGCTGGATGCCGTCGGCGAGGCACGTCTTCTTGAACAGGCCGACCGCAAAGATGATGATTCCGCACAGGATCAGATGCCCGTGCGGATGCTTGGTTTCTTCCCGTTCGAATTGCGGGATCATGTCCTTGTGGTGGAGGATTGGCCCCGCGATCAGATGCGGAAAATATGTCACGAACAGCGCGTAATGCGGCAGCGCGTAGGCCGCGACCTGCCCGCGCCAAGCGTCAACCAGGAACGCGATCTGGGTGAAGGTGTAGAACGAGATGCCGACCGGCAGCAGGATGTGGACCGCAAAATGCGTGCCAGCCAGTGCATTGACGTTTTCGGCGACGAAGCCGGCATATTTGAAGACGCCGAGCACGAAGAGATCGCCGGCGACGCCGAGGGCAAGTGCCGCCTTTCGTTGCGACGGAGCAAGCTTCGCCACGATGAGGAGATGGCCTATGCCGTAGTTGAAGGCGATCGATATCAGCAACAGGGCGACGAACTGCCAATTGCCGATGGCATAGAAGGCGAGCGAGGCCGCCGCCAGCCAGATCACCGGGGCCAGATTGCTGCGCCGCCCGAGCCAGAAATAGCCCGCCAGCGCGGCCGGCAGGAACAGCAGGATGAACGGGTAGGAATTGAACAGCATCAGGCTGGACCGGCGACGGGACTAAGACCCGGCCCCTAAAGCATACAAGCGGCCGGTCAACAACCCGGCGACGGGCCCGCAGCGATGCTGGCAATTCGTGGAATCGGGACGATATAAGGTGGGACACGGCGCCTCCATCTTCTCCCTCTCCCCGCCTGCGGGGAGAGGGTTGGGGTGAGGGGGAGTCTCCACGAGGACGGTGACAGCGAGACTCGCGGAGAGCCCCCCTCACCCGGATTGCATCTTCGATGCAATCCGACCTCTCTCCGCAAGCGGGGCGAGGTGAAGAAGAAGCCGCGCGCGAACGTGACATGATGAGGATCGAGTGACACAAGCCAAAACACCTTCCCAGCCCCCCGTCGCCCCGCGCCGGCCGCATTCCTTCACTCGGCACGGGATCACCGTGACCGACGACTATGCCTGGCTGAAGGACGAGAAGTGGCAGGAGGTGCTGCGCGACCCCGCAGTGCTCGATCCCGACATCCGCAAATATCTCGACGCAGAAAATGGCTACACCGAGAGCCTGCTCGGGCACACCTCATCGCTTCAAAAGACGCTGGTGCGCGAGATGCGCGGACGGATCAAGGAGGACGATTCCAGCGTGCCGTCGCCGGATGGTCCCTTCGCCTATTTCCGAAAATTCCGCGAAGGCGGTCAGCACGAGCTGTTCGGCCGTATGCCGCGCGATGGCGGCGAGGGCCACATCGTGCTCGACGGCGATGCGCTGGCCAAAGGCCATGAATACTTCAAATTCGGCGGCAGCCGGCACTCGAACGACCACAGGCTGCAGGCCTGGAGCGCCGACACCAAGGGCTCGGAGTATTTCTCCATCCGCGTGCGCGACTGGTCGACCGGAAAGGACCTTGACGACGTCGTCGAGGAGACCGACGGCGGCGTGGTCTGGAGCAAAGACGCAACGTCGTTCTTCTACGTGAAGCTCGACGACAATCACCGCCCGATGCAGGTGTGGCGGCATAAACTCGGCACTCGGCAGGTCGACGACACGCTGGTCTACGAAGAGCAGGATTCCGGCTGGTTCACCCATCTGCAGGAGAGCACCAGCGGCCGCTTCTGCGTGATCGCGGGCGGCGACCACGAGACTTCCGAGCAGCGGCTGATCGACCTCGCCCATCCCGACGCGCCGCCGCGCCTCGTCGCGGCACGCGAAGAGGGCGTGCAATATTCGCTCGCCGACCGTGGCGACGAACTCTTCATCCTGACCAACGCCGACGATGCCATCGACTTCAAGATCGTCACCGCGCCTCTCAGCTCACCCGAGCGCAAGAACTGGCGCGATCTGATCCCGTATCGCCCGGGCATCTACATCATCGATCTCGATCTTTATGCCGGCCACATGGTGCGGCTGGAGCGCGCCAATGCGCTGCCGTCCATCGTGATCCGCGACCTCACGAGCAAGGAAGAGCACGCCATCGCCTTCGATGAGGCGGCCTATTCGCTGGACACGATGGACTCCTACGAATTCGAGACGACGAATTTACGCTTCGCCTATTCGTCGATGACGACGCCGTCGGAAGTCTACGATTACGACATGGTCAAGCGCACGCGCACCCTGCGCAAGCGGCAGGAGATTCCGTCTGGCCACAATGCGGCCGACTACGTCACGACGCGCATCATGGCAAAGGCGCAGGACGGCGCCGAGGTGCCGGTCTCGATCCTCCATCGCCGCGGGCTCACGCTCGACGGCGCGGCGCCGCTGCTGCTCTACGGCTACGGCTCATACGGCATGGCGATGCCGGCCTCGTTCAGCGCCAACCGGCTGTCGCTGGTCGATCGCGGCTTCGTCTATGCCATCGCCCATATCCGCGGCGGCGCCGACAAGGGCTGGGGCTGGTACCTCGACGGCAAGCGCGAGAAGAAGACCAATTCGTTCGACGACTTCTCTGCCAGCGCCCGCGCACTGATCGATACGAACTACACCAGCGCAAAGCGCATCGTCGGCCACGGCGGCTCGGCCGGCGGCATGCTGATGGGCGCGGTGGCGAACCGCGCGGGCGAATTGTTCGCCGGCATCGTCGCCGAAGTTCCGTTCGTCGACGTGCTCAACACCATGCTCGACGACGCGCTGCCGCTGACGCCGCCGGAATGGCCGGAATGGGGCAACCCGATCGAGAGCGAAAAGGATTTCCGCACGATCCTGTCGTATTCGCCCTACGACAACGTCGCGGCAAAGGACTATCCGGCGATCCTGGCGATGGGCGGCCTGACCGATCCGCGCGTCACCTACTGGGAGCCCGCCAAATGGATCGCGCGCCTGCGCGCGACCATGAGTGGCGGCGGCCCGGTCCTGCTCCGCACCAACATGGGCGCCGGCCACGGCGGCGCCTCGGGACGCTTCAACCGGCTCGATGAAGTCGCGATCGTGTATGCGTTCGCGCTGTGGGCGGCAGGGATGGCGGAGGCGGGGGTGTAGGCCCAGCGTCGTCCCGGCGAAGGCCGGGACCCATACCGCGTGATCTATCCGACGAAGCTCGGTGTCACTACCGCGCGAAAGCACGACGACTGCGGGTCTTCGCGAAACTACTCCCTGGGGTAATGGGTCCTGGCATTCGCCGGGACGACGGCGGAGGTTATGGGACGAGTTGTCGCCCTTTACCTTCCGTTCGCCTTCCGCCATGCGGCGAAATCGGTCAGCGTCTGCGGATCGGTCGCCGGATAGAGACCGAAAATGCCGCGGCCCTTGTTGACTTCCTCGGTGACGAAGTCCTCGAACGCGGTCATCTCGAAGGTCTCGTTGGCGATCTCCTCGGCGAGATGCGCGGGGATCACGATCACGCCGTCGCTGTCGCCGAGAATGACGTCGCCTGGAAACACCGGCGCGTCGCCGCAGCCAATGGGAACGTTGATCTCGATGGCGTGATGCAGCGTCAGATTGGTCGGTGCGCTCGGGCGGTGGTGGTAGGCGGGGATACCCAGCTTGGCGATCTCGGCCGAGTCGCGAAAACCGCCGTCAGTGACGACACCGGCGACACCGCGCTTCATCAAGCGCGTGACCAGGATCGCGCCGGCTGAAGCTGCTCGCGCGTCCTTGCGGCTGTCCATCACCAGCACGCTGCCTGGCGGGCAATCCTCGACCGCCTTGCGCTGCGGATGGGAACGGTCCTTGAAGACCTCGATGGTGTTGAGATCCTCGCGCGCCGGCATATAGCGCAGCGTGAAGGCTTCCCCGACCATGGTCGGCTGACCGGCACTGAGCGGGTGCACATCCTGGATCATCTGGATGCGCAGGCCGCGCTTGAACAACGCGGTGGCGACGGTGGCGGTGGAAACGGATTTGAGCTTGTTGCGGGTGGCTTCGGTAAGTTTGGTCATGTCACGCTCTCTAGTAAATCGACGGCTCGCCGATCGGTGCGCCGAAATCGGTCTCGAGGAAGTCGAAGTCGCAGCCGTCATTGGCCTGCTTGATGTGCTTGGTGAACATCCAGCCATAGCCGCGTTCGAAGCGGCGCTCGGGCTGCTTCCAGGCGGCGCGGCGCTTGTCGAGCTCGGTGTCCGACACATCAAGATTGATGGTACGCGCGGCGACGTCGAGTGTGATGCGGTCGCCGTTCCGCACCAGCGCCAGCGGTCCGCCGACATAAGACTCAGGAGCGACGTGCAGAATGCAGGCGCCGTAGCTGGTGCCGCTCATGCGCGCATCGGAGATCCGCACCATGTCGCGGACGCCCTGCTTCACGAGCTTGGTCGGGATCGGCAGCATGCCCCATTCCGGCATGCCCGGTCCGCCCTGCGGCCCCGCATTGCGCAAGATGAGAATGTGGTCTTCGGTGACGTCGAGATCCGGATCGTCGACCGCCTTCTTCATCGACGGATAGTCGTCGAACACCAGCGCAGGCCCGGTATGCTTGAGGAAGCGCGGCGCACAGGCGGAGGGTTTTATGACGCAGCCGTCGGGCGCGAGATTGCCCTTGAGCACGGCGAGCGCGCCTTCCTTGTAGATGGGATTGTCGATCGAGCGGATCACGTCGTCGTTGTGAACCTCGGCGCCATCGATGTTCTCGCCCACGGTCTTGCCGGTGACGGTGATGCAGTCGAGATGCAGATGCGGCTTGATCTGGCCCATCAATGCCGGCAAGCCGCCGGCATAGAAGAAGTCCTCCATCAGGTAGGCATCGCCGCTCGGCCGCACATTGGCGATGACCGGCACCTTGCGGCTCGCAATCTCGAAATCGTCGAGGCCGATGTCGAGACCGGCGCGGCGAGCCTGCGCGATCAGATGGATGATCGCATTGGTCGAACAGCCCATCGCCATCGCCACGGCGATCGCGTTCTCGAACGCCTTGCGGGTCTGGATCGTCTTCGGCGTCAGATCTTCCCAGACCATCTCGACGATGCGGCGGCCGCATTCGGAGGCCATGCGGATATGATTGGCATCGGCGGCGGGAATCGAGGAGGCGCCCGGCAGCGTCATGCCGATCGCCTCCGCGATCGCGGTCATGGTGGAAGCCGTGCCCATGGTCATGCAGGTGCCGTAGCTGCGGGCAATGCCGGCTTCGATGTCGAGCCAGTCCTTGTCGGAGATTTTTCCGGCGCGGCGCTCGTCCCAGTATTTCCAGCCGTCTGAACCCGAGCCGAGCGTCTTGCCCTTCCAATTGCCGCGCAGCATCGGACCTGCCGGCAGATAGATCGCCGGAATGTTCATCGAGGTGGCGCCCAGCAGCAGCGCCGGCGTGGTCTTGTCGCAGCCGCCCATCAGCACCACGCCGTCGACGGGATGGCTGCGCAAGAGTTCCTCGGTATCCATCGCCAGCAGATTGCGATAGAGCATGGTGGTCGGCTTGAGCAGCGATTCCGACAGCGACAGCGCCGGCAGCTCCAGCGGCAGGCCGCCGGCCATCAGGATGCCGCGCTTGACGTCGTCGACGCGCGACTTGAAGTGCATGTGGCAGGGCTGCGCGTCCGACCAGGTGTTGAGGATCGCGATCATCGGGCGGTCCTTCCACTCCTCCGGCGCGTAGCCCATCTGCATGGTGCGGGAGCGGTGGCCGAACGAGCGGAGATCGTCGGGTGCGAACCAGCGCGCGCTGCGGAGCTGGTCGGGCGTTAGTTTCTTCTTGGTCATGATTGGGTGCCCCATTTCTGCACGGTGTTCCGCTCGATGGCGCGGAAGATCAGGTTCTCGACAAAAAGCCCGATGATGATCACCGTCAAGAGGCCGGCGAAGACCGCAGGTATGTCGAGCAGGTTGCGGTTTTCGAAGATGAACCAGCCGAGCCCGCCCTGCCCGGACGATACGCCGAACACCAGCTCGGCGGCGATCAGCGTGCGCCAGGCAAAGGCCCAGCCGATCTTGAGGCCGGTCAGGATCGAGCCGAACGCCGCGGGGATGAGGATTTTCGCCACGTAAGGCAATCCGCGCAGGCCGTAATTGCGACCGACCATGCGCAGCGTGTTGGACACGCTCTTGAAGCCGGAATGGGTGTTGAGCGCGACCGGCCACAGCACCGAATGGATCAGCACAAACACCAGACTGCCGTTGCCGAGACCGAACCAGATCAGAGCCAGCGGCAGCAGCGCGATCGCCGGCAGCGGATTGAACATCGCCGTGACGGTCTCGAGGAAATCGGTGCCGATGCGGGTCGAGATCGCGAGCACGGTGAAGATCGCGGCCAGCGCGATGCCGGCCGAATAGCCCATGAAGAGTACTTTCAGCGAAGCCCATGCCCGCATGGGAATCGTGCCGTCCTTGACGCGATCGTACATCGTGAGGATCGTGTCGTGCAGCGTCGGAAACAGCAGGGGATTGTCGAGGGTAAGGCCGTAGGCCTCCCAGACCGCCGCGAGGAACAGGATGATGACGGTCTTGCGAACGAAACCGTCGTTCCACAACAGCTCGAGCACGCTCAGCTTGCGCTCGACTTCGGCTGCGCTGCCGGCGACCGGCGCCTCACGCAGCAGGATTCTGGCTTCGCCCATGAGAGGCTCCCTCAATGCGCCGTTGCTTCGGAGGCGAACAGGAGATCGTGAATCTCCTTCTCGAGCCGGCCCGCACTGCCGTCCTCATTGGAAACCTTGTCGACGTCGACCACCTCGGCCTTGACGCGGCCGGGATGCGGCGACAGCAGCAGGATGCGGTTGCCGATGCGGATCGCTTCCGCAATCGAGTGGGTCACGAACAGCACGGTGAATTTGGTCTCGCTCCAGAGCTGGAGCAGCTCGTCCTGACAGGTCCGGCGCGTCAGCGCGTCGAGCGCGGCGAACGGCTCGTCCATCAGCAGGATGTCGGGCTCCATCGCCATGCCGCGCGCAATCGCGACGCGCTGCTTCATGCCGCCGGAGAGCGTGTGCGGATAGGCATCGACGACGCGGGTAAGGCCCACCTTCTCGATATAGGCCCGCGCCCGCACTTCGGCGTCCTTGCGCGACAATTTTCGCGCGGTCAGCAGCGGAAACATCACGTTGGCCAGCACGCTCTTCCAGGGCAGCAGCTGGTCGAACTCCTGGAAGATCATCATGCGATCGGCGCCGGGACCGTGGATCTCGCGGTCGTTGATGGTCATGCGGCCTTCGCTCGGCGCCATGTAGCCGCCAACGGCCTTGAGCAGGGTCGACTTGCCGCAGCCGGACGGCCCGAGCAGCACGAAGCGATCGGACCTGTCGACGGTGAAGCTGACCCTTTCCGTGGCGGTGACGACGGCGCTGGAGGTCTTGTAACGCAGCGTCACGGAGCTGACGTCGAGCAGCGCCATCAGTTGCCCTTCAGGTCGTGGGCGACGGGGAGATAGTAGTCGGTCCAGGCCTTGGGCTGAGTCTTCAGCGTCCCGGTCTTGAACAGATGCGCGGCGAATTTCATCGTGCCCTGCGGCTCGAGATTCCACTCCATCATGCCGGGCTCCTTCAGGAGATCGAGCAGCTCTTCCACCGAGGTCTTGTCGCCGGTGATCTCCTTGTAGATCTCGACCGCCTGTCTGGTGTCGCTGCGGATCAGATCCTGCGCTTCCTTGGTCGCGTCGCGCACGGCCTGGATGATTTTCGGGTTGGCATCGGCGAACTTCGTGGTGGTGAAGAACTGCGCCTGGCTGAGCGGGCCGCCCATCACGTCAGGCGACGACAACACGACATGCGCGCCCGGCACGTTCTTCAGCTCGAGGAAAGTGAACGGCGGAATTGAGAAATGGGTGTGCACCTCGTGCTTGGAATTGGACAGCGCCGCATAGGCGTCGGGATGGCCGAGCTGCACCGTGTTGACGTCCAGCTTCGACCATTGGTCGGCACCAAAAGCCTCGGCGGCGGCGATCTGGAGCACGATCGCCTGGGTCGAGACTTTCACCGTCGGCACGGCGATCTTGTCGCTGGGGCCGAAATCCCTGATCGACTTGATGTTGGCGTCGCGGCTGATCAGCGTCATCGGCTGCGCCGACGTCGCGACGATGCCCTTGACGCCACCGCGGGTGCGATCCCACAGCAGCAAAAGATTGCCGGTGCCGGTGTTGAGAATGTCGACGCCGCCCGCGAGCAGTGCATCGGTCTGCGCACCGCCGCCGGAGAAGGTGACCCATTTGGTGGTGACACCGGCCACCCCGAGCTGAGCTGCGTGCTTCTCGATCAGCTTCTGCTTTTCCATGATGTGGCTCGGCATGTAGAAAATGCCGGGCTGGCGCGACAGCGAGATCTCGGATTTTTGCTGCGCCTTCGCGGACGAAACCGTCAGCGCCGTGGCGGCGATCAGGGCGACTGCCGTGAGGCCACACTGCAATTGCTTGATCATTGTTGTTCGTTTCCTCCGGCCGCCATTGACGAGCGATCTTACTGATGCACTAATGCATTAGTGCATCAAAGGCAAGGCCGGCCGGAGCCCTTCGCATGGAAACAGCCCACCCCGCATCCCGCGGCGCTGCCCGCCCCGGTACGCGGCTCGACCGGGCTCGGCAGGCCGCACCGCAAGTGTTCGAGCGGCTGCGCAACGCCATTCTCGCGCTCGAACTGCCGCCGGGCTCGCCGCTGTCGCGCACGGATCTCGCCGCGCAATTCGGCGTCAGCTCGACGCCGATCCGCGACGCCCTGATGCGGCTGGAGGAAGAAGGTCTGGTCGACGTGTTTCCGCAGCACGCCACCGTCGTCAGCCGTGTCGACGTCGGTCGGGCCGAGCAGGCCCATTTCCTGCGCCAGGCACTGGAACTCGAAATCGTCCGGCTGCTCGCGGAGCAACATGACGACGCTCTGGTCACCCGCCTCGACCATACGATCGCGCTCCAGCAGCAATTCGCCAAGGCCGGTGACTTCGAGAGCTTCATCGCCGGCGACAATGATTTTCACGCGCAGCTTTATGCCGCGGCCGGCAAGCAGGAACTCTGGACGCTGGTGCGCAGCCGCAGCGGACATATCGACCGGCTGCGCCGGCTGCATCTGCCCTCACCGGGCAAGGCCCAGAACATCGTCCGCCACCACAAGCTGATCACACGCGCGATCGAGGCCGGAGACGCCGATGCTGCGCAACAGCATTTGCGCAAGCACCTGTCGGGCACGCTGAGCGAGCTCGATACGATCCGGAGCCACTATCCGGAATATTTGACTGACTAAGCCTATGGCGCGCGGTCGTCGCGAGCACTTGTGCACGTCACCGTGCATAAGTTGACGGAGCCGATTCGCCTTTCGCGAGCAATCGTCGGATCGATGGCGAAGTGCTTGCAGGCCGGATGCAATCCGCGCAACAATTTCAGAGTTGATGGTTTGATTTGCGGTCGCTGGGAAACCCCATCCGGCCCGGAGGATACCAGACGTGGCCAACATCCTGATCGTGGATGACGACCCGGCCGTGCAGATGACGATTCGGCTGCTCCTGGAGAGGGCCGGTCATCACATCACCGTCGCCGGAGACGGCCGCAAGGGACTTGCGCTGTTCGAGGCCGGCCAGTTCGACCTGCTGTTTCTCGACATCTTCATGCCCGGCATGGACGGCCTGGAGACGATGCGCCACATCCGGGCGCTGCGGCCGGCGATTCCGATCGTCGTCATTTCCGGCCGTTCGTTCACCCCGGACGCCCATGCGGAGCCGGACTTCCTCAAGATGGCGACCAAGCTCGGCGCGGTGGCGAGCCTGCAGAAGCCGTTCCGGGCCGACGCGCTGCTCGCCGCGGTCGCCGGCTGCCTGGACGCGGCGCGGACGGCATCGGTGAGGAATCCGGATGTCAGCACCGGCCGCCGATGACAAGAACCTTCATTCTGTTCCAACCGAACACGGGCGCCATTCAGGACGCGGTGCAAATTTCGCCATGACGCTCGCTACGCGGCTCGCTATCGCGATGATCCTGCTGGTGGCGGTCACCGTGGCCGCAGTCGGCTGGCTCGGCTATCGCAATATCACCCAGGCCGTCATTCCGCGGGTCCTGGAACGGATTGAAGCCCAGTCGAGCCTGCTGGCCACCCATCTCGAATCCTACGTTGCCGGTGCTCGTGGCGATCTGCTCGGTTATCGCTCCGCCGCTGCCATCAATGGGCTGATCCGCGCCCACATCGGTGGAGGCATCGATGCCGTCGACGGCGTTTCGGAGCAAACCTGGCGCGAGCGTATCGCAACGCGGTTCGCAGCCGAGATCGACGCGAAACCGAGCTACGGGCAATTTCGAATCATCGGCCTTGACGACGACCAGCGCGAACTGGTCCGCGTCGATCGCGCCGGCCCGAACGGAGCAGCACGGATTGTTCCCAACGGCGAACTCGAACGCAAGAGCGAACGAACCTACTTCCAGGAGACGATTCGACTGGCGCCGGGCGACATCTATGTTTCGCCCATCGATCTCGCCACCCGGCAGGGAGGAACCACGGACCCTCACATTCCGACGTTGCGCGTCGCGACGCCGCTGTTCACGCCTGATAGCAAGCCGTTCGGCATCATCATCGCCAATATCGACATGCGCCCCGCGCTCGACCGCGTTCGTTCGACCGCGAGCGCAGGAGGAGACATCTATGTCGTGAATTCGCGTGGGGACTATCTGGTTCATCCGGATCGCGCGCGGGAATTCGGTACGTTGCACGGCAACGCCAACGATTGGCGCCGGGACTTTCCTTTCTTTGCAGCCCGGGCCGGCCAGCCGCAAGGATCCACGCAGCTTACGAGCGACCGGTCTGGCCGGCCGAGTGGAGCGGCGATCGCACCGGCGCTGCTGGCCGGCAAGGAGTGGTTGGCTATCATCGAGACCGCCCCCGCATCCGTGTTCAGCCGCGTTCCGGCGGCCATTCAAAAAACCTCCTCGCTGGTCGGGCTGCTTGCCGTGCTTGCCGCGGCTTTGCTTGCGGTGCTGCTGGCGCGCTCATTGACACGGCCGATCGGGCGCTTGACCGCAGCGGTGGAGGCGATCGGCAGCGGACGGCGCGCCGATATTCCCGTCGATGCGAGCGGAGAGACAGGCGTGCTGGCGCGGGCATTTGCCCAGATGGTCGAAGAAACGAGAGCGAAGACAGCCGCTCTTGAACGCGAGATCGAGGAGCATCGCCGCACCGAGGCCGCGCGAAGCCATCATGAAGCGCGCGAGCGCTTGTTCAGCGCCGCCGTCGAATCCTCCGACGACGCGATCGTGATGCAATCGCTCGACGCCGTCATCACCGGCTGGAATGCCGCCGCCGAACGCCTCTACGGCTATTCGGCGGATGAGGCGATCGGGAAATCCACCTCGATCATCGTCCCGCCCGACCGACGCGAGCAAGGCAAGGACTATTTGCAGCGGCTCGCCCGAGGTGAAGCGATCGAACGCTTCGAGACGGTGCGCCTGCGCAAGGATGGCGCGCCGGTCGAAATCTCACTCAGCCTGTCGCCGATCAGGGGCCCGTCGGGCGAGATCATCGGCGCCTCCGGCACCGCGCGCAGTCTGACCGAGGCGCGGCGGGCCGAGCGGGCGCTGCAGCAGCAGCTCGAGGAACGGCGGCAGATCTTCGAGACCTCTCAGGATCTGATCATGGTGATGGACGCGCGCGGCCACATCGCGCAGATGAGTCCGAGCAGCGAGGCCATTATCGGCTACCGGCCGGAGCAAATGATCGGCCGCAGCGGCGCCGATTTCATTCATCCCGGCCATCTCGACCAGTCGCGCGACGAGATGCGCGCGCTCAGGCGCGGCGAGCGGCTGAAGCTTGCCGACACCCGCTGCTTCCACAAGGACGGTCGCGAGGTCTGGCTCTCCTGGCTCGGCAGCTGGTCCGACCATGCCCAGCGCTACTTCTTTGTCGGCCGCGACATGACGGAGGCGAGGCTTGCACAGGAGTCCTTGCGGGAGAGCGAACAGCTTGCGCGCAACATCGTCGAGACCTCGCTCGACGCTTTCACCCAGACCGACCAGGCCGGTGCCATCCTGAGTTGGAACTCGCAAGCCGAGAAGCTCTTCGGATGGACGCGTGAGGAAGCAATCGGCAAGAATGCGATCGAGCTTTTCGTCGCCCCCAGTGAGCGCGAAAGCGTCAGGGCCAGACTGCAGCTCTTTCTCGAGTCCGAGCAGCAATCGCTGGCCAATCCACGGCGCGAACTTTTGGTACGGCGGCGCGACGGCAAGGAATTCAGGGCCGAGCTCAGCGTCACGGCGCTCCGGCGACGCGAAGGTGTCCTCTTCAACTCGTTTTACCGCGACCTGACCGACAAGATCGCGGCCGACGAGCGCATCCGTCAGGCCGAGAAGATGGAGGCGGTCGGCCAGCTCACCGGCGGCGTGGCGCACGACTTCAACAACATCCTCACCGTCATCACCGGGACGATCGAGATCCTGGCCGATGCGGTGGCCAAGGAGCCGGAGCTCGCCGCGATCACGAAGATGATCGACGAGGCCGCCGGGCGTGGCGCCGAGCTGACGCAGCACCTGCTGGCGTTTGCGCGCAAGCAGCCGCTCCAGCCGCGCGAAATCGACGTCAACGCGCTGATCATCGACACCGCGAAACTGTTGCGGCCGACGCTGGGCGAGCAGATCCATATCGAATCGGTGTTCGAGGACGAGAACTGCGTCGCGATCGTCGATCCCAGCCAGCTCACCACCGCGATCCTCAACCTCGCGCTCAATGCCCGCGATGCCATGCCCGGTGGCGGCAAGCTGATCGTGGAGACGGGCGCGGCCTATCTCGACGAGGTCTATGCCAGCGTCAACGACGTCCCGCCGGGTCACTACGTGATGATTGCCGTGAGCGACACCGGCAGCGGAATTCCCGCCAACATGCTGGCCAGGGTGTTCGACCCCTTCTTCACCTCGAAGGGACCGGGCAAGGGCACCGGACTCGGGCTTTCGATGGTCTACGGCTTCATCAAGCAGTCCGCGGGCCATATCAAGATCTACAGCGAGGAAGACCACGGCACCACGATCAAGATGTATCTGCCGCCCGGCAAGACGCCGACGTTGGTCGGCGACAGCGTGACGCCGGCGAGCATTGAGGGCGGACACGAGACGATCCTTGTGGTCGAGGACGACCGGCTGGTGCGCGACTACGTGCTGGCGCAGCTGCATTCGCTCGGTTACGTCACCTTGCAGGCTGCGAACGCCGCGGAGGCGCTCGCAATCGTCGCCGCCGGAAAGCCGTTCGACCTCCTGTTCACCGACGTCATCATGCCCGGCAAGATGAACGGACGTCAGCTCGCCGACGAACTGCAGAGAACGCGTCCCGATCTCCGGGTGCTCTACACGTCCGGCTATACCGAGAACGCGATCATCCATCACGGCCGGCTGGATTCGGGCGTTCTGCTGCTGGCGAAGCCCTATCGCAAATCGGATCTGGCCCGGACCATCCGCAAGGCGTTGAGCAGTTGATAGCGCGTCGGGCCGGGTGAGAGCCCGTAGCCCGGGCGAGCGAAGCGATACCCGGGAACACTCCGAGCCAAGTCCCGGATGTCGCTTCGCTCATCCGGGCTACGACATGTCACCCACGGAATTTACGACGCGCGCTGGGCCGCGGTCATTACGATCCGGATCAGATCGGCGGCATTGCGCGCGCCAAGCTTCTTCATGATGTTGGCGCGATGGTCCTCGATGGTGCGCGGGCTGATGCCGAGCGTGCGGCCGGCCTCCTTGTTGGAGGCGCCGGCGGCGAACTGCTCGAGCACCTCCCGCTCCCTGCGCGTCAACGGCTCGCGCCCGGGGAAATGCAGCGAGCCGAACTTCGGCGCCGCGTTCTCCGACTGCCTGCGTGCATAGGCACCGATCGCCTCGTCGAGCCGGCCGACGATCTCGCTGCCGCGGAACGGCTTCTCGATGAAGTCGAGCGCGCCGCTCTTGATGGCTCCCACCGCCATCGCGATATCGCCCTGTCCGGAGATCATGAAGATCGGTGCCGGATAGTCCTCGCCGTGCAGCTCATTGAGAATATCGAGGCCCGATTTTCCGGGAATGTGCACGTCGAGCAGGACCGCTGCAGGTGTGCGGCTTCGCGCGACGGAGAGCAATGCTGCACCGTCCGCAAAACAGATCACCTCATAGCCCGCCGCCTTCAACACCATCGACAAGGTGTCGCGAACCGCAGCGTCGTCGTCGACCACGAAGATTTCACCGCGAGAGCTTTGTTCGGCCATGTGCCACACATCCGGTTGGCATGAAGGACTCGCGTCCGCCCCAACCGTTATGGCGTTCGGCGCGGATTCGGCCCACCGTATTTGTACGGGACATGGACTTAACGCACAAGTAGCGGCGAGGCGCCTAATTGCAGGGGACGGAGAATATCCATGCTAATTTGGCCGCTATGCCGCCCCTCGTGGCAATGCCCGAGGTCGAGAGCCGTAAGCTGATTGCGGCTGACCTTCGCATGCTGATCTCGCAGATCGAGACCAGCATGCGCCGGACCGCCACAGCCATGGATCAAGAACACGGGAGCGATCCGGAAGGTTCCCCCGACGTCTTCGTGCTCCACGATGTCACACCGCGGTATGCCACGGCGATCGACGCGCTCGACGCCTGCCGGTCTGGCCTTGGCCACGCCCTGGAATGCCTGTCGGAGGCCCGCAGCACGGTGCAGGTCGCGATCGCGGCGACGCGGCGACCGCATTCTTTCATCGCATGGCGGCTCAGGCGCGGTGCCGCTCCACGATCGCGTCGGTGGCGACACCACCCCAGGTGTGGATCGCCGGCAGGCCCATCGCGGTCTTGCCAAGATTGGCGAGGCTGATGCGCAACGCGGCGAGATCCAGCGGCTTGGGCAGGCTCTGGAGCTCGATCCCGACGGAACGGGCGAAGCTGCGGGCGGCGCTGCGGCGCTTGCCGTCCATGCCGCTGATGACGATCACGGCGCCGCCAAATTTCGCCTTCGCCATCTCGCCCAGTACGTCCACACCGTCGCCATCCTCCAGCACGAGATCGAGTGTCACGCAGTCGAAGCGCGCGGCGCGGAGCTTTTCGATCGCTTCGGCCACGGACGGCGCCACGGTGACTTCGTGGCCGGCCTGCTTGGCCGCGACCGTGATCAGGCTGCGCTGCGTGGCGTCGTCATCGACCACCAGAAGCTGAAGTGCACGCCGCTCGGCGCCGTCGGGCAGGTTTGACGGGAGAGGTGAGAAAGAGCTTCTGGGCATTGCGGTATCCTGAGATTGAGACCGGCAATGGATACACGGTTCGCGCTGAGGCGACGTAAAGCCGCGACGGCAAATTCAGTCGGTTGTTTCAGCAAATGTGAACCAAGCTCGCGGAAAACGGCGACGAGACCAGGTGAAGATCACGCCGCCTCGTCACGGCCACCGGCGGCCCGCTTCTTCCGGTTCTTGCCACGCAGGAATTGGATGTCCATTTCGACGCCGTTGACGCGCACCAGTTCGCAGCGGCGGTAGGCAAGGCCGGTGGACGACAGCAGCAGGAAGAACTCTTTGAGGTTCAGGCCCTGAATCGAGCCTTCGACCGTCAGGACGGCGTCGGTGTCGGAGATCGCGTTGAGCTTGCAGTCGCGGCGCCAAGTGCCGTCGATGGCCATGATGCAGACATCATAGCCGCGACTGAACGTCACGCGTTCCGCGCCCTTGCCATCCTCGGCCATGCCTATCGTCCTGCCATGACCGCTACGCGCGGCGCAGCGCCGGCAAGAGCCGGCTTGGCGGCCGCGGCACGCGGGTCGTTCGGCTTGTAGAGACCGCGCTTCTCCGGAATCGGCTTGAACGTATCGGTCAGTCCGACCACCGTTTCGGCCGCGCCCAGCACCAGGAAGCCGTCTCCCTCGATCTGGCGAGCCAGGCGGTTGAAGATGTTGATCTTGGTGTCCTGGTCGAAATAGATCAGCACGTTGCGGCAGAAGATGACGTCGAAGGTGCCGAGCTGAGCGAAATCGTGCAGCAGATTGAGCTGCCGGTGCTGGATCATCGCCCGCAGTTCGGGATTGATCTGCCAGGTCTCGCCGGCCTGCTTGAAATATTTCATCAGCATCTGAATCGGCAAGCCACGCTGCACTTCGAACTGGCTGTAGATGCCGGCCTTGGCCTTCTCGAGCACCTCCTGCGACAGGTCGGTCGCGATGATCTCGACGCGCCAGCCGGTCAGGGCCGCCCCCATCTCCTTCAGGCTCATCGCCAGCGAGTAGGGCTCCTGCCCGGTCGAGCCGGCGGCGCACCAGATGCGCACGCTGCGGCGGCCGGCGCGCGCCTTGATGATCTCCGGCATGATGGTCTCACGGAAATGATCGAACGGGACCTTGTCGCGAAAGAAGAAGGTCTCGTTGGTGGTCATCGCCTCGACCACGCTGGTGACGAGCGCGCCCGAGCCAGCGCCTTGCAGCTTCTGCACGAGCTCGCCGATGCCGGAGATCCCGGCCTTGCGCGCCAGCGGCAACAGCCGGCTTTCAATCAGATATTGCTTGTCTGCGGACAGATCGAGCCCGGAATGATCCCTTAGGAACTTACGCAGATACTCATACTCGGTCGGGGTCACTGATAGGCCTCTCGGAAGCTGTACTGGGAACACTCTGGCCGGAACACTCCGCCAGATAACTCAGACCATGGCTTGTCCGACCGGGATCAAGCCGACTTCAGCGAATTTGTCGGCGATGATGTCTTTGTCGAAGGGCTTCATGATGTACTCGTTGGCGCCGCCGCTGAGCGCCTGAGCTATATGAGCCACGTTGTTTTCGGTCGTGCAGAACACGACCTTGGGCTGGTCGCCGCCGGGCAGTCGGCGCATGTGGCCCATGAACTCGAAGCCGTCCATCACCGGCATGTTCCAGTCCAGCAGCACAGCGTCGGGCAGCTTGTGCTGACAGACCTCGAGCGCCTTGGAGCCGTCCTCGGCCTCCGTGACTTCGAATTCCAGGCCTTCCAGGATCCGGCGTGCGATCTTGCGCACGACGCTGGAATCATCGACCACCAAACACGTCTTCATTTCGGTTCTCCGGCTTCGATGTTTTCGGGGCTCACGCAGCCATTTGCACTTCGGTCTTGAGCTCGAGGACGCGATCGACGTCGAGGACGACCATGAGCTGGCCGTCGAGACGGTGGACGCCGCCGGCGAGCTTGGCCATGCGGGGGTCGAGATTGACGGGGTTTTCTTCCATGCCGTCCTCGGCAAGCCGCAGCACTTCGCCGAT
>NZ_JBVVOY010000031.1:0-68046 GCF_055807535.1 Bradyrhizobium sp. Kon37
GCTGCTGCTGACCTACCCGACCTTCCTGTGGATCGTCCATGCGCCCGGCGCGTTGTCGCTCCTGGTTGGTTTCGGTGTCCTGTCCGTCATCGGCTCGCTGCCGTTCACCGCGTTCTACGCGACCTTCACCGAGGCGCTGCCTCAGAACATCCGCGGCGGCGTGTTCGCGACCGTTTATGCGGTCGCGATCGCGAGCTTCGGCGGGACGGCGCAGCTCGTGGTCACCTGGCTCCTCCACGTCACCGGGAATCCGCTGGCGCCGGCCTGGTACCTGCTGCTTGCGGCGATCGTCGGACTTGGCGCAATGAGCCTCATGCCCGAGACTGCGCCGGTGAAACAGCGTCGGAACAAGATCTGAAAACAAGGCCTGAAAGCGCCGCGCTCGCAGGCTGGTGATTTGCGTTTCACCGACAACTATTGGCGAATGCGTCGCCCGACGGATCAGGGCCGCGCATCAGGAAGGACGAACCGATGAGTATCGAAACCACCATGACATCCGACGTCGTCGGGCTGACCAAGGTCGCCCCGGTCTCGCGCCGCGGATTCATGAGCGCCACCGCGGCCGTCGCCGCCGGCTACACGCTTGCGGCCGGGCCCGTGCGCGCCGAGGCGATCACGACCGACACCAGCGGCCTCCAGACCGGGGACGCCAAGATCAAGGTCGGCTCCGAACAGATGCCTGCGTATTTTGCCCGGCCCGCCGGCAACGCCAAGGCACCAGTGATCATCGTGGCGATGGAGATTTTCGGCCTGCACGAATACATCAAGGACGTGACGCGGCGCTTGGCCAAGCTCGGCGCATTCGCGATCGCGCCCGACTACTATTTCCGTAAGGGCGTCGATTTGACCAGGGTCACCGAGATCAAGGACCTGCTGCCGATCGTCAACGCCAAGCCGGACGCCGAGCTGCTGTCCGATCTCGATGCGACGGTGGCGTGGGCGGGATCGCAAGGCGGCGACACCGGTAAGCTCGGCATCATCGGCTTTTGCCGCGGCGGACGCACCGTCTGGGAATATGCCGCTCACAGCGGCAGCCTCAAGGCCGGCGTCGCCTTCTACGGTCCGCCGGTCGATCCAGCCAATCCGCTATGGCCGAAGAGCCCGATGCAGCTCGCGCCCGAGATGAAGGCACCGGTGCTCGGCCTCTATGGTGGCGCCGATACCGGCATTCCCGTCGCCCAGGTCGAGCAGCTCAAGGCAGCCTTGGAGCAGAACAAGAAGACGGCCGAGTTCAAGATCTATCCGGAAGCGCCGCACGGCTTCCATGCCGACTACCGCGGCAGCTACCGCAAGGACGCCGCAGAAGATGCCTGGAAACAGGCCCAGGCCTGGTTCAAGAAGTATGGTGTCCTGAGCTGACGCCGATCTTCAAAAGGGCGGCCCGAGCGGCCGCCCTTTTTATTCCAAGGCGTCGATCTCACTTCACCATCGCGCCATAGACGATGTCTTGAACCTGTTCGCGATAATATTTCCGCAGCTCGCCCGGCGCCGCCGTTCCCACCACGACCACGAGACGCTCCTTGGGGTCGCAGAAGAATTGCGTACCGTACGCGCCATTCCAGGTGAACTCGCCGGGATTGCCGGGGACCGACGACAATCCCTCGCTGGTGCGGACCGCGACCGAGAGGCCGAAGCCGAACCCGGCGCGATGCGGCTCGATGTTCGCCACGTTGTTCTTGATCTCCGGGCCGAGATGATTGGTCGTCATGTGATGCACGGTCCTGGGACCGAGGATGCGCTGGCCGTCAAGATCGCCGCCGTTGAGCAGCATCTGTCCGAAGCGGATGTAGTCGCCGACGGTCGCGAACGAGCAGGCGCCACCGCAGTCGGATTTTGTCGGCGTGTCCAAAAGCTTGATGGCTTGCGGCTTGCCGGTCAGCGGATCGTTGGCGAACGGGCGGGCGAGGCGAGCGCGCTGTGCGTCGGTCGGATGGAAGGTCGCGTCCTTCATGCCGAGCGGCTGCCAGACATTGGCGGCGAGATAGTCGCCGAGCTTCTGCTCGCTGACCTTCTCAACGACGGCGCCGAGCACGTCGATCGAGAAACCGTATTCGAACTCGGTCGAGGGTTGATGCGCCAGCGGCAGCTTTGTGATGCGATCGATGAAGGCCTGAGTGTCGCCTTCGATCGCCGGAGCTGTGCCTTCCGGATATTGCCGTGCCACCGGGCTCGCGCTGTCTGGGCGGCCGCCATACATCAGGCCGGACGTGTGTCGGTACAGGTCGTGAATGAAGATCGGTGACGCCTGCGGCTCGAGCTTCAACGAACCGTCGGCCTGCTGAACGCCGACCTTCATGTCGGCAAATCCGGGATAATAGTCGGACAGCTTGGCCTGGAGCGGCAGCTTGCCCTGCTCCATCAATGTCAGGCCCGCGACCGCCGCCATCGGCTTGGTCATCGAGGCCAGCGCGAAGATCGCGTCGATAGGCATCGGCGTGCCCTTGTCCGGATCCAGCATACCGTAGGCCTTGTAGTGCACAAGCTTGCCGTCACGGGCGATCGCGACGACCGCGCCGGGGACGCGCTTGGCGGCGATCTCACGCGCGAAGAAATTGTCGAGCCGTGCAAGGCCTTGTTTCGAGAAGCCGACGTCGTCTGGATTGGCTTCGGGCAGCGGTGCGGCGCGCGCTGCGCCGAACGTGATGGCGGCAACGGTCGCGGCGATCATGGCGATCGTCTTCATTGGATCCTCCCAAGCGCGGACTCGTTTTGCTGTGGCCCGCTCAGTGGTTAGATCACGACCGTACCGGAGCGAAGTCAAGCGCGAGCAGGGCATGTCTGGGACGCCGGGAATGCCGGAACCCTATCGTCCCTCTCCCGCGTGCCACAACGCATTCAGAGCGTGGCGGTAGGTCGGATACGCAAGCGTGACGCCGAGCTCGCGCTTCATTTTCGCGTTAAAGACGCGGGCGCTGCTCGCATAGAAGCTGCGGGCCATCGCCGACATCTCGGCGGTCTCGAACGGCTCTTCCGGCGGCGGTGCAACGTTCATCAGCTTCGCCGCGTAAGCAATCACGTCCTGCGGCGGCGCCGGCTCGTCGTCACAGACGTTCCAGATGCCGCCGCTCGGGTGATGAATCGCGGCCATGATCGCGCTCGCAATGTCGTCGACGTGGATGCGGTTGAACACCTGTCCCGGCTTGATGATGCGCCGGGCCGTTCCAGCGCGCAGCGTCACCAGCGCGTTACGGCCGGGGCCATAGATACCCGCAAGCCGCAGGATCGCGGCGTCACCACCAGTCGTCTCGGTCCACGCCTGTTCCGCCGCGACCCGCATGCGCGTGCGCTCGAGGCTGGCCTGCGGCGGCGTGCTCTCGTCGACCCAGCCGCCGGCGTGGTCACCGTATACGCCGATGGTGGAGAGATAGATGATCCTGCGGTGGCGGTCCGTGGCCAGCACGTCCGAGAAGGTCGCGATGGCAGGATCGCCGCTGCTGCCGGGCGGGATCGAGACGAGAAGGACGTCGGCGTCGCTGATACGTTCGACTGTCTCGCGCGCCGGACTGCTGCCGGAGAAAGCATGCACCTCGATGCCGGCGAGGTCGCCCCGCTGCGCGGGATCGCGCACCGTGCCGGCGATACGCGAGAAGCGGCCACCGAACAGGCGGACGAAGTGCCGGGCACTGTAGCCGAGGCCAAGGATAAAGAGCCGCATACGTCTTCCTTGCAGGTCGGGGTTCCCGTTCGCGCCGCAGCGCTCCTCCGCTCATAAGAGATTTTTGGGTCGGGCAAAAGATATTGCAATTTGTCTCGCCCGCCTGTGCAGGCGATGGTCGCTCACCGGAGGGACGCATCGATCATGCAGGCAGAAGCGCCAGCTATCATGCTATCTGACGCGGCTGAGCTAGTCCGCCGCGCCGCCGCGCTGATCTTCGACGTCGACGGCACCCTGGCCGAGACCGAAGAGCTGCATCGGCAGGCCTTCAACCATGCCTTCATCGGCCACGGTCTCGACTGGCAGTGGGACCGGGCCGTCTACAAGGACCTGCTGCGGGTTACGGGCGGCAAGGAACGGATCCGCGCCCACCATGAAAGGCTGAGGATCGCCGCGCCATTATCGGATGTCGACGTCGCGGAACTCCACCGCATCAAGACCGCGCATTATGCCGAACTGGTCGAAACCGGCTGCTGCCCCTTACGGCCCGGGGTGACGGATCTGCTCGCTGCTGCCAAGGCGCGCGGCCAGCGGCTCGCGATCGCGACGACCACGTCGCACACCAACATCGACGCGCTGCTGTCGCGGGCGCTGGGAACGGGCTGGGCCGCGGATTTTGATGCGATCGTCGCCGGGGATGACGTGCGGCACAAAAAGCCTGCGCCGGATGTCTATGTCGAGACCCTGGCGCGGCTGAAGCTCAACGCGTCCGACTGCGTCGCGATCGAGGATTCCACCAACGGCCTGATCGCAGCCGCGCGGGCGAACATTCCCGTGCTCATCACCAGAAGCGTGTTCTTCCGGGACGATGATTTCAGCGGGGCGCGGGTCGTGCTGGATGATTTGTCTGGGCTCGGGTGAGGCGCCAAAACAAAAAAACTGAAAAACAACCCCATGCACAGTAGAATGTGCCTGCGGGCCGGCCGCCCTCAATGGACGCGGTGGCTCGCTCTATCGTCCTCAGTTTGCTCGACAATCTGCGCGATCGGGCTCGACTGATGGTGCACCAGGCGCCAGTCGTCGCCGACGCGCCGAAAATGGTTGGCGGCGGCCAATGCTGTGCCATCGACGATCTCGATGCAGAGCACGCGCGCGCTGTCGCCGTCGATGATGGCCTGGGGTTCCGCGCAAACGATCTGCGGCCGTTCCGGACTCTGCAGGATGTCGCGCCAGCTTCCGATCACCGTGGCCCGGCCGATGATGGCCGGCCAGCCGGGATGAATGCAGGAAATGGCGTCATCGTCCGCCCACATCCGCTCCATTTGGTCGAAATCGCCGCTCGAAAAGGCGGCGTAGAACGCTGCGTTCGCGGCGATCACCTTGCTGTCCTTTGCCATGCCTCTCGGGTGGGGCAATGACAGGCAAAAATCAAGCGCGACTTCAGTCGACTTTCCGTTCGATCTGGACCGCAATGCAGCATTGCTGCCCGTTTTGTGGTCACGCCGAGACCAGCGTCTCCACCGCACGCCGCGCGCCATCCTTGTAGAGTCGGCCGAGCGCCGCGGTCACGGCCTCGCGCAGGCGGGGCTCCGCGCCCAGCGGCCCGAACACTTTTGCGACGCCGAGCAGCGCGGGCGCCAATCGTTCGGCGACGGGACCTGCCTCGCGCGCCAAATCGGCGAACTCGGCGGCGAGCGGATCGCGCACGTCGATGGTGCGGCCCTTGTCGTCGAGGCCGGTGACGTAGCGCATCCAGCCGGCCACCGCGAGCGCATGCGTTGCGATCGGCAGGTTCCTGGCGAGACGATCCTGGATCGCGCCGAGCAGGCGCTGCGGCAACTTTTGCGAGCCGTCCATCGCGATCTGCCAGGTGCGGTGATGCAGTGCCGGATTGGCGAAGCGCTTGAGCAGCGAGGCGCGATAGGCGGCCAGGTCTGCGCCGGCAGGCATCGTCAGCGTCACCGCGGCCTCTTCCATCACCTGCGCGGCGAGGCGCGCGAAATGCGGATCCTGCATGGTGTCGGCGATGGTCTCGTAGCCGGCGAGATAGCCGAGATAGGCCAGCGCCGAATGGCTGGCGTTGAGCAGCCGCAGCTTCATCAACTCGAACGGCTTGACGTCGTTCACCAGTTCGACGCCGGCGGCGGCAAGATCGGGCCGGCCCGCCGTAAAGCGATCCTCGACCACCCATTGCGTGAAGGGCTCGGTCATGACGGGCCATGCGTCGTGCAAACCGAACGCGGATGAAACCGCATCGCGGTCACCATCCGTCGTCTCCGGCACGATGCGGTCGACCATGGTCGAGGGGAAGGCCGCCGTATCCGCGATCCACTTGCCGAGATCCTTCGAGCGCAGCGCGGCGAATTGCGTCACGATCCGCTGCACGGTGTGGCCGTTGGCGGCGAGATTGTCGCAGCTCAGCACGGTGAAGGGCGGGGCGCCCAGGGCCCGCCGGCGCGCCAGCGCGGCCACGATGAAGCCGGGAGCCGAGCGCGGCGCGTCGAAATTGTTGAGGTCGTGCACGACATCAGGATGGCGCTCGTCGAGATCGCCGGTCTGCGGCGTGTGGCAATAGCCCTTTTCGGTGACGGTGAGTGAGACGATGCGAATGGCGGGATCGGCCATTCGCTCGACCAGTCGTGCCGGGCTCTCGCGCGCGACCACGCTGTCCAGCAGCGCACCGATGATGCGGTGTTCGGTGCCTTCGGCTGCACGGACGGCAACCGTATAGAGATGATCCTGCGGGGCGAGGGCGTCGCGTGTGTCGGAGCTGCGCAGGCTGGCGCCGACGATGCCCCACGAGGTGGCGCCGGCCGCAAGGCAATCATCGATGACGACGGCCTGGTGGGCGCGATGAAACGCGCCAAGGCCGAGATGCACGATGCCGGAGGTGACGCGCGAACGGTCGTAGGCCGGGCGGCGAATGCCGGGTGGCAGCCGGTCGAGATTGGCGCGGCCAAGGCGTGTCGAACCAGGACGCATGGTCGTCTCTCCCTTGTTTGGCCGCTGCTTGACATGGCGCCTGTCCTCGGTCAATGCTGCGGTCAATTGGTAAGACCAATTTTCCAAAATTGGCGGGCCGCGGGCAGCGAGAGCTGCCGGCATGACCCTTTCGGGAGGACCAGCGTGCCGCTGGAAGCTGTGGAGGCGAGACGGCTTTATCGCCAGGTCGCCGATCAATTGCGAAGCCTGATCGACAGCGGCGAGTACGCGGTCGGCAGCCGCTTGCCGACCGAACGCGAGCTCGCCGAGCAGCTCAGGATTTCCAGGCCGACGGTGCGCGAAGCGCTGATCGCGCTGGAAGTCGAGGGGCGCCTTCGTATCCGCGTCGGTTCCGGCATCTATGTGATCGAGCCCGCGACGGTCGCGGCGACCGCGCCTGCCTCCGTCATCGAGGGCCCGTTCGAGCTGTTGCGCGCCCGCGAGTTCCTGGAAAGTGCCATCGCCGAAGAAGCCGCGCGCGTGGCGACGAAGGACGACGTTGCCCGCATCGATGCGTCCCTTGTGGCGATGGAGAATGTAGAACACCCCGGCGAAGCCTCGATGGTCCACGACCGCGCCTTCCACGTCGCGATCGCCGGAAGCCTCGGCAATGCCGTTCTGGTGCGCGTGGTCGGCGAGTTGTTCGACCAGCGCCTCAATCCCTATTTCGCGCAGCTTGCGCATTATTTCGAGAGCCCGGGCACGTGGCGCACCGCGCTCGACGAGCATCGCGCGGTGCGCGACGCCATCGCCGCACACGATCCTGAAGCGGCGCGCGACGCGATGCGCGATCATCTCGCGCGATCCCAGGAGCGCTTTGCGCAGAACTTCGGCGCCGAGAAAGCGGCAGGACCGTCTTCCGGGCGCACCGCGCGATCGACGGCAAAGCCGTCAAAACCGGAACGTGCGCCGAAGAAGAGCCGAGCTGCGAGCAGCAGTGCGCGACAGCGATGACATTGTGCAGCCCGCACCCGCGTTGGGGCGGGCTGACAAGAAGCGGATTTAAAAGAAGCAGACTTGAAAAATGGAGGAAAAGTCAGTGTTGAAAAAGATGACAATGGTGCTGGCGGTCTCGGCCGCGGCGATGATTGCTACGACTGGCGCCGGCATGGCGCAGACCAAGCTCAAATGGGCCCATGTCTACGAGACCTCGGAGCCGTTCCACACCGCGTCGGTCTGGGCCGCGCAGGAGATCGGCAAGCGCACCAACGGCCGCTATGCGATCGATGTCTATCCGGCCTCGCAGCTCGGCAAGGAGGCCGACATCAACCAGGGCCTCTCGCTCGGCTCGGTCGACATCATCATCTCCGGCTCGAGCTTCGCGGCCAAGAGCTTTCCGCCGATCGGCGTGACCTATTATCCCTACACCTTCCGCGATGCGGATCATCTGCTCGCCTACACCAAGAGCGACATCTTCAAGGAGCTCACCAAAGGTTATGAGGACAAGAGCGGCCACCACATCGTCGCGGTGACCTATTACGGCGTGCGTCAGACCTCGTCGAACAAGCCGATCAAGACCTGTGCCGACCTCAAGGGCCTGAAGATGCGCGTGCCCGACGTTCCCGCCTATCTGGCGATGCCGCGCGCCTGCGGCGCCAACACCGCGCCGATCGCGTTCGCCGAAGTCTATCTGGCGCTCCAGAACGGCACCGTCGAGGCGCAGGAGAACCCGCTGACCACGATCGAGGCCAAGAAGTTCTACGAGGTGCAGAAGCACATCGTGCTGACGGGCCATATCGTCGATCATCTCAACACGGTGGTGGCCGGCGCGCTCTGGAAGAAGCTCAGCGACGAGGACAAGAAGATCTTCACCGACGTGGCGCAGGAAGCCGCCGCCAAGGCGACCGCGGAGATCAAGCAGAACGAGGCCAAGCTGGTCGCCTTCTTCAAGGAGAAGGGCCTGACCGTCACCGAGGTCGACAAGAACGAGTTCCGCGACACCGTGCTGAAGAACGTCGCGTTCGAGACCTTCGGCTACCGCAAGGCCGACTGGGAACGCATTCAGGCGGTGAAGTGACGACATAGTCGTCATCCCGGGCGGTCCGCAGGACCGAACCTCAGGTGCGCAATTGCGCACCTGAGAATCTCGAGGTTCCGCGTTTGGTGCTGACGCACCATCCCGGAACGACGTGACCAGTTTGAGGAGCAACCCATGTCCACCGCCGAAACGCACCGGCAGATCACCGCGGACGAGATCGCCCACACCTTCGAGGAAGAGGCGACACCCAAGGTCGATCTCGGCATCTACGCTTTCGAGGACTGGGTCGCGCTGGCGATCTTCTGGGTGATGGCGCTCGCCGTCTTCCTCCAGTTCTTCACCCGCTACGTGCTCAACGACAGCTACGCCTGGACCGAGGAGATCGCGACCTACTGCCTGATCGGCGTGGTCTTCATCGGCTCCTCGATGTGCGTGCGGCTGTCGCGGCACATCCAGGTCGATCTGCTCTATCGCTATCTGCCGCACCTCGTGGCGCGCGCGTTGTCGACGGTGATCGACCTGATCCGGATCGTCTTCTTCGGCTACGCCATCAAGCTGGTCTGGGTCTACATCCAGATCATCGGCGACGAGTCCATGACCACGATCAATCTTCCCAAGGACTACGTCTATTACGCCGTGCTGGCGGGGTTCGTGTTGATGTTCGTCCGCTCGGTGCAGGTGGCCATACAACATTTGCGGCAGGGCTACTCGATCCTCGAACGTCCCGGCGCCTACGACGGTTTTGAAGGGTAATCCCATGTTGCTGTTGCTTGGAGGCTTTCTCGTCCTGATGCTGCTCGGCGTTCCCGTGGCGATCGCCATGGCCGCGTCGTCGCTGCTCTACATTCTGGTTAGCGGGGTGACGCCCGACGTCACCCTGGCTCAGCGCATGATCGCCGGCGTCGAGAGCTTTCCGCTGCTCGCCGTGCCGTTCTTCATCCTGGCCGGCAATCTCATGAACATCGCCGGCGTCACCGGGCGCATCTACAAGTTCGCCGTCGCGCTGGTTGGCTGGATGCGCGGCGGCCTCGGCCACGTCAACATCATCGGCTCGGTGATCTTCTCCGGTATGTCCGGCACCGCGATCGCGGATGCCGCCGGTCTCGGTACCATCGAGATCAAGGCGATGAAGGACCACGGTTACACCACGGAGTTCTCGGTCGGCGTCACCGCGGCCTCGGCCACGCTCGGGCCGATCATCCCGCCGTCGCTGCCTTTCGTGATCTACGGCATGATGGCGAACGTCTCGATCGGCGCGTTGTTTCTGGGGGGCGTCATTCCAGGCGTCGTGCTGACGCTGCTGATGATGGCCACCGTCACCTACTTCGCGCACAAGAACAAATGGGGCAGCGATACGCCGTTCTCCTGGCCGCAATTGGGATCGGCGGGGCTCGAGATCCTCGTCGTACTGAGCTTCCCGATGGCCGTCTGGCTTCTGACGGTCGCCGGTCTCTCCACCAATTGGGCAGTTGGGCTTGGCCTGGTCGTGCTGCTCGCGCTCGACTGGTACTTCGACTTCTCCGCGGTGATGGCGCTGATGGCGCCGGTGATCCTGATCGGCGGCATGACGCTCGGCTGGTTCACCCCGACGGAAGCGGCGGTCGCCGCCGTGATCTGGTCGCTGTTCCTCGGCCTGGTACGCTACCGCACCATGACGATGAAAACGGTCGCGAAGGCTACTTTCGACACCATCGAGACCACGGCTTCGGTGCTGTTCATCGTCACGGCAGCCTCGATCTTCGCCTGGCTGCTGACGGTGTCGCAGGCAGCCCAGATGCTGTCGGACTGGATGCTCAGCATCACCCACAACAAATGGGTGTTCCTGGCGCTCGCCAACGTCCTGATCCTGTTCGTCGGCTGCTTCATCGACACCACGGCCGCGATCACCATTCTGGTGCCGATCCTGCTGCCCATCGTGCTCAAGCTCGGAATCGACCCGATCCATTTCGGTCTGATCATGACGCTGAACCTGATGATCGGCCTGTTGCACCCGCCGCTCGGCATGGTCTTGTTCGTGCTCGCCCGCGTCGCAAAACTCTCGGTCGAGCGCACGACGGTGGCGATCCTGCCCTGGCTGGTGCCGCTGATGCTCGCGCTGATCGCGATCACCTACATCCCCGAACTGACCCTCTGGCTGCCGAAATACATGGGACTTTCCAAATGACCTCAACTGCTCTCGCCGCAACCCTGTTTGGCCCCGAAGATCTGCGCATGGTCGAGCATCCGCTCGACAAGCTCGCTGAAGGCATGGTGCGCCTCCGTTTCGGCGCCGGCGGCATCTGCGGCTCGGACATGCATTATTTCCGTCATGCTCGCACCGGCGATTTCGTGGTGAAATCGCCGCTGGTGCTCGGCCACGAGATCTCCGGCGAGGTCGTGGAGATCGCGGGCTCCGCGGCGAACCTGAAGCTCGGCGACCGTGTCGCCGTCAACCCGTCGCGCTGGTGCGGCCATTGCGTCGCTTGCCGCCAAGGCCGGCAAAACCTCTGCGAAAATATCTACTTCATGGGCTCGGCCTCAAAGACTCCGCACATGCAGGGCGGCTTCGCCAATTACTTCGACGCGATTCCGGCGCAGTGCGTGAAGATCCCCGATCATGTGTCCTATCAGGCCGCGGCGCTGGCCGAGCCGCTCGCGGTCTGCCTGCACGCGGTCGCGCGTGCCGGCAACATCGAAGGCAAGCGCGGCATCATTTTCGGTGCCGGTCCGATCGGGCTTCTGACCATGCTCGCTGCGCGCCGCGCCGGCATGACCGACATCACGGTGGCCGACATCGCGCCGGCGCCGCTGGCTTTTGCGACCCGGCTCGGCGCATCTCACGTCGAGAATGTCGCGGCCGGCGAGGAAGGCCTGAAGGCGCAGGCCGCGTCGCGCCCCTACGATGTCGCTTTCGAAGTCTCGGGCACGGCTGCAGGCCTTGCCAGTGCGATCGGTATCGTCAGGCGCGGTGGCGTTGTCGTACAGATCGGCAATTTGCCGGGCGGCCAGATTCCAGTGCCCGCCAATGCGGTGATGGCCAAGGAGATCGATTTGCGCGGCTCGTTCCGGTTCGGGCTCGAATTCATGACCGCGGTGGAGCTGATCGCGGACGGCAGTGTCGACGTGCTGTCGCTGGTCACCGCCGAGCGGCCGCTGTCCACCGCGCCGGATGCGCTGCGGCTGGCGCTCGACCGCTCGCAGAGCGTCAAGGTCGTGCTGACCGCGAACTGATCCGGGAGATTTTTTATGATGCTTGAGGGATGGCGCTGGTACGGGCCGGACGATCCGGTCTCGCTCGATGATGTCAGGCAGGCCGGCGCGACGGATATCGTCTCGGCGCTGCATCAGGTACCGATCGGCGAAGCCTGGACACGCAAGTCGGTCGAGGAGCGCAAGAACTTCATCGAGCGTGGCCAGCCCGGCCGCTCGCGATTGACCTGGTCGGTGGTGGAATCGATTCCGATCCCCGACGACGTCAAGCGTCTCGGGGCTAAGGCGACGCGCTCGATCGAGGCGTGGATCGCCAGCCTGGAGGCGGTCGCCGCCTCCGGCATCAAGATCATCTGCTACAACTTCATGCCCGTCGTGGATTGGTGCCGCACCGATCTGGAATGGGAGTTGCCGAACGGCGCCCGTGCCATGCGCTTCGACCAGGACCGTTTCGCTGCGTTCGAACTGCACATTCTGAAGCGTCCCGCCGCCGTCCAGGAATACTCACCCGAGCAGCAGGCTCGCGCGAAAAAGCTGTTCGACCAGATGAGCCAGGCCGATATCGACTATCTCGTCATGGTGATCGCCAGCGCGTTGCCGGGGTCGACCACCGAGCCGATGACGATCCCGCAATTCCGCGATCGACTCGAAACGTATCGCGACATCACGCCGAAAATCCTGCGGCAGCATCTCGCCGAATTTTTGGGTCGCGTCACGCCCGTCGCCGAGCAGCTCGGCGTTTCGCTGACGCTGCATCCGGACGACCCGCCGCGCCCGCTGTTCGGCCTGCCGCGCATTGCCTCCAGCGCCGATGACTATCAGGCGCTGTTCGATGCCGTGCCGTCAAAGGCCAATGGTATCTGCCTGTGCACGGGGTCGCTCGGCGTGCGCGCCGAGAACAATCTCCCCGCCATGGCCGAACGCTTCGGTCCGCGCATTGCCTTTGCGCATCTGCGCGCGACCAAGCGCGAAGCGGATGGTTTGTCCTTCTACGAGTCCGATCATCTCGACGGTGACGTCAACATGGTCGCGGTGCTGAAGGCGCTGCTGAAGGAGAACGCGCGGCGTTCGCCTGACAAGAGAATCGTGTTCCGGCCCGATCACGGCCACCGCATGCTCGACGACCTCGCGGCGACCAAGCGCACCAATCCAGGCTACACCGCCATCGGCCGCCTCCGCGGCCTCGCCGAGCTGCGCGGCGCAATCCGCGCAATCGAGCATCGGTAGAGGCCAAAACTCTATCCACACCGTCATTGCGAGCGCAGCGAAGCAATCCAGAATCTCTCCGCGGAAAGACTCTGGATTGCTTCGCTGCGCTCGCAATGACGTGGAGGGAGAGGTGCCTCACTCCAACACCTCCCGCTCGCTCAATAGCAGGCGGCCATCGCGCCGAGCTTCGGATAGAGCCGGTCGATCGCGGCGATCTCGCTTTTCATCTGTGCAGTGATCCAGTCGCGGATCTCGGCGGCGATGGGGCGCATCGGCCGGTTGCGCGGTGGCAGGAATTCGCAGATGCGGCGCGTGGTGGTGAGCGTGTCGGACGCCGGCACCAGTGCGCCGGTCAGCATCCAGTGCGAGGCGACCGTCAGCCAACCGAGCGCGATGCCCTGGCCGAGCAG
Source organism: Bradyrhizobium sp. Kon37 (assembly GCF_055807535.1). Lineage (NCBI taxonomy): Bacteria > Pseudomonadati > Pseudomonadota > Alphaproteobacteria > Hyphomicrobiales > Nitrobacteraceae > Bradyrhizobium > Bradyrhizobium sp. Kon37. The sequence goes on from NZ_JBVVOY010000031.1 coordinate 13,364, forward strand.
GGCGGCCTGCATCACGACGGCATAGTCCGTGAAGCTCAGCGCCTTGGCCGCGCCGCGACGCCCGGTGAGAAGCGATGCGTAATCCGCGGCCCAGTCGCCCGGCGTCTCGGCGAGCCGAATGATGGTGTTGCCCTCGGCGGGATCGGTTTCGCCGAGATAGGCAGGGCTGCACATCGGCAGCATGACCTCCTTCATCACCAGCGTGCCGCCGGATGACGGCTCCTCACGATCGCGGAAGCGCATGCCGAGGTCGACATTCTCCACCGGTCCGCGCAGCGCGCCGGAGATCAGTTGGAAGCGCAAATCGACGTGAGGAAATTGCTTCTGCAGCTTGTCGATGCGCGGCATCAGCCAATGCGTGGTGAAGGCGGAGGAGACCGATAGCGTCACCGTCTCGGTGCCCTTGCGGCGCCGTTCGATCTCGACCAGCCCGCTCTCGATGCTGCGAAAGCCTTCGAGCACGCGGCGATACAAGAGTTCGCCTTCCTCGGTGAGCACCGCGCGTCCCGCCTTGCGATCGAATAGGCGGACGCCGAGATGGTCCTCGAACTGGCCTAGCATCCGGCTCACCGCGGGCTGGGTGACGTTCAATTCGGCGGCCGCAGCCGTGAAGCTGCCATTGCGCGCCGCTGCGTCGAAGACGAACAGGGCGTTACTTGAGGGCAGCATCCGGCGCAGCTCGGGCATAACGCCATGTTATGGGCCAGGTGAGAATTTGGCAATTGCCGAGTTTTGCCAAGTCTGATGTCATCGACGTGACAGCCTAAAGACAGGGCTTGCGAGCGAAGATGTTGGTGCGGTGCACGCTTCGACCGTGAGTGCTCAAATGTCTTGTCTATAAAGCAGGCTTATGGCGCGCAGTGAGGCACGCCATTGCAGGGACATGGCGAGGTCGATCGTTGGACAAACGAGCGGAAAGCGTCGAGATCAGATCCGCGAGCAAGGCCTATGGCGCCGTTCGCGCCCTCGACGACGTGTCCCTCAATGTCGCCGCCGGCGAGTTCGTCTCGCTGCTCGGCCCCTCCGGCTCCGGCAAGACCACGTTGCTCGGCATCCTCGGCGGCTTCATCCTGCCATCGAGCGGAACGATCCTGTTCGGCGGCCGCGACGTCACATGGATGCCGCCGCACAAGCGCGACATCGGCGTCGTGTTCCAGAACTACGCGCTGTTCCCGCATATGAGCGTCGGCGAGAATGTCGCCTTTCCCTTGCGCGCGCGACGGCTGCCGAAGGCGACCTGGCCGGATAAGGTGCGCGCGGCGCTTTCGATGGTCGGCCTTGCCGGCTACGAAGAGCGCGGTATCGCGCAACTCTCCGGCGGCCAGCGCCAGCGCGTGGCGCTCGCACGCGCCATGATCTTCGAGCCGCGGCTGATCCTGATGGACGAACCGCTGTCCGCGCTCGACAAGCAGCTGCGCGAATCCATGCAGATCGAGCTGCGCACGCTGCACAAGCGCATCGGCGCCACCATCATCTACGTCACCCACGATCAACGCGAAGCGCTGACCATGAGCGACCGCGTCGCTGTGATGAAAGACGGCAGGCTGATCCAGATCGACGCGCCCGAGCGCCTGCACGACCATCCCGCGGATTCCTTCGTCGCGAGCTTCATCGGCGAAGCCACGATGCTACCCGTGCGACGCGTCGATGCCTCCGGCGTTGCGCTCGGCAACGTCCTTCTGCGCAGCGCCCGCGCCATTCCCGACGGGGACGCGCTGATGCTCGCCGTGCACAGCGAAAAACTGCTGATCGACGACGGCGCGCCGGACACCGCCTGCAATCGGCTCACCGGCACGGTCACCGACATCGTCTATCAGGGCGAGAGCCTGCGCATCTTCCTGGCGCTCGCCGATGGCATCGTGCTGAGCCTGCGCCAGGCGAGCCATCACGAAGCCTACAGCCGCATCCCGCCGCTCGGCGGCAGCCTCACCGTGACCCTACACCCCGAGGACACCATCGTCGTGCCCAGGGTGAGGGACTGAACCCAAGCCTTGTCCAACCGAGAGAAGAAGCCAAAAATGTCGTCAGCAGCCTCGTTCAGCAATTTCAAGGTTCTCACCTTCGACGTCGTCGGCACCTTGATCGACTTCGAGACCGGCGTGCTCTCCGCGGTGCGTCGGATCTCGGGCAAGTCGCCGGCCGAGCTCAGCGACGACAAGATCTTCGAATCCTACAAGCGCGGTCGCGACAAGCATCACGAGCGTTCGAGCGAGGTGATGTTTCATGTCTATCGCTATCTTGCCAAGGAGCTCGGGCTGCAGGCCGATGACGCCTCCTGCGACGTCTTCCAACTCGCGGTGCTGCGCTGGGGACCGTTCCCGGACTCGGTCGAGGCGCTCAAGCGCCTGCGCACCAAATTCAGACTGGTCGCCATGACCAACGCCGACCGCGTCGCGCTCTCCTGTTACGCGCATGCGCTCGGCAATCCCTTCGACGATACCGTGTGCGCCGACGAGACTGGTGTTGCGAAACCCGATCCGGAGTTCTTCGCGTACAACAAGGGGCGCCAATCTGCTTTCGGCTACAAGCAGTCCGATATCCTTCACGTCGCCCAGAGCCAGTATCACGATATCCGGATCGCGCGGAAGCTCGGCTACAAGGTGTGCTGGATCGAGCGCCGCCAGGGCATGGCCGGCTTCGGAGGCACACCGGCCGTGGAGACGCTGACCAAGCCGGACTTCCATTTTTCGACGTTGAAGGCGCTCGCCGACGCGGCCATCGGGCCGGCGGTGTAACTTTTGTGAGCGCGGAGATGACGCAGAACTGGAGCGCATTGCCGTCGGCCAACTCGCTGTGGGAAGCCACGGCGGAGCCGGCGCGCGCGTTTCCGGTCCTGTCCGGCGAGAGCCAAGCGGACGTGGTGATCATCGGTGCCGGCTATACCGGCCTGTCCGCGGCCCACCACATCGCCAAGAGCGGGCTCAGCCCCATCGTGCTCGAGGCCAACCGCCCGGGCTGGGGCGCGAGTGGCCGCAATGGCGGCGTGATCACCGCAAAATTCCGCCTCTCGTTCCGCGAGATCGACGCCGTGCACGGCCGCGCCATGGCGCAGCGCATGTACGGGATCGCGCATGAATCCACTGATATCGTCGAGGAGCTGGTCTCCGAATTTGGCATCACCAGTGCCGCGTTGACGCGCACCGGCCAGGTCAAGGCCGCCCACAACGAGACGACCCTGAAGGCTGCGATCGACGAAGTGGCGTGGATGAAGCAGGAAATGGGCGATGCGGAGGTCCGCATCCTCGACAAGGGGCAAGTGCGCGACGAGACCGGCTCCGACATCTTCGTCGGCGGCGTGCTCAATCCCGGCTCCGGCGGCATCCATCCACTGAATTATCTGCACGGCCTTGCCGATGGCGTGGCGCGCCGCGGCATCCCCATTTTCCAGGAGTCGCCCGTCGTAAAACTTCGGCGCGACAATAGCGGCATCGTCGCCGAAACGCCGCAAGGCGCGGTGCGGGCGAAACAAGCGATCATCGCCACCAACAGCTATTCCGACCTCACCGGCGCGACCGCGAACATGCAGCGCACGCTGATCCCGTTCCGCAGCGCCATCATCGCGACCGACAAGCTGCCGCGCAACCTCGCGGGAAGCCTGATGCCGACCGGGCGCACCTACACCGAGACCAAGCGCATGATGCGCTGGTTCCGGATGGTCGACAACCGCGTGATTTTCGGTGGCCGCGGCGCGTTCGGCAAGCAGGATTCGGAAACCGCCTTCGACGCGTTGCGCAAGGCGATGGTCGGCATCTTCCCGGATCTCGCCGACGTCCCGCTCGCCTACAAATGGTCGGGCCTGGTCGGGATGACGCTGGACTCGGTGCCGCATATCGGCCGGCTCGACGACCGCACGCTGTTCTCGATGGGCTACAACGGCGCGGGCGTGGCGATGTCGAGCCTGATGGGCCGCTATCTCGCCGCCTTCGTGCGCGGCGAGACGCCAGAGGTCGGGCTGCTCGACGCGCGGCGATTGAAAGCCATCCCGTTCTATCCGTTGCGCGAGCCCGCCGTGCGCATGGTCGCGGGCTGGTACCAGTTTCTCGACGCGATCGGACAGTGAGATTTACCTGGAGGAGGCGAGGATGAATACGAAACGGCTTGTTGGATTTGGCTACACGCTGGTTGGCGCGATCGCGCTCGGCGGCACCGCGGCCAGCGCCGCCGAGCAGATCACCTTCGTCTCACAAGGAGGCGCCTATCAGCAGGCGCAGACGGTGGCGATCCTCGATCCCTCCGCCAAGAAGCTCGGCATCACCATCAATCAGGATTCGATTCCCGACGCCTGGCCTGCGATCAAGACCCAGGTCGGCAGCGGCAAGCCGATCTGGGACGTTGTCGATACCCCAACCGGCAACTGCCTGCGTGGCGGCGAGCAGGGGCTGATCGAGAAGCTCGACTTCTCGAAGATTCCGAATGGCGCCGCGATGCCGGAGGCGTATCGCAGTCCCTATTCGGTGTCCTACGAGTTCTATTCCAGCGTGCTGGCCTATAGTCAGAAAACGTTTCCAAAGGACGCGCCGAACAGCTGGGCCGATTTCTGGGACGTCAAGAAATTCCCCGGCCGCCGTGCGCTGCGCAACCACCCGTTCGCAACGCTCGAGGCGGCGCTGATGGCCGACGGCGTCGCGCCCGACAAACTCTATCCGCTCGAGGTCGACCGGGCCTTCAAGAAGCTCGAAGAGATCAAGCCGCACGTCACGGTGTGGTGGACCTCCGGCGCACAGTCAGCGCAGCTTCTCAATGACGGCGAGGTCGACATGGAGATGGCCTGGAACGGCCGCGTCAGCGCCGTCGCGAAGGAAGGCGCCAAGGTCGCCTTCACCTACAACCAGGGGATTTTGCAAAGCACCTCGCTCTGCATCCTCAAGGGCGCGCCGAACCTCGACACGGCCGTGAAATTCCTCAACGAGGCCGTCGATCCCGTGCACCAGGCCAATCTGCCGCTGCATATCGATTATGGCCCGGGCAACCCGAAGGCGTTCGAGACCAACGTGATCAAGCCCGAGCGCGCCGCGCAATTGCCGAGCGAGCCGGCCAATGCGGCCAAGCAGGCGCTGATGTCCTACGCCTGGTGGTCCTCGCCGGCGGGCGAAGCCGCCGAGAAGCGTTGGGCGTCGTTCATGCAGAAGTAGGCGAAGCGAGGCTGCGTTGACGATATCCGTGCCAGATCCATCGCAAAAGCATCAGCGCCGGGAGCATGCGCTGATGCTGGCATTGGTGTCGCCGGCGCTGCTGGTGATCTTGGCTCTGATCATGCTGCCGGTCGGCTGGCTGGCCTGGCAGTCGATCTACCATGACGGCTTCACGCTGGAGAACTATCGCCGCGTCTTCACCGAAGACATCTACTGGCGCAGCTTTGCGCTGACCTTCGAGATCAGCCTCGCGGTCACGGCAATCGCGCTGCTGCTCGGCTATCCCGTGGCATATCTTGCCAACTCGGTGCCAAAAGGATGGAGTATTCTCATCCTGTCGCTGGTCGTGCTGCCATTCTGGACCAGCGTGCTGGTGCGCGCTTATGCCTGGCTGGCGCTGCTCCAGCGCACCGGTGTAATCAATCAGCTTTTGCGTTATCTCGACGTGACGAGCGAACCGCTCGCGTTGGTGCACAACACCTTCGGCACGGTGGTTGCGACGGTACACATTCTCCTGCCATTCATGGTGCTGCCGCTCTATGCCACCATGCAGAAGATTCCGAGCGATCTCATGCAGGCCGGCGCCAGCCTAGGGGCGAGCCCGTCGCTCACCTTCGTCCGCGTCTTCCTGCCGCTGTCGCTGCCGGGCGTGCTCGCAGGCTCAACCATGGTGTTCGTGCTCTGCCTCGGCTTCTACATCACGCCGGAACTGCTCGGCGGCGGCCGCACGGTGATGGTGTCGATGCTGGTGAGCCGCAATGTCGAGCTCTACAACCAGTTCGGGGCTGCGAGCGCGGTCGCCGTCGTGCTGCTCTTGAGCGTGCTCGCGATCTTCTTCGCCGTCAGCCGCTTCATCTCGCTCGATCGCATATTGGGGCAGAAATGACGCGATGGTCGCCCGCCCGGATCGCTCTCTATGTGATCAGCACGCTGGTGCTGGTCTACCTGATCCTGCCGGTGCTGATCATCGCGCCGATCTCCTTCTCCAGCGCGCGCTTCCTGACCTTCCCGCCGCCGTCGTTCTCGCTGCGTTGGTATCAGCAGTATTTCTCCAACGCGGCCTGGATGCAGGCGACGCGGGTGACACTGACTGTCGCGCTCCTGACCGTGGTGATCGCGACGCCGCTCGGCGTCGCCGCCGCCTATGCCATCAGCCAGTCGAAGCTGCGCATCATGCGGCTGATCCACATGCTGCTGCTGTTGCCGCTGGTGGTGCCGATCATCATCACTGCGGTGGGCATCTTCTTCCTCTATGCCAAAATCGGCCTGGTCGCGACGCTGCCGGGCCTGGTGCTGGCGAACGTGATGTTGGGCCTGCCATACGTCATCATCTCGGTGCTGGCGGGCTTACAGAGCTTCGACCCGGCGCAGGAGATGGTCGCACGCAGCCTCGGCATGAACCGCCTGCGCAGCTTCTTCGCGGTGACCCTGCCGCAGATCAAGTCCAGCGTGATCGCAGGCGGCATCTTCGCCTTCATCTCGGCGATGGACGAGACCATCGTCGCGCTCTTCATCTCCGGCGGCCAGTATCAGCCCCTGACCAAGCGCATGTTCACCGCGCTCCGCGACGAGATCGACCCTACCATCGCTGCCATCTCGACGCTGATGACCGCGGCCTCGTTCATGCTGGTGCTGTTGGCGAGCGCGCGGCAGCGCAAAGGGGCATGACGGCAAGGGGGCCTGCTTCCCGGTCGACGTCCGAGAGAGGCATGGCTGCCGCCGCCATTTGCCGGAGAGGCATGACGAGGCCGTAATGCCGGGCAGCGGTTTCGGCCTTGCACCTTGTTTCCGGCTGTCCTACGCCAGCCCGGAACAAAATTTTCGCGAAGCTGCGAAATGCATTGCCAAAGCCTTGAGGGAGCCGTCATGACCATTCGCAACACCCGCACCGGGGGCCAGATCCTGATCGATCAGCTGGTCGCGCAAGGCGTCGAGCGCGTCACCTGCGTGCCGGGCGAGAGCTACCTTGCGGCGCTCGACGCGCTGCATGACAGCCCGATCGACGTCATGATCTGCCGCGCCGAAGGGGGAGCTGCGATGATGGCGGAGGCCTATGGCAAGCTCACCGGCCGTCCCGGTATCTGCTTCGTCACCCGCGGCCCCGGCGCCACCAATGCCAGCCACGGCGTCCACATCGCGATGCAGGATTCCACGCCCATGATCCTGTTCGTCGGTCAGGTCGACACCGGCATGCGTGAGCGCGAGGCGTTCCAGGAGCTCGACTACAAGGCGGTGTTCGGCACCATGGCGAAATGGGCGGTCGAGATCGATCGTCCCGACCGCATTCCGGAGCTGGTCGCGCGCGCCTTCCGCGTCGCCATGCAGGGCCGTCCCGGTCCCGTCGTGATCTCGCTGCCCGAGAACATGCTGACCGAGGCCGCTGCCGTTGCGGACGCCATGCGGATCGAGCCGGCGGTGAGCTGGCCGGCGCCCGCCGATATCGAGCGCGTTGGCGCCATGCTTGCGAGCGCCAAGGCGCCGTTCGTCATTCTCGGCGGCTCGCGCTGGACCGATGAGGCGACCAGGAGCATCGCGCGGTTTGCCGAGCGCTTCGACTTGCCGGTCGCGACCTCGTTCCGTCGCGCCTCGCTGATCGACGCCGATCATTCGCATTATGCCGGCGATCTCGGCATCGGCCCGAGCCCGGGCCTGAAAGCTCGCATCGACGACGCCGATGTCATTCTGCTCATCGGCGGCCGCATGTCGGAGATGCCGTCCTCATCCTACACGCTGCTCGACATTCCGACCCCGCGGCAGAAGCTGATCCACGTTCATCCCGGCTCGGAAGAGCTCGGCCGCATCTATCAGCCTGAGCTCGCGATCCAGGCCACGCCCGCCGCGTTCGCGGCCGCGGTCGAGACGCTGAAGCCGGCAGGCGCCGTTGCCTGGAAGGGCGAGGCCGCCAAGGCGCATGCCGATTATCTCGCCTGGACCGACAAGGCGCGCGAGCTGCCGGGCACGTTCCAGTATGGTCAGGTCATGACCTGGCTGCGCGATCGCCTGCCCAAGGACGCGATCGTCTGCAACGGCGCCGGCAATTATGCCGGCTGGATCCATCGCCATCACCGCTTCCACAGCTTTGCCTCGCAGCTTGCTCCGACGTCGGGCTCGATGGGCTATGGCGTGCCGGCCGCGGTGCTCGCGAAGCGGCAATATCCGGATCGGACCGTCATCGCCTTTGCCGGCGACGGCTGCTTCCTGATGAACGGCCAGGAGTTCGCGACTGCCGTGCAGTACGACGCAGCCCTCGTCGTCATCGTCGTCGACAATGCGCAATACGGTACCATCCGCATGCACCAGGAGCGCGACTATCCCGGTCGCGTGGTCGGCACCCAGCTCAAGAACCCGGATTTCGCGATGTACGCAAAAGCGTTCGGCGGCCACGGCGAGCGCGTCGAGCGCACCGAAGAGTTCGCGCCGGCCTTCGAGCGTGCGCTCGCCTCGGGCAAGCCGTCGATCCTCCACTGCATCATCGATCCGCGCGCGATGTCGGTCAGCAAGGACTTTACGCCTGCGGTGAAGGCCTAAGCGATGTCGGAGGGCCGCCACGTCGCCATCATCGGTGCCGGCGCGGTCGGCGTGATCAGCGCCATCGAGGCGCTGCGCGAAGGACATCGCGTCACGCTGATCGATCCGGGCGAGCCCGGTGGCGAACAGGCGGCGAGCTACGGCAATGCCGGCTGGCTCTCCTCGCATTCGGTGATCCCGCCGGCCGAGCCCGGCGTCTGGAAGAAGGTGCCGGGTTATCTGATGGATCCGCTTGGACCGCTCGCGATCCGCTGGTCTTATCTGCCGAAGGCGCTGCCCTGGTTGATCAAATATCTGCTCTCGGGCTGGACCGAGGCGCGGGTCGAGACGACGGCCTTTGCGCTACGCTACCTTCTGAAGGATGCGCCGCTGTTGCACAGGAAGCTCGCGGAGGAGGCGGGCGTTCCTGAATTGATCGAGCGTAACGGCGTGATGCATGTCTTCCCGTCGCGCGGCAATTTCGACGATGATCTCGGCTGGCGCGTACGCAAGCGCGTCGGTGTCGAATGGCTGGAGCTTTCGGCCGACGAAATGCGTCAGCGCGAGCCCGATTTGCATCCGCGCTACACGTTCGGCGTGGTGGTGGAAGAGGCCGGGCGCTGCCGCGACCCCGGAGCCTATGTCGCGGCCCTCGCGCAACATGCGCTGGCAAGCGGCGCCAAGCTTGTGCGCGCCAAGGCAATCGGGCTGAAGCTATCCGGCAACAAGCTCGTGGCTGTCCTGACCGAGACCGGTGAGATTGCGTGCGATGCCGCAGTGATTGCCGCCGGCGCGCATTCGAAGCGGCTCACGGCATCCGTCGGTGATCCGCTGCCGCTGGAGACCGAGCGCGGCTATCATGTCATGATCGAGAATCCGGAAACGGGCCCGCGCAGCTCGATGATGGCCTCGGATGCGAAGATGGTGGTGAACTGGACCGACAAGGGTTTGCGCGCCGCCGGAACGGTCGAGATCGCAGGCCTCGAGGCCGCGCCGAACTGGAAGCGCGCCGAGATTTTGCGCAACAACCTCTTCAGCATGTTCCCGAAACTGCCGACGGACATTCCGGCTTCGCGTATCAAGACCTGGTTCGGCCATCGGCCCAGCATGCCGGACGGACGTCCCTGCATCGGTTACGCGCGGGCCTCGCGCGACATCGTCTATGCCTTCGGCCACGGCCATATCGGCCTGGTCGGCTCGGCGCGCACCGGTCGTCTCGTCGCCCAGCTTCTGAGCGGCAAGCCGCCGGAAATTCCGCTCGCACCGTTTTCGCCCGATCGTTTTCTCTGAGATCGCATCATGACCGCTCCAGCCAGCTCGTCCCCCCGAATCGCCCGCGGCGGCAAAGCCATTTATGGGGCGCCGCTCGGCATCCTGATGCTGGAGGCGCGCTTTCCCCGCATTCCCGGCGACATGGGCAACGGCACCACCTGGCCTTTCCCCGTGCTCTATCGCGTGGTGGGTGGGGCTTCGCCGGAGAAGGTGGTGCTGAAGGGTGCGGCCGGTCTGCTGCCTGACTTCATCGATGCGGCAAAGGATCTAGTGCGGCTCGGGGCCGAAGCCATCACCACCAATTGCGGCTTCCTCTCACTGTTCCAGAAGGAGATCGCCGCCGCGGTCGGCGTTCCCGTCGCGACCTCGTCACTGATGCAGGTGCCGTGGGTGCAGGCAACCTTGCCGCCTGGCAAGCGCGTCGGCGTCGTCACGGTGTCCGGTTCGTCCTTGACGCCGGCCCATCTCGCAGGTGCCGGCGTGCCGCTCGATACGCCGCTGGTCGGCACCGAGCACGGCAAGGAATTCTTCCGTGTCCTGATCAAGGCCGAGAAGGACGACATGGATATCGCGCAGGCCGAGCGTGACGTGGTCGAGGCCGGCAAGGAGCTGGTCGCCAGCAACCCGGATGTCGGCGCGATCGTGCTGGAATGCACCAACATGCCGCCTTATGCAGCGGCGCTTCAGGCCGAGGTCGGATTGCCCGTCTATGACATCTATTCCATGATCACCTGGTTTCACGCCGGACTGCGGCCGCGTCGGTTTGGCTAAAGGTCGAGAAGCTGCAGATGGCTGCTCTTCCTTCTCCCCTTGTGGGAGAAGGTGGCGCGAAGCGCCGGATGAGGGGTATCTCTCCGCGCGTGAATGCGCGAAGAGATACCCCTCACCCTAGCGAGTTCGTATCAGCCTGCGGTGATGCCCTCTCCCACAAGGGGAGAGGGCGCAGCAATGCGCATGGTGCTCTGGTCCCGCAGGCGACAGCGAAAGGCAGCTATACAATCCCTCGATACCTGATCGCGCCAGACGGTCAGAGCTTTCGCGCCTGAACATCGCTAGAGTGCTGCTCGGAATCCACGGAGACATGCGGTGCACAGCATTCAATCCAATCCCGACACGCGCGCAGACGATTGGCCGTCAGAGCTCTACCGCATCCTGAAAGCCGCCGACGTGCGGCAGATGTCCTACGTCCCCGATGCCGGCCACAGCCAGCTCATCCGTCTGTTCTCGGCCGACCGCGACGTCACCACCAACGTGCTGACGACGGAAGAGGAGGGCATCGCCGTTGCCGCCGGCGCCTGGCTCGGCGGCCAGCGCAGTGTGCTCTTGATGCAGTCGAGCGGTGTCGGCAATTGCATCAACATGCTGTCGCTGTCGGCGATCGGACGATTTCCACTGCTGATGCTGGTGACGATGCGCGGCGAATGGGCCGAGTTCAACCCCTGGCAGGTGCCGATGAGCCGGGCGACGCAGCCCTCGCTGGAGGCGATCGGCTTGAAGGTAATGCGGGCGGATACGGCGGAAGATCTGGTCGAGACCGTGGAATCGGCCGCAGCGCTCGCCTACGATTCCGATCAGCAGATCGCGGTGCTGATCGGGCAGCGCCTGATCGGCAAGAAGAAGTGGTGATCCCAATGCAAGCTCAACTCGATCGTCGCGCCGCCGTTGCCGCGCTCATGAAGAACCGCAAGGACACGCTAGTCGTCTCCGGCCTCGGCTCGCCGACCTATGACCTTCACTCCGTCGGCGATCATGACGGCAATTTTTATCTCTGGGGCGCCATGGGCGGCGCTGCGTTGATCGGGCTTGGCCTCGCGCAAGCCCAGCCGGGAAAACGCGTCCTCGCTTTGACCGGGGATGGCGAGCAGTTGATGGGCCTCGGCGGCATCGCCACCATCGGCGTCGCACGCCCGCGCAATCTCGACATCGTCGTGATCGACAACCAGCATTTTGGCGAGACCGGGATGCAGGCGAGCCATACCGGGCGCGGCGTCGATCTCACCGCAATCGCTGTGGCTTGCGGCTTTGCCACGACTGGAACCGTGCGGACGCTCGAGGAAGTGGAACGTCTGGCGACGCAGCTCGACGAGCCGGCCGATGGCCCGCGGCTTTTTGTCATCAAGGTTCTGGCCGAAAATCCGCCGCGCTCGCTGCCCTCGCGCGATGCTGTCTTTATCAAAAACCGGTTCCGTGCTCATCTCGGCTTCGCGGCTGCGTAAGCCGGGTCTCACCCGGCGACAGTCTGCCCCAAGCAGCTATCCTGGAGTGAGACCATGAAACTAACCGGCAAGGTCGCCGCCATCACCGGCGCGGCGCGCGGCATCGGCAAGGCCTGCGCGAAAAGATTCCTGGACGACGGCGTCAAAGTCGTCATCTCGGATGTCGATGCCGATGGCTTGGCCGCGACGGCCGCCGAACTCGCGCGGCCGGATGCCTTGCGCACCGTCGTCGGCAATGTCGCCAAGTGTGCTGACGTCGACCAGCTGGTCGCCACCGCCGTGAAGGAGTTCGGCCGACTCGACATCATGGTCAACAACGCCGGCGTCGCCCGCAACCGGGACATCCTGGAGATTTCCGAAGAGGAATTCGACGAAATCATCGGTATCAATCTGAAGGGTGCGTTCTTCGGGGTACAGGCGGCGGCGAAGCAGATGATTGCGCAAGGTAGCGGCGGCGGGGTCATCATCAACATGTCCTCGGTGAATGCACTGCTGGCAATCCCAGCGCTTGCGACCTACGCCATGTCCAAGGGCGGCATGAAGCAGCTCACATCAGTGGCCGCCGTCGCGCTGGCCCCGCACAATATTCGCGTGGTGGCCGTCGGACCGGGCACGATCCTGACCGACATGGTGGCATCGTCCATCTACACCTCAGAGGATGCCCGCAAGACCGTGATGTCACGCACGCCGGCCGGCCGTGGCGGCGAGCCGGGCGAGGTTGCCTCAGTCGTCGCGTTCCTGGCGAGCGACGACGCCTCCTACATCACGGGGCAGACCATCTATCCCGACGGCGGCCGGCTGATCCTGAATTACACGGTGCCGGTGAAGGAGAAATAGGGGGCGAAAGGTCACCGCACTCTTCCGTGTCATCGCCCGCGAAGGCGGGCGATCCAGTATTCCGTGACGCCTGCGAGTGAGCCGAAGGGCCGCGGCGTACTGGATGCCCTGCCTTCGCGGCGCATGACAGCGTTGGTTGCAGGGCAACCTCACTCAGCCGCAGCCGTCATCCCGTAACCCAGCCGTTTCGAGATCCCGCCCGCGCAATCGCGTAGCGCATGAGCGAGCGGGCTGTCCCACCGCGCGTCAAAAGTACCTTCCGGCCCCATCGCGGTGATCACCAGCGCGACATGGCCGGAATGGTCGAACACCGGCGCGGAGAATGCGTTGACGCCGGGCAGGGGGTCGCCGAGCGCGCGGGCGAGGCCGTGCTTGCGGACCTCCGTGAGCATCTCAGTGAGCTTCGCGCCTTTCACGGTGCGCTTCGGATTATAGCCGACGCCGTGACGATCGAGGCCGCTTTCAAGTGCGGCGTTGATCGTCTTCTCCGGCAGGAAGGCCGCAAAGGCCCGACCCGTGGCCGTCTCCAGCAGCGCCATCACCGAGCCGGCGCGCATCACGATATGAATGGGCTGGCCGGGTTCTTCCAGCTGCACCACGGTCGGGCCGTGCGTGCCCCAGACCGCGAGCGAGACCGCATGCCCGATCTGACTCGCGAGCGCCGCGATCTTCGGTCCTGCGATGCGTACGCCGGAGAGGCGGCGTAGGCTGATCAGGCCGAGCTCCAAGGCCAGCGCGCCGATCTCGTAGCGGCCGGTGGTCTCGTCCTGCTCGATCAGGCCGATGCGGGAGAAGCTGGCGAGATAGGGATGCGCCTTGGCCGGCGTCATGCCGGCCTCGCGCGCGAGATCGCGCAGCATCATCGGCTCGCCGCTGCGGGCGAGGGCGCGGAGCAATTCTCCGCCAACCTCGATCGACTGGATGCCGCGGCTTTCTCTTTTCATACGCCTCCGGGCGTGGCTTACGCCGCGTTGCGCTTGGCGGCGCTGTCGGCGAGATGACGGCCGGCAATGTAGCCGAACGTCAGCGCCGGCCCAAGCGTGATGCCGGCCCCGGGATAATTGCCGCCCATGATGCTGGCCATGTCGTTGCCGGCGGCATAGAGCCCCGGAATGACCCGGCCTTCTGCGTCGAGTGCCCGCGCGTTCTCGTCGGTGACGATGCCGGCATAGGTGCCGAGATCGCCGACCACCATCTTGATGGCGTAGAACGGCCCGTTCTCGATCGGCGCGACGCAGGGGTTCGGGCCGTGCAGCGCATCGCCCTGGTAGCGGTTATAGGCCTTCGAGCCCTTGCCGAAGGCGGCGTCGTGTCCCTGTGGTGCGGTCGCATTGAACTGCTTGACGGTCTCGACAAACGCCATGCTGTCGATGCCCGCCTTTGTCGCGAGCGCCTCCAGCGTTTCGCCGCGCATGAGATAGCCGGTCTCGAGGTGATGACCCAGCGGCATCGGGAATGGCGGCACACAGCCGAGGCCGTATTTGCGCAGGGTCGGGTGATCGCACACCAGGTAGGCCGCGATCTCCTCGCCGGGCTTCGCAGCCTTGACCATGGCCTGGACGAAGTCGTGATAGGAATTGCCCTCGTTGGCAAAGCGCTTGCCGTCACGCATTACCGCGATCACGCCGGGTTTGGCGCGGTCGATGAAATGCGGCATCACGCCCTTCGATCCGTCCTTGCGCGTGGTCAGCGACACCGGCACCCAGGCCGCCGCGTTCGGCAAGCGATCCTCGACATGCCCGCCGGCGCCTTCGGCAAGACGCAGGCCGTCGCCGGTGTTGCCGGTAGGTCCCGGCGAAAAATGCTCATTCCCGGTCGGTGCGTGTGGAAACATCTTCTTGCGCCGTTCGACATCATGCGGGAAACCGCCGCAGGCGAGCACGACGCCTTGTCTTGCACGAATGCGGACGTCGCGTCCCTCGCGGGCGACGATGGCGCCGGTGACAGTGCCGTTCTCGACCGTCAGCTCGCGCACCGGGGCGGACAGCCACATCGGAATCTTCAGATCCTGCGCGGATTTTGCCAGTCGCCCGGCGAGCGCATTGCCGTTGGTCAGCGTCATGCCACGGCCATAGCGCAGCACGTCCATCAGATGCCGCGACAGGCGCTTTGCGACGTACACCGCCGAGGTCAGCGACTTCGTCGCGCGCATGAAATGGACGATGTCCTTGCCGGATCCGAGCATCATCCCGAATACGGTCAGCTCGGGCAGGGGCATGCCGAGGGTCTTGATCTGGTCGCCGAGCTCGCGGCCGTCGAACGGGCGTGCCACCATCGAACGACCACCCTGGGTGCCGCCGGGCGCCTCGGCGTGGTAGTCCGGGAACACCAGCGGCATGTCGAAACGGAGCGCAGTCTTACTGGTGAAAAAATCGACCGCCTCGGGGCCAGCGCTCAGGAACGCATCGACGCGTGCGGCGTCAAAATTGTTGCCGGCTTCATGGCGCAGGTAAGTCCGCGCCTGCTCGGGCGTCTCCGCGATGCCGTAAGCCTTGGCCAGCGAGGTGCCGGGAATCCACAACCAACCGCCGGAGCGGGCGGTGGTGCCGCCGAAGCGCGGCTCCTTCTCGACGATCAGGACGTCCAAGCCGCGATCGCGCGCGGTGATCGCGGCCGACATGCCGGAGCAGCCCGATCCGGCCACGAGCACATCGCACTCGTAAGTCTCAATTGCGCTGCGCTCGTTGCCGGTCATGCAGGCCTCACTTCTTGAGCAGCGGACATTTGGATTCGGAGACCGGGCGGAAGGCGTCCTCGCCCTTCACCGTCTTGATGATCTCCAAATAATCCCAGGGTTCCTTGGACTGCTCGGGCGTTTTCACCTTGGCGAGATACATGTCGCGAATGACGCGGCCGTCCTCGCGCAGGCGTCCGCCATGAACGAATGTATCCTCGATTGGCAGCTCGCGCATCTTGGCCATCGCCTTGGTGGGATCATCGGTGCCGGCGGCCTTGATGGCCTTGAGATAATGCAGCACCGAACCGTAAACGCCGGTCTGGATCATGGTCGGCATCACCTTGGTGCGCTCGTAGAATTTTCGCGACCATGCGCGGGTCGCCTCGTCCATGTTCCAGTACGACGCCGTGGTCATGTAGGTGCCCTGCGCGGATTTGAGCCCGATCGCATGCACGTCGGTGTCAAACATCAAGAGGCCGACCAGCTTCTGGCCGCCTTGGACCAGGCCGAACTCGCCGGACTGCTTGATCGCATTGTCGGTGTCCTGGCCTGCATTGGCGAAGGCGACGACGTCCGATTTCGAGCTTTGCGCCTGGAGTGCAAAGGAGGAGAAATCGGCCGTATTGGTCGGGTGCTTCACGCCGCCCAAAACCTTGCCGCCCATCTCGTTGATGAAGCGCGTGGCGTCCTTCTCGAGTTGCTGGCCGAAGGCGTAGTCGGCGGTGATGAAGTACCAGGACTTTCCGCCTTCCTTGATCACGGCGGAGGCCGTCACCTTCGACAGCGCGTAGGTATCGTAGGTGAAGTGGACCGTGTTCGGGCTGCAAAGCTCGTCGGTCAACGAACTCGCGCCGGGGCCGGAGAGCAGCGCAATCTTGTTGCGCTCGCGCACCATATTGTGGACGGCGATCGCGATGCCGGAGTTGGGGATGTCGACGACGGCATCGACCTTGCCGTTGTCGAACCAGCCGCGCACGATCTGCACGCCGACGTCGGTCTTCATCTGGTGGTCGGCGCTAATGATCTCGATCGGCTTGCCGAGCACGGTGGGCCCGAACTCCTCTACCGCCATTTTCGCGGCCTCCACGGAGCCCGGTCCGCTGTTGTCGCGGCCCCAGCTCGACAGATCCGTCAGCACGCCGATCCGCACCGCGTCGTCGGAGATTTGCGCGTTCGCAACGGCGGTCATGGCAGCCGAAGTCATGGCCGCGAGCATGGCGCAGGCCAAAAGCCCTCTCATCGTCGTTCCCTCTCGTTTATGGGCCGCTTGGCGCGGCTGGTCGTTGTGGCGCTAAATTAGATATTAGCTAATAAGTTTGTCAATGGGGAATAATGGCTCTACGTCGTCCCGGCGAAGGCCGGGACCCATACCGCGTGATCTCTCGATGCCGGGCGGTCGCAGCACCGGAGCACGGGTCTTCGCCAAACTCCTCCCTGTGGTTATGGGTCCCGGCCCCCCGTGCGCAATTGCGCACTAGGCCGGGATGACGGTGAGGAGGCAGTGGCGCGAAAAATCTCGCACCGTGATCTGGGGAGAACTAACACTCCCGCAGGTTGCAACCGCAATCATGATTAGCCATGATGCCACCCGGAAATTGTGGGGCATGGCAATGACGGCAGCATCGGGGGTCTC
This sequence comes from Bradyrhizobium sp. Kon37, assembly GCF_055807535.1. Classification (NCBI taxonomy): domain Bacteria; kingdom Pseudomonadati; phylum Pseudomonadota; class Alphaproteobacteria; order Hyphomicrobiales; family Nitrobacteraceae; genus Bradyrhizobium; species Bradyrhizobium sp. Kon37. The sequence goes on from NZ_JBVVOY010000031.1 coordinate 30,638, forward strand.
CAGTGCGGCGGAGAAATCGACGACGGCGCATGTGGTGTGGGCGAGCGCGCTCGGCACCGCGATCGAGTGGTACGACTTCCTGATCTACGGCACGGCGGCGGCGCTGGTGCTGAACAAGCTGTTCTTCCCGAGCTTCGATCCCTTCGTCGGCACGCTGGCGGCGTTCTCGACGTATGCGGTTGGCTTCGTCGCGCGGCCGATCGGCGGTGCGATCATCGGGCATTATGGCGACCGGCTCGGCCGCAAGAAGATGCTGGTCGCCACCATGATCGCGATGGGACTGGGCACGTTCCTGATCGGCTGCCTGCCGACCTACAGTCAGATCGGCGTCTGGGCGCCGATCTTTCTCGTCATTTTGCGCTTCGTCCAGGGCATCGGGCTCGGTGGCGAGTGGAGCGGGGCGGTGGTCATGGTGGCCGAGCACGCCGGCAACCGCCGTGGCTTCTACGGCAGCCTGGTGCAGATCGGCTTCCCCGTCGGCGTCGCCGCGTCTACCGGCATTTTTGGTCTGATGACGCAGCTGCCCGAGGCGGACTTCCTGAGCTGGGGCTGGCGCGTGCCGTTTCTGATCAGCATCCTGCTCGTCGGTGTCGGCTTCATCGTGCGGCTGAAACTTGCGGAGACGCCGCACTTCAAGGAGGTGCTCGAGCGCAAGGAGGTTCTGGCGCAGCCGGCGCTGGAAGTCCTGCGCCGCGACTGGCGCGGCTTCCTGCTCGCGATCGGCATCACGGTGTCCGAAGTCGGGCTCGCTTATCTCCTCACTGTTTTCACCGTGGTCTACGCCACGACGCAGCTCGGTCTGCCGCGGCAGGTGATCCTGAACGCGGTGGTCTATGCCGCGCTCGTCGAGCTCGCGACGCTGCCCCTCGCAGGCTGGCTGTCCGACATCTTCGGCCGCAAAGCGCTGTATCTCGCCGGCGGCGTGTTCTCGGTGGCGCTGGCGTTTCCGTTGTTCTGGTTCCTCGACACCAGGGATCCGGCGCTGATCACGCTCGCGCTCGTCGTCACGATGACACTGACGCATGCGTTGCTGTTCGGGCCGAAGGCCGCCTTCATGCCGGAGCTGTTCCGTACTCAGGTGCGCTACAGCGGTGCATCGCTGGGAGCCAACGTTGCCGCGGCGCTCAGTGGCGGCTTCTCGCCGCTGATTGCGACGGCACTGCTGGCATGGGCCGGTTCTTATTGGGCCGTGTCGGTCTACATCATCGCGCTGTCGGTCATCACCATCATCGCAACGCTGATGGCGCCGGAGACGGCGCGGGACCAGCTCAGATCCTGAGGACCGCCTTCATCGCGTCTGCCGCGCGAACGGGCCCGCACGTTCGAAGCTATCGTTTTTGTATGCAGGTCCTGACGCCTTCTTATGCGCGCTGCCAAAAGCCGATGCAGCGGGGCGAACCATTAGCCGCGTTTATGCGGCGAATTTTTACTTCCAATTTTACTTCACCACATCCCGCCCATAGCCTCCCTCGCAATTGATCACATCCGCAGCCGGTCAATGGCGACCGGTGCGCAGCGTTCATCGTAGCCAACGAGGGTTCCATGCTTGACAGGGACAAGGGGACATCCACTGCCAATCCGGCGGGGACGAGCGACAAGCCTGCGAAAAAACTGAGCCGGCGCATGCTGTTGAAGGGCGCTGCGGCGGTCGCTGGCGCGGCCGCAGGATCGGACGCGATCCGCGGATTCCCGACGATCTGGGCGCAGGAGATCAAGGATATCGAGCTGCGCCATGTCGGCGTGTCCTATTCGGTGGTGAAGGCGATCGGCGACCAGGCGGCCAAGGATCTCGGCTTCAAGGTGACGATGCAGAATCTGGACACCTCCGCCGCCATCAACCGCTTCATAAGCCAGCCAAATACGGTCGACATCGCCGATCTCGAGGGCTGGCAGGCCAAGCTCGCTGCCAAGCGCGGCGTGATCCAGGGCATCGAGGTCAAGAAGGTCAAGGAGTTCGACAACATCCTGCCGATCTTCACCAAGGGTGAGATCGACGGTCACAAGATCCCGCGCCAGGGCATCTCGCCCTACGAGGCCATGTATATCGCCAAGCCGGATTCGATCGATTTGAACGACGGCGTGACCGAATGGGCGACCTTCCTGCCGCAGGTCTACAACGCCGACTCCATTGGCTATCGCCCCGACCTCGTCGGCCATGAAGTCACGGAATGGAAGGATCTGATTGATCCGAAATTCAAGGGCAAGGCCGCGATCCTCGACGTGCCCGCAATCGGCATCATGGATGCCGCGCTCTGCTTCGAAAGCGCCGGGCTGATCAAGTACGGCAACAAGGGCAACATGACCAAGGAGGAGATCGACTTCACCTGCAACAAGCTGATCGAGCTCAAGAAGCAGGGCCAGTTCCGCGCGACCTGGACCACCTTCGACCAGTCGGTGCAGCTGATGGCGGCGGGCGAAGTGGTCATCCAGTCGATGTGGTCGCCGGCGGTGGCCGCGGTACGCGTGAAGGAAATCCCCTGCGTCTACGCGCCGGTCAACATCAAGAACGGCAAGGAAGGCTATCGCGGCTGGTGCAACGGCATGGGGCTGATGAAGCATCTCTCCGGCAAGAAGCTGGACGCGGCCTACGAATATCTCAACTGGTATCTGTCGGGATGGCAGGGCGGCTTCGTCGCGCGCTACGGCTATTACAGCCCGGTGCCTTCGACTGCGAAGAAATTCCTCACGCCGGCCGAATGGGCGTTCTGGTACGAGGGCCAGCCCGCGCCCGAGGTGGTCAACGACCCCTATGGCGTGCCAATGGAGAAGAGCGGCACCAAGCGTGACGGCGGCTCGTTCCTCGACCGCGTCAAGAACATCTCCTGCTGGAACACGCTGATGGATGAAGCCGCCTACATGAACAAGCGCTGGAACGACTTCAAGGTGGCCTAAAACCTGCTTCACCTGACGTGAACGAAGCGCCGGCGCGGCGATGCGCCGGTGCGAAAAGACCGACTTCGAGGCGTTTGCCGACATGCAGACCAGTCAAACCCCACCACGCGCAAATCTCGCCGGCTGGCTCTACGTGTCGCCGCTCGTGCTGGTGCTCGTACCGTTCTTCGTGGCGCCGATCCTGGTCGTGCTGGCCGCGAGCTTCTTCGCCACCGACGGCTTTGGCGGGCTGACGCCGGGCTTCACGCTCGCAAGCTATGTCGAGGTGCTGCATTCAGCGCTGACGCTGAAGCTGTATCTGGCGACGATCAAGTTCACGGTGCTGACCTGGATCTTCACACTGATCATAGGCTTCTTCGTCGCATACTTCCTGGTCTTCCACGTCCGCAACCAACTACTGGCGATTGGTCTGTTCCTGCTCTGCACGGTACCGTTCTGGACCTCGAACATCATCCGGATGATTTCCTGGATTCCGCTGCTCGGCAAGGAAGGCCTGATCAACCAGGCGCTGCTGGCAATAGGCGTGATCCGCCAGCCGCTGGAAGTGCTGCTGTTCTCGGACCTGGCGGTCGTCATCGCCTATGTCCACCAGCTTACCATTTTCATGATCGTGCCGATCTTCAATTCCATGGCACGGATCGACAAGAAGCTGATCGAGGCCGCGATCGATGCAGGCGCCAGCCGCTTCGACATCATGCGCCTGATCGTGGTGCCGATGTCCAAGAGCGGCATCGCGCTCGGCACCATCTTCGTCGTCTCGATCGTGATGGGCGATTTCTTCGTCGTCAAAGTGATGTCCGGCGGCGGCTCGGCCTCGGTGGTCAGCGCCTTCTACGAGGACGTCGGCGTGCTGCAATATCCGACCGCGGCGGCCAGCGCGGTGCTGCTGACGCTGGTGCTGGTCGCGATCGTCTCGCTGATCCTGCGCACCGTCGACATCAGGCAGGAGATCACGCGATGAGCGCGGTTCTCGCCGACATGCCCAAGACTGACATTTCCAAGACTGACATGTCAAAGACTGACATGTCAAAGACGGTCGCGCCGGCGACGACCAAGGCGATTGCACCGAGCAAGGGCGGCCGGCCGTGGACGTTCTATCTTCTGGCGACGCTATTCGGGTTCTATGTGATCGCGCTGTACGGCCCGATGTTCTGCATCTACGTCCTGTCGTTCCAGGACATCCGCGGCGGCCTCGTGTTCCCGATGAAGGGGCAGTCGCTGCACTGGTTCGTCGATCTCTTCACCCAGGTGCGAACCGGTGACGTCAAGGGCTCGTTCGATCGTTCGATCAAGCTCGCCGTCATTGTCACTGGCATCACGGTGGTGGTCTCGTTCCTCGCCGGGCTCGGCTTTCGCAAGCGCTTTCGCGGCGACACGGTCGTGTTCTACATGATGATCGGCAGCCTGGTTGCTCCGGGTCTCGTGCTCGGCCTCGGCACCGGTCTGTTGTTCCAGGCGCTCGGGCTCAATGCGAGCTGGTACACCTCGGCGCTCGGCGCGCAATTGTCCTGGACGCTGCCGTTCGGCGTGCTCGTGATGTTTGCGGTGATGTCGCGCTTCAACAACGTCTGGGAGGAGGCGGCCTACGACCTCGGCGCCAGCCGCTGGCAGTCGATCCGGCTGGTGATGATCCCGGTGCTGGCGCCCGGCCTGGTCGCGGTCGCGCTGTTCGGCTTCACGCTCTCCTACGACGAGTTCGCCCGCAGCCTCCAGACCGCGGGCTCGCTCAACACGCTGCCGCTGGAGATCTGGAGCATGACCTTGAACGTCACGTCCCCCTCGCTTTACGCGCTCGGCACGGTCACGACGATCGTCTCCTTCATCGTCATCGGCGCGAGCCTGGGCAGCATCGTGCTGATCCAGAAGAAGCGCGGCAGCAGCACAAAGGGTTGAGCTCGGAAATGAAGAGCGATCGCGGCGATATCGAACTGGCGGGCATCTGCAAGAGCTTTGACGGCGTCACCAATGTGGTCGACGGTGTCAACCTCAAGATCGCCGACGGCGCCTATTGCTGCTTCATCGGCCCGTCCGGCTGCGGCAAGACCACGATTTTGCGCATGATCGCCGGCCACGAGGACCCGACCGCCGGTGAGATCGTGATCGGCGGCCAGAACGTCGTCGGCCTCGCGCCGGTGCAGCGGCGCACCGCGATGATGTTTCAGTCCTACGCGCTGTTCCCGCATCTGACCGTGCGCGAGAACATCGCCTTTGCGCTCCGCGTGCGCGGCATGTCGAAGCCCGATCGCCTGCGCGCAGCCGATGCCATGATCGAGAAGGTGCGTCTGACGCAGTTCGCCGACCGCCTTCCGGCGCAACTCTCCGGCGGCCAGCAGCAGCGCGTGGCGCTGGCGCGCGCCGCGATCACCGAGCCGAGGGTGCTTTTGCTCGACGAGCCGCTCTCCGCCCTCGACGAGCAGCTCCGCGTGCAGATGCGCCAGGAGCTCAGGCGGATGCAGCAGGAGCTCGGCATCACCTTCATCCACGTCACCCACACCCAGCTCGAGGCAATCGCGCTCGCCGATCTCGTGGTGGTGATGGAGCAGGGCAGGATCAAGCAGGCGGGCGCGGCCCGCGACGTCTATGCCCATCCGCACGATCGTTACGTCGCCGAGTTCATGGGCGGGCAGAACGTGCTGTCGGGGCGGGTCGAGAAGGTCAACGGTTCGACCTTTACGCTCGCGCAGGCCGCGCCTGATGGCATCGAGGTCCCGCTTCAAGCGCGGTCCACGGTCAGCGTCGGTGACAAGATCGATATCGCCGTGCGCCGCGACGATGTCGCGCTGGTCCGGCCGGGCAGGGAGCTGCCGCCGGGCTGCTCCAATTCGCTGCCGAGCCGCGTGCTCGCGATCGAATACCAGGGCTATTTCGTCAAGGTCATGCTCGACGCCGTGCCGGACGACGCGTTCGTCGCCTACGTGCCGGAAAAGACCTTCTTCGCGGATCCGTTCACCGTCGGCGACGTCGTGATGGCCACATGGGCCACCGGCAGCGCGCTTCCACTCGCCTAAAGACCCGTCGCGCACAGGAGTATGATCGTGCAGATATCCTTCACACTCAACGGACGGCCAACCACTGTCGATGTCGAGCCGGCGACGCTCGTCGCAGAGCTGCTGCGCGAGCAGCTCAACCTCACCGGCACCCATATCGGCTGCGACACGAGCCAGTGCGGCGCCTGCGTGGTGCATCTCGACGGCCTGCCGGTGAAGAGCTGCACGCTGCTGGCGCCTGCGCTCGACGGTGCGACGCTGCTCACCATCGAGGGCCTGCAAGGTGCGCCGGGTTCGAACCGGCTGCATCCGATGCAGGAGGCGTTTCGCGAGCATCACGGTCTGCAATGCGGCTTTTGCACGCCCGGCATGCTGATGACGGCGGTGGCGCTCGCGACCGAGAAGCCGGACCTCACGGAAGCCGACGTTCGCCACGGCCTTGAAGGCAATATCTGCCGCTGCACCGGCTATCAGAACATCGTCGTCTCGGTCATGGCTGGCGCTGCCGCCATGAACGCCGCCAGGGGAGAGTGACCATGGGCCATGTGATCGGGATCGGCGCTTCACCCAAACGGAAAGAGGACCAGCGCTTCCTCACCGGCCGCGGCAATTACGTCTCCGACATCAAGCGTCCCGGCATGACGGCGGGTGTGTTCGTGCGCTCGCCGCACGGACACGCGATCCTGCGGGGCATCGACAAGAGTGCGGCCCTCGCATCGCCCGGCGTCATCGCGGTGTTGACCGGCGAGGATACCGCCGCGGACAAGCTGGGATCGCTGCCCTGCGGTTGGGGTATCACGGACGCCAAGGGCGTGCCGATGAAGGAGCCGCCGTTCCCGATGCTGGCGCAGGGCAAGGTGCGCTTCGTCGGCGACATGGTGGCCTTCGTTGTCGCAGAGACGCCGGCGCAGGCCAGCGCGGCAGCCGAGCTGCTGACCGTCGATTACGAGGTGCTCCCCTCGGTGGTCGGCGTGCTTGAAGCCGTGCGGCCCGGCGCGCCGCAACTGTTCGACGACGTTCCGAACAACATCTGTTGCGATTGGGAGCTCGGCGACAAGGCGGCGGTCGAGACCGCGTTCCGGAAAGCGGCGCATGTCGCAAAGCTCAGCCTCGTCAACAACAGGCTGATTGGCAACCCGATGGAGCCCCGCGCGGCGATCGCCGAGTATGAGCCCGGCACGGATCGTTTCACGCTGTGGACCACCAGCCAGTTCCCGCATGTCGTGCGCTTCCTGATGGGCGCGCTGGTGCTGAACATTCCGCAGCACAAGCTGCGTGTGGTCGCGCCGGATGTCGGCGGCGGCTTTGGCGTCAAGCAGTTCCACTACGGCGAGGAGGCCGTGATCACCTGGGCCGCCAGGCGCGTGATGCGGCCGATCAAATGGGTGGCGAGCCGCTCCGAAGGCTACGTCTCCGATCGCCACGGCCGCGATCACGTCACCGAGGCCGAGCTCGCACTCGACGAGACCGGAAAGTTTCTGGCCTTCCGTGTCAACACGCTCGCCAATATGGGCGGCTATCTCTCGACCTTCGGGCCGAACATCCCGACCAATCTCTACGGTCCGCTGCTCGGCGGCGTCTACACCACGCCTGCCATCTACTGCAACGTGAAGGTGGTCTTCACCAACACGGTTCCGGTTGACGCCTATCGCGGCGCCGGCCGTCCCGAGGCGACCTTCGTGCTGGAGCGCATCGTCGACGTCGCAGCCAGCGAGATGGGAATCGACCGGGTCGAGATCCGCCGACGCAACATGATCCCGAAGGAGGCCTATCCCTATCAAACGCCGGTGCTGGTGCAGTACGATTCCGGCGATCCGATGGGGTGTCTCGACGGCGCTCTTGTCGCGGCCGACGTCAAGAACTTCGGTATCCGTAAGGCGGAGTCGGCGCGCAGGGGCAAATTCCGCGGGCTCGGCTACTCGACCTATGTCGAGGCCTGCGGCCTTGCGCCGTCACGCTTCGCGGGACGATTGGGCGCGCGCGGCGGGCTCTATGAGAGTGCCACGGTGCGGGTGCATCCGACCGGCCAGGTGACGGTCATGATCGGCACGCACAATCACGGCCAGGGCCACGAGACGACGTTCGCGCAGATCGTCTCGGAAAAGCTCGGTGTCGCGTTTGACAATGTCGACATCGTGTTCGGCGATACCGATCGCGTGCAGTTCGGCATGGGCACCTATGGCTCGCGTTCGCTGGTGGTCGGCGGCGCGGCGCTGTCGAAGGCGACGGACAAGGTGGTCGCGAAGGGCAAGAAGATCGCTGCGCATCTGCTTGAGGCGGCCGAAGTGGATATCCAGTTCGAGGCCGGAAAATTCTCGGTCGCAGGCACCGACCGCATGAAGACGTTCGAGGAGATCGCGGGCGCCGCCTACGTGCCGCACGACTATCCGCTCGAAGTGCTGGAGCCGGGTCTGGAAGAGCAGGCTTATTATGATCCCGTCAACTTCACCTATCCCGGCGGATGCCACATTGCCGAGGTCGAGATCGACCCGGAAACCGGCACAGTGACGCTGGTCAATTACACCGCGGTGGACGACGTCGGCACGGTCATCAACCCGATGATCGTGGAGGGCCAGTTGCACGGCGGCATCGTGCAGGGCGTCGGTCAGGCGCTGTACGAGAACGCGGTCTATGACGAGAGCTCGGGCCAGCTGCTGTCGGGCTCGCTGATGGACTATTGCATGCCGCGCGCCGATCACATGCCGATGATGAACATCGCGACCCATTCGACGCTGTGTACGCATACGCCGATGGGCGTGAAGGGCTGCGGCGAGGTCGGCACCATCGGTTCGCCGGCCGCGGTCATCAACGCGGTGGTCGATGCGCTGTCGCATCTCGGCGTCACCCATGTCGACATGCCGGCGACGCCGAACCGGATTTGGCGCCTGCTGCAAAATGCATCGCTGCCGGTCGCTGCGGAATAGGGAGGATGACAATGAAGCCGTTTGCCTATCACCAACCGGACCGGATTCCCGACGCTGCCAAACTGCTGACCTCGATCGAGGACAGCAAGCTCGTCGCCGGCGGCATGACGCTGATCCCGACGCTGAAGCAGCGGCTCGCCAGTCCGCCTGCCCTAGTCGACCTGTCGAGGCTCGGACATCTGAAGGGCATCACCGACGATGGCGCCACCATCACCATCGGTGCGATGACGCCACATGCCGTGGTGGCAGCCTCGAAGCTGGTGCAGGCGAAGATCCCCGGTCTCGCCGCGCTGGCCTCGATGATCGGCGATCCCGCCGTGCGCATCCGCGGCACCATCGGCGGCTCGGTCGCGAACAACGATCCCGCGGCCGATTATCCGGCAGGTGTGCTCGGATTGGGCGCGACCGTCGTCACCAGCACGCGCGAGATCGCGGCCGACGGGTTTTTCCGCGGCCTGTTCGAGACCGCGCTCGAACCTGGCGAGATCATCACGGCGATCCGCTTTCCGGTGCCGCTCAGGGCGGGCTACGCCAAGTTCAAGGCGCCGGCGTCGCGCTATGCGCTGGTCGGCGTGTTCGTCGCGAAATTCGCCGATGGCGTTCGCGTGGCCGTGACCGGAGCGGGCTCCGGCGTATTCCGCGTTCCTCCGATGGAAGAAGCGCTTTCTCGAAGTTTCGATCCGTCCGCGATCGCGGCGATCAGGATCGACACCGAGGGTCTTACCTCCGACATCCATGCCGAAGCCGACTACCGTGCGCATCTCGTCACGGTCATGGCCAAGCGCGCCGTCGACGCGGCGCTCAGCTAGCACTTCAGGGTTGATGATGACTGATGGTTCCGGCCGAACGGCCTTCCCGCCGGCGCCGACTGGCCTTGGCTCGCTTTCCGCAACCGAGATCTTGGCCGGCTACCGGCGCAAGGCGTTCACTCCGCGCGATGTCGTCGACGACACCATTGCCGCGCTGGAGGCGACGAACGAGGCCTGCAACGCGGTGGTGACGCCGATGTACGAGCAGGCGAGGGCGGAGGCCGATCGTCTCACCAGGGAGATGCGTGCCGGTGAGGCCAAGGGGCCGCTCGCCGGTATACCCGTGACGATCAAGGACCTGGTCTTTGTCGCGGGCGTGCCGGCCTATGGCGGCTCGCCGATGAACAAGGCCTTCGTGCCCGATGTCGACGCGGCGGTTGTCTCGGCGCTGAAGGAGGCGGGTGCAATCGTCACCTGCAAGACCACGACCTGCGAGTCCGGTTATAAGTTGACGGCGGACAGTCCGGTCACCGGCACCACGCGCAATCCCTGGAATCCCGGTCGCACCAGTGGCGGATCGAGCGGCGGGGCGGCGGCGGGCGTTGCCGCCGGCTGCGGTCCGATCGCGATCGGAACCGATGGCGTCGGCTCGATCCGCGTGCCCTCGTCCTTCTGCGGTGTGTTCGGCCTGAAGCCGACCTTTGGCCTGGTGCCCCGTTCGCCCGGCTTCTCGCCACCGTCCTGGGGGTCGCTCGCGCATACCGGGCCGATCACACGCACGGTCGCGGATGCCGCGCTGACGCTGGAGATCATCGCCGGCTACGATCTGCGCGATCCCGCGAGCCTGCCGGTGCCGGCGCGGCGGTTCGACACGAAGGCCGCGCCGTTGAACGGCATTCGTATCGGCGCCAGCGTCGATCTCGGCTACGCCGCCGTCAGCGCCGATGTGCGCGCGGCGTTCGGCAAGACGCTGGCCATTCTCGATGCCTGCGGCGCGCAGGTCACCATGGATGGTCCCGGCCTCGATCCCGGCATCCTCGAGCACACGCTGAAGCCGATCGCCTTTACCGAACAGGCGGCCGCGGTCGCGAGCAAGAGCAAGGCCGATCTCGCCAACTCCGAAGCAGATTATCTCGACGTCATCAGTGCCGGCCGGCGCTACAGCGGCACGGACTATATCGAAGCGGGGTATCGCCGTGGCCAGGCTCGTAGCGGCTTCCTGAAGCTTTTCGAGCGTGTCGATGCGCTGGTGACGCCGACCGTCGCGGTGACAGCGTTCGAGGCCGGCCGCCTCGGCGTCGAAACGATTGACGGCGGCAAGGTCGATCCGCATCTCGGCTGGTCGCCCTTCACCTGGCCGATCAACCTCGCCGGCCTACCGGCGGCGACGCTGCCCTGCGGCTTCGATCGCGATGGAATGCCGATCGGCTTGCAGATCGTCGCTCCCTGGCTCGACGAACCCACGATCTTCCGCATCGCCGCCGCGTTCGAGGCGGCCCAGCCATGGGCGGCGTTCTGGCCGTCACTAACGCTCCGCGAAAGTCCCGCGCGCGCGAAAGCGGCGCCTTAACCTCGCCCCGCTTGCGGGGAGAGGTCGGATTGCATCGGAGATGCAATCCGGGTGAGGGGATTTTCCGCGAGGGCAGCTCTCACCGAATGTGCGGAAGCAGCCCCTCACCCCAACCCTCTCCCCGTAAGAACGGGGCGAGGGAGCGCACCATCGCAGCGGGAACAGGCCCCAGCTCAGGACAGCTCGATCGGGTCGCCGCGGCCGCTGAGCTCTTCGTCGAGGCGCAGATAGTGCGCGAGATAATCGTGCAAGGCGGTCGCCGCCTTCGAGGTCGCGCCGCTCGACTTGTAGAGCAGCAGCTCGATCTTCGGCAGCGGCGGCAGGCCTTCGTTCGGGCCGATCTCGCGCATCGCCGGCACCAGGGCGCTGCGGCCGAGTACGGTCACGGCCATGCCGGCGAAGGCCGCTGCCTGGAGGCCGCCGACGCTTTCGCTGACGCAGGCGATGCGCCAGCGCAAATTCGCGCGTTCCAGCGTGTCGATCGCGTAGTCGCGATAGATGTTGCCGGGCGGCAGCAGCGCCAGCGGAATGGGCCGTTCCTGGTGCGCGGCAGACTGCTCGCCGGTCATCCAGACCAGTTGCTCGCGTCGCACCACCTGGCCGCCCGTAAAATCGTTCATGCGGGTGACGAGCGCGATGTCGACATCGCCGCGCTTGACCAGGCCCACCAGCGGCGTCGAGAGCGCGCAATTGAGCTCGACCTGGACCCGGGGGAAGGATTTTCGGAACACGCTGAGGATCTGCGGCAGCATGAAGGCGGCATAGAGGTCGGGCGTGCCGAGTACGACCTGACCCTCGATCTCCTGTGACGCCAGTTGCGAAATCAATTCGTCATGCAACCGCAGGATGGACTTGGCGTAGGTGAGAACCGTGGTGCCGTCCTCGCTCAGCGTCAGGCGGCGCCCGGCATGCTCGAACAATTGCTTGCCGGTGAGCTCCTCCAGCCGCTGCAATTGCAGGGTGATCGCCGGCTGGGTGCGGCCCAGCCGCCGCGCGGTCTCGGTGATGCTCCCGGTCTCGACCACGGAGATCAGCGACCGGAGCATGCGGATGTCGAGGCTGATGAGGTTCATGCGGCGTCCATGTCGCCCAGAATTTATGCAAGTTCCATGCTAGGGCGAAAGGGAGCAGGCGGCCCGTTCTCGTCGATTAGAGCACGTGCCGGTCCAGCATTGCTGGCATACTGAATATTGATTATCAGGCGGCTCGGCGCGCATGATGCGCCCAACGAACATAAAAAGGGAGCACAAAACATGAAAGAGACATCCGCAACGCGACGAGAGCTGCTCGCAATTGCCGCGGCCGCAGGTGCTGCCTCAATCGCGGAAGTTGCGCCGGCTGCGGCGCAGGCAGGGCCGAAGCCGATCTTTCCGGTGCCGATGGTCACCATCCCGATCGTCGGCGAAGCCCAGGTGTTTCAGGTCCGCCGCATCTACTGCATCGGGCGCAACTATGCGGCGCACGCGATCGAGCGCGGCTCGGACCCGAACCGCGAGCCGCCGTTCTTCTTCCAGAAGCCGACCGACGCTATCCAGAACGTCGCTGTGGGCGAGGTCGCCGATCATCCCTATCCGTCGCTGACCAAGAACTATCATCACGAGGTCGAGCTGGTCGCCGCGCTGAAATCCGGCGGCAGCAACATCCCGGCCGAGAAAGCGCTCGACCACGTCTATGGTTACGCGCTCGGCCTCGACATGACCCGGCGCGATCTCCAGAACGGGATGGCCGCGGAGAAGAAGCCCTGGGAGATCGGCAAGAGCTTTGACCACGCCGCGGTGATCGGCCCGATCCACCCGGCCAGCAAGACCGGTCATTTCGACAAGGGCGCCATTTCGCTGGCGATCAACGGGACGGTGAAGCAGAGCTCGGATCTCAGCAAGATGATCTGGAGCGTGGCCGAGCAGATCGCAAAACTGTCGGAAGCGTTCGAGCTCAAGGCCGGCGACATCATCTATTCCGGCACGCCCGAGAATGTCGGCCCGGTCGTGAAGGGCGACGTGCTGTTGTGCAAGCTCGACGGCTTGCCGGACATGTCGATCAAGATCGTCTGATCTTCGCCTCTCCCCGCGTGCGGGGAGAGGCCGGAATTTACGCGAGCAAATTCGGGGTGAGGGGGACTCTCCGCGAGTTCAGTTTATTCCTTTCCTGCTCTAGCTCTGGCCGAGGATCTTCTTCGCGGCGCGAAGATGCGGCTTGTCGATCATCTGGCCGTCGAGGCGCAGCGTGCCGGAGTTCGGATTGCTCGCGAACGCCGCGATCACCTTCTCCGCCCAATTGCGCTCGGCCTCGGTCGGCTCGAACGCCGCGTTGACCACGTCGACGTGCTTGGGATGGATCAGCGCTTTCGCCGAAAAACCGTCGCGCCGCGCCGCGCGCGTTTCCTGTTCGAGCCCCGCCAGATTGTCGATGTCGGTATAGACGGTGTCGATCGGCGCGACCTCGGCCGCGGCTGCCGCCATTAAGCAGAGATCGCGCGCCAGACGATAAGGGCTGTGGAACACGCCGCCAGACGCCTTTTCAGTAGCGCCGAGCGAGGCCGAGAGATCTTCCGCGCCCCACATCAGGCCCGCGAGGCGAGGAGAGCAGCCCTTGTAGCTGCCGAGCCCGAAGATCGATCCTGCGGTTTCGGTCGCGACGCAGACGATGCGTGTCGAGCCGATGGCGATGCCAGCCGCAGCCTCCAAAGCTTCCAGCCATGTCGCGACCTGTCGCACGTCGTCACCGCCCTGCGATTTCGGCAGCACGATGCCGTCGGGCTTGCCCGGAATCACCGCGGCAAGGTCGGCGAGCGTCATGCCGGTGTCGAGCGCGTTGACGCGGACATAGAGCTGATGGGGTTTGTTGCGGCCGTTGAGCATCGCCAACGTCAACCCGCGCGCCTCCGGCTTCTTGTCGGTGACGACGGAATCTTCGAGGTCGATGATCAGCGCGTCGGCCTTGCCTTCGCTGGCCTTCTCGAATTTGCGCGGGGAGTCGCCCGGCACGAATAGCATCGAACGCATCAGACTGGCCTCTTGTGCATCATCGCCATGCGGCGGCATTTGCCGACGATCTCGTCGTTCTGGTTGAGAGCGTGGTGCTCGAACTCGACGATGCCCGCCTTGGGGCGCGATTTGGATTCCCGCAACGAAAGCACCTTGGTCGTCGCTCGCAAAGTGTCGCCATGGAAGACCGGTTTCGGAAACGTGACGTCGGTCATGCCGAGATTGGCAACGGTGGTGCCCATGGTCGTATCATAGACCGTCATGCCGATCATGATGCCGAGCGTGTAAAGGCTGTTGAAAATGCGTTGGCCGAACTCGGTCTGGGCCGCAAAATGTGCGTCGATGTGCAGCGGCTGCGGATTGAGCGTCAGCAGGCTGAACATGGTGTTGTCCATCTCCGTGACGGTCCGCGTCAGGGGATGCCTGAACTCCTGGCCCACGGAAAACTCTTCGAAATAAAGTCCGGCCATCGCGGTTTCCTCCCTGCGAAATAACGGCGCGCCCGCATCCTCGCGCCGCATGACCCTATGCATGCTACACACAGTTGATAGGGAAATTCACGTATCTGTACCCTGTTTTTCAAGTTAAAGAACGCAACCGAAGGCACGTTCGGGCGCACCAATCCGCCACGGCCGTCGAGTGGGGAACGCGACGAGGGGGAGATTGCGCGATCGCTTCTCCCAAGAAGGAGATCAAGAATATGGATTTCGCGCTCACCGCTCAGCAGGAAGCCATTCGCGACGCCGTCGCAAAGGTTTGCGAAGACTTTCCCGACGCTTATTGGCTGAAGAAGGACCACGACGGCGGCTTCCCGCACGACTTTCACAAGGCCATGGCGGACGCCGGCTGGCTCGGCATCTGCGTGCCGGAGGAATATGGCGGCTCCGGCCTCGGCATCACCGAGGCCGCGATCATGATGCGCGCCATCGCGGAATCCGGCGCCGGCATGTCCGGTGCATCCGCGGTGCACATCAACGTGTTCGGCCTCAATCCCGTGGTTGTGTTCGGCACCGAGGAACAGCGCAAGCGCATGCTGCCGCCGATGGTCGAGGGCCGCGAAAAGGCATGCTTTGCCGTGACCGAGCCCAACACCGGCCTCAACACGACCCAGCTCAAGACCCGCGCGGTGGCCAAGAACGATCGCTACATCGTCAACGGCCAGAAGGTGTGGATCTCGACCGCGCAGGTCGCGCACAAGATCCTGCTGCTGGCGCGCACCACGCCGCTCGAGGAGGTGCGCTCGCCCACGCATGGGCTGAGCCTGTTCTATACGGACTTCGATCGTAACAGGATCAAGGTCCACGAGATCGAGAAGATGGGCCGCAAGGTCGTCGATTCCAACGAGCTGTTCTTCGAGGATTTCGAGGTCCCCATGGAAGACCGGATCGGCGAAGAAGGCAAAGGCTTCCAGTATATCCTCGAAGGCATGAACCCGGAGCGCATTCTCATCGCCGCGGAAGCCGTCGGCCTCGGCAAGCTCGCACTCTCGCGCGCGACCGAATACGCCAAGACCCGCGTTGTGTTCAACCGGCCCATCGGCAAGAACCAGGGCATTCAGCATCCGCTGGCCGTCAACTGGGTCGAGCTCGAGGCGGCCTGGCTGATGGTGATGTCGGCGGCCTGGCAATACGACAAGGGCATGCCTTGCGGCGGCGCCGCCAATGCCGCGAAATACATTGCGGGTGAGGCCGGATATCACGCCTGCGAGCAGGCGGTGATGACCCATGGCGGCTTCGGCTATGCCAAGGAGTTCCACGTCGAGCGTTACTTGCGCGAAGTTCTGATCCCGCGCATCGCGCCGGTCAGCCCGCAGCTTGCGCTCAGCTTCATTGCGGAAAAGGTGCTTGGGCTGGCCAAGTCATACTAGGTAATGCGCGACCTTTTGGCCGAGACGAATTCGCGCGCTATCCCAGTGGCCGTGCTTATTCCGCGGCGATCCGCTCCATCGCCATGGCCCGAAGTCGGGCGCGCTGGATCTTGACGCCGTTGGCGCTGTCGGTGACGGGGAAGGCCTCCACGACATAGATCCGCGCCGGGACCTTGTAGCCGGCGAGCCGCTCGCGCAGGCGCGCGGTCAACGCGTCCTGCCGCGGCGGCTCGTGGGGGTGCTGGGCGGGGACCACGAAGGCAACGCAGCGTGCGTTTCCCTTCAGATCGACCGCGACGACCTGGGCGTCGGCCACGCCAGCGCACGATTTGAGCGCGTCCTCGATCTCGCCGGGCGCGACGAGGAAGCCGCCGAGCCGCATGGCGTCGCCCGCGCGGGTTTCGTAGACGAAGGAACCGTCGCCGCGCAGCCGGCCGATATCGCCGGTGCGGAAGAAGCCGTCCGCGGTGATGGCGTCGCGCGTCGCGTCGGGATTGTTGTAGTAGCCGAGGAAGCGTGACGGCGCATGGATCTCGATCTCGCCGGACACGCCTGGAGCGGCGAGATCGCCGGTCTCGGTGTCGCGCACACGGATCCTGGCCTCCGGCGACATCGGCCAGCCGCCGCCCTCGATGCGATCGGTGAACGCGTCACTCGAGCGTGCGATCGAGAACAGGGCCTGCACTTCGCTCGAACCATAGAGGCCGTGCAACGGCATGCCGCGCGCCTCGGCCTCGGCGGCAAGCTCGCGCCAGCCGGGCTGGAACGCGGCAAAGCCGCAGACTTCGAGATGCGGAAACGGACGCGGCACGTCGGTGAGGGCGAGGATGCGGCGGAACATCTCGTCCGAGCCAAAAGCGTGCGTGATCCCGCACTCGCGGAGAAGCTTCAGCGCCGGCGCGGCCTCGAAGGCGTCGAGCGCATGGACCGTCACGCCCGCCGCGACGAAGCCGAGCAGGCTCGTCATGCCGAAGGTGCCGCAGAACGGCAGCATCGCCAGAAGCGCATGGCGCTGCGGCGAGAGTTTGAGCGCTTTGGCGACGGAGGCGGCGTGGCCCGCCAGCGTCCGCTGCGAATGCGCGACAAGCTTTGGTCCTTTGGTCGTGCCTGACGTCGTGTAGAGCAGAACCGGCAGATCGAAATCATCCTGAGCCGGCGGGGCAGGCGGATAGCGCTTCTCGAAGGCATCGAAGCGCACGTATGGCCATTGGGCGGGAATCGCATCCGCGCCGACCACCGCGATCTCTCGCAGCGCAGGCACCTCGTCCTTGGCGACGTCGGCGAGAATAGCGGCAAAGTCGATCGAGCGGAACGCGGCTTCGATCACCATCAGCCTGGCGCCGGACAGCTTCAGGAGATGGGCGACCTCCGCGGTGCGGTAGCGTGTATTGACGGCGGCGACGGTTGCCCCAAGCCGGGCGGCGGCGAACAACAGCGCGATCCATTCGATCCGGTTGACCAGCCAGACCGCGACGACGTCGCCCTTGCCGATACCGCGCGCGGCAAGCCAGGCGGCGGTCTGCTCGATCTTTTCCGAGAATTCCGCGCGCGAGACCGGCGTGCCGTCGAACACGAAGGCCGGATCGGCGGCGGCTTCGGTCCGGATCAGCGATTGCAGCGAAAATTCGTTGGCGCTCATGGCAACCGGACTAACCCGACCGCGCGAACCTGTCTACTTGGTGCCGAACATCCGGTCGCCGGCGTCGCCCAACCCCGGCACGATGTAGCCGTGGTCGTTGAGCCGCTCGTCGATCGCGGCGGTCCAGACCGGCACGTCCGGATGCTCGCTCTGGAACTGTGCGATGCCTTCAGGCGCGGCCAGAAGGCAGACGAAGCGGATGTCGCGGGCGCCGCGCGCCTTCAGCAGCGAGGCGCCGGCGCAGGCCGAATTGCCAGTCGCCAGCATCGGATCCATCAGGATCACAGTGCGGTCCGATAGGTCCTGCGGCGCCTTGAAGTAATACTCCACCGCCTGCAGCGTCTCAGGATCGCGGTAGAGCCCGATATGGGCGATGCGTGCCGACGGCATCAGCGCCAGCATGCCGTCGAGGAAGCCGACGCCCGCGCGCAGGATCGGCGCCAGCGTGAGCTTCTTGCCGGCAATCTTGGGCGCCCGCATTGGCGAAATCGGCGTCTCGATATCGACCAGCTCCAGCGGCAGGTCGCGCGTCACCTCGTAACCGAGCAGCATCCCGATCTCGTTCAGGATCTCGCGAAAGCTCTTGGTCGAGCGGTCCTTCTCCCGCATCAGGGAGAGCTTGTGCTGGACCAGGGGATGGGCGATGACGTTGACGTTGCTGATGCTCATGAAACCGATCTACACGGTTCCGTGAAACTGCGCCAGATCGACCGGGTGTTTTTGGCCACGCCTTTTAGCCGTGCCTCTTGGCCACAGAGCCGGTTGCTCGCCCCGTAGGCAGCCATGGTCAATTCGCGGTCGATGGGGCGTGAGGGCTTATGCTCCGAGCCCGCGCGCCACGAGTGTGATGACGAGCGTCAGGACCGCGCCCCAGATCAAGCTCAAGGTCACCGTCAGGACCGTCGTGGTGATCGCCTGCTCCAGATTTCGCTTAAGCGGCTGCACGTTAGCTGTCCGAAGTTGGTGTCGCCGCGATGCGCGTGCTGAGCAGGAGCACGGCCATCAATGCGACCAAGATGATGATCTTCAGCGCAACCATGTCTGGACCACCTCACGGTCAAGGGCGCTGGTCACGCGTGGAGGCGCCAGACAAGGATCGCGGTCTTCAGCGCGATCAGCGCGGTAAGCACGCTTCCCATCGAGAGCATGGTCAACGCGCCAAGGGCGAAGCGCTCGAACCCGGCCTTGCGTGCCGTTGATAGTCGCGCCGGGCGTTCGGCTCCATCGAAGGGCCGGTCAAAGCCATGTGTCAGCATCGACATGCTGGAAGTCCTCATTCGTGGCGGCGAAGCTGCCGCTTTGATCTGCCCCGCATGATGGCTGTCGCAGCATAGGAATGCGAGACGACTGTCGGTGCTGCGATATAGGAACGTCATAAGTGCCCCGAACCGGGCCGTGTCCGGCGGGCTAGCCGAAATTTTCGCAGCCGACCGGCTCATAGAGCGGGTCAGACGCGGGACGAACAACGGGAACGCTCGAACGCGAAACTTCCACGGCCAATGTCTCGACCTCGATGAAAGCCGCCAGCAGCGCGAGCGCGAGATCGGCGTGGCGGGCTTCGACCGCGGCATCGAGCCAATCCGGCAACTCGCGCTCGCGCGATAGCGCACAGTGCCATTCGCCCTCGTCATAGGCGATGCGGCGGACCCGCCATAGCGGCAGCTCCAGCTCTATCAGCGCCAGCGTGGCATCGGCCCAGGCCTCGACATCGATCAGGCGCAAGACGCGTGCGGTGCGTTCGCTTTGTCCAAGCGAAGGGAAGCGGCGGCAGGCGTGCGCGACGATGTCGAGCATCAACGATCGGGTTATCGCCTGCGTGCTGCGCAAACGATCGCTGAGTGACGGCGGTTCGTGGTGTCGGCGTGCGGCGCTCATGTCAGGCCTCCTGGAAAATGGCGTCGGTCAGTCGGCCGGCCTCTCCAAGATGGCCAAAATGGCATTTGAAAACGAGATGGGGGCGGGGCGAGAGATATAGGGATTTCATAAGCGTGGGCCGCCGCCTGCCTTTATGAGATTCCTATAACTTCGCCACGGCCCTCGTCTCGAAAACCTATGCCTGGGGTGGCACTTCAGCCCGGTCAAAAGTCCCGTTAGGCGCCGTGGAAATGCACCGGCATTTCATTTCACGCGCCGACCGGGTCTCCCGAGAAACGGTTGCGCCGAAATCAAGGGCGCAACGAGGAGTATCTCCATGATGGACATTCTGATGCTGGCGCTGGGCTTCGGCTTCTTCGCCCTTGCGATCGGCTACACCTACGCCTGCGAACGGCTTTGAAGGAGCGGACCATGATCTTCGATTATTCGCTCGCAGGCGCCGTTTCGCTCGGCCTCCTGTTCTACCTCACTTACGCGCTGCTGCGGCCCGAGCGGTTCTGACCGTGCTCCTGAAGCCTGAAGGGTTAATTCCATGACTGTGATCGGTTGGCTGCAGATCATTCTCTTTTGCGTCATTGTCGTCGCGCTCACAAAACCGCTCGGCTGGTACATGACGCGCGTGTTCAACGGCGAGCGAACCTTCCTGTCGCCGGTGCTGCGTCCGATCGAGGCAGGCATCTACTGGTTCTCCGGCGTCGACGAGAAGCGCGAGCAGCATTGGCTGACCTATACGGTCGCCATGCTGCTGTTCCATGTCGGCGGCTTTCTCATCATCTACGGCGTGATGCGGTTGCAGGCGATTTTGCCCTTCAATCCGGCCGGCCAGGCGGCGGTCGCCGCGGATCTCTCCTTCAACACGGCGATCTCCTTCATCACCAACACCAACTGGCAGAATTACGGTGGAGAGAGCACGCTGTCCTATCTCGTGCAGATGCTCGGCCTGACGCACCAGAACTTCCTGTCGGCGGCGACCGGCATCGCACTCGCGGTCGCCCTGATCCGCGGCTTCTCGCGCGCCTCGATGCGTACGATCGGAAATTTCTGGGTCGATGTCACGCGCTGTACGCTCTACGTGCTGCTGCCGATCTGTGTCGTCTATACGCTTTTCCTGGTCTGGCAGGGCATGCCGCAGACGCTCGGTGACTACGTCGAGGCGACCACGCTCGAAGGTGCCAAGCAAACCATCGCGGTCGGCCCGGTCGCCTCGCAGGTCGCGATCAAGATGCTCGGCACCAACGGCGGCGGCTTCTTCAACGCCAACGCGGCGCATCCGTTCGAGAATCCGACTGCGCTGTCGAACTTCATTCAGATGTTGTCGATCTTCGCACTTGGCGCGGCGCTCACAAACGTGTTCGGCCGCATGGTCGGCAACCAGCGCCAGGGCTGGGCAATCTTGTCCGTGATGGGTGTGCTGTTCGTCGCCGGTGTCGCCGTCACCTACTGGGCGGAGGCCAGCGGCACCTCGACCCTGCATGCACTCGGCCTGACCAGCGGCAACATGGAAGGCAAGGAGGTTCGCTTCGGCATCGTCGCGTCCTCCCTGTTCGCCGTGATCACGACGGCCGCCTCCTGCGGCGCCGTCAACGCCATGCATGACAGCTTCACCGCACTCGGCGGCATGATTCCGCTGATCAACATCGAGCTCGGCGAAATCATCGTCGGCGGCGTCGGGGCCGGCATGTACGGCATGCTGCTGTTCGTCATCCTCGCGATCTTCGTGGCGGGCCTGATGGTCGGTCGCACGCCGGAATATGTCGGCAAGAAGATCGAGGCGCGCGAGGTCAAGATGGCAATGCTCGCGATCCTGGTGCTGCCGCTGATGATCCTCGGCTGGACGGCGGTCGGCGTGGTCTATCCGGCGGCGATCGCCTCGATGGCGAATGCCGGGCCGCATGGCTTCACCGAGGTGCTCTATGCCTTCACGTCGGCGGCCGGCAACAACGGCTCGGCCTTCGCGGGCCTCACCGGCAACACCTTCTTCTACAATCTCACGCTCGCAAGCGCGATGTTCGTCGGCCGCTTCTTCATGATCATCCCGGCGATGGCGATCGCGGGTTCGCTGGCCGCCAAGAAATCGATCCCGCCGTCCGCGGGCACCCTCCCGACCACGGGCGGGCTGTTCGTCGGCCTCGTCGTCGGCGTGATCCTGATCATCGGCGGCCTGACCTTCTTCCCGGCCCTCGCCCTCGGCCCCATCGTCGAGCATCTCGCGATGAACGCCGGCCAAATCTTCTGACCAGCAAGTGTTCTGAACAGCAAGTGTTCTGATCGACCGCCTTCTGATTGTTCGGAGTGACCTCCATGGATACCATGAAACTGCAAAAACGTGCGTCCGTCTCGGCGATGTTCGATCCCAAGATCGTCGTGCCTGCGATCCGCGCGTCCTTCATCAAGCTCGATCCGCGCTTGATGATCAAGAATCCGGTGATGTTCGTGGTCGAGATCGTGGCTGCGCTCACCACCGTGATCTTCCTGCGCGACCTCGTCACGGGCGGCGGGAATCTCGGCTTTACCTTCCAGATCATCGTCTGGCTCTGGTTCACGGTGCTGTTTGCCAATCTTGCCGAAGCCGTGGCCGAAGGCCGCGGCAAGGCGCAGGCGGAATCGCTGCGCAAGACCCGCACCGAGAGCCAGGCCAAGCTGCTGACCGGCGCCGGCCTGGCCTTCAATCTCGTGCCGGGGACCAGCCTCAAGGTTGGTGACATTGTGCTGGTCGAGGCCGGCGATACCATTCCCTCCGATGGCGAGGTGATCGAGGGCGTCGCGTCCGTCAACGAGGCCGCCATCACCGGCGAGTCCGCGCCCGTGATCCGCGAATCCGGCGGCGACCGTTCGGCGGTGACCGGCGGCACCCAGGTGCTGTCCGACTGGATTCGCGTGCGGATCACGGCAGCGCAAGGTTCGACCTTCATCGACCGCATGATCAAGCTGGTCGAGGGCGCCGAGCGGGCGAAGACCCCGAACGAAATCGCGCTCAACATTCTGCTGGCCGGCCTCACCATCATCTTCGTGTTCGCCACCGTCACCATCCCGAGCTACGCGGCCTATGCCGGTGGCTCGATCTCGGTGGTTGTGCTGGTTGCGCTGTTCGTGACGCTGATCCCGACCACGATCGGCGCGCTGCTGTCGGCGATCGGCATCGCCGGCATGGACCGCCTGGTCCGCTTCAACGTGCTGGCGATGTCTGGCCGTGCCGTCGAGGCCGCGGGAGACGTCGATACGCTGCTGCTCGACAAGACCGGAACGATCACGCTCGGCAACCGCCAGGCGACCTCCTTCCGCCCGGTGCGCGGCGTCACCGAGCAGGAGCTCGCGGACGCGGCCCAGCTCGCCTCGCTCGCCGACGAGACCCCGGAGGGCCGTTCGATCGTGGTGCTGGCCAAGGACAAATACGGCATCCGTGGTCGCGACATGGCCGAGTTGGGAGCCACCTTCATCCCGTTCACGGCGCAGACCCGCATGAGCGGCGTCGATGCCGGCGGCTCGTCGGTGCGCAAGGGAGCGGTCGATGCGATCCTCAATTATGTCGGTGGCGGTGCACCGCTGGTGGTCGCCTCCGGCAATACGGCTCGTTCCATCCAGCCCGCCGGGCTCTCGGACATCGGCCGTGAGATCCAGACCATTGCCGACGACATATCGAAGGCCGGCGGCACGCCGCTGGCCGTCGCCAGGGACGGCAAGCTGCTCGGCGTCATCCAGCTCAAGGACATCGTCAAGGGCGGCATCCGCGAGCGCTTTGCCGAGCTGCGGCGCATGGGCATCCGCACCGTCATGATTACCGGCGACAATCCGATGACGGCGGCCGCGATCGCAGCGGAAGCCGGCGTCGACGACTTCCTGGCGCAGGCAACGCCCGAGGACAAGCTCAAGCTGATCCGCGACGAGCAGGCCAAGGGCAAGCTGGTGGCGATGTGCGGCGACGGCACCAACGACGCCCCGGCACTCGCCCAAGCTGACGTCGGTGTCGCCATGAACACCGGCACTCAGGCGGCTCGCGAGGCCGGCAACATGGTCGACCTCGATTCCAACCCGACCAAGCTGATCGAGGTGGTCGAGATCGGCAAGCAGCTCTTGATGACGCGCGGCGCGCTGACCACGTTCTCGATCGCCAACGACGTCGCGAAATATTTCGCGATCATCCCGGCGATGTTCCTGGCGTTCTACCCCCAGCTCAACGTGCTCAACGTCATGAACCTGTCGAGCCCGCAGAGCGCAATCCTGTCCGCGATCATCTTCAACGCGCTTGTTATCATCGCGCTGATCCCGCTGGCGCTGAAGGGCGTCGCCTATCGCGCGGTCGGGGCCGGCGCACTGCTCCGGCGCAATTTGCTGATCTACGGCCTCGGCGGCATCGTCATTCCCTTCATCGGCATCAAGGCAATTGACCTCGTGGTGACCGTTTTACACCTGGCTTGACCCCGTCATTGCGGGGAGCGAAGCGACGAAGCAATCCAGACTGCCTCCGTGGAAAGATCCTGGATTGCTTCGCTTCGCTCGCAATGACGAAAGAAATAGGAGAAACACATGCTCAGACAAATCCGCCCCGCCATCGTCCTGCTGCTGGTGCTCATCGCCATCACCGGCCTGGCCTATCCGCTGGCGATGACGGCTATCGCCGGCGCGATCTTCCCGGTGCAGGCGCAGGGCAGCCTGATCGAGAAGGACGGTAAGGTGATCGGCTCCGCCCTGATCGGGCAGGAGTTCAAGGACGACAAATATTTCCACGGCCGTCCCTCGGCAACGGTGGCGCCCGATCCGAACGATTCGACCAAGACGGTATCGATGCCCTACAACGCCGCCAATTCGGGCGGCTCCAATCTCGGCCCAACCAGCAAGGCGCTGGCCGACCGGCTGAAGGAAGACGTGGACAAGCTCAGGGGCGAGAATCCGAATGCCGCCGTGCCGGTCGACCTCGTGACGACCTCAGCCAGTGGCCTCGATCCAGATATCTCCCCCGAAGCGGCGCAATTCCAGGTGCCGCGCGTCGCGAAGGCGCGAAACGTGCCGGAGGATCAGGTCAAGCAACTGGTGGCTTCCAACACCGAGGGCCGCCTGCTCGGCCTGATCGGCGAGCCCCGGGTCAACGTGCTGGCTCTGAACCTCGCGCTCGATCGTGCCACGAAGTAGTCTAGGCTAGGTCCGCGCGGATGATTATATTGATCTGATGGTCCGAGAGCGCCGCGATCCCGAACAACGTCCTTCGCCCGAGGCGCTGCTGGAGGCCGCGCGCCGGGAGGAGGGCGTGAGCGGCAAGCTGAAAATCTTCGTCGGCGCCGCTCCCGGCGTCGGCAAGACCTACGAGATACTGCAAAGCGCCCACGCCAAGCGCAAGGCCGGCATCGACGTCGTGGTCGGCTTCGTCGAGACCCATGGCCGCGCCGAGACCGAGGCGCTGGTGCGCGGGCTGGAAGTGATCCCGCGCAAGAAGCTCGACTACCGCGGCCAGATTGTCGAGGAAATGGATCTCGACGCCGTGATCGCGCGCCGGCCGAAAATCGCGCTGGTCGACGAGCTAGCCCACACGAATGCCGCCGGTAGCCGCCATCCGAAACGCTATCTCGATGTCGAGGAGCTGCTGTCCCACGGCATCGACGTCTACACCGCCGTCAATATCCAGCACATCGAGAGCCTGAACGACGTCGTCGCGCAGATCACCCATGTGCGGGTGCGGGAGACCGTGCCGGATTCGGTGTTCGACCGCGCAGACGCCATCGAGCTGATCGACCTCACGCCCGACGACCTGATCCAGCGCCTGAAGGAAGGCAAGGTCTATGTCCCCAGGCAGGCCGAGCGGGCGCTGGAGCATTATTTCTCGCCGGGCAACCTGACCGCGCTGCGCGAACTCGCGCTGCGGCGCACGGCCGAACGGGTCGACGAGCAGCTGCTCAGCCACATGCAGGCGAACGCGATCGCCGGTCCCTGGGCCGCAGGCGAGCGCATCCTCGTCTGCGTCAGCGAAGATCCGCGCGCGGCCAGCCTCGTGCGTTACACCAAGCGGCTGGCCGACCGGCTGCACGCGCCGTTTATCGCGGTGTCGATCGAGACGCGGCGGTCCCTGCAAATGTCCGATGAGGAGCGCGACCGGCTGGCCGATACGCTGCGGCTCGCAGAATCCCTCGGCGGTGAGGCGCTGACGATCCCGGGCGTCGGCCGCCGCCTCGCCGACGACGTCGTCAACTTCGCGCAGGGCAACAACGTCACCCAGATCGTGATCGGAAAGTCGACGCGCTCGCTCTGGTTCGAGATGACGCGTGGTTCCGTCGTGCACGATCTGGTGCGCCGCGCCGGCAATATCAGCGTGCACGTCATCCCTGGCGACGAACTCACGGGCGAGCCGGCGCCGAAGACGGCAGTGCAGACCGCAACGCGATCGGACCCGTTCGATGCGCGGCCCTATCTGAAGGCGCTCGGGATCACCGCGCTTGGCCTCGCTGCCGCCGTGGCGATCAAGCCGTATTTCGGCATTGAGAACGTCGACCTGATGTTTCTGACCGCCGTGGTGACGGTTGCCGTGCGCTACGGATTGTGGCCGTCGTTGCTTGCGAGCGTCGCGGCGTCGCTCGCCTACAATTTCTTCTTCCTGCCGCCGGTCTATACCTTCACCATCACCGATCCGACCAATGTCGCGGCGTTCTTTTTCTTCATGCTGATTGCGTTCGTGGTGTCGAATGTGGCGGGGAGGGTCCGCACCCAGGCTGATGCTGCGATCGGCCGCATCCGGACCACCGAGCAGCTCTATGCTTTCAGCCGCAAGCTCGCCGGTACAGGCACGCTCGACGACGTGCTGTGGGCGACCGCCTATCAGATCGCGCTGATGCTGAAAGTCCGCGTGGTGCTGCTGCTGCCGGACGAAGGTCTACTCACGGTGAAGTCGGGCTATCCGCCCGAGGACGATCTCGATCAGGCCGACCTTGCCGCCGCCAACTGGGCCTGGAGCAATGACCGGCCTGCAGGCCGCGGCTCGGATACGCTGCCGGGTGCAAAACGGCTGTTCCTGCCGATGCGCACCGGGCGCGGCCCGATCGGCGTCATCGGCATCGACAACGACCGCACCGGCCCGCTGCTGACGCCGGACCAGCGCCGGCTGCTCGACGCCCTGGTCGACCAGGGCGCTCTGGCGATCGAGCGCGTGCTGCTGGTCGAGGACGTCGATCGCGTCAAGCGCTCCGTCGAATCCGAGCGGCTGCGTTCCGCATTGCTGACCTCGATTTCACACGACCTGAAGACGCCGCTCGCATCCGTGCTGGGTGCGGCCTCGACCATGCGCGATCTCGCCAGCGCGCTCTCCGACACCGAGAAGCGCGACCTGCTCGCGACCGTGATCGACGAATCCGAACGCCTCAACCGCTTCATTGCCAATCTGCTCGACATGACCAAGCTCGAATCCGGCGCCATCGTGCCCAACACGGCGTTGCACGATCTCGGAGAAATCGTCGGCAGTGCGCTCCGGCGTGCAGCCAAGATCCTCACCGCCCACAAGGTGGAGCTGGAGTTGGCCGCGGACCTTCCGATGCTCCAGCTCGATGCGGTGCTGTTCGAGCAGGTGCTGTTCAATCTGCTCGACAACGCCGCCAAATATTCGCAGCCCCACGCCACGGTTTCTATCCGCAGCCGGCGCGACAGCGATCATGTGGTGCTCCAGATTGCCGACGAGGGCGATGGCATTCCGTCCGAGGAGCTCGAGAGCGTGTTCGACAAGTTTTATCGCGTGCAGAAGGGCGACCATGTTCGTCCCGGCACCGGGCTGGGGCTCGCCATCTCCCGCGGCTTCGTCGAGGCGATGCGTGGCACGATCTCGGCCGCGAATCGCAGCGACCGGAGCGGCGCGGTTCTGACCATTCGTCTACCCATTCCGGCCCGGACGCACGCATTGGATACCGCCGCATGAGCGCTGCCCCGATCAAGGTGCTGGTCATCGACGACGAGCCGCCGATCCGAAAGTTGCTGCGGATGGGGCTCTCGACGCAAGGCTACGAGATACTGGAGGCGTCGAACGGCAAGACTGCGCTGGAGAAGCTCGGCGAGGGTCCCGCGCTGATCATCCTCGATCTCGGCCTGCCCGACATCCAGGGTCATGAGTTGTTGCGTACCATCCGCGCCCGCAATGAAGCTGTGCCGATCGTGGTGCTGTCGAGCCGTGGCGACGAGGCCGGCAAGGTGGAGGCGCTCGATCTCGGTGCCGACGATTACCTGACAAAGCCGTTCGGCATGGACGAGCTGCTGGCGCGCCTCCGCGCCGCGCTGCGGCACCAGCTTCAGATCCAGGGCGAACGCCCGGTGTTTCGTGCCGGCGATCTCTCGGTCGATCTGGTGCGTCGGATCGTCAAGGTCGGCGAGCGCGACGTCAAACTGTCGCCGAAGGAATATGACCTCCTGCGCGTGCTGGTGCAGCACGCCGGCAAGGTGCTGACCCATCGCTTCCTGCTAAGGGAGCTCTGGGATGAGTTGACCGACGCGCAATATCTGCGCGTCTATGTCCGCCAGCTCCGGCAGAAGATCGAAGCCGATCCGGAGCGCCCGCAATATGTGCTGACGGAAACGGGGATCGGCTATCGGCTGAAGGCGGGGGATTAGGCTGACCACGTGCGACGATCCGTCATGGCCGGGCTTGTCCCGGCCGTCCACGTCCTGACGCCGCATTGAGAACGTGGATGCCCGGGACAAGCCCGGGCATGACGACCGAATGGCGGCGCAAGCCTGCATCAACATCGTCATTGCGAGCGCAGCGAAGCAATCCAGACTGCCTCCGCGGAAACATACTGGATTGCTTCGCTGCGCTCGCAATGACGGATTAAGTCAACCCGCCTTCCTCTGTCGCGCTGTCGACCGGTGCGTCTTCTTCGCGGCGCGCGTTCGCCCCGATGCCCGGCGCGCATGGGACTTCGCCGCCGTCTTCTTCCCGCCGCGCCCCTTCAAGCTCTGCTTCAGCGCATCCATCAGGCTGACCACATTGCTCGGCTTCTCCTCGGGCTCCGGCAGTTCGATCGTCTTGCCGCTGGCCTTGCGCTTCACCAGGGCCTTCAGCGCGTTCTCGTAGTCGTCCTTGAACTTGCTGGGATCGAAATGCGAGGCCTTGGTCTGGAGGATATGGCCGGCGAGCTCAACCATGTCCTTGGTGATCTTCGGGCTCTTGATGTCGTCGAAGAACTGGTCTTCGTCGCGCAGTTCGTAGGGGAAGCGCAGCGTGGTGCCGAGCAGGCCCTTGCCGAGCGGCTCGATCGCGATGATGTGCTCGCGATTGGTGAGCACGATCTTGGCGAGCGCGACGCGATCCTGGTCCTTCATGGCGTCGCGGATCACGGCAAAAGCATCGACCGCGGCCTTGCCGTCCGGCGCGATATAGTAGGGATGGTTGAGATAGCGCTGGTCGATCTCGTCGCTCGGCACAAAACTCTCGATGTCGATGGTGTGGTTGCTCTCGATCTGGACGGCTTCGAGCTCCTCCGGCTCGATCTCGACATATTTGCCCTTGCGCAGCTCGTAGCCGCGGCCCTTCTGGTCGCTCTCGACGACGTCGCCGGTCTCGGCGTCGATCATCTGCTGCTTCAATCGGTTGCCGGTCTCGCGGTTGATCATGTGAAACCGCGTCTTCTCGGCCGCGGTGGTCGCCGGATAAAGCACAACGGGGCAACTGACCAGCGAGAGCTTCAACGTTCCCTTCCAATAGGCGCGCGGTGCCATTCCGTTCTCCAGCGTCTGCGAGTCATTTTGGAACCCCAACCGTCCCGCGGGGTTTTGGTTCCGGGTGGGATGCGGGCCGTGATAGGCTTCCACGCCGAAAGAGAATCCGGGACCAGTCGTGCTGCAAAAGCTCTCCAAGTATCGACAGAAACGTGATTTCGAGAAAACGCCCGAGCCATCGGGCAAGACCGCGGTGGCGCCATCGAAGCAGCGGCGCTTCGTGATCCAGAAGCATGACGCTTCGCGGCTGCACTACGATCTGCGGCTCGAGTTCGACGGCGTCTTCAAGTCCTGGGCGGTGACGAAAGGGCCCTCGCTCGATCCACACGACAAGCGGCTGGCCGTCGAGGTCGAGGACCATCCGCTCGACTATGGCGACTTCGAGGGCACGATTCCAGAGGGCCAGTACGGCGGCGGCACGGTCATGCTGTGGGATCGCGGCACCTGGGAATCCGAAGACCCCGAACGCGGTTTCAAGAAGGGCGATCTGAAATTCACCCTGCATGGCGAGAAGCTGCACGGCAGCTGGGTCCTGGTGCGCATGCGCAACGACCGCACCGGCGGCAAACGGACCAATTGGCTCCTGATCAAGCACCGCGACGAATATGTCCGCGAGGGCGCAGACAACGACATCCTCGAGGAGGACAAGTCGGTCGCCTCCGGCCGCGCGATGGAGCAGATCGCCGGAGGCAAGGGGCGCGCGCCAAAACCGTTCATGCTGGCGAAGGGCACCAGGGCCAAGGCCGACGCGGTCTGGCAGTCCAACCGGGCGGACGAGGCGAAAGAACGCACGGTCACGCCGACACCCCGCGCGGCGTTGAAAACCGGAAAAACGGCAAAGAAGAAAGCTACGACCGCCACGAGCGCGAAGAAGGCGGCGGAGATGCCGGATTTCGTGGCGCCGCAGCTCTGCACCTCGGTCGAGCGCCCGCCGGGCGGCGACGGCTGGTGCCACGAGATCAAGTTCGACGGCTACCGCGTGCAGCTGCGGGTCGAGGGCGGCAAGGCGACGTTGAAGACGCGCAAAGGCCTCGACTGGACCGAAAAATTCGCAAGCATCGCGAAGGAAGCGGGCGCGTTGCCGGATATGATGATCGACGGCGAGATCGTCGCGCTCGACCACAACGGCGCACCGAACTTTTCGTCGCTCCAGGCCGCGCTGTCGGACGGCAAGACCGACGAGCTCATCTTCTTCGCCTTCGACCTCCTGTTCGTCGAAGGCCTCGATTTGCGGCGGCTACCGCTCGGCGAGCGCAAGGCGCGGTTGAAGGAGCTGCTGGAGGCGCGCAAGCGCAAATCGAGCCAGATCCGCTATGTCGAGCATTTCGAAAGCGGCGGCGACGCCGTGCTGCAATCGGCCTGCAAGCTCGAGCTCGAGGGGGTGGTGTCGAAGAAGCTGGACGCGCCGTATCGTTCGGGGCGGACGGAAAGCTGGACCAAGGCCAAATGCCGCGCCGGCCATGAGGTCGTGATCGGCGGCTACAAGACCACCAACGGCAAATTCCGCTCGCTGATGGCCGGCGTGCACCGCGGCGATCATCTCGCCTTCGTCGGCATGGTCGGCACGGGCTTCGGCGCCGACAAGGTCAAGCGCATCATGCCGTCCCTGAAGGCCATGGAGGCGAAGCAAAGCCCCTTCGGCGGCAAGAATGCACCGAAGAAAGGGCGCGAGGTGCACTGGCTGAAGCCGGAGCTCGTGGCGGAGATCGAGTTCGCCGGCTTCACCGCCGACGGCAATATCCGCCAGGCCGCCTTCAAGGGGCTGCGGCAGGACAAGCCGGCGGAGGAGGTCGAGGCCGAGACACCGGTCGATACCGAGCTTGCTGAGCCCTCGACGAAGCGGCGCGCCAGGCCGCGCGCGCAAGCGAAGACTGGCGCACGATCGGCCCAGGCTGGCGGCAGTGCCGAAGTGATGGGAGTCGTCATCTCCAAGCCGGACAAGGAGCTCTGGCCGGACGACGGCAATGGCGATCCCGTCACCAAGCTGGATCTCGCGCGCTATCTCGAAGCCATCGGCGAATGGATGATCGTGCACCTCAAGGGCCGCCCGTGCTCGCTGATCCGCGCGCCCGACGGCATCAAGGGCGAATGCTTCTTCCAACGCCACGCCATGCAGGGCACGTCGAACCTGCTGGAGCTCGCGCGGGTCTCCGGCGACCGCAAGCCTTACCTGCAGATCGATCGCATCGAGGGGCTCGCGGCCGTAGCACAGATCGGCGGCGTCGAGCTGCATCCCTGGAATTGCGCGCCCTACGCCTACGACACCCCGGGCCGGCTGGTGTTCGATCTCGACCCGGCGCCCGACGTCGTCTTCGCCGAGGTCGTCGAGGCCGCCAAGGAGATGCGGCAGCGGCTGTCCGAGATCGGCATGGAAAGCTTCTGCAAGACCACCGGCGGCAAGGGCCTGCACGTCGTGGTGCCCTTGCGTCATGGCGCGCGCGATCAGGTGAGCTGGAAGGAGGCGAAGGCCTTCGCACAAGGCGTTTGCCAATGGATGGCGGACGACGATCCGGAGCGCTATCTGCTCAACATGTCGAAGAAGCTGCGAACGGGAAAGATCTTCCTGGACTATTTGCGCAACGACCGCATGTCGACGGCGGTGGCCCCTCTGTCGCCGCGCGCGCGCGCCGGCGCCACCGTGTCGATGCCGCTCACCTGGGCGCAGGTGAAGACCGATCTCGATCCGAAGCGGTATACGTTGCGGACGGTGCCGGCGCTGCTGCCGCGGTCAAAGGCGTGGGATGGTTATGACGATGCGGCCGTGTCGATCAAGGCGGCGATCAAGAAGCTCGCGACGAAAAAGAAGTAGGGTGGGTTAGCGAAGCGTAACCCACCACTTCTGTTGACGCGGAAAGAAAAGAGGTGGGTTACGCCTCGCGGCTAACCCACCCTACCGAACTAGATCTTCGCTCGGTCGCTAGATCCGTCCCAGCAGCAACAGGATCAGCAGGATCACGATGACGAGCCCGAGACCGCCGCCGCCGTAATAGCCGGTGCCGTAGAACGGGCCGCCGCCGATGCCGCTGAAGCCGCCGAGCAGCGCGATGACCAAAATGATCAGAATGATCGTACCGATAGACATGCCAAATCTCCTCCGGCCCTTCGTTTGAAGGGTCTCTTGCAACCTGTCCCGTGGTGCGAGGGCAACTTGCCGCAGGTTTTAAAGTTCCGCCAATGAAACACCGGTTGCACGCTCCACTTGCATGGAACCTTTATGGTACCGGCGGGCATGATTATGTGAGGTTCAATCACTAACCGGGCAGAGCCATGTCAGCACCACTTGTCGTCTCCATTCCCCACCGCCTCGGCCGCGAGGAGGCGGTGCGCCGGCTCAAGACCGGGCTCGGCCGTGCGGCCGCCAGCATTCCCGTGATGCAGGTCGAGGAGGAGCGCTGGAGCGGCGACAGCATGAATTTCCGCATCCGCGCGCTGGGGCAGATTGCGAGCGGCCAGGTCGATGTCACCGACGACCATGTCAAGGTGCAGGTGGTGCTGCCCTGGCTATTGCAGCGCTTTGCGGAGATGGCGCAGGCCACGATCCGCAAGCGCGGCCAGCTGCTGTTGGGCAAAGACGCGAAAAGTTAGCGTTCAAGCGCGGGCGCGCTGTCGCACCGGCTTCGCCGCACCCGCGGGGCGCGCCGGGATCACAGAAGCGGGAAAACCGCGAAGCGCCTGCGCGAGCGGCAGATCGTTGCCGGCGAAACCCGGCACGCTATAGCCCGTGACGTCGATGGTGGCGTCGGCCTCATCGAGCGCCGGCCATTCGCGTCCTGCTTGCGTGAAGGGTGCGAAGTGGCGCCCGACCGCGACGATCGCAGCAGTGCGGCCGTGGCGACGGGCAAAGGCCACGACATGGTCGGCATGTGCGCCCCGCACCTGAAGCGGCTGGTAGTCACCTCGCGCGAAGACGTCGGACAACTCGTTGCGCAGCTTGAGCAGGTGCCGCGTCCAGGCCAGCTTGAGCTGGCCGTCCGGCCAACTCTTGATCAGATGATTCCAATCCGGGTTGTCCAGCGTGCCCAGCGCCGCGTGTCGTGCGGAAAAATCCACCGGGCGGCGGTTGTCGGGATCGACCAGCGAGAGGTCCCAGAATTCGGTGCCCTGGTAGAAGTCGGGCACGCCCGGCAGTGTCGCCTTGAGCGTGAGCTGGCTCAGCCCGTTC
Source organism: Bradyrhizobium sp. Kon37 (assembly GCF_055807535.1). Lineage (NCBI taxonomy): Bacteria > Pseudomonadati > Pseudomonadota > Alphaproteobacteria > Hyphomicrobiales > Nitrobacteraceae > Bradyrhizobium > Bradyrhizobium sp. Kon37. The sequence goes on from NZ_JBVVOY010000031.1 coordinate 63,968, forward strand.
AGCGCGCCGAGCAGCGCGACGCGACGAGCCAGGGTTTGCAGCGCCTCCAGGAATTCGCCTGACAGTGCGGGATCGAGGATCTTCTCGATGAAGCTCTTGACGCCGTTCTCATAGGCCTCGTGCGGGTTGAGCCAGCTGGTCTCCTCCTTGCCCTCGCGCGCGGCCTTGAGCGCATAGGCCTGGATACGCGCGACGAAACCGGCGTCGGCCGTCTCCACAAGCGGCCAGGCGCCGAGCAGGGTCTGGTAGAGCATGTATTCGAACGTGGCCGACGGGGCGCGCAGATTGCCGTCGAGCGCGAGGTGCGGGGCGTTGAGGACTTTCCAGCGTGCCACGGCGCTGGTCCATTCGCCGGGAATTTCACTCAAGGCCGCGATCCGCGCCCGGGCGTCCTCGCCACGTTTGGTGTCGTGCGTGGCGGTCGCCGTCATCCCTTGCGGCCATTCCCTGGCGCGGGCCTGCATGGTCTCGTGGAAAGCGGGAATGGTGAGCCCCTTGCTCGCGGGGTCGCCGCCGACCTCGTTCAGGGCGAGCAGCCGGTGGAATTGATAGAAGGCGGTGTCCTCCAGCGACTTCGCCATCATCGGCCCGGTGAATTGCTGCACCTTCAGCGCAAAGCGGCGCACCCGCGGGGCGCTGTGCGGGGGACGACCGGGCTTGAGCAAATCCATGGTAAGCGCGTCGCGCAGGAAGTCGAAAATGCCTTCGTCCGCGGCGAACCATTCCCGGCGCGCTTGCTCGATGGTGTCGTCGATCAGCTTGCGATCGTTCGCCGTCGGCGCGCCTGTCGTCAGATAGGTGCGGTACACCGGGAAATGCAGCACGTAGAGCTCGAGCGCCTGCCGCAGGCTGTCGGCCGAAAAGTCGCGGGTCGAGTAGTGCCCGTTGGCGATGCGCGCAAGCAGGCGCGTCAGAACCGTGAATTCGCTGGTCAGCAGCGTCTCCAGCACGCGCCTTTTGGCGTCCTTGACATAAGGCGCGAGCCTCGGCGGCCGATTGCTGATCTGGCGCCAGGTCTCGTCCAGGGCCTCCAGCCCTTTGGGGTCGACCAGAACGTGAGTGATGGCATTCATCCACTCATAGCCGGTGGTGCCCTGGACGCCGGCGAAATGCGGCAGGCGCTCGTGCTCGCACAGGATTTTCTCGATCACCGTATAGAACGGCTTTGTGGTGCCCTGCGCGTCGCGCACCAGCCGGCGCAGCCGCTGACAATATTGCGCGGGATCGCGCAGCCCGTCGATATGATCGAGCCGGATGCCTTGCAGTTTGCCGTCGGCAATGAGTTGCTTCACCAGCCGGTGCGTGGCGGCGAACGTGCCGGGATCCTCGACGCGCATGCCGGCGAGCCCGTTGACGTCGAAGAAGCGACGATAATTGATGTCGCTGGAGGCAAGCCGCCAGTGCCCCAGCTTGTAGTGCTGGCGCTCCAGCAAATGATGCAGTGCCAGCGTCTGCGCGGGACGGTCCTTGGCGGCGCGATAGGCGCCGAGGCCGCGCGCGATGATATCGGCGCCGCCTGCGATCTCTTTGAGCTCCGCCTTGAAGCCGGGCGCTTCCTTGCGGTTGGGACGGCGCAGTCCCGTGTAGCGGGCCGCAAGCGACAGCAGGCGCTTGCCGGCCTCGGTCCCGGCGGCGTCGGCGTCCTTCACGATCATCCGCAGCATCTCGCCATAGCGCTCCGGCGCGATCGGCAATCGATGCTCGAAATACCAGGCGGAGAAACTACCTTCGGCCGGATCGTAGCGCAGCTCGATATCGCCGCTCTCGAGCGCTTCGCCATAGGACGCTCCGAGGATCGGCAGCAGCACGCCGCCACGGGCGCGGAAAGCCAGTTGATCCCAATCGATATCGAAGGAGACGGCGTGCGGCGAGGCCTGGCCCCATTCCAGCACGTCCAGCCACCAGGGATTGTCGGCAAAGTGGACGCCGACATGGTTCGGTACGAAGTCGATGATGAGGCCGAGGTCGTTTTGCGTCAGCGCCTCGCTCAACCGCGCGAAGCCGGCCTCGCCGCCGAGCTCCGGATTGAACTGGCTGTGATCGACGGTGTCATAGCCGTGGGTCGAGCCCTTGCGGGCCTTCATCACCGGCGAGGTGTAGAGATGCGTGATCCCCAGCGCCTTCAGATAGGGCACCACCGCGGCGGCTTTGTCGAAGTCGAAATCCGCGGTGAGCTGAAGCCGGTAGGTCGCGAGAGGAATGCCAGAAGGCATGTCACCCTCCGAGGCGCCAGACCACCGACCAGGGCGTAAGCCGGTCGCTGCCTGCGCCGCCCCAGATCGGGGTCCCCACGCCGCTGTCGGGGTATGCGATGTCCTTGCCGGAGAGATTGGCCACGAGGCGCAACGTCGCGCCATCTCCCATGTTCCAATGCGCGGTGAGCAGGCCGCTATCGGCCGCGGCGGCGTCACCGAAGCGCGCGCCTTTCAGTCGTGGCGCGATCTCCTTGTGGCGGAGAGCCAGCAGCTCCCGCACCAGCGCGAGACGTGCATCCTGCTCCGGCGTGCGGCCGGTCCAGTCGAGCACGGCCGATTGCAGCGTTGCCGGATCGAGCGGGTCGGGCACCTCGTCGCCGTACGTCTCATAGGCCCAGGCGTATTCCTGCCTGCGCCCCTTGCGGACGGCATCAGCCAGTCCGCCCTGGAAGTCGCAGAAGAACGGGAAGGGCACGGTGGAGCCCCACTCCTCGCCCTGAAACAGCATCGGGACCATCGGCGCGAGCAGGGTCACCGCGAGTGCTGCTTCAATCTGCTTCGGCGATGCCAGGCTTTCGAGCCGGTCACCGAGCGGCCGGTTGCCGATCTGGTCGTGGTTCTGCAGGAAGTTGACGAAGGTTGCCGGCGGCAGCTCGCCGCTGTTCTCGCCGCGCGGCTTCTTGCCCCAGAATTCAGAGATCTCGCCCTGATAGACGAAGCCGGAGGCGAGCGCGCGTGCGAGATCGAGCCGCGGCGTTTGATAGTCCGCGTAATAGCCGGCGAGCTCGCCCGTCAGCATCACGTGCCAGACGTGGTGGTAGTCGTCGTTCCACTGTCCGCGATATTTTCCGTTCGGGGGCTCCTGCGCGGCGTCCAGCAGGCTCGCGCGGTTGTCGCCGTTCTCCAGCACGAGATGGATATGCCGCCCCGTCGCCCTGGCAAGCTCGCCCGCGGCGACGCTGAGGTCTTGCAGCATCGCTTGCTCGCCGGGGATCGCCATGATGTGGTTGGCGGCATCAAGCCTGAGGCCGTCGAAGCGATAGTCGCTGAGCCACGATAGCGCGTTTTCGACGGCAAAAGCGCGAACCTGTGGCACGCGATAATCGATCGCACTGCCCCATGGCGTGTGCGCGTCGGTGAAGAAGGCCGGTGCGTAGCGGCCGAGGTAGTTACCCTCGGGGCCGAAATGATTGTAGACGACGTCGAGGAACATCATCAGCCCGCGCAGATGGGCTTCGTCGATCAGCGTCTTCAATTCATCGGGATGACCATAGGCGCTGTCGGGCGCGTACCACAGCACGCCGTCATAACCCCAGCCGCGACGACCGGCGAAGTCAGCCAACGGCATCAGCTCGACCGCGGTGATGCCGGTCGCGACGAGATGATCGAGCTTGTCGATCATGGCACGATAGGTGCCTTCCGCGGTGAAGGTGCCGACATGCGTCTCGATCAGCACCGTCTCTTCCCAGGGACGGCCGCGCCAATCGGATGCGCGCCAGGCGAAGCCGTCGTGATCGATCACCTCGCTCGGGCCGAACACGTCGTCGGGCTGGAATGCAGACGCCGGATCAGGCACGTCGATCTCGTCGTCGATCCTGAATTTGTAGTTGCTGCCGACGGGCAGATTGGCAATCTCGGCGACATACCAGCCATCCTGCCGGCGCTGCATCGCGTGCCGTCTGTCGAGCAGGAGATCGACACGGCGCGCGGCCGGCGCCCACAGCCGGAACGATACGCCGTCCTTCGTCGGCCTCGCCCCGAAGGATGGCCTCATAGCGCCCCCGCGAAAGCGAGCACGGAGCGCGGCGGCGCCTTGCTGTCGCTCCCGGGCTGGAAGTCGATCGTGTTCAGCTTGGCGTCGGTCGTGTTCAGGATTTGCTGCCA
>NZ_JBVVOY010000032.1:0-65543 GCF_055807535.1 Bradyrhizobium sp. Kon37
CAAGTACGAACCTCGTTTCAGTATCTCGTCAACTCCTGGAGCACGATCGTCGAACTGATCTCGATCTATCAGCGGCTACGGAGCTTTGAGTCAAAGATCCATGGTGGGCCACTGCCGTCGATCGAGACACAAAAGGAGCCAGCCTCATGATTGGCGTAGCTGCAGGAGTTGACGAAACCCGGCCCTTGAGCCGCTTGCCGCAGACCCGATCCGACGCCCCACACTGCGGTCATCGCGTCCCTTGATCGTAGCCCCGTATCAACGCTTGTGCTCTCGCGGTGCCTAGACCGGCCTCGGTCCAACTGTTGCGCGTTCCCGAATTGCACGCACCGCATACTTGCGATGCCAGCCGGTCGTCGCGCATATCGCATCGAGATGCGCCTCTTTTCGCCCGGGTGGCCGACCGGCAACGATCCCTTTCGGCGGACACCACCTGCCGCCCCGCGCCCATGCTGATCTTTCCCGCCATAGACGCCACCGGACCAATTCGATGGCAGCCACCCAATCACCGGCGAGAAGTTGTTCAGTAACAATCCGGATGGGGCAATGCGCCTCAGTTCGGCGTCTCAAGGACGCTTCGGGAGCCGCAGCATGCGAAGCGTCTCCGAATTCCGCTCACCGCGTCTTTCGCAACATCGGCGTAAGTGGAGGTGAGCAACCGTGCTGTATCTCTCCAATAATCTTGAACCCGTGGCGTTGGTAAAAGGGAATGTTTTCAGGATTCGAACTTTCGAGGTAGGCAGCGAGGCCCTGCTCATCACAGCGTTGAAGAGCGTACTTCATCAGCAATGTGCCAAGCCCTTGTCCGGCCCAGTTCGGATCGACAGCGATCAGGGGCAAATACCAATGTGGCTCGGAGGGATGATGTTCGGCCATTCCCTGGCGCAGGTGTGCCATATGTTCGCTGATTTCAGGGCGCAGGGACAGCGCCATGATTGCGTCCAGCGCATCCTCATCCTGCTGCACGCCCGGAGGCAGCCACAGGGCCGCCGCGCGAGTCTCTCCCGTGACGTATGCTGTGCCATGCTCGAATGCTCGTCCGCCACAGGCCTTGATGAACTGAGTCATGCTGCCAAGATATTGCCCAGGGTCCGGCCAACTCCAACGCATCAAAGGATCGGCGGCAAAGCCGAGGACAATCGTCCAGACGATTCTTGCCCGAATACTTGCGTTCGCCGAGGTGACGCCCGGCTCTCTTGTCATGCTTCACCGCTTTTGGATCGCAGAGTTGAAGGTTGGAGCACAGGACCGATACCTTGGACGTGAGCGGAATGGATGTGCCCCCGAACATTCATCGGATCCCTTTAGTTTCCGTCTCCCGCGCTCATCCTGCCTCAGAAGACCGCCTTCGACGGCCGCTTCGGACGGAGGTTCCTCGCTGGAGGCCCTGACCCTTGGGGCTGGATCTGGATCTGGCGAGGACTTGTGCTTTTCGCCATGAGAGCGTCATCTGGATCCCGCGCTTTCCGAAGAAAGGGTCCGTTTTATCGGCGTCGACAACTCTGCCAGCCTTCCGAAAGCAGCGAAAAGACGATTTGAGCTACAAGGTGATCTTGTTTCGCCAAATGTTGCGAGTTGCATTCGCTCGACGAGTCTAAGCACCGCAGTATAATTTGGAACCTGCCAACCCAGGTAGGTGCTTGGCATTCGCCCTAAGGATTGCCAACGACTTCCCCCTTCGGCCTTGCCGCAGCGATCCGCACCCGTGACGTCGCCCGCGCGCATCGAGTTGCCCCTTCGTCGGCCGGCGTCGTCTGGGTCAACGATCATCACCGGTGCTCGACCCCGCCTCGCCTTGGGGGCCTCGGCTATTCCGCCACCGTCCGCGAATACGCACCGAAACCTTCGACAACCACTTCAACACTAAGAGCGTGATGATCGCCACGCACAAGCAGCCGTTCGACTGGTATCGCGACACGGCCAACCAGAAGCGGCTGAACAGTGTTGCTCCAGGTGCGAACTGCGTTTGCCACGCCCACAGGCTCCGGCCCAAACCGATGCGATTGTCCCCGAAGCGGCCCCACTGAGCGAAACCTGCGGGCCAAAACGTCAGCGCCTCACCTTTGGCTGCGATTCTTTTTCTGCTTTAGCATTGGCGCCGGCGCAGATACCGGGATGCGATCATCGGGCGAAGCCGAAGCCATTGGAGTATCCTTAGACTGTTCGCGTCCGACTTCGCGGCGCGGCCAGACAAAATCGTCGGCGCGACCGGCCGGTGCCGACAAGGGCTCACCTTTGACCAAGACACGCGCTGCTAGCGCATCCATTGCCATCGGCGCCCCTGGACCGCCGAGCAATTGATCGGCGCCGAAAGAGGGGGCCACCAAGGGAAAGATCGGTCCGGCGAGCGGGCGCAGGTCCGGTTGACCCGGCGGCGCATTGACGTCGAGCTTTGCCGGTTCCGTCGGCGGCGCGATCGGCGCGGAACGAGTAGCCAACAACCGGTTGATTTCGCGTTCGACATAATGCGCAAGCTTGCGGGCGCCGGGCTTGGTGAAATACACGCCATCGGAGGAGCGCAGCTGACGGATCTGGCCTTCGAAGTCGGGACCGCGCTGCATAAAATGGCCGGCTTCATCGACAAAGCTGTCCCAGACATCGACATAAGTGATGCCGGCCTTGCCGGCCGCCTCGCGATAGAGCGAATCCAGAAACAGGGTGTCGGCTGTTGCCTTAGGGCCACGTACCACCGGCAGGCCAACCCACAGCACCGGCACCCCCTTAGATTTGAGCACGCCGATCATCTGTTCGATTTTGTTTTTGTAGAGCTCGATCCAGCGTTTCTCGCGATACTCATAGAGGCCGTTCGGCGAGCGCGTGCTACTCTCCGGCTCGATAGCCGGCGCGTCGGCGGCGTCATTTGGCGACAATTCCGTATCGACCAGTCTGCCATCCGGCTTCGCGTCGACGTTCGTACCGCCCTCCGGCTTGACGCCCGGTTTGCCTCTGGCTTCCTTCTTGTCTGCGTTTTTGTCCGATGGCTTGATATCGGATTTCTCAGCCGGCGGCTCGCGCATCCCGACTCGGTCATCGAGTCCGAGCATGACGACGATGACGTCCGCTTTTTCGGTCGCGAGAATGCCTTTGGCAGCGGCGGCCCAATCGGCCGGATTGCCCTTCGGCTGATATTTGATAAGGCCTGAGACGGTCTTATGTCTGCGGATCACGCCCATGTCAGGCTGTTCGGCATAGGCGTCTTCAAGACCATAGGCGAGCCAGTCCGCCATGGCATCACCGAGCACAAGAACATGGCGCTCCGGTACAGTATCGCGCTTTCCGGCCGCGGGCGCCCTCGAAAAATCCTCGCGCGCGGGCGGCAAGGTTTGCCGCCGATCCCAACGAGGCTGGGGAGCAGACGGCTCAAACATGTCGTTACCAAACCAGCCGCCGCCGAATCCGCCACCGCGTTGCGGCTGCGGCCGTTGCTGATATCCACCGAAATTGAAGAACTGCGCCGACGTCGGGCCGACAACGCCGACCACCATCCCCCCAGCGATGGTTAGCGCAATCAGGGGACCTCTGTCGGTAAAGATACGCAATTTTCTTAGTTTGTTTGACATGCTCTTGGACCGCACAAGACGAAGAACTGCCGCGACAGAGACTAGGGTTCAGACTCAATTGATCCAATAGGCGACGACGGCGGCGAGGTGGACGGCGGCCAAGAAGTTTCTAGCAAGTTCGTCGTAGCGAGTAGAGACACGCCTGAAATCCTTGAGCCGGCAGAAGCAGCGCTCGATAACGTTTGCGTCCTTTATAGGCGCGTTTGCTGAAGCTGTGGAGGGGCACCCTGTTGGACTTGTTCGGAATGACGAGTTTCGCGCCGCGATTGACGATTTCGGTGCGAAAGCCGTCGCCATCGTAGCCTTTGTCCCCAATGAGGGAAGACATGGGCGCCGCGAGTTTCAAAAGGGCCGGCCCTGCGGCAAGATCTGCGTCTTGTCCCGGAGTGAGATGAAATGCGCAAGGTTTGCAATCGGGGTCGCTCAGCGCGTGGATTTTCGTGCTCCGCCCGCCGCGTGAGCGGCCGACGGCCTGTTCATGCTCCCCCCTTTTCCGCCGCTCGCGGAGCGATGCGCTTTGATCGAGGTGGAGTCGATCGACAAAGTCAGGCCGTCCTTGCCGCAGCGGGCGAGCGCTTCAAAGATAGCCTGCCAATGTCCGCGCTTAGCCCAGCGATTGAACCGATTGTAGATTGTCGTGTAAGGGCCATAGTCGGGCGGGCAATCGCGCGAGCGTGCGCCGCACTGGAGCATGTGAACGATACCGCTGATGATGCGTCGATCGTCTTCGCGCGCCGGCGCGCTCTGGTTCATTGGCAGCTGCGGTCTATCTGAGACCACTGCTTGTCGTTGAGCCAGAACAGTCCTTTGCGCATCGAAGCCCCCATGCCGAATCAACTTGGCAAGAGCGAATCAGAAGCAGTTAATTAGGTACAGACCCTAACAGAAGACAAGCGGCAGACGTTCGAAGAAGGCGGTCCGCATCAAGGGAGAGCGTCAAACTCGAATCCGTGAACGCAGGCACTCGTCTTGATCGACTGCTGGTCGGGCCATTCCATGGCCGCCTCATGCTGCTGATCGGCATCGGAATGTTTTTCATCTACATTGCCGGTACCGTGCTGAGCGTGATGCCGAAGACCAGGTTTGGACCCTCGCCCAGAATGCGGTGTTCATCTCCGCGACCTTCGTCGGCATGATCTGGGATCGTTGCGTACCGGGTTTCTCGGTGATCGCTATGGACGCCGCTTCGCGCCATGATCTTGCCCACCAGCCAGGCGCAGCGCTCGATCTGCGTCAGGTCCAAGTCGCATGCGCAGTGTTCGAAACCTATATACTTCCAGCCGTCGGCGATCGGAGCCGGTGCCGTTCGCCGATCCAGCACGACGTCCAGATAGTCGTCCTTGCACGGGCTCATGGCGGTGTCGCTCATGCTCGCTCCATCGGGCGACGGCGTTGCGTCCGATCTGACCGAGGGGAGCGGGCGCTCGCCTCCGCCTCCCGCGCGTTCAGCCCGGCGCACGCTGGCCTGCCCCCGCGGCGTCGCTGCGATAGCGGCTGGTCGAGGTCTGATAGTACTGCGCGCAGATGTCGGCCATGGCCTCGATCAACGCTCCCCATGGCGCGGGAAAGCATTCTTCCGCCATCAGGCGGTGCAGCATGCGCGTATGGCCGGCCAGCTCGTCCTTGAGGAACTCCATCACAGGCATAGCCGGATAGCGCTGCAGCAGCAGGATCGCCGCGTTGCCGGCCTCGCCCGCCGTCCTGTCCTTGTCGCGTCCATGCAGATCGTTCTGCAGACGCCCTATCGCGGAGATGAGCCGCAGGACCTGGCGAAATGCCGGACGCTCGCGCAAGGTCGCCATGTCCAACCCCCACAGCAATGACAGGCAACAGAACACATTCGCGTAGGCGATCGAATCGACGCCATTGTGCAGGTACTCGGCGTAGGACCAGCGTTCCGTCCCTGCCGCCTGCGCGGATCCGTCGCGCAGCGCTGCGCAGTAGCGCCGGGTATCGTCGAGAAGCTGAGCATAGTCGCCACGATCGTAGGCGAGTGCGGCCAGCGAGGCGCGCAGCACCGCGCAGCCCTCGAATCCGGGGAGCGCGCACGGCAGGCCCTGCCCCAGCGCCTGCTCCACCGCGGCGAGCTGCTCCGGCGCGATCAGGCCAACGTCGTTGCAATCGTCGAGCCAGAACAGCAGCGCCAGTTCGCGATAGAACGCCACGATCAGCGTTTCGTCCTGCGGATCGCGGCCGGTGCGGGCGCTGGCGTCGCGCAGGCTCGGATGGATGCGCTGCAGGATGTACTGGCCGCCCCTGACTGCTTCCACGGCATGCTCATCGGCGAACCCGGTCAGGGAATGCCCCCACTCCAGCACCTGCTGCAGCGCGCGTTGGGTCTGGATCATGGCGCCGCTCCTGCTCCCTTGGCCAGGGCGCGCCGCCCCCAATGAAGTGCCAGCCACAACCCGGCGAGTTCAGCCACGCGCACGACCCGCGTGGGGCAATATAGTTCTTTGCCGATCCACAGCGGCGTCTGCGGCAATGGATGCGCCGCATGGCGGGCGAGCATCCACTCCAGCGCACGCGCCACCGCCTGCGCGATGCGCCGGCGCCCTGTCGGCTCTTCGTTCCCGTCCATCACGTGCAACGCGAACAGCGCATAGGCGGTTTCCTCGAATGTGGACGCGCGACCGGCGCCCCAGCCGCCGTCGTCGCGCTGCGCGCGCAGCAGCGCCGCCAGCGCGCGCTCGTCGCGCCACTGGGAGTTGCCTTGCGCCAGCGCAGCGATGGCATGCGCGGTGGGATACAGCCATGAAACGTGCCATTTTTCGTTGTCCCATACACCGTCCGGGTTGCGATTGGCTTCGACATAGGCGCTGGCGGCGGCGGTAGGCTTTCCAAACAGTCGCAACGCATGCAGGGCATGGATGTTGGTCGACATCGAGGCATTGCGCTCGCCAGGGAAGGTGACAAACAGCTCGCCGCTTTCGAATTGGCGCAACGCATCGACCGCCGGGTCGCGGCCTGCAAGGCGCAGGACACACAACGCAATGGCGGTGTCATCCGCATCGGCCGCGAAGTGCAAGGCCGGGCCGAGACCGCGCACGCTAAGGCGGGCATCGAGCTGCGCGACGATCACGCGCAGCACCTCAGTGAGCGCGGGATGCGCGAACAACCCGGCCAGATGCAGGGTGTACAGCGACCAGCATGGTTCGAACACGTTGATCGGCCAGACGTTGGGAACGACACCTTCGATGCCGCTGCGCGTCGCCTTCGATGCCGCCTTCAGATACGCGTCCGCGCGCCCGACCTGCGGCGTGCTCCCCTGTGTCAGGACGTGCGCACGCCACGCGGCGGTGGCCGCCGGACTGATGCCGATGCTGCCGTCGTCGTCCGGGCATGCGGTGGTCGGCGAGGTCCCCCAGGCTTCCCAGGAGTGCAGCAACGGATGGCCGCTCGGCAACGTCGCCACCGCCGCCAGCTTGACCAGGCACGCTTGCCGCAACGGCAACAGCGCCGGGTGGCGCGGAAACGCCACGCCGCCCAGCAAGGATGCGGCCTCGCCGCAAAATTGCGGCAAGATCAGCTCCGCGCCGATCGGCGCGTCTTCCGGCACCGCATGCGCGTAGGGATCGGGCTGGCGTTCGAGGAACCGGGTTGCAGCCTGGACCGCGTCGGCAGCGCCGGGAAGAGGATCGGCACGTTGCAATGCCAGCAACGCCGCCCACGTGGGCGCATGACGGAACAGCGGGAAGTCCGCGCTTCCCCATCCGCCATCGGCCTGTTGCTGCGAGATGAGCCACGCGTAGGCGTCCTGCCGACCGGTGACGTTGCCGTGGAATTGCAGAGCTCGCGCCGTGTCGTAGACGGACGGACCGACGCTGCCGCCGTCGCTCATCTCGCTCAGCAGGTGGCGCAATTCGGAAAGGATCTGTTCGGACTGCGCGTTCACGATGTTCCTTCTGCAGACGGTTGACGAGAACCAGGATCGGGCAGACGCCGCACACGTCGCCGCAGGTCCGTCGCGGCCCGGCCGATGGGCAGCGCCGGACGGCCGCACTGCTCTGGCGCGGCGACTTGCCACCGACGCTGGCGCCGGTCCGCCGCATAGGCTTGGCGGCAGCGCGCCGCGGCCGTGCAGGGCAACCGCTGCGATGCGCGCCGCGGACTCGGACACGGTGCAGCATGCACCGCTACCGCCGGCTGATCGCAGCGGCACAAGGGCGACTCCATGCGCACGGGCGCGCTCATGCGCATGGCGCGTGCTTGAACAGGTGCGCGTTGGCCCGCTGCAGCATCTGCCCCAACCGTTCCGCACGCGGCCCCAGCGGGACGATGGCCTCTCCGGCGTCGCGCAACAGATCGAGCGCGAACTGGCGCGCAGCCTGCAGCCCCATGATCGACGCGCAGGTCGGCTTCTGCGCCGCCGCGTCCTTGCCGGGGGTCTTGCCCAGCGCCGCGGTATCCGCCGTCGCATCGAGAATGTCATCGACCACCTGCAACGCCAGGCCGAAAAAGGCGCTGTAGCGATCGAGCGCACAGTACAGCGCAGCGTGCGCGGCATCCTCCGCGATGGCGAATAGCGCGCCCATGCGAACGGACGCGCGCACTAGCGCTCCGCTCTTCATCCGGTGCATCGCGACGATCCTGTCCAGCTCGACGTGCTTTCCGACCAGCGACAGATCGATGGCCTGCCCGCCTGCGGCACCCTCGGCGGACACCGCCTGCGCCAGTTCGCGCACGAGCGCGATAGGATTGTCGCCCGGCGCATCCAGGCTCGCCAGGGTCAGGAAGGCGTGCGCCTGCAGCGCGTCGCCGACCAGGATCGCGGTGGCTTCGCCGAACTTGACATGCACGGTCGGAAGGCCGCGGCGAAGCACGTCGTTGTCCATCGCGGGCAGGTCGTCGTGGACCAGGGTACAGGCGTGCATCATCTCGATCGCGGCGCCGACGTCGTCGAGCATGTGCGCCGGCGTGTCGGCCAGTGTGCCGGCAGCCAGACAGAGCAAGGCGCGGGTGCGCTTCCCGCCATGCAAGGTGGCGTAGCGCATTGCCGCGATCAGCTCGGTCTCACCCTTGTCTTCGACGCAGAGACGACGCGCGAGCGCTTGTTCGACCCGCTTTGCGCCGTCCTGCATCCAGATCTCAGGCATCAGCCTGCCGGAAGCGCCGCGCGCCTGCGCGCCCAATCCGCCGAGCGCGGAAACGCCAGTTCGGTCGTCGTGTAGCGTGGAACCGGTCTGCATGCTGTTCATGTCCTTGTACCTGACAGGAGACGGCCAGAGCGGGCCGCCGCGGTGTTGCCGGCGTCGCTGCCTCGCCACACAGGCGCAAGCGCCAGCTCATGAGAATCCGATGCGGATTTTCATGGACGGATGTGCGGTCGGGTAATAACGCCGGCCTTTTTCGACGCCGCTCAGCAACCGCGGCCGCACCCCGGCCTTGTGCATGGTCAGCGCCAAAGCGATGCAGAACTGCACCAGTTCGAGCCACACCAAGTGGTAGCCCATGCAGACGTGTGGGCCGGTACCGAACTGCAGCATGTCCACCGGCCGGATCGGCTCCGTGCGTTGCAGCCACCGCGCCAGGCGGAACTGATCAGGCGCCTCGTGCAGCAGCGCCGAGGTCGAGAAATGCAGCAGCGGGATGCACAGATGGGTGCCCGCGGGAATGCGCCGTTGGCCGAGTTGCAATTCCTGCAGCGCCCGACGCGGCAGGAGCGTGGTCGTCGGATGCACGCGCAGCGTCTCGCGGAACAGGGCCTCAGCGACCGGACACTGCGCCAGGTCCGCGTGCCGGGTCGGCACCGCGCCCACGCGTTGCGCCTCCTCGACCAGGGCGTCCCACAGCACAGGCTGCCGCGCCAGCTCGATCACCATCCAGGCCATCGTCGAGGCGGTGGTGTCGTGACCGGCAAGCAGCAGCAAGCGGATATTGGCGACCAGGACGTCATCGGAGAGCGCATCGTCGCTGCGATCGAAGGCGCTTACCATGTCGTTGATCAACCCGGTGCGCGCGGCATGCGCGCGCGCGTCGCGGACGAACTGGCGCAACTGCGCGTCGATCCAGTCGCGGGCGGCGCGGCCCCGCCGCAAGGGCAGCCCGGGCAGGTCGACCGGGGGCGCGACGATCAACTGCAGCAGTTGCCGGTACTTGCGATGCCATCCTGGCAAGTCCTGCGCGGGGATACCCATGAGGCTGAAGATGAGTTTGAGCATCAGGTCGCCGGTTTCGCGCAGGATGGTTACGTCGCCGCGGTCACGCCACGCCTGCACCCGCGCCCAGATGACGGGCGCGAACAGGTCGCCGATGCCGGCCTGAGTCAGCCCTTTGGGCAGGAACGCCGCCTTGATCGCATCGCGCGCCTGCCGGTGCGCGCCGCCGTCCTGGGCGACCAACGTTCCGCCAAGTAATTCGGGCGCGATCTCTTCGATCACCACCGAGGACACGTCCTTGTGCCGGAGCAGCGCGAACGCGTCCGGATCCACGCAGGTCATCAGGTGTCCGGCAGGGCCGAAATCCAGCCAGAAGTGGCTGCCCAGCATCCGTTCCGCGCGCCGCAGCAGGCGCGGCAGGTCGCAGACGATGGCGGGAAGATGCCCGACCAGGGGGAAAGCGCCGGGCACGATCGGGATGTCGTACCGCAGCCGGTGCCGACGCGCCAGCGGGTTGAGCAGCATGTCCATCAGCAGCGCGGCGCCGCAGCCGCTTCGGCGGTGTTGCCGGCAGGCCGCGCGGCGCGGCTGTTGCCACCGTCGGCGTACGTCGGCACATGCGCCAGCATGCCGCCGTCAATGCACACGACCTGGCCGGTGATGAACGCAGCATCCTCGGAAAGCAGGAACGCCACCAGCGCGGCGACGTCCTCGGGACGGCCGACGCGCGGCAGGAGCTGGTGCCGGCGCAGATGCCGTTGCATGCCCTCGTCCAGCTTGGCGAGGAGACGCTCGGTCATGATGAGACCCGGCGCAACCGCGTTGCAGCGGATCCGCGCATGACCGTATTGGGTGGCGAGCGAGGCCGACAGCATGTTCATCGCCGCCTTCGACGCGGCGTAGGACGTCTGCGCGGTGTCACCGCTGAGCCCCTGGCATGACGACATGTTGACGATCGCGCCACCGCCGCGGGCGATCATCGGTGGGATTGCCTGCCGGCAGCAGAGCAGGGTGCCGCGCAGATTGGTCGCCATGGTCTGGTCCCAGACCGCCAGATCCAGGTCGAGGATCGCGCGGTCGCGCGGGGTCAGATGCATGGCGCTCGCGTTGTTCACCAGCAGGTCGACCCCACCGAAGTGCCGCTCCGCCGTCTCGAACAGCGCTGCCACCGCCTGCGCATCGGCGATGTCCATCGCCAGGGCCAGCGCGTGGCCCGCTTCGGCCGCGATCTGCGCGGTGCAGGCGATGGCCGCCGCGCCGTCAATGTCGGCCACCACCACTCTGCCGCCCTCGCGCGCGATAGCGAGGGCGCATGCCTTGCCGATACCGGCGCCGGCGCCGGTTATCACGGCCACCTTGCCTTCAAACCGTCCCATCGTGTCCTCGTCGATTGCGTTGGTCTTTCGCGGCATGCCGCTCGGCCTCGGCCGGAGAAGGCGCAGGGTCGGCGGTGGCGCGCTCGTCATCGCCAGCGTCGCTTTCGATGACCCTAATGGCGGCGACCGGGCATTGGCTGGCCGCGAGCCGCACGGCGGCGTGCAGCGCCTGCGGGACCGTCGCCACGCACACTTCGGCCACGCCGTCCGGTTCGCGCTGGCGAAAGGTGCCCGGCAGCGTCAACACGCACTGCCCGGTGGTTCCGCACATATCCTGGTCGACCACGACGCGCATCTCAGTCCCCGTGCTCATGCAGCCGCACCGGCAACGCGCGGAACGTCCTAAGGAACGCGGAGGGCTCCCGGCTCGGCTGCTCGGCCAATGCCAGCGTGGGGAAGCGCGCCTGGATCCGCTGCAGGCTCTCGGCCAACTGCACCCGGGCCAGTTGCGCACCGAGGCAGAAGTGGATGCCGTGGCCGAAGCTCAGCATGATCTTCCCGTCGGTCGACATGCCAGGACTGGTGCCGTAGAACCGCGCGGGATCGAAGCGGTCGGGGTCGGCGAAGGCGTCCGGGTCGCGATTGCCGGCCGCGATCAGCACGCGCACGTCCGCGTTCTTCGGGATCACCACGCCGCCTAGTTCGATGTCGCGCTGGGCGATACGCGGAATGGAGCTGAACATGGCGGGCGCGTCGCAGCGCAGGACCTCTTCGACGAATGCCTTCACCCCCACGGCGTCTCCCTGCAGCCAGTGCCGCTGTTCGGGATACGCCAGCATCGCCAGGACCGCATGGTCGATGGTCGCGGCAGTGGTGGCGAAGCCGCCCAGCAGCATGCCCCACAGCATGCTGATCAACTCCGCATCCGACAGCGTGTCGGCATCGTCCTCGTGTGCGCCGACCAGCATCGACACGATGTCGTGGCGGGGATCGGTGCGCCTGCGCTCTATGAGGTCGCCGAAGTAGGCCTGCACCCTGGCGCTGGCCGCGTCCGCCGCGGCAAGCTGGGGATCGCTGGCGTGCGGGCTTAGGCCTTCCAGAATGGCGCGGATGCCGGCGGCGAGCCCGAACATGTCGTCTTGGGGCATGCCGAACAGTTCGGCGAAGATTAGCATGGGCAAGGCCAGCGCGAATTCCCGATGCAGGTCCACCGTCTCCCCGCGCTCCAGCGCGGGCGCCATGCCGTCCAGGCGCGCTGCGACGATGCGCGCGATGCTCGGCCGCAGGTCGTCGATCTGGCGCATGGTGAAATCGCGCGAGATCAGCCGGCGCAGACGCGTATGCGTCGGTGGGTCCTTCATCGCCAGCGTGGACGCCAGCAGATTGAGCGACAGGCTGGTCGCTGCACGCGGGAAATAGCGCGCCAGTTCGCCCGGCGCCGGTCCCCGAAACGCATCGCCCGTGGCCTTGAGCGCCCAGTAGATGTCGCCGTGGCGGCTCAACAGAAAGAGGCCCGACGCCGCGCGATGCACCGGATCGTGCTCGCGCAACCACCGCATGAACGGATACGGGTCGTGGATGCACGCTGGCGACGCCAGTTCGGCGAAGGCGTCCCGGCATGCTGCCGTGGTTTCTTGCACGTCCATCTTGGTTAACTGTTGGCTTGCTGATCGGAACGGCGCGCGCCAGGCGCGCCGGCAAATTGCGGAGAAGATCGCGATTCCCGGCGGTGTCCGCGCATCACCAGAGCACCGGCAACTCTTCGAACCCGCCAGTGATGATCTCCTTGCGCAACTTCAGTTCTTCCGGCGCCACGGCCAGGCGCAGCGCGGGAAAGTGCTGGAAGATCGAACCGAACACCACTTTGAGTTCCAGCCTGGCCAGCGCCATGCCGAGGCAGTAGTGCGGACCGTAGGAGAACGCCAGGTGCGGGTTTTCGGCGCGCCCGATATCGAAGATTTGCGGGTCGTCGAAATGGCGCGGATCGAACGACGTCGCAGGCAGTCCGACCAGCACCTTGCTCTCCGCGGGAATATGCACGCCCGCGATGGTCACGTCGGTCCTCGGATAGCGCATGATGCCGTCCCAGCCCACGCCCGCCGGGTACATGCGTAGGATTTCCTCCACCGCCGTGTCCACCAGGGATGGATCGCCGACCAGGCGTTCGCGCTGTTGCGGATGGCGGAACATGGCCAGCAGGCCGAATTCGATCTGCGCGACGGTGCTCTCGTGCCCCGCCACCAGCATGCCCGCGGCCAGACCGATCGCCTCTTCCTCGGTCGCCTTGCCCTGGTCGACCGCCGCGAGCAGGTCCGTCAGCAGGTTGTCGCCCGGATCCTGGCGCTTGTCCCGCATCTTGCTGCGAATGTAGGCGCGCAGTTCTTCCCAAGCCAGGCGCGACGCGCTGCGCGGGCCGCTTTCATGCTGGTGCGTCATTACCTCGTCGGACAGGCCGGCGAAAAACGCGTGATCCTCGTAGAGCACGCCCATCAGCGCGCTGATGACCATGGCCGGAAGCGGAAAGGAGAGGTGGCGCCGCAGGTCGGCGGGCTGGGGCTGGGCCGCCAGCGTCTCGAACAACTGCGCGGCGATCGCCTCGACCTGCTGCGCGAGCAGCTTCACCCTGCGGTCGTTGAAGGCTGGCGCCACGATCGTGCGCAACCGGGCATGCTCGCCCCCCTCGTGCGAGACCAGCCACCCCGGCGAACCGAGAATTACAGAATCCGGGGTGAATGCCGCCGGCGGCATTCCCGCGGGCCGGAACGCCGCGTCGGACAGCACCGCCTTGGCCTCGTCGTAGCCTGTCACCCACCAGCCTTCGTGCCCGGACGGGAAGCGCACGCGGTGGATCGGACCGTTGGCGCGTAGCGCCAACATCTTGGGCGAGGGCTCGATGTGATCGACGCGCCACATCGGCAGCGTCGGCAAGGGTTGTTCGGACATGGTGACACTTCAGTCTCTACGCGATGGAAGGGCGGAAGGTGACCGGCAGACGGTGCGGGCTTCACGTGCGCTTGCGTTCGCTTCTGTTCGTCGATGATGATGATCGGCGGGGACGGCGGCCGGAACCTAGGGCCTCAAAGTGGCTTTAGCCAACTACCGAATCTTGTAGTAGCGTCCTAAACTAAACGCTTGGTGGCGCAAAAAATATGCGGAAAACTCTGCCGCCACGCGCTGCAATACGGAAACCTATTTCCGATGCGTATCCGCCTATGTTGGTTGGCTACATGCGTGTCGTCGGACTCCGACGGCGAGAGCACGGACTTGCAGCGCGATGCGCTGCTCGCCGCCGGCATTGATCTGGTGACCTGCCTGGGGTTCGCCACGATGACGATGGCGTATTTCGCAAGGCTGATAGAGGGCCCGCGTTGATTCTCGATGCAAACGTTATCAAGGCGATCGTTGATCCTTCGGGCCCTTGGGAGCTCCTTTTCAAGAACAAGATCCCTTCTCGGCTCAACGAACTTCCATGCGAAAGGCGTGCTGAACTATAGCAACTACGTCGAAGAAGCAGCGGCGCTTGCACGACAACACCTTTCGGGCAATAAGCTCGCAAAGGAAGCAGGTCCGCCAGCCGTCCTGGCGGGCAATGACAGCCGCCGCAAAGAGCCCGGGCTGGCGCTATTTCGTCGTAACGCGTACCGGCAGTGAGCTGAGGGCCCGCAATCCACT
Source organism: Bradyrhizobium sp. Kon37 (assembly GCF_055807535.1). Taxonomy (NCBI): domain Bacteria; kingdom Pseudomonadati; phylum Pseudomonadota; class Alphaproteobacteria; order Hyphomicrobiales; family Nitrobacteraceae; genus Bradyrhizobium; species Bradyrhizobium sp. Kon37. The sequence goes on from NZ_JBVVOY010000032.1 coordinate 14,647, forward strand.
GCTGTCGCGGTATACCGGCTCGCCCGTTATCTCGATTGATGCGACGCTCGCCGCCAAGGCGGCCAGAACGGCTTCGCCTTCGAGCCGCGCGACCATTTGCCCCACGCAGCCATGGATCCCGGTGCCGAAGCCGATATGGCCCGAGACGCGCCGGGTGATGTCGAACTGGTCGGGCTGCTCCCACCGCGTTTCGTCGCGATTTGCAGAACCAATCAGCAGCAATACTTTCTCGTGCTTACCGATCGGCACCCCTGCGATCTCGGTTTCATGCGGTGTGGTCCGAAAGACGTAAGGTGCGGCGGAATCATAGCGCAGGCTCTCATCGAACGCGCCGCGCGCCAGCGAAGGATTGGCGGCCAGAATGGCCCACTGCTCCGGATGACGGACCAAACTAAAGAGGGCCATGCCTGTTGCACTGATAGTCGTATCCAGTCCCGCCGAAAGAAAGGACCGGACGAGCAGAGGCGCTTCGTCATGGGTAATTTCGCCGCTATCGGCGGCCTCGTAGACCTGTGCGCCAAAACTGCCGGGAGCCAAGGCGTCCCGTTGGCATTTCGCGGCAACCCAAGGCAAAACCTCAGGTGCCTTGGCCATCAGAGTTCGGAAATAATCGTTCTCCGGCCCCATGCCGGCAAACACCATTGCGCCGTAGGTCAGAAAATTTTCGCGGCCCTCATTGTCGATGCCCAGGGCATCCGGAAATACAGTCACCGGAAATATTTCGGCAAGATCGCGGACGGCGTCGAATGATCTCTTTTCAATGAGTTCGTCGACCAGCGCGGCGGCCTTGGCCTTGAAACCGTTCTCGAGGCCCCGCATGGCACCCGGCGACATGATCCGAGCTAGCACCTTTCGGGTGCGTGTATGTAGCGGTGGGTCAGCTTCGAGGACGATGCTCGGCGGACGCCACGGCTTCTCCTTGAAATAATTGACGATGCCAGCACCACCGCCATTGCTGAAGTTCACATGGTCAGCAAAGACCGCCTTGATCTCGGCAAAACGCGGCACGGCGAAGATGCCGTATTTCTCGAGCCTGACGACGGGTGCCTTCGCACGAAGCTCGGCATAGGCCGGATAGGGGTCGATGCGAGTGTCCCAGTCGAACGGATCGAAATCGCTGCAGGCATACTCGCGTGCGGAAGTTGCCACTGTTTGCCTCCGTTTGGTCGCTTCTACTTAATTGACTATAGTCATTTATTGCAGAAGATGGCAAGCTAGGAATGGAGTGGCGTTTTTTGCTCGTGATAACAGCCATGTAGCTGCAGGACAGACCAGGACAGACCGGGCGGAGATTGGATGTCGGCCGAGAGATCAGGAAACTCCAAGGGGATGCGACGCTTTCAGAAGCGCGCACGCCAAGAAGCTGATAAGCGCGCGTTGCAGGCTCGAATCCTGGAAACAGCGCGAAAGGAGTTCGCGAGCGGCACACTCGAAACCGTTTCGATCCAGAAGATCGCCGATGCGCTCGGTTACTCGAAGGGTACGGTTCTCAAATACTTTCCGACCAAGATCCTGCTGCTGCTGGCAGTGAAGGAGAGGAATCTCGAGGAAATGGCGGATCGGCTCGACCAAGTCCGCGCGCTTCATTCCAGCGGTGAGGTCCGGCTGCGGCGTGTCATGGAGGCCTATATCGAGTATTGGGTGAACAACCCCGATCATTTTCGATCGCTCTATTCGATGGCCGGCACAGTCGAGGACAGGCGTTTTCCCGACGGGGTTTATTTCGGTGAAACTGAGATCGCACGAAAGGGCTACGGGCTATTTGTGACCTCGATGGCGGAGTATCTTTCCGAATTAGGGGTGGAGGCGACGCCAAGGCTGACGGAGCGCCTCGCGACCGCCCTGCTATCGGCGGCGCATGGGGTGATCTCGCTGCCACTGGGAACACCAACGATGAAATGGCCGGATACTCGTGGCAACGGACGATTGGTCCTCGACAGTCTCATCGACGCTTGGTCGGCGAAGATTAAAGCCGCTCGGCAGACCGAGACCTGGCCGAGAATTTCCATCGGTGATCTTCTTTAGTTCGGCAGCACCGGCTTGATGGCAGCCGATCTATCGTCGCAGCCAAGAAAAGGGGCTGTCGTGCGAAGGGATTCGCCACGCGTACCGAAACGAAGACGGACACCTACGCGTGAGAAGCGACGTTTACTGGCCGGCGAGCCATAATGTCCCGAAGTATCTGAAATATATCGGACAGTTCTTTAGGATCGCTGGGGGCGCCAAAACAGATGCGAATGGCGCCAGGATCCCCCTTTCCCACCGCTGAGGCGATGCGGGGGGGGACAAGTATGCCTCGTCCTGGCGCAGCGGCCGTAAACCGATCTGCGGACCACTCTTGCGGCAACTGCAACTATCCGTAGAAGGCTGAGAACTGAAGTTTGCGGCATTGGGAAAAAGTCTAGGAGCACCCCGTAACGTTCGTGCGCCTGACGCCGCCGCTCACGCAGAAGTTCTTCCAGCTTTCCGCTCTCAATCAACCGCACCACAGTCTCCTAACACCTGAGCAACAAACCAGGCACAGGCGTGCAGGAGGAGCTGAGTTTGAGCGATGTAGGCCGGCGGGACTGTCACTGTCCCGAGCCTGAAGGCTGGCGCAAGGTATTTGGAGTAGGACGTGATTTAGAAGGAGAGGGCCGGCACCAATGAGGCGATCGGCACAGGACGCTCGGGGAAGAAAAAGCGGTAAACGTCATCCTCTATGATGGCGAGATCGAGCTCCTCGGCGAATTCACCGATGCGCCCCCGCGGTCAAGACTCAGCGTGCGAGCCGTGGGGCTCTGCAACGTCGGCAGGCAATAGAGCACTCGCGCTCGGGACGCCCGGCAGGCTTTTTCAGCGCCTCAGGGTCGATTCGGTCCTCATCCATGTCCACGGGCACCAAATTAAGGTGGCTGGCGCGGCGATGGCTTTGAAGCAGGGATAAGTGAAAGCACCCACCAAGACACTGTCGCCGGGTTTTGCCACGAAGCGCAGGGCGACATCGATCGCGTGCTGGGCGCCGTTGCACAGAATCAGCTGTGCCGGCGCGACCGTAAAGGCGTTGTCAGAGAGCGAGGCTGCGATGATTTCACGTTCCTGGGAAAGGCCAGCGTGAGGATGGTAGCCCAACAACAGTGCAAGATCAGGTTCGCGCACCACCTCGCCAAACAACGCGGACAGGACCTGCGTTTCGCTTCCGTGGCCGGGCACGCTCAGCGCTAAATTGACCGGTTCATGTCATGCCGTGGCCGCCTCGGCCTGCGCGGCGAATGACGCCGGACGAAGGTGCCCTGCCCGACATGTCCGCTGATACCGCGTTGTTCGGCCTTCTGATAGGCTTTGCTGACGGTGCCGACGGACAGGCCGAGCTCTGGTGCCAGTTCAAGGTGCGGCGGAAGGCAGTCGCCATCGGACAGCCGACCGTCAGCGATGTCCCGCTCCAGAGCACTGACCAGGGCGAGCTAGCTGTGGAGCCTCAAGAGGTTGTCCTCGGTTAGACCGAGTCTGCTGATTGGCTTTTGCGAGTTTATACCACCATGTGGTCTGTGCCAGTTGTATTGGTGCAGCCAGATTGGCAGTTCTTGGGCGCGCCGATCTGATGTTGGATAGGCTTTGGCGTAAGCCCATTCCCGAAGTGCGGTCTGGATGAAGCGTTCGGCCTTGCCGTTTGTTCTCGGCGTGTAGGGCTTGGTGCGGATATGCTTGATGCCCAAATCCCGACAAGCATCGCGGAATGCGAAGGACTGGTAGCAACTCCCATTATCGGTCATGACGCGCGCGACGGTGACGCGGAGGCTTTTGTAATAAGCCACAGCCGCCTTGAGGAAGGAAACAGCACTCTCCGCCGTCTCATCGGGCTTGATCTCGGAGAAGGCGACGCGGGAATGGTCGTCAATGCAGACGTGGACGAAATCCCAACCGGCGCCACGGCTTTTGTTCGGGCCACTCGGATCGCCGGTGATGCGGTGGCCGACACGCTGGAAACGCCCGAGTTTTTTGATGTCGAGGTGAATGATTTCGCCTGGATTCTCGCGCTCATAGCGACGTTCCGGCTCGGCCGGCTCCAGATCGCGGATCCGGTTCAAGCCCAAGCGGCGCAGGACGCGGCTGACGGTGGCCGCCGACACCTCGACCTCGGCCGAGATCTGCTTGCCGGTGTGGCGCTGCCGGCGCAAGGCCTCGATGGCTGCACACGTGGCTGGCGGGATTTGGCTCGGCGATGAATGGGGTCGCGACGAGCGGTCGCGCAAGCCATCCACACCTTCCCCGCGGAACCGCTTGACCCATTTGGCGACGGTCTTCGGCGTCGTGTTGAACTGGTAGGCAGCGTCGGCCTGGCTCAGCCCACCTTCCACCACGCTTCGGACCATCGCCTCTCGACCTTTGGGCGTCAGAGGCGCATTCTTGTGGATGTTCATCTGGTCTCTCCTTGGAAAACTGAAGCTTCGCAACCTCAGCTTCCTCGGTTCAGACCAGATGGACAACCTCCTGAGAGACCACAGCTAGCGCGCCCCCTCGGACGCGAGTTTCCGCGGCCGGCGCGTATCTGCAGAAAGCCTGGCGCGGCAAACGGCCAGTACGTCATCACGCCGGAGACGAGCCCCGGCTTCGTGGAGGCACTCCCTGTCAGCAAATCCCACGGCATCGGTCCGGCGACTTGCGCCAAGATGAATGCTATCGGGCGGTACACTGCCTCGACGTCCGCAATCAGTCGCTCGACTCTGCAAGCCAATTTCGGCAAGGCCGGCGCGTAATACTACCGGATATCGAGGGGCATCGATCACCGCGAGGTCCGCGCGAACCGGATCCGGAAGTCGGTTGGTGCGGAGAATACGTCCTCAACCGATCTTTAGCGCTTTCGACGCAATGGCCACCGAGTTGGGCCCGCTGATCGAGAAGGTCTGGCGGCACTGGGAGGACAAGGACCGCGCGGGCCCGGAAAGTCACGCTGAAGGCTCAAGTCAACGATTTTGACATCATCACGCGCAGCAGGTCCATGCCGATCGCGAAGTCGAACCACAGCGAGCTCGAACACTTCTCGATCGCGCTGCTTCAAAACGAGATGCCTGCTCCAAAGCCGGTTCGGCTTCTCGGAGTATCGTTGTCCTCGCCCCACGGTGAGGGGCAGGTGAGCCGCAACTCGGCCTGGCCGATTTGAGAGGCGCAGTTTCGAGCAGGATTTCAGGAGGGGCGCAGGCGCAGGTCGTGTGCAGTGCGGCAGAGTTCATTAGTTCACATTCATGAATCCCAAAATGGAAAGACTTGCGGTAGGATCGGGCTTTCCAAGGGGCGCACCCATGTTTGAACAAGCTACAACCGCTCTATTGCGAGCGGTACTTGACGAGGTCTGCGAAAAGCTAGCCCGCGACGAGACGGGCGCTCGCACCCATGTGGCCTGCAAGATCCTCGGAACCGCAAAGACCGGCGAAACGACACCGGACGAGCTGCGGCAGATTGGCCGGAAAGCCCTGACACAAGCGCCGAGGATGTGGCGTTGATCAGGCGAGGTGCGCAGTGAATTTCCAGGTCACGGTCTTGAAGATCCTGGTGAGTTATCCGGATGGATTCGCCGTGATGGCGGACCTCAAGCGCGACATGTCCATCCTGGCGACCAGCGGCCCGGAATGGGCCGAGCGCACCAAGCGGATGGCAACGCGCGTACCCGAGCTCGACATTTTTTCGGACGGCCTCGTCGAGCGTCAAAACGGCGGCTGGAGGATTACTGTGAAGGGACGAGCCGTGCTCGAATCCATGGAGGCGCGCCGGACCGAACACGAGCCGGTCGAGAAGGTGCCGGTCGAAACGGCCGGGCCACCAGTGCCATCCTTGCCGCTGCCGGCAGAGCGAGCGAAGCGCCGACGCGAACGGCGCCAGCGTCGCCGCGAAGCCCGCGAACGCATGCATATTAAGTGGGCAGGGCGCGGCGGCAGCCCAACTCATTGACCAAAAAGTAGATAGCTCCTGTCGATGCCGCGCCGACCCCGCGTCTCATGGGTCCAGCCGACAGCTCGGCGATAGCTGCCGATCGCCGCGGTCCGCTTGAGTGTCTTGACGACGACGGGCTGGTTCTCATCCGCGAAAAGGGAGACCCAAAGCGCATCCTCGGGACAATAAAGCTCGCAAAAGGAAGCATGTCGTCGTGACGGGCAATGACCGGAATTCCTTAGGTGCCGAGTTTGCCGTCCATCGCCTTCCACACGCTGTCGTAATCGGCGAATGCGAAGACGGTGCATGCCCGCGCTCGGCACCAGGGTGGCAAGAATCGAGGACGGTTGGTTGAAGAACTCACGCTGCTGCGTACCTGGTCAGGAGTTCGGTGTCGGAGCCGAGCTGATTGGCCGGAAACAGCCTGATCTCCAGCCCGCGCTCGTCGCTTCGCGGATCGGTCGATCGCCTCTTGGGCCCGGATATTCACGGGGTGGGTCGGATCCTGCCCGGTCGCAAACTTGTAAACCGAACTCGGCTGCGGAAGCCGGACGAGTAAGAATCCCGCAGAGAGGTACGGCCGTGGCTGCCATCAATAGCGTACGGCGGCTCATCCTTCCGGGCTTCGAGACAATCATGTTTCCTCCTGATCCTGCATTGACGTTGGTGCCGACAGCATCAGCCTGCGCTGGCGTGCAGCTTTCGCGTCTCTTGGTTCACCGCTCTCGACCGCCGGCATGTAGGCAAGAGTCATCGCTCGCCGCCGCAACATGCGACGGGTGTAGCTCCTCACAAGGACTTGGCTGGATTGGCGCTTAGCGCCGGTGCAAGCCACTGCTTGATCTGCCTTGCGACCTCTGCGGTAGAAATCCCGTAGCGGTCGTGCAGTGTCGGAAGTGCGCCAGCGTCAAGAAATTCGTCCGGCAATGCGATCTGGCGGAAACGCGGATGAACGCCTGAACGCGTTAGAACCGCGGCAATTGCCTCGCCAAGGCCGCCAATCGACGTGTGGTTCTCGGCAACGACGACAAGACGGCCCGATTTGCCGGATTCACGCAAGATCGTCTCAGTGTCGAGCGGCTTGATGGTTGGAACATGCAGCACCGCAGTGTCGATGCTGTCGCCCTTCAAGGTTTGCGCCGCCTCGAGCGCACGCATGGTCATGATGCCGGATGAGATGACCAGGGCGTCCTTCCCGTCACGAATCAGCTTGGCCCTGCCGAGCTCGAATTTGTAATCATATTCGTCCAGCACGAGCGGCACCTGGCCGCGCAGCAGGCGGGTGTAGACAGGCCCGTGATGGGCCGCGATGGCGGGCACCAGCTGCTCGATTTCGTGAGCATCGCAGGGATCGATGACCGTCATATTCGGCATCGCGCGAAACAGGGCGACATCTTCTGCGGCCTGATGGCTCGGGCCATAGCCCGAGGTCAGCCCCGGCAGCGCGCAGACGATCTTCACGTTGCGATCTTCCTCCGCGATCGTCTGGTGTATGAAGTCGTAAGCCCGTCGCGATGCGAACACGGCGTAAGTGGTCGCGAACGGCATGAAGCCTTCGGCGGCAAGGCCCGACGCAGCGCCGAACAGACGCTGCTCGGCCATGCCCATCTGATAATAACGGTCCGGAAATTCCTTCGCGAAGATGTGTAGATCGGTGTATTTGCCCAGATCGGCCGTCATGCCGACAACCTCAGGGCGGCTGCGGGCGAGCTCGACGAGCGCATGTCCAAAGGGCGCCGGTTTCGTCTTCTGTCTTTCAGAAGCGATCGATGCGATCATGGCGGAGGTGGTCAGGCGCGGCTTGCGCGGCTGCGGTGCTGATCTGATGGTCCTCATGCCTGCCTCCCAGGTTCCAGCGCGGCAAGCGCGAGCTGCCATTCGTGCTGCTCGACGCGGATGAAATGATTCTTCTCGCGCTGCTCCAGGAAAGGAACGCCCTTCCCCATCAGAGTGTCGGCGACGATCATCCTCGGCTTGGGCTCGGGATGGGACTTGGCGGCGTCGAACGCGGTAAGTACGGCATCGAGATCGTTGCCGTCGATCCGCTGCACGAACCAGCCGAAGGCCTGAAGCTTGTCGACCAGCGGCTCGAAGGCCATAACCTGCGTGGAAGGACCATCCGCCTGCTGATTGTTGACGTCGACGATGCCGATCAGATTGTCGAGCTTGTAGTGGCCTGCCGACTGGATCGCTTCCCAGACGGAGCCTTCGTCGAGTTCGCCATCGGAAAACAACGTGTATACCTGTGCCTCGGATCTCTTGCGCTTGAGTCCTAGGCTCATGCCGACGGCAATGCTCAGCCCAAGTCCGAGCGATCCGCCCGACATTTCCATTCCGGGCGTGTAGGAGGCCATGCCCGACATCGGCAGGCGGCTCTCGTCGCTGCCATAGGTTTCGAGTTCTTCCTCCGGGACAATTCCCGCCTCGATCAAAGCTGCGTAGAGTGCGATGGCATAATGTCCGTTGGAGAGCAGAAAGCGGTCCCGGCCCTCCCAGGACGGGTCTTCAGGCCGGTAACGCATGGCGTGGAAATAGGCCACGGCGAGAACATCGGAGATGTCGAGCGCCTGCGCGATATAACCCTGCCCCTGGACTTCGCCCATGCGCAGCGCATTGCGGCGGATGTTGTAGGCGCGGTCCGCTAGCTTGGGCGCGTTGATAAGCGCATTGGTGGGCGTTTCCATCGATCTGGACCTTATCTCGCTGGCTCAGTGGATAAGCATGCCGCCGTTGACGTCGATCACGGCACCCGTGACGTAGGCAGATAGGTCCGAGGCCAGGAAGGTGTAGATACCGGCGACATCTTCTGCCGTGCCGAGGCGATTGAGCGGAATGCCTTCCAGAATTTTCGCTCTCATTTCATCATTCAGCTTGCCTGCCGTAATATCCGTGCCGATCAGGCCGGGCGTAACGCAGTTGACGCGAATCCCGTCAGGGCCGAACTCCCGCGCCATCGCCTTGGCGAGGCCAAGGACCCCTGCTTTCGCAGCCGAGTAGTGTGGCCCGCCAAAAATTCCACCACCGCGCTGGGCCGAGACGGACGACATGCACGCGATCGACCCGGACTTCCGTGCGCGCATATGCGGGATCACCGCCTGGGACAGAAACAGGATACCCTTGAGATTGACGTCCTGAATTCGATCCCAATCGGCCGGTGAAATGTCCAGGAACTTGACGGGCTGGGTGATCCCGGCATTGTTGATCAGGATATCGATGCCTGCGAAGGTTTCGATCACACGGGTGACTGCCTGTTCGCAGAGCGATTTGTCGGCGACGTTGCACGCCAGTCCAATGTGGGACTTTCCAAGCGATGCCGCAGCTTCCGCCGCGGCGCCCGCGTCGACATCCAGAATGGCCACCCGAGCGGCCTCGGCGGCGAACCGCCGGGCGGTTGCGAGCCCGATGCCCCGCGGCGAGGCCGCGCCCGAAATGATTGCCGTCTTACCGCTGAGCAGCATCAATTCCTCCCGCAAATTGTTCTTCCTTGCTGGATTTAGGAATGACCTGCGGAGGCCGGCCCTACAAACGCGCAGTTGTCACGGATCGATGAATCTGGTTCACTTATCGAATGCTCTCGAAGATCCCGATATCCTCAATTCGTGCCTTTGAAGCCGCAGCCCGGACCGGATCGTTTCGCGATGCGGCGAATGAGCTTCACCTGACGCCGAGCGCCGTCAGTCACGCGATTCGCAAGCTGGAGGCCACGCTTCGGACCGTTCTGTTCGAGCGCAGCGCGCGATCTGTGCGGCTCACGCCAGCCGGCGAAAATCTGATGCGTCACACCGGGGCGGCGTTCGATCAGCTCCGCCGCGGGCTTGAAGAAGTCGCCGCCCGCCGCCCACAACTGGTGCGCGTCCATTCCGCCCCAAGTTTTGCTGCGCAATGGCTGGCGCCACGGCTTGCGCAGTTTCTCGCTGCTTACCCGAAGCTCGAGGTTCGACTGGCCGCAAGCACGGATTATGCGCGCTTCAGCAACGATGATTTCGATATCGACATCGTCTACGGTCCGCCGCGCGCGGAAGGCGTCGAGATTGTTCCACTACCAGAGGAGACGGTCACGCCGCTCTGCTCTCCCTCGCTCGCAAAATCGATAAGGAAGGCCGCTGATCTCCTCGATCAGACGCTCATCCGCTCAGACGTGAAGCAGGTGCAGTGGCATCAATGGTTCGCTGCCAACGGATTGGAAGCCCCCGCGCTCCACGGCATGAGGTTCGATCGGAGCTTTCTTGCAATTGCGACCGCTGCGGAGGGATTGGGAGTGGCGTTGGAATCAACCCTCCTGGCCCAGCTTGAACTGGCCAATGGGCGATTGGTTGCCCCATTGGCGGGACGTGCGACCGATATCAGTTACGTCGGTCACCGTCTCATCTATCCGCGCGCCAGCCGACAAAGATCGGCCGTACGAGCGTTTGCAGACTGGCTGCTGGCTCAGCTCGACGGTGAAGACGCCCGCTCCTCGCAATGAACTGCAGGTCTGGCTGGAGCTTGGTTCAGGGCAAACCTCTGCTTGGCGCCGAACAGCAACCCTCGCCGCGGGGGCGTCCGCGCCTGCGGAGAACCTCAGATCATGCATTCTTCATTGGTCTGGTAGGGAGCTATCGCTGATGCTCGCCGATCCATCTGTACAAGGCGATCATCGATGTAGCGCCTGAGCGCCGCAGCCGCCTTCAACATATAGACACGCATTGAGATCACTTCCCGCACGTCACGGCTCGCGCGCGCCCGCAAACCCTTGCAAGAGGCGCTCGCCGCCAGCAGGCGCGAGGCCGATCGAAAGCCAGCGGATTCTGATCGCAGGAGGCGACGGCGAGCGCATCTTCTCCGCAAGCGATGCAACAGTGAAGCTCACTTTGCAGCTCGCGCGCCTCATCGAGCGGTCGGGACCCCGGAGGCCCTGGCAGAGCTGAGGGCCAGCAGGGTGCTTGGACCTCGATCCGGGACATGCGCTCGCCGAATTGATGCAGGCTTTCCTTCCGGACGTCCGCTGCTACGCGGCCGATGGATTTCACACTCTCGACGGGCTTCGAAACTGGATAGCCTCTCAACAACGAAGATGCTCAGCCCGTCGATTCAACGAGGCGATCTTCCACGGCCTCGGGCCGAGCTACCTACGTCGTGGGGAAATGGTCGTTGACCCGCAAGGCCATCGCTGCTCGGCGGGTTGGATGTCGAAACCGAGCGGTAGAGCGGTTTGTGACGATTTCTTTCAATGACTCACAGAGTTGGTCTATTCTGGACTTCAAAGTACGAGCGGACAGGTAGACCAGAACGGCAATGGCAAGGCGCCGAAACATCATCGCAATTCCCTCGCTGGGCTCTCTCGACAAGGCCGCAGGCCGGGTCGGACAACAACTTACACAGGCACTTCGCGAGGCGATATCAAACGGGATGTTGAAGCCGGGCGAACGGCTGCCGTCCACCCGCGCCCTCGCGGCATCGCTCCAACTCGCGAGGGGTACGGTCATTGAGGCGTTCGGTCAGCTACATGCGGAAGGCTACCTCGAGGCGCGCGCCAGAGGCGGCACGATCGTCGCCAACGTCAACGGCGGTCGCGAACTCGTCAGCCCACCGCAGGCATTCATTGCGCCGCCGCGGATCGGCCCTGTGTTGCGGGAGAACGTCGCCCGTCTTGCAGAGGTCGCGCAAGCTCTTCGGCCGCAAGGGACGGCGCCATTTGCAATCGCTCATCCGGCAGGCGCGGTCGCCCCGGATGACAAGTGGCGCCGTCTCGGTAATCGCGTCCGAGCGCTGCGCGTGGCTGCCCCGTCGGGATACATCGACCCGAAAGGATTGCCTGATTTGCGGCTCGCGATTACTGACTACGTTCGTAAAGCCCGTGGAGTGAAATGCGAGGCCGGCCAAGTCGTGATCACGGCGGGTACGCAGCAGGGTCTTTTTCTGGCTGCAACCGTTCTTCTTGCGGACGGAGACGCAGTATGGGCGGAAGACCCCGCCTATCCCGGTATTGTCGCGGTTCTCGGAAACTTCAACGTCCAGACCTCTCGCATTCCCGTCGACGCGCAGGGCATCGACGTCCACGAAGGTCTCGTCCGATGCCCGAAGGCTCGGGTTGCGTTCGTTACGCCATCGCATCAATATCCGCTCGGCATGCCGATGAGCATGGGGAGACGCACGGCTCTGCTGTCCTGGGCCCGTCAAAACAATGCCTGGATTGTCGAGGACGATTACGACAGCGAACTTCGCTACGCGGGACATCCATTTCCGTCCCTGCAGGGACTCGATCCTACACGTGTCGTCTATCTCGGGACGATGAGCAAAGTGCTGTTTTCATCCATGCGGATCGGATACGCCATCGTTCCCCTTCCGCTGGTGGATGCGTTCGCGGGCGCCCGTGCTCTTATTGACCGCCATTCTCCGACAGCCGATCAATATATGCTCGCGCAATATATGCGCGAGGGCTATTTCGAAGCTCACATACGGCGCATCCGGGGCGCTTACGCAGAACGGCGCGTGGCCCTGATCTCCGCCATTGAGACGGAGCTGCCGTCCTGGACAGCGCTCCAACCCAGCGACCAAGGTATGCACCTGGTGCTTTGGCTTCCTGCCGGCCTCGACGACGTCAAGCTTGCCGAGCAAGCACACAAGGCCGGGCTGGTTGTGCGACCGATCTCGCCCATGTACCAAAATGCGCCTGCTCGGTTCGGTCTAATGCTCGGCTTCGGCGGCTTTTCCGTCGCGGAATTGCAGGCGGCCGCAGTCCGCCTGAAAGGTGTCCTTGAGGCATCGGTCCGCGCGAACAGAAAGGCCAAACTGTCCAAGCGCCCACGGATGGAAACTGCCAGATAATATCTGGATGGCCGCGCTCAGGTCTCTTTCGCGGCAATCGGCGCTCGCCGCGAACTTGAACATTGGGTTGGGTGCTCCGCAGCGCGCCGGGAAGAACGCGCACTGATCTCCAGTTTTTGAGTCCAACTACAGCTTTCGCCAGCGGCAGACGATCGTAGGGCGAATGAGATTATCCATGCTTGCGCAGGGCCGCCGATGGGTTTGGCCCCGTCATACCCGAGGATCACAAGTAGGTCGTTGCGCCACGATTTCTCCGAGCATGTCGCTCCGTCGGATATGAGTCAGGCCTGCTCCGCTTTGGCCACAGCGGCGGCCAGCATTGCATCGCCGATCACATCCTTGCCCTGGGCCTTGAGCGCGTTCCCTGCACCGAGAATGTCCCGGACCTCTTTATTCTGACTAAGCTTCGACTTGCCAACGAGTCGTGTGATCTCGATCTCGATTCCGACGATCATCTTGAGCATCATATCGATGTAGTCCTTGGGGCTGTCAGTCATCTTCCAAGGATCGGCCTGCTTCGCCTCATGGATGCGCGTCAGCCGCGCGACCATGCCACGAACGTAACGCTCATCGTCGCGGATTGTCACGCGTCCGTACACATGAGCCACCATATAGTTCCAGGACGGGACCTGCTTCTTGAACTCGACCTTGCTCGGATACCAGTTCGGCGCGATGTAGGCATCCCCGGCGCGGAATACGATCAGCACCTCGTTTCCCGTCGCGATATCCTGCCAAATGGGATTTGCGCGAGCCACATGTGAATGAAGCACGCCCTGCTGCCCTTCCTTCGCATGCAACTCGAAAGGCAGGTGATTTGCGTCGAGCCCGCTCTTCCCGTTAGTAAAGAGGATGCCGAGAGGATTTTTGTTGATGAGATCGTGAAGCGCCTCAGGGCGCGACTCGGCGAAATGTGGGGGGACGTACATGCTAGCTCCCTGGCAATTGATGAATGCCGCGCACGTTGCTCGCAGCATCAACGGGATTTCGTTCAGACCTCAGTCATCTGGAATTCACTCTTGTCTGCGCCGCAATCGGGGCAGATCCACTCGTCGGGGACGTCTTCCCAGCGAGTGCCCGGCGGAATGCCCTCGTCCGGCCATCCCTCCCGCTCGCTGTAAACAACCCCGCAGAGCGCGCACATCCAGGTCTTGTAAACCGGTGCGCCGATCGCTGTGTCAGAGTGCAGGTGAGCGCTTTCATTGCTCATCTCGGTGGCCTATGCTGTGGAGCATTCATGACACCGATGTAGGCTAGAACTGGTTCCTTCCATAGAGCCAGTCTGCGGCATTCTTGCTGTACCAGATTGACGTCCTCTGGTTCTGGTCAAGGCCGTCAACCCGGCAGTAGGAATATCTCTCAGAGAAGACGTGCATTCCTTCTTCGAGCAGCCGAAACTGGTCATCCGACTGTTGGACAACCATGACCGCGAAGCCTTGGGTCGCTCAGTCACGCGCCGCCGCTTTCGTCGGCGCAAAGGCCTGCGAGGCGTCGGCTGTGCATTCCGTCTTCCGACAAGAGCGCAAATGAGCCAGAACCGTCCAGCGGCCGGCCGGCGGCGTTACAAATGGCTTTGTAGCGAGCCAAACGGCCGCTGCAGTCCTGAGCTTTCTGCAATTGCACTCGGGCGTGAAACGGGTCTAGCCATCATGCAAGAAGATTGGCGCCGCTAACGCCAGTTGAAACGATAATCGGGTTGAGCGATGTTCAACTCGCATACGTTATTTTTGTTCCTGGTGGTGGCATTGTTTGTGGTGGTCACGCCGGGCCAGGGTCTCTTCTATATTGTGGCCCGCACGCTTGCTGGCGGCAGAAGTGAAGGGCTCGCATCGAGCGTTGGCCTGGGTACCGGAGGGCTTGTCCACGTTTTCGGCGGCACCGTCGGTCTGTCTGCCCGTGTTGTCGCAAGCGCAGAAGCGTTCACCTTCCTAAAGATCGCCAGAGGCCTATATCTCATCTGGCTCGGGATTAAGGCGTGGCGCGAGACAAGCGTCGATCCGATAGAATTGCAGACGACAGATGCGCATTCTGCTTTTCGCCAGGGCATCGTCATAGAGGCGCTCAACCCCAAGACAGCCGCATGCTTTCTCGTGTTCATCCCGCAACTCGTCGACCCATCTGGGAGTGTCAGCATGCAGTTCATCGTCCTGGGCTCATTTCGCTCGCACTCAACACGAGCGTAGACCTGATTGTGACCTATTGGGGACAGAAGACGAGGGATGGCTTTGCAAAAAAGGCCCTCATTCTTCGTTCAGGCGCGACAGGCATCAGGCGCCATCATCTGCGGGCTGGGGCCAACGCTACTCTTCGCACGGCGCACGAGTTCACGCTGCCGAATTTCCGCGCTCGAATAGCGCGCAGAGTCTCCATTCGGCTACGAAGGACGCCTTGCCATCGGAGGTCCTTGCTTCACCGTGCAACGGGATCACGACCAGCGTCGATGCTGGTTCGACTTCGGCCGCGCTTTGGCCGTCCGGGCCGGCAGAACATGAAGGCACGCATCAACCGGCTGGGAGCAAGGCCCGCCACTGCAATCCAACGCGCTTGCCTCTGCTGCCTTTTGCTCTCGTGCTGCTGGATCTGGGTACGTGATGAGGACCGAGTTCGTGTCCACGGCCTAGAAATCGTCATCCTTCCTGGTGCTCAAAACGAGGAGTGCAGCCGGGAACGGGTGAGCGATGGCCGCAACGCCCTCCTGCCGGATCTTCAAACATCAGCATCACCCGCCCGAGCCTGAGCACCGTCGGGGTCGTCATCGAGAGCGGCCTCCCATTTCTTGCGGATTAGCGAGAAGGCGTGACATCGCTGGGATTGCCGCTAGTGTTTCGGCAAGCGCATCGCCGCGATGCTTAGATCGGCGCCAACTCGAACCATGTTGCTTCCTAACCATCGCACTGACCACCGGGCGCCTTTGGATAGTGCGGATGCCAACATGCTGAGTCGCGAAGCTGCGTGCGAGGTGGAACGGTTTCTTGATATCGCAATGGCCACAAGGAAACAGCGCTGATTTCCTTGCCGGGCCTCGCCCACGAGATTGGCGTGGGGTCGGTCCAAGTCAACGACGAGGGTCACCGGCTCGGGCTTGGCAGTTTCAAGGCTTTGGGCGGCTCCTATGCCGTCATCCGGCTCGTCTTAGAAGTAGCAACTCCGCGCCTCGGCAGGGCTGTTGACATCTCGGAGCTTCACGCACCTGAGGTGAAGGCCGTAGCACGGGGGATGACGGTATCCTGCGCCAACGGACGGCAATCATGGCAGGTCCGTAGCGCACGGCGCTCAGCTCGTGGGGGCGAACTGCGCTATATTCATTCACTCGGGCGTCAGCGATCAGCGTAGCGCAGCAATCGTCCCACATGGCGCGCAGATGATCCGCGTCAGCGGCAACTACGATGACTCCGTTGACGAAGCATCCCGAGTTGCCGCAGAGAACGGCTGAATCACGGTGTCTGACAGGTCCTGGCCGGGCTATCCCTGGTCTGGTAATGCAGGGATCTCCGCGCTCCTGACCGAAGCACTACGACAGTTGCCCGAACCTCCGACCCACGTCCTCGTCCAGTCAGGAGTCGGTGGACTTGCCGCAGCGGTCTTGGACATTTTTCGGTGTCGTTAGGTGATAGTCGCCCGTCCTTCACGGTTGTCGATCCATCGCGCGCAGCGTGCCTGTTTGAAAGCGCTCGAACCGGGCATTGCGTCAAGGTAGCTCATGGGCAGCCGACGGTGATGGCGATGCTAGAGTGCTACGAACCTTCGCTCGTCGCTTGGCGCATCCTTTCGCGCGCAGCCGACGCTTTTATGATTGTCGATGACGAGGAGGCCGTCGGGATTATGAACCGTTTGGCCAATCCCCGGGACGGTGATCCGGCTATCGTTGCAGGCGAAAGTGGCGGGGTTGGTTGGCAGGGTTGCTGAAAGTTGCGGCCGATTCGACCTCGCGCGCTTGACTGGTCTTGAACCTGACGCACGGGTCTTCCTCATCAATACCGAGGGCGCGACGGATCCTGGCGCTTACGAACAGCTCGTGGGTCAGTCTCTGTCGCAAGTGGTCAGGAGAAGCTTGGAGGCCTAGACGCTCATGATCCGCGGCCCGTTCGGTGAACTCGTGACGGGGACGAAAGCCCAAGAGAAGGCCAAGAACGAAGGCATCCAGCGATTGATCCTACGATTGAAATCCGCCGCAGATTTCTGCTTCCAACGAGGCCCGTACGCACGTTTTCGGCACAAAAGGCATGACTTTGCCGTCTTGCCGCAAGACCAAGCGTTATGACTTTGGCGCTTTGCAGTCCAACCGCGTTCGCCTCATCGAATGATACAACAGCTTCGTTTTCTTGTTGATTCGGCACACCGGCTATGAGCCGTTTCATAATGCGATACAGCTCTCCGAGTAATCTGTCGATATGCGTGGACTCCTGATCGTTCTCACGGCTTTCGCGATCATATTGGCGGCACGCGGCCACCACCAAAGCGCGTTCATGCCGCGCCCGACGGCGCCCATGCCACCCGTCAATGTGCCCTAACACCACGAGGTCTGTCGGGTACGCGGTTGCCTGCGAGCGAACGCAGGGCAGATCGGGCCGGCAACAAGGGACTGCTAGGCTGATTTCGGCGCATTCTTCAGATAGACGACAGCGCGACGTCCCGCAGAGGTCAGCTCCCCCAGAGTCGTTTTTCCCGCCCGTACCGCTTGGATCAGTTGCTCAGCGACATACCGGCGGCTCTCGTGGTCACCGCCATTCGGCAGCCCCGCACAGACCTGATCCAAGACCAGGCCCATGTTCGCTTGAACCTCTCCCGTAAATTCGCTCACGCTCCATCTCTCCTTTCGAGGGATAATGCGATAAGGCTAGTGCCCTCTTTGCACTCGGTATAGCGCACATTTGCCGAGCGGTTAAAAGCCTCTCGCGTGCAGAAGTGAATTCATGGTTTGACGCGGCTTGGTATCCTCGCAATTCGCGCGGCGCTTGCGTTTGAAACGATCGCGCCGCGTTCGAAACGTCTCGTTGCGAGGAGGACGGAATCGTCCCGTACGGCTCGGATTTCCGGGCTCTCGCATTTCCCTGAGCGCCGGGCCGGCCTCATGCGGGCGCTATGGTCCTCACATGGGCGGCCATGGCCCTCTGGTTCGGCGCGGGCGGCCGTTGCGCCGCAGTTCACGCGAGACTGTCGAATCAGCCCGCCCCACGCGACGTCCAATCTGTTGGATCGATTGGCCCTGCACCTTGAGAGGCGCGATCTCTTCGTGCTCTTCCAATGAGAGCTATTGCCCCGAGATCGCCTTCTGCCGAAGATCTGAACATCGCTGGTGGCATGTCGCCCGCCTTTGGGAATAATCTGCTTCCGCGGTAGGTCGAGGGGGCGATCGGCAACATCTTGCAGATCGGCTCAACCCCACGCGCCGCACGATCATCGTCGATGCGATCATGGCTTGGACCGGCGGTCGAGCTCCGCCGTCGCAAAATAAGCGCTTGCCTTGCGCAGGTTCTCGTTGGCTGGCGAAGCTCGCGGTTCTTCCGTTCCAGAGCCTTGGGCTTCTCGGCCAGCTCGGTCGGAACGCCGGCCCGCTGCCCACTGTCGATCTCGACCTACTTGACTCAGTCATGCAAGGTCTGCGCGTGCAGCCAATCTTGGCCGCAATGGAAGTCACCGTCGTCCAGCGCGACCTGTGCTCGTTGGCCTGATACAGAGCTATACGACCCCGTCGGGCTCGGGCCTCGGGTGAACATTTCTCGTCGTCTTGCTTGTCATGGCTCCACCTTCTCAAGACTTGGAGCCTCCGCCAAATCCGCGGCGGCGGTTCAGATGGGCGCTCAATCCTGCAAGCGCTCAAACGCGGACGGCACGATTGAGTGAGTTTTGCTGTCAAGATGCTCTGGTCTACTCAGCTTCTGGCGGAGCGATCCGTTTGCAACCACGAGAGCACTAACGAGGATGCCCGCCGGAACGCGGCGAACTGTCGCTCGATCTTGCTGGAAAAGTGCGCTCTGCCACGAGACCGGCAGGAATTATGCGGCTCATTTGAATAACAATGCCGAGATTGGCCAGAAAGGGAAGCGGAGCGGCGATTGCCGATCTCTATTCCTCGCCGCAGAGGTCGTTCATGGGCAGTCATGATCTTGTCTCCAGCAGTTTCCTCGGGCTGACCGCAGCCGGATTTGCGCTACTCTGCTCGAGCCTGCTTGTCCTCGTCTTCACATGAAGTAAGCCCCCTCGTATGGCCGGTCTCTGGTCATTCAGTTCATCGACTGGACGGACTGCTTCCCTAGACTTTGAACGCTGGCACGGCTCCAGCAGGCCGTGATGAGTATCGTAGCCGCCCGGCCAAAATCCTCGACGCGATAGCGGCCCCTGCCCGCAACCTTCGAAACAACCGTAAGCCCGTCACGCAACGCCGGTGAACTTACCCAGAAAACTGGTCTCCAGAAAGTCATTGTCCTAACCGCCGGCTCTGAACGGCATGACAGTGTTGAAGGTCGGCCGCAGCCGAGACTAACCTGGGATTTGCACCGGCAGTGCGGAATAACCGTGCACAAAATTCGATTGAACTCGCTCCGGTTCGCCGACCACATTTACCTCCAAACATCGATTCAGCATCTCCTCCCACAGGATTTTCAGCTGCAGCTCGGCAAGGCGCCTACCCACGCAGCGATGAATCCCAAATCCGAAAGAGAGATGTTGCCGTACATTTTCTCGATCGATGATGAAGCTGTTGGCTCTCGCAATGACCTCGTCATCTCGGTTGCCAGAGATGTACCACATCACAACTTTGTCGCCTCGCCTGATTCGCTTGTGGCCTATCATGAAATCGTCCACAGCGGTCCGGCGCATGTGTGCAATGGGGGTTTGGTATCGTATAATCTCGGATACCGCGCCGGACACCAGCGAAGCATCATCCCGGAGTTTTCGCATTTCGGATGGATTTTGACTCATGAACAAGACGCCCCCGGTAATTGAGTTGCGCGTAGTATCGTTACCTCCAACAATCAGCAGAATGAGGTTGCCCAGGAACTCGCGGGGCTCCATGTTTCGGGTCGCCGGTGAATGCGCCATCATCGAGATCAGGTCACCGCGCGGCTCACAATCGACCCGTTCGCTCCAAAGCCGCGTAAAATAGTCCAGGCACTCCGACAGCACCACCTTTCGCTTTTCCCAGCTGTCGATCTGGTCGCCCATTTGTGGAGTCAAGGCAGCTACGTCCGACCAGTAGGTCAGCAACCACCGATCCTGAAATGGAAAATCGAACAGCGTGGCCAGCATTTGGGTCGTCAACTCGATCGAGACCCTGTCGACCCAGTTGAAGGTATCGTTGCGCGGCAAACCGTCCAAAATCTTCTGAACCCGCGAGCGGATCAAGCCTTCAAGATTTGCCAAGTTCTCCGATGCCGCTATCGGACTGATAGTCTTACGTTGCTGAGCATGGAGAGGAGGATTCATTTTGATAAAACTGGGGGTCCAATACTCCTCCGGCGGGTCGACTATTGTGACGCTTCGCTCTGATGAGAATGTTGTGTGATTTGAGTCCACGGCTATGATGTCGCGGTATTTTGTTATCGACCAATATGGTCCGTATGGGCTGTTTTCGCAATAATGAACGGGATCTTCCCTCCGCAGCCGCTCGAAATAAGGCCAAACGGTATCATCCTCGAAGCGCTTGGGTTCGCTTACATCAAGGCGGCTCAGCGGGATATCAGTGCTCTCGGAGGCGCTTTCTGTCGATAACGCTGTCATGATTGTCTCGCTGACATTGGCTTGCACTTTTGCTGGATCAGCTGAGTGCGCTGTCTAGAGTTCGGGGGAAGCGCGCTCGAAACACGACGAGCTTGGGCGGTGCACTAACGATGTGTCACGCATGATCATGGCTGGACTTCGCGCGAGGTCCGAAATCTGAAATCATGTTACGGACTTCGGTTTGGTCCCCGTCAACGAAGAATAATGGAAAGGCGAGCGAAGCTCCCCTATCAGGATTGGGAGGCGCGCGAACGCGCCCTTTGTGGTACTCAACATCAAGCCGCAAGCACTCGCAGCTGTGGCACCCAGCCGGTTATCGTCATTTTCTCGGGCAGGCAGCCCCTTTGCCACTCGACCACTTACATTGCCGAGGCGACGGACGTCCGAACTGGCAACAAAGTATCTTCCATGCGCTGGAATAGAAGAGAATTGGCACAGCTGAAACAGCTCTGGTCCGAGGGACAGAGTGCCGCGCAGATCGCGGGTCATCTCGAGTGCAGTCGCAACGCCGTTTGCGGCAGGCCGACTCGGTTGGGTCTCACTCGAGGTCACAAGCCACCAACAGCACAAAACCCAAGATTAGATCGGTGCCCAAGCGGAGGGCCGACGTTGATGGCTGCGGATTCCGATCGATGTCGCCCAGGATTCCGAGATGATCTCGCCCACCATTCCGATTTGAAGTCGCCCACCCGTTCCGAAATGATGTCGCCCATCATTCCGGGATGATGTCGCCCGGGTGACGAGGCCTCTTCTGGCTCCCATAGGGTCAACTCTTTCGGCTTTGCGAAGGGGACCCTGGATGCCGACGGAGAGGCTTGCGATGCGCCGTGTGCGCGATGTGATCAGAATGAAGGCGGCCGGGCTGCCGAGCCGCGAGATTGCGCGACGGGTGGGCGCGGCGCCCTCGACGGTGCGCCTGGCGCTCCGGCGGTTCGAGGCCGCGGGCTTGAGCTGGCCGTTGCCAGACGACGTCACCGACACGGTTCTGGAACTTCGCCTGTTCGCGAAGACCGGCAATGGCAACCGTCAGGGTCACCGCCGCATCGCCGAGCCCGACTGGGCGACCGTGCACCGCGAGCTCAAACGCAAGCACGTGACGCTGTCAATCCTGTGGGAGGAATATATCGCCACCGAGCCCGGCGGATACCGGTACTCGCGCTTCTGTGAGCTCTACCGCGCCTGGGAGGGCCGCCTGTCGGTGACGATGCGCCAGGCCCATGCGGCGGGCGACAAGTTGTTCGTCGACTATGCCGGCGATGGCGTGCCGGTGGTGGTCGACCGCCTGACCGGTGAGCGCAGAACGGCGCAGATCTTCGTCGCCGTGCTCGGCGCATCGAGCTTCACCTACGCACAGGCGACGTGGACGCAGGGGCTCGCCGACTGGATCAGCGCCCATGTTGGCGCCTTCGCGGCGATCGGCGGCATACCGGCGCTGGTGGTGCCCGACAACACCAAGGTCGCGGTCATTAAGGCGAGCCTGTACGACCCGCAGATCAATCGTACCTACGCGGAGATGGCGGCGCATTACGGCACCGCCATCTTGCCGGCGCGGCCGCGCAAGCCGCGCGACAAGGCCAAGGTCGAGCAGGCCGTCCTCATCGTCGAGCGCTGGCTGCTCGGCCGCCTGCGCCATCGCACCTTCTACAGCCTGGCCGAGGTCAATGCGGCGATCGGCGAACTGCTCACGAGGCTGAATGAGGAACGGCCGATCCGGCGGCTCGGCGTGACACGCCGCCGGTTGCTCGAGGAGGTCGACCGGCCGGCGCTCAAGCCATTGCCGGCGTCCCCCTATGTCCTCGCCGAGTGGCGGATCCGCCGCGTCAGTCTCGATTACCACGTCGAGGTGGAGAAGCATTACTACAGCGTTCCGCATCGCTTCGCCCGCGCCGAGGTCGAGGTGCGGTTCACGGCCCGTACCGTCGAGATCTTCCACAAGGGCGAGCGGATCGCCGCGCATCAGCGCATGAGCGGCAATCACAAACACACCACCGTGCCGGAGCACATGGCCTCCAGCCATCGGCGCTACGCCGGCTGGACCATCGCGCGTATCCGCCAGGACGCCGCCGCGATCGGGCCGGCGACCAGCGCGTTGTGCGACCTCATTCTCGACGAGCGCTCGCACCCCGAGCAAGGCTTCCGCGCCTGCCTCGGCATCCTCAGGCTCGCCGCCTCCTATGGGCGCGAACGGCTGGACGCCGCGGCTGCGCGGGCAATCGACATCGGCGCGCGCACCTATGGCTCGGTCAAGTCGATCCTCGCCAACAATCTCGATCGGCGTTCTGCTCACCAGCGTTCCGCGGACGATGCGCCGATCCTGCATGCCAACATCCGCGGACCGCGCTACTACAATTAGGAGATCATCCCTTGCTCACCCATCCGACCCTCGACCGCCTCAACGCCCTCGGCCTCCACGGCATGGCCAAGGCCTTCGCCGACATCGAAGCCACCGGTGAGGCCGCAAGCCTCGGTCACACCGAATGGCTTGCGCTGCTGCTCGAACGTGAAGCCTCGCTGCGGCACGACAAACGGCTCGCCACTCGCCTGCGCTACGCCAAGCTGCGCCAGCAGGCGTGCGTCGAGGACATCGACTACCGCACCCCGCGCGGTCTCGACCGCCCGCTGTTCGCTAAGCTTGTCGAGGGCCGCTGGATCGACGACCACGTCAATCTTCTGATCTGCGGCCCGGCCGGCGTTGGCAAGAGTTGGCTCGCCTCGGCGCTCGGCCACAAGGCCTGTCGCGACAATCGCTCCGTGCTCTATCAGCGCGTCCCGCGACTGTTCGACGATCTGGCGCTCGCCCGCGGCGACGGCCGCCATCCACGCCTGTTGCGCGGCCTTGGCCGTGTCGATCTGCTGATCCTCGATGATTGGGGACTCGAGCCGCTCGACGCCGGTGCCTGTCACGACCTCCTGGAAATCCTCGAAGATCGCTACGGTCATCGCTCCACCATCGTCACCAGCCAGCTCCCCGTGGACCAGTGGCATCTGCTCATTGGAGATCCCACCTATGCCGACGCCGTGCTCGATCGCCTCGTCCACAATGCCCATCGGCTCGACCTCACCGGTGAGAGCCTGCGCCGAACCCGGCAATCCGCCCGAAAGACCTGAGCCCGTGGCGCTGTGGACATGCCGCTGCGCTTGGACAACGCAATCGCGTTGCCCACATGCCCACAGCAACCGCAGAAGAAGAAAAACAGGTTGAAGTCGCGATTCCAGATTGACCACGCGGCTTGACCGATGCCAGAGAACCAGCCGGCCAGAACGCCTCGCCGCTGGGCGAGATCAAATCGGAAAGGTGGGCGACATCGTCTCGGAATCCACGGGCGACTTCATATCGGTACGCCTGGGCGACTTCGTCGGAATCCGCATTGATGGCTGCCCGCCGCGATCGCGTCCGAAAGAAGCTGCTGCAATAGGCGCTAAAAACGCGGCCTCAGGAAATGAGCAAGCGGCAGCTTTACGCAATCCTAGCTGAGGCGGTCAGGAATACCGTCTAGAGCTATCGGCGCCGCGATCTCCCGGGTCTAGGCCGCCGTAGTCGGTTCATTCGGGCTATTTGGTCTCGCGATTTGTGCCTATCCGACGAACAGTGGCGTCCAGTAGAACGTTCGCGGCAGGAGGGCTCGATCGTACATCAAGTCATCCAATCTCAAGAGGCCGGATGCGCTGAATTGGAGAGAAGAGAGCGTTCTGCTTATTGAGTTTTCCGGGTATGCGTTTTGGGGAAGCGCCCGCCGTCCTAGTTTGCGCGGTGTTCGGAACTTTCGGCACACCGCGCCCAACGAACTACACGAGACCGGGTGAAGCCGCTTGATCCTCAACCACTTTCGATATCTGCGACAGGCGTGTGGAGAGCTGGACTGGGACTGAACACTCGGCAAATCATCGAGGTACGACGTTTCCGGGGGTGAGCCCGGTGGCCCTCCGACTGTGATCGGACCTTCTGGGTTTAGACGAAGGCGCGAGTTTCCTCGCCGGCTTCGATAGGTTTGAGCTGACGGCGGAGATGAAACGGAAGAAGGTGAAGCGGTGAGTACCAGATAGCTCCACTATTCGATCTTCGCCTGTTCTCCCGAAAGAACCTCCGATAGAATCGCCTGTCGTCGGGCGGCGCTATGCTTAGCGTTGGAGCGGCTTGACGAGCTGCCCTCGCGGGATATTGCCTGACGTCGTTTAAAAGGTCGGCTCCTGCGGTGCGCAGACACACGAAAACGGCTACCACCAACGTAGGTGCCTTGACGTCTGCGCAAAACCGGCGGCGCCTCTGAGGCGGCCGGCTGTTCAATTGCACCCATCCGTTCTCGCTCACCTACCCGGCTCATTTCGTCACGCCAGCTGCGCGAGAGCCGCCGATAGGAGAGTTTCGCTCGTAGCGATATTGCCGCCGAGTAACGGACGCATGAAAGGACATCTTCTGCGAGGGATCCATGAAGACGCCCACCGACAATCCCTTCATTGGCGATTTTCACTACATACCGGGACGGAGCCAAGCGGACCCATTATTCCTGGACCGATGGGGAATACGCCACGCAGAATCAACTACCAACCTTGTCAGTTGACGGAGAATACGGGACCGTATCAATGTTGGTCATTGAACCTCGCACGAGTCAAATCGTGGAGCAGTTCGAGGTCTAGCAGCTTAAACGGCCCTGGTGGGTGTCTCGTTGCCGAAGATCAAAGATTATCAAGGCGGACGAATTGGGGACCCCGCCGTGGCTGTGTTGATTCGAGTATCTCGCTTGCAGAACTTGTTCTCTGTGTCCGAGGGGAGCGGATCGTCATCCGACAGCGCGTTTCTTCCGCAGATCGGCCGTCACGCAAGCTCCCAATTGCCTAGCGACAGTCCCGATCGCCCTTGGCAAGCAAAGGGATGCAGGACAATTCGCTTGCGACGTAAAACTTCGTAAACATGGGATAACAATCCTTGCAGACCTCGATCTTAAGCACGTATTACGATGCTCGCCTTCCTTGGTACACCATCTATCCAACTGTAGCCCAGTTCTCCAAAGCAGTCGGCGGCGACGCCTGTGAGAGATGGCTGCAGCAGCTGCCGCTTGACCAATCGGTGTCGCTCTATTTCCACATTCCGTTCTGTCGATCGATTTGCTGGTATTGTGGCTTCGCTCGAAGCATCACTCGCCGGCATTCTCCTATCCTCGACTTTTTGGGGGTTCTTCGTAAGGAGATCGATTTGGTCGCGGCGCAGGTTGCGCAACCGCTGCCTGTGAGCGACGTCCACTTCGGCGGTGGAACGCCGACCCTCATCGAGCCAACGGAATTCCGCCGGTTGATGGGGCTTCTGCGCCGACGCTTTGCGATTTCGAACACGGCCGCCATTGCTGTTGAGATCGACCCGCGCACGTTCACGCTCGCCACATGCGAAGGATTGGCGGCTGCCGGCGTGAACCGCGCGAGCCTCGGCGTCCAGAGCTTCGATCCAATTGTCCAAAAAGCCATCAACCGGGTCCAGAGTGAGGCACAAACAGAGCGCGTTGTCCAGGCGCTGCGGCAGCATGGAATCATGCGCGTCAACTTCGACCTCATCTACGGGCTGCCAAATCAGACGGTGCAGTCCTGCGTTCAGACCGCGACAACGGCGCTGGCAATGCGACCAGACCGGCTTGCGGTGTTCGGCTACGCGCACGTTCCTTCCTTCAAGAAGAATCAGCGCCTGATCGACGAGGCAGCGCTGCCAGACAGCCATGCCCGTGCAGAACAAGCAGCCGCGATGGCCAATACACTGACTGCAGCGGGCTACCGCCAGATCGGACTCGACCATTTCGCCTTGCCGCACGATGAGCTCGCGCTGGCGCAGAAAGCCGGTCGCCTGCGGCGGAATTCACTCGGTTACTCCGCCGACACCTGCAATAAAGTGATCGGCTTCGGACCGTCGGCGATCGGCCGGCTTGGCGAGGGTTACGTCCAGAACGAAGTTACAGCGGGTTCCTACAGCGGCCAAATCAACGCCGGCCGTCTGGCGACGTCAAAGGGCTACTGTCTCAGCCTTGAAGACCGCGTCCGGGCCGCGATCATTGAGCGGCTAATGTGCGATTTCGAGGTGGACGTGCCGGCAATTTGCGCTGCTCATGGATTTGACCCGATCGGCTTGCTCGGTTCAGGCGAACGCTTGGCAATGCTCGCTGAGGATGGGATCGTCGAAATGGAAAAGGGATTCCTCCGCGTGAGGCCGGAGCATCGTTTTCTCACCCGGGCTGTGGCAGCCGCATTCGATTGTTACTTTCGCGCCCCCTCTGTTCAGACCAGCCAACGCAATGATTGGATGAAATGAATCACGTTTTGCTGCACGCGCCAGGAAGCCTGAGGAATGCGTTCGCTCATCTGGCACACTCACAACCAGCTCCAAATCGATCAACGACGCCGTGCGAAGCTGTGCGGCGGAGAGTCGCCCTGACCCGCGCCGCGAAGACAAGCTGGACGCACTGCTGCCGGGAATTGGACGCCCCGACAACAACGCTCCTCGCTCAAGCAGCGTGACCCTACATCTCGACAAGTTTCATCCCATCACCGCCATTAGCCGTGTAGCCAAGGATCTCGATGGGGACGACGACTGATTGCGCGACGCCGCCAACCAACTGGAGATCGAGAACTGATCATCTTATGTCGTCGAGATGATGACATCTCGACGTTTAGGGACTTCTGGATCGAAAACCCTGATCGAGCTCGTCCGGATGGACAAGGACATCTGACCCTTGGCTCCGGCGGTGGCAGCCGAAATCATGCGTGATACGGCGCAAAGGATATTCGAGCGCCACAACTACAACCAGATCCGGCGGGATCACGGTCTTCGAAAAGATCGTTCCCTGTAAGAGCTTCGCGCGACGTGGATCGAAGCAAACGCCTAGAATTCACCCGCCGACGCTGCGATACCGATCGGCCGGGAACGCCGGGGCTGTGGAGTCGAGCGACACATTAGCTACGATTCACGCAGCGACAGCCGACCTCCCGCTCAGTCAACTACCAAACCTAGCAATTGATGGAGACGACGGACACATGCCAGTCAGTGGCGGTGAAATTCGCTCGGGCCACATAAGAAGTCGCCGCGCGATTTCATCGATCAATGGAGCTGATGAATGTCTTGCCTCGTCGTCCCCAGGTATCAAACTGCCTCCAATCGTGCCCTCCATCTTGCTCTAAGAGCCACTCGAGGGTTTGTGGCGGCGAGCTTACGGGCCGCCAAGGATGTCAGCCCCTTCTGCCTGCCCGTGCTTCATCCCATCGAGACCGAGCAGCGAGCGGCGTTTCTTGGATCGGGCGTGTTGTTCTGCGAGCCCCGCTATTGCCGCTGCTCTCTGTTGAAAACTATTCTCCTTCGTTTTGGCAGCGGGTTTGTCGCAAGGTTCCTGGGCTCCGTGTATCGGCCACCAATCTCTTGCTAGCGAACGCGCACGCCGAGCAGCCCGTTAATGTCTCGACACCCTCCAGCAGAAGCTCGCCTTGATTAGCGATCGAGCGACTGGGTTGTTTTGCGCTGTGTACCCACACGTAGGCCAAGCGGCGCCGCTGTGGTGATAGCGCGCAAGGTGGGTCTCGCTGACATAGAGAGGCCGCCTGGTGTCAAGCGTCTCCCACCACATTGAGGGACAAGATTTGACATCCGCTCTAAGGCCGTCAGGTGGAAATGCACTTTATTCAAATCGATGAGCGCGAAACTCACCATGCATCGTTGCGTTATAACGCCGCTATCCACGCAAGCATACCTGGCTGGCGTCGTTGCTTTCATGTCTGGACCAACTGCGAAGCCACGAGGTCGTATTGTCCTTTGTCTCATAGCTAGTCTCGCCAGCAGTTCGGCGGCGCCGAGTCGCGAGATCTCTGGCCCAAGAAGCCCCAGCCCCGATGAGCTCGATGAGGCAACAAGCAGAACAATTTCGGATCCGGCCATCACATTCCGAAGCGGGCGGCCCAAGGGAGCAGCGCGCCTTTCTAGGAGCTCCTTGCCAAAAACAGCTTCGACCACAATTAAGCGCGACGTTGCCATGGAGACGGCCAAGAGCAGAATTGAAAATCCGATCGACCCATTCGCAAAATTCGAGAAGCTTCGCGAAAGAGGTGGCGCTTTCACTGCTCCTGGTCCTGCGGACACGATAGATCAGGATACAGCTTCTCTCAGATCCCAATTTTCGGATCTCGGGATTGGATTTGCTGGCTGGACGCTAAACACGTTTGTCGACAATGAACTCGGCAATGCCGCCAGAAGCACCATCGCCAATCAGCAATATGTCGGCCAGAATCCGACATTTAGTACGGTCAACTCTATGATCGTTACTTATGACCTCGCTCGGCTTGGAATTCCCGATGGTCAGATCGTGGTCGGAGCCGAGCATCAACACTGGACATGGCAGAGCGCTGGGCCAGATCGGCTGGGCCTCAATGCAGTTTCTTACTATCAAAGGTTATTCGACAGAAGGATCGAACTCAAAGTGGGCTACCTCAGGAACCAACATGAGTTTGCGGGCGCTGGAGACAAAGTGTTCGGACCCGCATCGAAAATGCTGTTCCAAGCTGGCATGAGCAACAATTGGGCGCCAACGCCGGCTCTTAATCTGAAGTACAATTTTGATGATCGCCTATATAACAAGCTCTCAATCCAGCGCTCGGTCAGTCCAGCAGGACAATATGCGCATGTAAGCGAGAATCCCACTGGCTTGAACTGGAGCACGCGCGACGCAGGCATTCTTTTGCTTGATGAGCTTTCCTACAGGAACAAGCCTACTCCGGGTGTAATGGAGACTTGGCTGCGGGCTGGCGCGGGCTTCAACAACAGCCGCTACACGGACCTGCAGCATCCGACAGAAGCGACGACCAAGGCCAACAGCGTCTACTATGTAGGTGCGGACAGGCAATTCTGGCAGTCTGCCGTCCACGGCTCGGCATCTCGCGGAGTCTATGGCGGGCTCTCTGCAATGTATGCTCCGCCTGACCTAAATAGAGCTAGTCAATACTACGAGATTCGCCTTTATGCGAAGGGCCTATTGGACAGCCGGCCCACAGATCAGATGAGTCTTGTTGTCAGCAATACCATCTGGAGCCATGTCGCGGTGGACGCTGCACTGGCAAAAGAACAGCTGGCGCACCGTGACAGTACTGCTATTTCAGGACTGTACACGGCGCATCTGGCGCCGGGGATATATACAACCGTAGGA
Organism: Bradyrhizobium sp. Kon37; assembly: GCF_055807535.1. Taxonomy (NCBI): domain Bacteria; kingdom Pseudomonadati; phylum Pseudomonadota; class Alphaproteobacteria; order Hyphomicrobiales; family Nitrobacteraceae; genus Bradyrhizobium; species Bradyrhizobium sp. Kon37. The sequence continues at coordinate 44,241 of NZ_JBVVOY010000032.1, forward strand.
CTGACCTACATCAATCACCCGACAAGCATTACCTACACACCGCAAACCGGACACGCCCTGAATATGTTAGTATCTACGTCGGTATTCTTCTAAGGGCTCAGGACTGGGCGTGAATTCACCGGCATGTAGTCGAAATCACAATCGTTCCCTTTCAACGGCTTGGGCCGGTCATCGCGGCGTTTTGCTATCTCTGTGCTCCTGGCGCGAGGCCGGGTACCGCGTGAATTTAGGCATGCCTAAGGTAGCCTGCTGTTGGGAATGGTAGCTTGGAGCCTTTGCTGATTCGGTCTACGAGCGATAGACCGGCGCCGTATCGCGCAAAAGTCGTATCCTCTTGCGGAGCGACATTGTTTCACGTTAGCTGCTCCTGCAGCTCGTCAGACTCGCGTCCGAGCTCTTACTCTGCCATGACAACGCCGAAATCGTGCCCTCGGAGATTCCCGCGACGAGACTTGGTAAGTGGAACCGCGACACAGATGCCAAAATTCAGCCAGCTCCGGCAATCGCGCTCTGTCTGTCCGACGGTCGTGCCGTCGTCCGAAAGGCGATGCGCAAGGTCGGCGGAAACGCACCCCCTTCCGTGGGAAAGTCAACCGGACGCGGCCGGATGACTCGCGCCACTCGGCGCTGAATCATTTTCGGCCGGACGAGATGAGCTTGAGCATCTTACTTCAGCAAGTAGGTCGCCTCCCGGGTCTGCGCGCGCGTTAGCTCCTCCCATCCAATTGCGCGTGGCGTTCTGCTCGGCTTAACTTCTCTTCGCAAACATCTATTCGCGCGAACATGCGACAAGGCCAGTGCAATTATGTGAATTTGCCGCGCACTGCTAGGCAACTTTCGTGGACGGGTGCTTCGTCATTTTGAGGCGCGTCACACTGCATCGACCATCGACACTGACGGGCGCGTCACCATCGAGTGTGGCACGATGAACGACGCGATGCTGGTCACCGTAATCGTTAAGGGCATAATGCTGTGTTGCGCGATTGTCCCAAATCGCGACATCGCCTTCTTTCCAGGTCCAGCGCACGGTATTTTCGGGCGCCGTGATATAGGACTGGAATAGTTGAAACAGCTTCTGGCTGTCGCGTTTTGGGATATCAATAAACCTTTGCACCAGATCGCCGAGCACCAGCGCGCGCTCGCCGGTCTCGGGATGTACACGGACCACCGGATGCTCCGTCTCATAGATTGTTTTGGTAAAGACCTCATCAAAATGCTTCTGATCGATGTCGCGAACACGGCAGGTCCCGGCGTAGTCGAAGGCGTTGCTGTGAACGGTCCAGAGTTCGTCGGCAAGCCGTTGGAGCGGCCGCGGCAGATCGAGGTAGGCCGCCACAGCATTCGACCAAATCGTATCGCCGCCGGACGATGGGATCACAATAGCTCGCAGCACCGCAGCTTTGGGATAAGCCGCTAGAAAGGTTCCATCGGTGTGCCATACATCGGCTCGGCTACCTCCACGCGCGGAATCAAGCTCGAGGATCGAGGTCGTTCCATTGATCGTACCGAGTGTGGGATGCGGCACCAGCTTTCCCAAACAAGCGGCAAAGCGCTCCTGCTCCGCGTCATCAAGATGCCGCTGATCGCGGAAGAAGATCACTTTATGTTCGAGCAGCAGGCTATTGATTGCAGCGACGGTTTGGCTCGGCAAATCACCCGAAAGTTTGATATCTCTGATTTCAACACCGATGCGCGCGGCGCGCTTGACGATGTCGGTCGCTGGAATGACACGCTCGGTCGAAGCCGTTTCTTTCATTGCAATTTTTTCCAAGTTTTGCGGATTGTTCAAGCAGACGAGGGTGCATCTCACTCGCTTTCGATGACGAACCTCGCGCTGCGGGTACTCTTGAGCAAGCACCATGCCAGTCGGACACGAGCTGTGAACGTCAGGTTGATGATCCGAACAGCTTGCCAGGAGTTCGATGGCACCTCCAATCCTCTTGCAATCCGAACCCGCAAATACACCAGAGGTGAAAACTCTGAGGCTAGCGCCCCGGTCCGGGGCGAAAGGCACGCAACACCGAGAGGAATTGTACCGCTCGGTACCCGAACAGAAACGCGCCATACGGCCTTCGTGCAACTTTGAGCAGCGAGCCGTGCGTGCCGTTCTCGTCCAGTATGGCACCTGCCCAACTGTTTGCAGCAATCGGCCAAATACGGGCCGCGTCTGCGAACGAGCCATCACCGGCTCTGAAGGTGTCCGGGACCTGCCCTGGCCGCGATCACTACCGGCTTCATCCGCTGGAAATGGAAGAGGAATAGATGACCTTGGAAGAGACCCAAACGATTGAACTACGGTTTCATCCAGGCGAAAGCCATTGACCCGCGGCACTGGGATCGCGATGTTCTCGATGCACCGACGTCCGAGGGCGGTGAGGCAGATGCTCGGCATTGTCCCGGTGGCTTTGCCTAAGACGGCAAAGATATGTCCACTACCGGTCGTTATAGGTGTTTCAATGTTGTCGAAGTATTACCCTCGACGAGTGCTTGCACAGATGATCCAGCAACCACTGCATGGAAAACTCCGCAACTGTGTTGCGCATTCGTGTTGTGGAAGTAATTGTTAACGAGATGGATAATGGCCTGCGCACCGTCAATGTGCGGCGCCCGCCCCGAGATCTCATGAAAATAGTTATTTGCGATAGTGATCGTCTCCGGGACACCAAGAAACAGGAGGTTCCAATAGTGTTTCCCGTTAGAATAGGAGGAATAGACATCGCTGCCATCGAAGTCGTTCCAGGAAAGCGTAATATTCGTCGTGGGGAAAAAGCGGCCGACAATCGTCTGACGCCCGATATTGTGAAATCGGTTGTGATAGATCCACACCAGGTCGGCTCGTGCAATTGCAATAGCATCACCGGCAAATATCACGCCTTCATTGATATCACTGATGGTCAGGTTGCGAATAACGACGTTGCTGACCCCACCCCTTCACTTTGATTGTAGCGGCCGAGCCAATGCCGATCACCGTTTTGTTTGAGCCAATTTCCAGCGGGCGCTTGCCGGCCCTGTCGAATGCGACCGACGTCTTCTCCTTGCCATCGCAATGCGCGTCGTTTCCATCGATAAGAAGAAGGGACTCACGCTTGTAAGGTGCCGAACAGGCACGGCCGTATTGGGACCCCTGCCCTTCGCCTCGCCCCTCCGTACCGGTAAAGTCTATGGTTCCGATTACCTGGATCTCGCGCGAACTATCGTCATTGCACTGGCCGAAGCTGTACCGCCGACAGAACTCATAATTCAGAGCTTGGTTGATCTGACTTGAACTATCTCGCCTCCCAGCCCGCCCGTCGCTGCAGAGCCAAAGCCCATGCTGGCCTCCGATCGCACATCGTTCGGTCCGAGGAGGGACGAGACGCCGAGGACGGCAGCAAGTCCGCAGAGCACGCGCAACGAACGCTTGATGTGCTCCATCGTGTGTTTCATAGGCATATGATGCTCTCTCTTACCTCCGCAATTCCGCACGACAACCTGAATTTTCGAGCCGAAATGCTGAACTAGACGGGGCCATCAGCATGCGGCGCTAACGCCATTAGATCGTCGTCAATAAGGCAGGCTGGTAACATCGGAAGCATGCTAAACAACGGTCGAGGTGTGCAGCCGCGGGCACCGTGCCAGATGGAATCGACCTGGGTAGCCATTGAGCGGCTCACGACCGATGAAAACAGCGGTCGATGCTTCGAGAACGCGGTCAGAATGAAAGCAACATCTTATCCCACGTTTCACCGTAACGCGCACGGCTCGAAGGCAACGGCGGGACCAGCTTGCAACCGCGCTCTTTGATTTGCGCCTTCGACGCTTGATGGGCTAGCTGCCCTAAGGCCCTGGAATGCAACTATCTAACCTGGCTGTTCCTGTGATCCCGAATGAGGCGTACCGCAGTTCAAATCATGAGACGCCCGGCTTCCGTCGGGCTGTCTGGGAGCTTCACTGATGTACACGCCGTCCTGCTTCCAAGTTCTCGATATCGCCGGCCTTCAACAAACAATGCGCGAGGCACGGACAGCGACACTGGTCACCGCCACTCACGAGGGGCTTGTTGGAACGTTGCTGCCCGTAGTACTCGACGAGAGCGCAGGCTCGATGGGCACGATTTACGCGCACGTGGCGCGTGCTAATCCGCAGTGGAAGCTGACACCAACCGGAGAGGCGATGGCAATTTTCGCTGGGGCGGAGGCCTATATCAGCCCTTCATGGTACGTGACCAAGCACGAGAGAGGCGAGGCCGTACCAACGTGGAACTATGTCGCTGTGCATGCCTACGGACAAGTTGAGTTCTTCGAGGATTCCGATCGGCTCCGAGAGGTAGTCACGCGGCTGACCGATGTACATGAGCGCTCAAGCAAAGACCGCTGGGCGGTCTCGGACGCACCTGCCGATTTCATCAAAGCGGAGCTCGAGGGGATTATCGGCCTGCGATTGCAAATTACACGGCTAGATGGCTCACGGAAGATGAGCCAGAACCGCAATGCCGCGGATCGCGCCGGCGTCATCGAGGGCTTATCCAAGAGCAACCGTGAGGAAGACCGTCGTGCGGCTCACCTCATTCCGAAAGGATGACGAACCCGATCGAGGTATTGTAAACGAACCGGTGTCACGTGGACTTCCTCCACTTCCTCGACTGCTGTCCTTCTGCACAACCACGCGCGGGCGGCGGGTTTCTGCTCGCGGCAGGTGCTTTACACAGCACAGGAACGCGCGGCGTCCGCGAGCAGCACCGCGAACGCCCAAGCCGCTAGGCCAACTCCAGCTTTTATGGCGTGCAAGTCTCAAGAGATTTGCAAGGAGCCCTCCAAGCGTCTGGAATCTGACATTGCGGTCAGATTGCAGACTCTCTGACACTTCACGACAATCTGCGGTCGCGCACACTCCCGACGGGCAGCAAGAAACGCGAATGTCTCACATTTGCAAGGTCGCGCAGCTCACTTCTGTCACAATGATCGGGGCTCCCGGACCACCTGCTCGACCTCGAATTCGGCCTAAGACGTCCAAGAGACCTGTTTCGCCTGCTCGACGCCCTCCGGCGCAACGGGTATGCTGAACTGAAAGAAGGCCCCGTGAGGATCATTGGCGCCCGCCCAGATCCGGCCCCCATGCGCCTCAATAATGGAATGGCAAATGGCCAGCCCCATGCCCATGCCTTCTGACTTGGTGGTGTAGAACGCCTCGAACATACGGTCTGCGCTGTTTGGATCGAGTCCTGGACCTGTATCCCGAAAGCTGACCAATACATTATTCGAGCCATCTGTGCGCGTCGTGATCAGTAATTCGCGTTCGCCTTCGTTGATCTCGCTCATAGCCTCGATGGCATTCGTGATCAGATTGAGAATCACCTGCCGTACCTGAACGCGATCTGCCCGAACGAGCGGCAAAGCCTCAGGCCTTCGGGTTTGCACCCACACGTCATTTTGTGCAAGTTCCGCGCGGACTAGGGCCAACACCTCTAAGATCAATTCGTCAATTGCAAGAAGCTCGGTTTGCATGGGCGCTTTGTTCATAAGAGCGCGGATCCGACGGATCACGTTTCCTGCGCGCATACTGTCACGAACAATCAAACCGAAGGTCTGCCGAACCTCTTCCAGATTTGGCGGTTGAGCACCGAGCCAATTTAGCCCCGCCCCCGCATTACTGCTGATCGCGGCAATCGGCTGGTTCACCTCATGCGCGATCGAGGCGGCCAGATGTCCCATTGTCGTGATCCGATTGGCATGTGCAAGGCCCATCAGAGTCTCGCGATAGCGCCGTTCGCTTTCGCGGGCCTCCGCTTCCGCTCTCTTTCGTTCTGTCAGGTCCAGGACGAAGCCAACACCTTGGTCCTCTCGCACATCGAACACGGCGAGGCCAATGAGCACTGGCACGCGACTGCCATCCTTCCGAACATACTCTTTCTCGAACTGCTGAACAGCTCCGGTCCTTTTTGCTTCTGTGTGAGCATCCATTGTGCGCTCGTGCCATTCTGGAGGCGTCAGATCGAGACCGTTCACTCGGCCTGCGAGGAGATCTTCTTGCTCGTATCCAACCATCGTGAGGAAGGCTTGATTTGCTTCGATGATCTCGCCCCCTTCGTGAATGATAAAGATTCCGATGATGTTAGCGTCGAGCAAGCGCCGGATTTTCGCCTCCCGTTCCTGAACTTCGCTGTACAACCGGCTGTTTTCGAGCGCTGTTGCAGCTTGAGAGGCAAGCATTTTCTGCATTGATGTTCGGGCAGCCGAGAATATGCGTGGGGCGAGATTATTCTCCAGATAAAGTACGCCGATCAGCTTGCCCTGCGTGATGAGTGGCAGGCAAAGAATAGAACGCGCTTTGCGCTCGCGGATATAAGGATCTTCGGCAAATGAAGGCTGGACGACAGCGTCTTCGAGAACCACGTTTTCGCGGACACGTAGCACGAAATGCAGCACGGATTCGGGAAGAGCCATCGGAGTTACGGGCTGTTCATCCACCTTTATAACGAGCGCATCTGCTACCGTTTTGCCTTCCGCTTCGATCCGTGGCTCGTCGCCATGCAGCAGAATCAACACACCTCTTTCGGCGCCGGCCTGCTCAATGGTAGTCCGCATAAGCTTGTCAATTAGCTTCTGAAGCACAATCTCGCCGGAAATCGCCTGCGACACTTTGATCACCGTCGCCAGATCAAGTTGCTCAACCGGAGCTCCGATCGTCATGCCATTCACGGCAAGCGGGGGCTCCTGATGCATGAGATGCGGATGCAGCTCCTCGAGTTGACGCACCTTACCATCCGCTCCCCAACGAAGGTAGCCGCGCCGCGCGTCCTGCAGGTAAACCCGGGAGATCCTGGCAAAACCGCGTGCAGCATAAAAGCGCGCTGCAAGTTCACAAGCGATCCCCTCGTGGTGGGGGAAACCGTTACGTCCTGCGGTTTGGATCGAGTGTTCGTACAGTCGCATTGCGTCTGCATCCCGGCATTCTAACCTCGCAATTTCAGCGCCGACCAAGGCAGCCCGATTCTCGAAGTTGTCGGGGCAATTCGTCGCCCATGTCTGCAGTTGCCTGTAATGAGCATCAATGACATCTCGGTGTGGCTGTTGTTCGCCTTCGCCCAGCCTGTCGCAATAACACGAGTGAGATAGCGCACCATAAAAGTGAAACTCCGCGGTCAAGGGCTCTGTTGGTATGGTCCATAGTTTGGGCTCGGCCTTCGAGCGAGCCTCAACAGCCGCAGCATAATCGCCGGATAGGAAGCGCGCCTGAAGTTTGCGGATCCAGTAAACGGTTTCGCTAGGTGACTCCGGACTTCCTGCCAACGATGGTTCAACGTCCAGCTCGTCAAATTGTTGGTCGTCGAAGCAACCGAGCGAGCGCGTGAGGCCGCGCATGGTTCTGACGATTGCGAGCTGAGCGGCTACCGCCTCAGCAGCAAATTGTACCTTTCTGTTCCGGATCGTAGCAGCGCTTTTCTCTAACTCGTTCTGTACCTCTTTCAGGTGATCTCCGGCCATCATCATACTTCCGGTTAGATGGACCGAACTGTACGCCTCATAGATGACATCACCGCTACTGACCGCGGCTTCGAGGGCGCGCCGGATCAAAACTCGGCCGTCTCTAAGCGGCTTCGTCCACGGGATCACGGTGGCTCCGACGGCCAAATAGACGTGAGCCCGAAAACGAGAGAACTCGCCGCGATCAGCCAGATCGCAAGCAAGACGACCAAATTTATCGGCCGCTTGGTAGTCACCGAAGCGTCCGGCCGAGATTCGGCCTAACCATGCGTAATGGGCGCAGGAAGCATCAGTGTTGCCGTATTCGAGGCTGATGCTGACCGCTCGGCAGATCACTAAAGCGGATAAATTGGCGTCTGTGAAACCTGCAGCCGGAAGAATCCGCGTCAACACGGCGAGCGTGGCAAGCTTGGCCTGGTCTGTCATTCGAGGCAAACCAGCAAGATCCTCGATTGCGTCGGGCAGCTGTGACCACATCCGCTGATATTCGGCCAGCATTTCATGGTCCGTCGGACGCTGCGACCACTCGATCCCGACGTCGCGAAGATATTCGAGACCTATGAGCACTGCCCGGCCGTGCTGACCCAGCGTCAAGTAAAGATCGACCCGCAAACATGCGACCGTTGCTCGTTGTGGCCCGTTCAAAGCTCGCTTCGACAGTGCGGACAAGAGACGCTCTGCAATCTCCAGCTGGCCTACCAAGAATTCGCATTCGGCCCGGCTGGTCTCGAGTGCGAACGCGAGCTCGCGGCGCCTTTGCCAAAAATTGGGCGCGAGCAGCGCAGCACCGACGGTGAAATATGCTAGCGCCGAGGCGTAGGCCGCCGAGGCCTTGGCACGCTGCCCTGCGATCAAGTTCAACTCGGCGAGCTGCTCTCGCTCCTGACCGGAAGCGATGAGCGCGACGCCTCGATTGAGCTGACTGACAATGTCGAAGATGGCCTCTTCGCGTTTGTGCGCAGGGATGTGTGCCGCGAGCATCCGACCGATCCGCAGATGGGAAGGAGCGCGCGAGGATTCCGGCATCAGCAAGTAGGCCGCCTCTTGAACGCGATCGTGGACAAAGCGGTAGGCTGTCCCATGCCGCACGATCAGTTCCTGCCGGATTGCCGGCCACACGGTCGCGTGCACTTGCTCCTCTGGAATTTCGAGCACAATCGCAAGCTCCGCCGTCCCGGCGATGTTGCCGAAACAGGCCAGCTGTTGCAGCGCTTCCTGCGTTTCCTTGGGCAGCCGGATGAGCTTGCCGAGCATCAGATCGACGACGTTCTCGGTGTACGCTTTTGCGTGAATTTGCTGCAGATCCCAACGCCAGCGCGCCGACACGTGATCGAACGTCAACAGCTGCTCTCCGGCTAGTTCAGACAAGAATTGAACGGCGAAGAACGGATTGCCCATCGTCTTCTGATGCACCAACTTCGCAAGCGGGGCAGCGCGTTTTGGTCCGCAGCGAAGGGTATGCGCAACCAACTGCCCGACGTCGTCTGCGCTGAGCGGCGATAGCGTGATCTCCTGTAGATTTTGGCCGGCTCTCCCGATGGACTCGAGCTTGCGTTTGAGCGGATGATCTGCATCAACTTCGTTGCTGCGGTAAGCTCCAATAAGCAGCAGGTGCAGATCCGGCTGGGTCAGCAGATCCTCGATCAGGTCGAGTGTTGCGGCGTCATACCACTGCAAATCATCGAGGAAGAGCACCAATGGATGGGTTCGCCGGGCGAACACGCCAATAAAGCGACGAAACACGAGCTGGAAACGGATTTGCGCTTGGCGGGCTGGAAGCTCAGCAACCGCGGGCTGCTCGCCGATAACAAGGCTCAAATCGGGGATCAATTCGACCATCAGCCGTCCATTCCCACCGAGCGCCTCCCGGAACGCCTGCCGCCAAGTCGCGAGTTCGCCCTCACTTTTGCTGAGAAGAGGACGCACAAGGCTCTGAAAGGTCTGCACTAGTGTCGCATATGGCACATCGCGCTTCACTTGGTCGAATTTGCCTGATGCCAAGAGCCCGCGATAGGGCACGAGTACTTTGTGTAGCTCCTGGACGAGCGAAGACTTACCGATGCCGGAATAACCGGCAACCAGCACCAACCTCGGCGCGCCGCTCTTCACCGCTCGATCGAAAGAGCCAAGCAAGGTCTCGATCTCGCGGGCTCTCCCATAGAGCTTCTCGGGGACGATCAACCGATCAGGTGTGTCGTCTGCGCCAAGTTCAAAAGGCTCGATGCGACCATGGTTGGCCCATGCTGCCAGACAGTGTTGCAGATCGTGTTCAAGGCCAGCGGCAGTCTGGTAGCGTTCCTCGGCGGTTTTCGCGAGGAGTTTCATCGCAATGTGAGAGATTGGCTCCGGGACATTTTGCGATTTCTCGAGGGGCGGTGTTGCTTTTCTTGCAATATGACAATGAATCCACTCCAACGGGTCTGAGCCCGTGAACGGCAGCGCGCCGGTCAGCATCTGGTAGAATATCACCCCAAGTGAATAGAGATCACTGCGAGAGTCGACCGAGCGATTCATTCGTCCGGTCTGCTCGGGCGCCATGTAGGGCAGCGAGCCGGCGATGAACTCGGCAGGCTCAAGCGGCACCCGCTCGCGGGAAAGCCGGGACGCCAGCCCGAATCCGGTGAGTCGCACTTGTTCGTCAGGACAATTGACCAGAATGTGACCGGGTTTCAGGTCCTTGTGGATTAAGCCGCGGCGGTGGAGCTTGCCCACGGACCTCGTGACACCAATAGCAAGGCGCAGGAAGCGCTGAGGCTCCATGCCGACTCCAACTAAGTTTAGCAGCGGCTCGCCGCATGGATCCTCCAGGACGAGCATGGTACGACCAGCTTCCCGGATGAGTTCCAGAGGTCGCACCGCCCATGCCTCATCTAGCTCCTCTCTCAGCTCATACTCGTGGGCGAGGCACTCGATCGTGGCGGGGTCTTCCCCGGTGGGCCGCACGAGAAGCACGACAGCCTTGCTGCCGTTGATTTGCCGCCACGCACGGCAGAACACACGACCTCCGTCCCTCCACAGGGGCTGGATGTCGTTGTCGAGATTTGAGCCGAACACATTTCGGCTGGGAGGGGCGCGCGGCATTTGCCTGACCAAACTAAGAAGACGCGCGCCAAATCTGACACATAAGAGGCGCCATTGTGAAGGAACTTCACAAAATTCGCTGCAGGGTCCGGATCATGGCCGCCAAAGAGAGCCCGCAGCAAGCACAATATAACGGACGCAAGCTGTATGTTAGAGCCCGATCGTGTCGATCGAGCGCAGCCCTGCGCGCAGCTCGAGCCCGGGCGGCGGCTCCGGACTACGCAGCGCGCCGGCGCGGAAGGAGTCCTTCGCGATAGAGCGACTCAAGCCGAAGGCTTCCCACGCCAAGGACAGCGGCTCGATTGACGTGTGGCCGAAAATGCCGCCACTAACAATGAAGTTGTTTGGCACGTCTACTTTGAAGAGGAACAACTCGCCCGGCTGGAGCGCCCGAAGCTGCGTGATGCCGCTGGGTTGCCACGAAAAGGTTAAAGATAGCTGGAATACCGGGCCGCCCTCTGATTCGTATTTCAAGGCGGCGGCACGGACAAAGCCTGGCAGCAATCCTCTTGAGGCAAATGTAGGGGACGGTTGTCGCCGGTCCAGCGGCGATCGAACCTCTCAACCACGAGCACACGGTTGCCTTCAAACTCCTCGATCGCGATGGCGGCGCTCGGAAGTCCGAGAGCTGCTGTCAGCTGGCAGAAGAACTCATTCTCGACGCTGTAGGAAAGATTGAGGCCGTTCGGTAGTCGGTCAATCCGCGGTTTGAGAATGTGCGTCGTGGCTGTAGTCGCCAGCGGCTTGTACCAACGCCCTTTCCAGAACAAGAGCGCGGTCTTTTCCTGGGCGCCGGCGATCGAGATCCGAAAGTCCTCGTCCTCACCAAGCTCAAGGAGAGCCGATGCAAAGGTCGCCGAGAAGCGGGGCGATTCTCGTCGTCAACGGGTCTGCCGTCAACAGCCCCGGCAGCGGCCGGGTTCGATGCCGTCCGGCAGGAATTGCAATGGACCGACGCAGTCCCGTCCGACACCAATGAGTAGGTTGTAAGCGTCGATGCCCTGAGCGTGGACTCGCTCCGCCATACGATGGCGGATGGGCATGCTGTCGGGCAGGAGATTGTCGGAAACGGCGACGACAGCGGCACCGATATAGCGGTCCCTCACGCAGAGCAGAGATAGCGACACGGGCAGCGCATGCTCCCAGGCAAGCCAGGACGGATCGTACTGAAAGTCGATTGCGCCGACGAATGGTGTTTTGCAATGCGCGTTCACCGGCTTCGGATGAGGAGAGCACAAGGTTCGCTTTGTGGGCAATCTCGGATCGGCACATACTTTGATCCGTCATCTCCTCGACGAAGATGGGTGCGCTGCCTAAAACCCAGCGACGCTCCTTACAAGCTGGGTTCCAGCGAGCCCTTCTTCGATAGCCCTTTCGAACGGAGACGGCTGCGATCCTGAACGACGTGTTCCTTGCCCTGACCAAGGCCGGCCACCAGCCTTGGATTGGCGAACAACCCCGCAATGTCAGCACGACAGTGGGCCGTTAAGACGATCTCGTTCACGCTCGACCACCCGGGGCCAGGACGCAGGCCAACGGACGACTCCAAACACCGCATGAAGCTTCCGAAACCCTCCGACTGGAGATCCCAGCCACTGGAGAACAGCGGAACGCCTTCTCGTCCCAGTCGCGCTGCGACAGATCTAACTTGCCAACTACGAACTCCACCTAGTCGGCTCGAGAGATGCTAACTCGATCAATCTAAAAGACATGTACAACGTGACCCTACGTACGATTCAAGCCTTTCCCGTCTGTGTGAAGTAGCAGGGAGTCACCATCTACTTTGGCTGCTAAACGAGTCTCAGTTTTGCCACGCGGGTCACATCATCTGGGACACCATCACCACGGATGTACTGGCGATGTGGGGCGAACCCGGCACACTTCTTCTCAAAGGAGTGCGCCGGGCCGCCTTAATGAGTTGCGTCGGAAGATTGATGAGCTAGTGGGCGGTTGGCGGCTGCTCCAAGCGGACCGCTCGAGCCAGTTTCAGCCCTATACTGCGGCATTGAGGAGCTAAGCTTCGAATCAGCGTGCTCGATACGCACCTATGGTGCCCGCCAATCCCGCGAATGCGCCCTCTCCATTTGAATTACACACATCATCTTCGGATACGAGCAGCGAAGCAATCGGCAGGACGCACGAACGTGGGCGCCCCCGCAGCTCGAGATGATTACATTTCCTACAAAGCACGACCGAAAGGACTTGAATCGCACCATGCGTCAGGTTGTACGAAACCGATGCAAGGTGCTTTCCCAAGCTCGCTAAAGACGCAACTCACAGGCGCTCTGACGACGCAAAAAAGAATTTATGTGCTGATGCCGCTGCTACTCGTTCTGATGTCCATTTTCTTTACTGCGGGTGCGATAGTCTACGCCTCATGCCGATCTCAACAACGCCGGCGGGATCGGCGCATGCACAGGCACATTGGCCCCAATTCGCTCAGCTCGCGCCCCCGCGTGCAGCTACCGAGGCGGCGGGCATTTTGATCCGGCCGCTTAACGAGAGTCCGCCGACGCCTCATGCGCCTGAACGGGGATGCCAAGCGGCATCCGCCGCCAGCTAGAGCGAGCGCCTCAACTTGGCTGCTGATTGATTTGATCAATGCCGCCGGGCCGTTCCAACGGGACGGCGGACAGACGGAAGCCAGTTCTCGACCACTCGGGCCCTTTTTGCTAGACTTTCGTGATAATGTCTTACGCACGCAAACGGCTGGCCGTTCGCATACCTGGAAGATCTCAGAGATTTGCACTGCGCGAAAGCTCCTGAGAAGGCCGCCACGAGCAACCTTTGGTCGTGGCTCCACGGAACTTCTACCACGATTGCAAAAGTGAGGCTTTTATCGTGACCAAGCGCTCTGAACCGCGGAAGCAAGCCGCAACTGTCGAAGGGCCGGAGGTGAGACCGAGCGTGTTGGTCGTCGACGACGACCTCTCAATGCGCGAATCGCTCGTCAACCTGTTTCGTTCGATCGGTCTAGACGTTGTTGCTTTCGGATCGGCCCAAGAACTGCTCCAGAGCGAGCTTCCTGATGTTCCCAGCTGCCTTGTGCTTGATATCAGACTGCCGGGCTTGAGCGGGCTGGAGCTCCAGATTGAATTAGCCAAACTGAAGGTTCACATTCCCATTATTTTCATCACCGCTCATGGCGATATTCCGATGACCGTCAAAGCGATGAAGAATGGAGCAATCGATTTTCTCGGCAAGCCGTTTCGCGATCAGGAACTGCTCGATGGAGTGGTCGCAGCGATCGAACAGGATCGCAAGAGACGAGCTATAGACAAGGTTGTCACGAAGCTGCAGTCCTTGTTCGAGGCTCTAAGTCCACGAGAGCAGGATGTCTTGAGACTGGTCGCCACGGGCCTCTTGAACAAACAGGTAGCCGCGGAACTCGGGCTTGCCGAGATTACAGTCAAAATCTACCGGGGGCACGTGATGAAGAAGATGGGTGCTCGATCACTAGCCGATTTGATTAGAATGGCGGAGAGGCTGGGAATTGGGACCGACCGTTTCAGAGTACAAACCTAAGTATGATTTTACAATTTCTTCGTACACGCGCACCCTTCAGCTGGCCGCCATGCTTCGGCCAGTGCCTTCGCCCAACCAGGACGGGTGGTCTTGTCTAACACTATTTCCGTTGTCGACGATGATCCTTCAATTCGTGTCGCGCTGAACAACCTCTTGAAATCACAGGGCCACATCGTTCATACGTTTGCTTCGGCCGAGGAATTCCTGGAGTCGTCTCAATTGAACAGCACGTCCTGCGTAATTGCAGACGTGCAGATGCCCACGATGAGCGGCTTTGAACTTTTGGAACAGATGCGGACCCAAGGCCACGCTGCGCCATTCATTTTGATTACTGCCTTCGCGGATGATCGCACGCGAGCCCGCGCTTTGAGCGCCGGCGTGACCGGCTTTTTCGCTAAACCGTTTCCCCCTCTGGAGTTGATGGCCTGCGTCGATGAAGTACTCCGCGAGCACCGTCCCGGAACAAACGCCTGAAAGCGGGGCAAGCAATCTGGACCAAGCCGCGCCCGCGCGGCGCTCACGATGTCGATCAACGCGCGTTTGCTCGTGCTTACCCCGCGCCAGTGGCGACCATCACCTTTTGATGTAGCCGCACTCCTGTCGCTGTTGTCGCACTTTCGACGTCTGGTTGAAGCACTTGCTAGTCCGGGCCCCTGACAACATGCCTCCCGTATGATCGCGTAATCCGACGAGGCCGAAGCGCTCGTCGCGTTAACGCAGGAGCGCGCGATCTTGAGTGCGACAACCATTGCTGAGTTCGGCGCGAAAGTGCCACGGATCCGGCCGCCGAGTTTGGGGGAAGAGGAGGCGGCGATCGCGGCCAACATCACGGAGTTTGTCAAGACGTTCGCTGCGGAATTCCGAGAAGCCGCAAAGACGTATGTTGGCAGATCGAATGCTGGCGGATCGAACGGTTTGCACCGCCAGATCCGCTAAATTCGGTTCGATCCCAGCAACTCTTCGGACTGAAGCACCGGAAGCCTACGCATCCGTTGGAATGGCAACACAAGTGCCGCTGGCAGATTCGATCTCAAGCCATGCCTTTGCTGCCGAATCCATCCACGCCGACGACTGCCCGGCGATTGTGTCGACCAAGCGCAAGGCCAAAACCGGTCGGGCGGCGGGCGTGTCCTTCTAGTCCCTGAGACCGTGGCCTGAGCATGTCGCTTCCGGCTCGCGGTATCCTGACGCAAGGTACCGCACGCATGCGCAACGTCTTCCCGCGCGGCTAGGTAAACCTGTTCGCGAAAGATGACTTAACACGGGGGCCGTCGCTGGATGGGGACGAAGCTACTAGAGATGGTAGCTTTGTTCCGCCTGGTTCTCAGGTAACCCGTTGGAGCTGATTTTTAGATGCGCTACGCGCAACCCAAACGATGCCGAGAGGCGCGGAACCCGCGGTCATGGCCTGCCAGTCCTGCACGATGTTGGCCCGCGTTGTTTCATCGGGCAGATTGTCTGGTCGACGCGACGACCGCATGGTTGGAGTACACAGGGGAGCCGAATGAAGACAATTGAAACGCTAGAGTCCAATGTGCGTGCGTACTCACGTTCCTTTCCTGCTGTCTTCAATGGGGCGCGCGGTTCAATTATGTTCACAGAGGGCGGCCGAAAGGTCATAGACTTTCTGTCTGGCGCTGGAACGCTAAACTATGGCCACAACAATCAGCAGATCAAAGCAGCAATCAGCGACTATCTGGAGTCGGACGGGGTCGTCCACGGCTTGGACATGGCCACTCCAGCAAAAGTCGAATTCATGGAGACCTTTAGCTCTGTTATTCTTCGGGAACGGAATCTTTCCTACCGCTTTCAATTCACCGGGCCTACAGGAGCTAACGCCGTTGAAGCAGCTCTAAAGCTCTCGCGTAAAATCACAGGGCGTCACAACGTCATTTCTTTCACGAACGGATATCACGGCCAAAGCTTGGGAGCCACAGCCGCGAGCGGTAACCGCTTTTACCGTAAAGCCAGCGGGATTCCCTTATCCGGCACAACTTTCATGCCCTATGATGGGTATCTTGGCTCCTCGTACAGTCCGGCGGATTACGTTCGAAAGGTGTTAATGGACGAGAGCAGTGGTACTGATCTTCCAGCCGCCATTCTCGTCGAAACCGTGCAAGGAGAGGGAGGCATTAACGTCGCCGGCAAGGAATGGCTGCAGTCAATGCAGGCTTTGGCAAAAGAAGTCGGAGCTATTTTCATAGTTGACGATATCCAAATGGGCTGTGGTCGCACAGGTGAGTTCTTCAGCTTCGAGTTCGCTGCGTTGTCGCCAGACATTGTCGTGATGTCGAAATCGCTGAGTGGTTACGGCTTGCCATTGTCGATGCTCTTGATCAAGGAAGCGATCGACGCATGGGAACCAGGCGAGCATACGGGAACATTTCGCGGAAACAACCTTGCACTCGTTTCTGGCAAGGCGGCATTGGATCTGTATTGGCGCAACCAGACGTTCTCGCAACAGATCCAACGCTTGGGTGCATTTATGCGGCGTCGACTCGATGCTATCGCGCATCAGCACGGAAACGAGTTTGCCGTTCGTGGACGCGGCATGGTATGCGGCTTCGATTGCAAAACGAGCGAGATCGCAGAGGCGACGTCACGGAGAGCATTTGTGAAGGGATTGATTATCGAGCGATGCGGACCGACGGATCAGGTTGTCAAGTTCCTGCCTGCACTTACGATCACCGAAGAAACGTTGGAACAGGGGCTCGATATATTCGAGGAGTCATTGACTGAAACCTTGAAGTTGACCCGACCAAGCTAACCTGCCGGCACACGAGAGACACTGGTCCTAGCGACAGCATCGCCGCCAACGACACTGGCGTCGGCCCTTGCTTCGCGCCGAAACGGTCAGGGGTTGTGAGGCAATAATGTGGAGCTAACGCCTGAACGCCAGCGCTGTTTGTGATCCGCTGAGTCGCTGGTGCGCGAAGAACGCCTTGCTCCCTGCTTGGTCCGCAACACGTGAGTGTGGAGCCCCCTAGGTCCGCCGAAGGCGACCTCGTTGGCGGAGCGGAGTCGAATGGTGTAGTAGGCCTTCAAAGTGCTGCGCGACGAGTTATTGAATGACGATCGCATCTAAGCCAGTCCACAAGTGAGGAGAGTCCGCCCGCCGCTGCGATCTACCGCCTCATCCCCACGCCAAGCTCAGCTGATATTGATCGAGAAGCCTGCCTCGGCGACGTCGCGCACGCGCATCTGACCGTGCTCTTTCACGCACTCCTGCGTTAGATCTGGGCTCCTTGGAGTATTAGGTCATGTTGCTCGAACGCAGTTGGTCATCCGCCCAAGTACGATCAACCAGGCCTCCCCCGGATGCACATAAGCGACGAGCTTCAGCTAGAGATGGTACTCCACACGCGCAGCCCGTTTCACGCCTGGCCTTCATGAGCACGGGTCCATCACACGGGTGCGGACTTTGTCAGGACCGTAGACATTCCGCAGCTGCGATCCAGCCGAGCCGTTTACACCATAAATGCGGCAGCAATCACTGCGGCGGCGGCTTTACGACAAAAGTCGTCACGGCAAGCGCGGTTCAGGCGTGAGTTGCACGAAGCCGAACGAGCAGCTCAATTCAAAAGCGTTGGTCCTCGGCTTTTGCTCCACAACTCGGAGCACCGATATCCGTGTGCCCCCCAGCCCGATGCCATAGCCCCAAGTTGGCGTGATCGAGTTCAGCTATCAGACGCCCCGTTAGCTTGATCACCCCGGCGTCGACGGGACCAAATGTCGACTATGCTGGGCGAACCGAAGAAGCCCGACGCATCTGCCGGGTCCGAGATGCGTCGGGCTGAGTGGGAGACTGAGTGCGACAGTCTTCCTCCCAGAGCCGCGTCTGCAACTAGCATGCCGTGCCCGCACTGCTAGCCCAGCGTCTCAAACCAAATATCGGCTCTCTACCGCACAGTTTGCTGAGGCGTACAGAGATGCTCGGCCCACGGCTAGTTCCTCAAGGCCTAACCAGTTGAGCTTGTTGCCCTTCCAAAAACTCCCACCATCACCTTTCGTCTCAACCAAAAATGAGGCAGAAGAAGCGGACAACGGGCCGCCGGCTCATCAACAACAGATATCTAGATGTTTGATAGATTGCAACGCGTGACTGGAATAATGGCCCCGAGCTCGCGCACGACCGGGGCAAGCGATCGAGATCTGAGCTTAGATTTCGCGAAAGGTGCGCTCATTGTCTTGGTAATCGTTGGGCACCTGATCCAGTATGTCATCTATCGAGACGGCGGCTTTTGGTATTCGCCGTACTACAAAGCAATCTATATGTTTCACATGCCACTCTTTATGGCGATAAGCGGCTATCTTTCTTCTCGATCGTTGCTGCAGAAGTCGTTCACTCAGGCCGCCATCGCCCGTGCGACGCAGCTCTTACTGCCCATGCTGTTTTGGTGGGCGCTCATGGAGACAGCTAAGTCAGCGGCATTGTGGCGCGCGACCAGCCTAACTACCGGACTTTTGGAATTTGTAGACGATCTTGCCGGCACATACTGGTTCATCTGGGCCACGTTTGTTTCTTACCTTCTCATCAAGATACTCACCAGGCTGAGCCACCGATCGTTGGTCATATCTGGCTCAGCGATACTGATTGCACTCGTTCCTCTGACGTTCTCCATATCACCCTTGATCAGGTTCACTTACCCGTTCTTCTGCTTGGGATTCTTGTTTGCTCAATCGAACGAACGATGGACGACTACATCGCGATCTCACAAGCCGCTCTTGATTTTATTTCTCTCGGTCTTGACTTGCGTATGTTTTGTAGCCTGGGGCAAGGACACTTATGTCTACAATAATCTTGGACTAATTCACGATTTTCGGTCGGCCAAAGACGTGCTTCTGATGTTTGTTGGCGCTGCAGCTGCCTCAGCAATCGCCATCGAACTCTTGCTGCAATGCTGGCGCTTTAGCCACTCAACCCGAATCGCCCGCTTTATAGCTATGGAGTTGGGCCAGACCACGCTGCTGCTCTACCTTGTCCAGGGTACCGTGTTCCGTCTAATGGATTTCATACAGCTCGGAGAACTTTGGGATCTCACGAGCCGGTTGATCATCGCGGGTCTGCTCGGGGCGGCAATTGTTGCGATCGCGCTAGTGGTCCGTTCGACTGTTCGCGGCGTTCCATATCTGTCTCAGCTCGTCCTTGGAATGCCACCGCGGTCAGGTCTCCCGCGAGTCAAACCCGCAATGAACTAGCTGTATGCATTTGATCGTCCGAGTACGGCAGGATGTTGCGATGGCATCGCCTTGTGCTGCCGCCGGAATAGCGTTCGAAGCCCGATCGGGCGGCGTCGGCGTCCACCGGCCGAGCCGGTCGGCATAGAGTAACGTAACATGCGAGTAACCATCGTCCATT
Organism: Bradyrhizobium sp. Kon37; assembly: GCF_055807535.1. Lineage (NCBI taxonomy): Bacteria > Pseudomonadati > Pseudomonadota > Alphaproteobacteria > Hyphomicrobiales > Nitrobacteraceae > Bradyrhizobium > Bradyrhizobium sp. Kon37. Next base: position 63,669 of record NZ_JBVVOY010000032.1, read on the forward strand.
TCGGCACCTTATGGCAAGGCACTCTCAACTCGTTCCGGAAGCCGACGACAACTCAGACTCCTAAAGAAGGCGTGAAGCTTCGGGCCGACGCCTGCCAATGGCCGGTATCCTTCGTCTTCAGATCGAGTGCACTGTGATGGCGCCGCTACGGCGAACGTTTGCAAAGCGCGGATCGCCGCGGAATGGTTCAATTGCCTGCTCTTGCATGGTTGCGAGCGCAGCAATGCGTCTGACCTGTCTTTCCACAGTTCCAGGTTAGCCTTGGCGGCGGCACAGGCCAGCGGATTTGCCGTGAACGAACTCGAGTGAAGGAATGTGCGTACGGTCTTTCGAGTAATGAGCATCGAAAATCCCTGGCCAGCACAGTGTCACAGCGAGCGGCAGCGCCCCTCCCGTGAGGCCCTTGAATAGCACGCTCTATCTGGCACAACATTGGCCTGCTCACAGGCGAGATTGTTCCGGTGCGGCTCCAGCCCGTCATGACCTCATCGGCAATGAACAGGACGTCCGACGCCTCGCAGATCCGCTTCATCTCACTTAGCACCCAAGTTGGGTACCTCAGCATTCCGCCTGCCTCAACACCAGGCTCGACAATAAGGGCTGCGCGATTTTCGTGCCGACATGCTGATTCAAGCACATCAAGCGTTGCCTGCTCACGACCGCTCGCAGGGAATGGCATTGAGGTCAGGTCGAACAGGAGCGGTCCGTACGCCGCGTTGAAGACACCGCGGGCACCAATCGACATCGCGCCGAACGTGTCGCCGTGATGGGAGTGCTTGACAACGATGCGTGTTCCCTGTTTGCCTCTATTGTGCCAATAGCCGAGTGCCATGTTCAAGGGCGACTTCAAGCGGCTGAGCCACTGTCCGAGTAGAACACATGGTCCAAGCCTTGGGTTATGAGTTTCAAAAGGAGCCGAGCGACCTCCTCGGCCGGATCATGCGTGTAGCCGGCGAAAATGACTCGCTTCAATTTGCCGGCCTATTCGTGAATCGCGCTCACGATCTGCGGATGGCAATGGCCGTGAGTGACGCCCCCACCAGGATGCGACTGCATCTATGATTCGATGATCATCCGCAGTGTGGAGATAAGCACCGTCGCTACGCACAACCTTGGTCATCTCTTGTGAAGCGCATGCTGCGCGAATGGATGCCAGATGGGCCACCTGTTGTTTGGCTTCATGGCTGGAAGTCGCTGGAAATGAACGAGTCTTTGAAGACGACCGTAGGCTGTCTGCCGTCAGAGGAGAAATCCAGGGCAGCCGGCCTAACCAACGCACCCGCGCGATGTCACAAATTGCGCTTTCAGTTTCAGCATTTCTTTCCCCCGATAATGCGATCCCAAGAATGTCGATCTGGCGCTTTCGCAACGCCTCAATCGGCAGCAGGGAGTGATTGATGGTCCCGAGTAGCGTGCGGGCGCGGAGCACGACGGGAAGCCGCCACCGCTCGAAGATGTCGATGTAGAGTGGGCTACGGTTCAGCGGCACCATCAGCCCGCCGGCGCCTTCGATGACGAGCGGTCGCTCCCCGGCCTGCGGCCCGATGAGCGAATCCGGGTCGATGCGAATTCCGTGCGGATTCCGGGGATTGCGGCCAGGGATTCCGATTGAACGCGACCATGCATTCCGATCGAAGGCGGCCACCTGTTCCGACGAAGGCGGCCGGAGTGTCGTTGCCGGCATGAGGAGTTGGGTCAGGTTTTCTTGGCTGCGTCAAGATTGGCGCGCTGCGCAGTGATCTTTCGCATGCTGTCTCCCTTGAGTGTGAGGCGGTGAGCATTGTGGACGAGCCGATCCAGGACGGCGTCGGCGATGGTCGGGTCGGCGATGATCTCATGCCAATTTTCGATCGGTACCTGGCTGGTGATGATGGT
>NZ_JBVVOY010000033.1:0-62155 GCF_055807535.1 Bradyrhizobium sp. Kon37
AGGTTGCACTACAAGAGGCTGCACAGCGGCATACAGGTGAAGCCCAACACACGGCCTTCCCTGCGCAGTGGTTTGACGGCTTATGCCGAGCTCTCCCCGGGGAGCGATGCACTATTGCCCCCGTCGCCTTGCGGATGGCTGATGTGAGCGCCCGGTCGGGCCGCCCACATCACCACAAGACTTGACGCACAGACCCCGGGCGTCAGGACGACACGGTTTTGCCGTACGCTAATAGCACCGGTCGTGTGCGCGATGCCCTCGCTCACGGTTTCCCGCCCTGCGAAGCCCTTCGCGCCGATGTGACTAGCGTCCACCGCAGCTCACCCCGCGTTTCGTGACGATCGCGATACGCCCCTCTGACCGGGATGAGGTGGCGACAAGATGCGATAAATCAGAATTTCTGTAAAGGCGAATATTTTCGCGCCAGCGGATTGACCTGTCGTTTGGGTGTTTTGCCCGTCGGGCGACGCAAGGTCTTGTAGACCGGATGGAGCCCAGCGTAATCCGGGGCCCGTACCCGCGGAACGAATCCCGGATTGCGCTTCGCTCCATCCGGGCCACGGGACTCGCGGCGGCGTGATGAGGGCTTGGTGATCCTGCGCGGGATATCGTAGAAGCGATCCGAACAGGAGAGTCCTAAACAGGAGACTTGGGCGTGATGGTGGGCGACACGAACGTTCGGGCTGGCCAGTGCCATTGCGGCACCGTGCGTTTCGAGGCGACGCTCAGCGACGGCTTCAATTCGATCCGCCGCTGCACCTGCTCCTACTGCCGCATGCGCGGCGCCGTCGTCGTCATGGCGGCAATGGGCGGGATCAAGTTCCTCCAGGGCGAGGATGCGCTCACAAGCTACCGCTTCCATACCGGATCAGCGCAGCACTTCTTCTGTTCCCGTTGCGGAATCTACACGCACCATCAGCGACGATCCGACCAATCTCTCTATGCCGTCAACGTCGCCTGCCTGGATGGGGTAAGCCCGTTCGATTTCACTGAGGTGCCGGTCATGGACGGCATCAACCACACCAACGACACCGGTCAGCCGACGCGGCGGGCCGGCACGCTCCGCTTCATTCCGGCTGACTGAGGGCGGGGTTGCCTGGCTCAGCCGCGCGGCGACCGCGGCGGCCTGCGCTTCGCGGCATGCCGGCGCGGCGAGCGTGTCACGCGGGGGCGCAGGCGGGTTACAGCGGCTTCACGGCGCGGCTTGGTCTGGACTGGGCCGCGGGCGAGATCCATCAGCATGCGCAGCGCCTCGACCACCGAGCGTTGACGCACGGCGGTGCGGCCGATGGCGCCAAAGCGATGCTCGCGGTGAACGATACGTCCGTCGCGCGCGGCGGCAGCGAAATGCACGAGGCCCACCGGCTTGCCCGGTGTGGCGCCGCCGGGGCCGGCAATGCCGGTGATGGCGACTGCAAGATCGACGCCGGCACGCTCCAGCGCGCCGACCGCCATGGCTGTTGCGGTCTCCCTGCTGACGGCACCGAAATTGGTGAGCGTGCTTGCCTCGACCCCGAGCATCGCGCGCTTGGCGTCGTTGGAATAGGTGACGAAACCCCGATCGATCACGTCGGAGGAGCCGGGAATGTCGGTCAGCGCGCCCGCGACGAGACCGCCGGTGCAGGACTCCGCAGTCGCGATCGTCAGCTTGCGCATCCGGCACAGATCGAGCAGCGAGCGGGAGAGGGCGCGTGCGTCGCTGCCGGCCATGGCCTAGACACTCCAAATCTTCTCGTTAAACGGCAGACGGATGGTGGCGCTCGCGGTGGCCGCGATGCCTTCCTCGCGGCCGGTGAAGCCGAGCCGCTCGCTGGTGGTCGCCTTGACCGCGACCCGGGAGAGGTCGACGCCGGAGATCTCGGCGATGCGCGCGCGCATGGTGTCGCGCAAAGGGCCGATCTTCGGTCGCTCGCAGATCATGGTGACCTCGAGATTGGCGATGCGGCCGCCGCGCTGGGTGACGCGCTCGATGGCGTATTTCAAAAACTGGTCGGAGGAGGCGCCTTTCCACTTCGCGTCGCTGGGCGGAAAGTGCGAGCCGATATCGCCGTCAGCGAGCGCGCCGAGGATGGCGTCGACCAGCGCATGCAGGCCGACATCGCCGTCGGAATGGGCCAGGAAGCCCTTGGTGTGCGGCACGCGCACGCCGCAGAGCATGAGATGGTCGCCCTCGCCGAAGGCGTGGACGTCGTAGCCCGTGCCGGTCCTGATGTCGCCGAGCAGGCTGGCCAGCCGCGCTTCCTCGCGCACGAAATCCTCGGGGGTGGTGAGCTTCATATTGGCAACATCGCCTTCAAAGGTTGCAACCGTCAATCCCGCCCATTCGGCAATCGCGGCATCGTCGGTGAAATCGCTGCGCCCGTCCTTGGCCGCGCGACGATGCGCTTCGAGGATGACGTCGAAGCGAAAGGATTGCGGCGTCTGTGCGATCCGCAACCGCGCCCGGTCCGGCGTATCCTCGACATTACCGTTCTCGCCGGTGACCTTGATGGTGTCGGTGACGGGAACGACGGGGATCGCGGCGCCGGTGCGGCTGGCCGCATCGATCGCGCGGGTAATCACGCCTTCCGAAACGAAGGGGCGCGCGGCGTCGTGGATCAGCACGATGTCGGGCTTGTGCCTGGCGAGCGCTTCGAGACCGGCGAGCACCGAGGCCTGCCGGGTTGCGCCGCCATTGACCGGCGCCTCGTGGCTGAGCCCTGCGACCGCTGCCGTGAACATGGCGCTGTCGTCGGGGTTCACGACCGGCTGAACCGCGAACACGTCTCCATGACGGCTGAAGGCCTCCATGGCGCGATAGATCACCGGCACGCCGCCGATCTCGCGATATTGCTTGGGGCCACCGGCGCCTGCGCGCAGGCCGCGTCCGGCCGCGACGAGAACGACTGCGGTGCGCTGTGATTTCGCCATAGGACTCAAATACTCATTTGATGATGAAGAGAGTCGGGGGTGGGGTGATTGCCGCATGCCTCTAGCACGGCAGGCCCGCAAAAAAAGGGGGTTTCCCCGGATTGTGGGAAACAGCATTTTGCTGCACTGCACTTGAAAGATTTGCAGAACTGTCTAAACTGTAGGCATGACGCTTGACTGCACAAGAATTGTGCGCAAGATAGGTCATGGCAGGCGCGATGAGGCGCTGCCAACGCAACGAGACCCCTGTGACCGGCTCGGCAGTATCAGGCTCTAAGCCATTGAAGATAGGCGATATTGACGTCGCCACCCCGGTCTTCCTGGCGCCGATGTCGGGGGTGACTGACTCGCCCGTCCGCCGGCTGGCCGCGGAGTTGGGGGCCGGTCTGGTGGTGTCCGAAATGACGGCCAGCGACGAACTCGCCAATGGCCATCATATGTCCCGGTTGCGCTGCGAAGCCACCGGGATCGGTCCGCACGTGGTCCAGCTCGCCGGTTGCGAGACGCACTGGATGGCAGAGGGCGCCCGGATCGCCGAAGCCGAAGGCGCCGACATTATCGACATCAACATGGGCTGTCCGGCCCGTCACGTCACCGGCGGCCAGTCCGGTTCCGCCTTGATGCGCGACCTCGACCACGCCGTCAGCCTGATCGAAGCGACGATCGCGGCGGTGAAGGTGCCGGTGACGCTGAAGATGCGGCTCGGCTGGGACGACCGCACCCGTAACGCGCCGGAATTGGCGCGGCGGGCGCAGGCGTCGGGCATCAAGCTCGTCACCGTGCACGGCCGCACCCGCTGCCAATTCTACAAGGGCGAGGCCGATTGGGACGCGATCCGCGCCGTGCGGGAGGCCATCTCCATTCCGCTCGTCGTCAATGGCGACATCACGACTTACGAGAAGGCGCTCGCGGCGTTAGAGGCCTCCGGCGCCGACGCCGTGATGATCGGCCGCGGCGCGCAGGGCCAGCCCTGGCTGCCCGGCCAGATCGGCCGCCGCCTCAAGGGCGGGGCGGCGGAAGCCACGCCGTCGCTCGAGACGCAGCTGCATTACGTCCGCACGCTTTATGAAGGCGTCTGCGCGCTCTACGGCTTGCGCATCGGGCTGCGGCACGCGCGAAAACATCTCGGCTGGGCGCTCGACGTCGCGGCCGATGTGAGCCGCGCGCCGGCCGAGAAGCTGAAATCCTGGCGCCAGAAAATCCTCACCTCGGAGGATCCGCGCCTCGTCCACCGATCACTGCAAGATGCCTTCGACGACTTCGCATGGAGCGCCGCTGCATGAGCTCAGCCGCTGAACATCGTCGGCCCGTTGCGTCCGACAGCGATGCCATACTGGACGCACTGCCGAATCCCATGCTCATGATCGGGCCGGACGGCAAGATCGTCGCCGCCAACATCGCAACCGAAGCCTTCTTCGATATCTCGACGCAGTTCTTGAAGCGGCAGTCGCTGAAAGAGCTGGTGCCGTTCGGCAGCCCCTTGCTGGCGCTGATCGACCAGGTGCGTTCGTCGAACGCGCCGGTCAACGAATACAAGGTCGATCTGGGCACGCCGCGCATGGGCGGGGACCGCCAGGTCGATCTGCACGTTGCCCCCGTCACGGAACGGCCCGGCCATATCGTGGTGATGCTCCAGGAGCGCTCCATCGCCGACAAGATGGACCGCCAGCTCACCCATCGCAGCGCCGCGCGCTCGGTGATCGCGCTCGCCGCGATGCTGGCGCATGAAATCAAGAACCCGCTCTCCGGCATCCGCGGCGCGGCGCAGCTCCTGGAGCAGCAGGCCTCCTCGGAAGACCGCATGCTGACGCGGCTGATCTGCGACGAGGCCGACCGCATCGTGACGCTGGTCGACCGCATGGAGGTGTTCGGCGACGAGCGCCCCGTGGTGCGCGGCCCCGTCAACATCCATTCGGTGCTCGATCATGTCAAACGGCTGGCGCAGTCCGGCTTTGCCCGCAACATCCGCTTCGTCGAGGACTACGATCCCTCGCTGCCGCCGGTGCTGGCGAACCAGGACCAGCTCATCCAGGTGTTCCTCAACCTGGTGAAGAACGCCGCCGAAGCGCTGATCGACGTTCCCGACGGCGAAATCCAGCTCACCACCGCATTTCGTCCCGGCGTGCGCCTGTCAGTCCCCGGTCAAAAATCCCGTGTATCCCTGCCGCTCGAATTCTGCGTGAAGGACAACGGACCAGGCGTGCCGGACGATCTTCTGCCCAACCTGTTCGATCCCTTTGTCACCACCAAGCAGACCGGCTCGGGTCTGGGTCTCGCGCTGGTCGCAAAGATCATCGGGGATCACGGGGGCATCATCGAATGCGAATCTCAGCCGCGGAAGACCACCTTCCGCGTGCTGATGCCGATGTATTCCACATCGGTGAAACATGCCGATCAAAGCAGTCGCGACGGCTCTGCCGGGAAGTCGTCGTCTGCGTCACAGGGGGCAAAATGAGGATTAACGATGCCCGCAGGTAGCATTCTCGTTGCTGATGACGACACCGCCATCCGCACCGTTCTCAATCAGGCACTATCGCGCGCCGGCTACGAAGTGCGGCTGACCGGCAATGCCGCGACGCTGTGGCGATGGGTCAGCCAGGGGGAGGGCGATCTCGTCATCACCGACGTGGTGATGCCCGACGAGAACGCGTTCGACCTGTTGCCGCGGATCAAGAAGATGCGGCCGAATTTGCCTGTCATCGTCATGAGCGCGCAAAACACCTTCATGACGGCGATCCGCGCCTCCGAGCGCGGCGCCTATGAATATCTGCCGAAGCCCTTCGACCTGAAGGAGCTGATCGCCATCGTCGGCCGCGCGCTGGCCGAGCCGAAGGAGCGGGTCTCGACGCCGAACGAGGACGCCGAGATGGAGGCGATCCCGCTGGTCGGCCGCTCGCCGGCGATGCAGGAAATCTATCGCGTGCTGGCGCGGTTGATGCAGACCGACCTCACGGTGATGATCACGGGCGAGTCCGGTACCGGCAAGGAGCTGGTGGCGCGCGCGCTGCACGACTACGGCAAGCGCCGCAACGGCCCGTTCGTCGCGGTCAACATGGCGGCAATCCCGCGCGACCTGATCGAGTCCGAACTGTTCGGCCACGAGCGCGGCGCCTTCACCGGGGCCAACACCCGCGCCTCCGGCCGCTTCGAGCAGGCCGAGGGCGGCACGCTGTTCCTGGACGAGATCGGCGACATGCCGATGGAGGCGCAGACCCGTCTGCTGCGCGTGCTTCAGCAGGGCGAATACACCACGGTCGGCGGCCGCACCCCGATCAAGACCGACGTGCGCATCGTCGCGGCCTCCAACAAGGATCTGCGCGTCCTGATCCAGCAGGGCCTGTTCCGCGAAGATCTGTTCTTCCGTCTCAACGTCGTGCCGCTGCGGCTGCCGCCGTTGCGCGAGCGCATCGAGGATCTGCCGGATCTCATCCGTCATTTCTTCGCGCTGGCCGAGAAGGACGGACTGCCGCCGAAGAAGCTCGACGCGCTGGCGCTGGAGCGGATGAAGCAGCATCGCTGGCCGGGCAACGTGCGCGAGCTCGAGAACCTCGCCCGTCGCCTCGCGGCGCTCTATCCGCAGGACGTGATCACGGGCTCGGTCATCGACGGCGAGTTGGCGCCACCCACGGTCAGCCCGGGTGCCGCAGTCCAGCATGGCGTCGACAATCTCGGCGGCGCCGTGGAAGCGTATCTCTCCTCGCACTTCCAGGGCTTCCCGAACGGCGTGCCGCCGCCGGGCCTCTATCACCGCATCCTGAAGGAGATCGAGGTGCCGCTGCTTACGGCCGCGCTCGCCGCCACCCGCGGCAACCAGATCCGCGCGGCCGATCTGCTCGGCCTCAACCGCAACACGCTGCGGAAGAAGATCCGGGATCTCGATATCCAGGTGTATCGGAGCGGGGGCTAGCCTTCCCGCAACCGACGGTGGCTCAGCTCCCCTATCAAGCGGAGCTGAGCCTGTCCGGTTCGCGTTGGCCGTTGTGGCTGACGCGGTGAGCAGAAGTCCCGATGGGACCGAAACGTTCCTCCGGAACATTCATATGGTGATTTCTGCCGCGGGACCCGGCCTCACACCTATCTGACAAACCGGCCTGCTAGCTGTATCGCGCTGGCGACGTTCGCATTGGGCTCCTGCACCCCGAGACCATTGACCAGCAGATCCGCCGCCACGATCAGCAGCAGCACGGCCGACACCATCATTGCGAGAAAGAATTTGTGCATGCCGGTCAAGCCGCCGGAGCCGGATTCCGTTCCCGCCCTGCGGCATGTCGCTGTGGATGCGCGGGTCGGTCGCGGCGGGGGCGCCGCGGAATTGTCGCAATTCGGCAACAATGTGGTACGAATACATCAGTATCCGCCCGCCGCGGACCCCGTTTTCAGCACCCATTGCCGGAATGACCAGCGCAGACACCTCGGCCGCATCCTTTGACACGGCCCCAGCTGAAGAGCCCCGGCGTTGGTCGGCGCGCCGCTGGCTGGCGCCGTTCGCCGTGGCCCTGGCCCTGCTGTCGGCCTGCCTGACGTTCCTGGTCCTGACCGGCCTCACGTCGATCGAGCCGACCCCGGCGGTTGTCCGCTCGTTCTATCTGATCAATGCTGGCACGATCCTGCTGCTGGTCGGCATCATCATCCGCGAGCTCTGGCAGCTGATCCTGGCGCGACGGCGGGGCAGGGCGGCGGCGCGCCTCCATGTCCAGATCGTCAGCCTGTTCTCGATCGTGGCGGTGCTGCCGGCGGTGCTGGTCGCCGTCGTCGCCAACGTCACCATCGAGCGCGGCCTCGACCGCCTGTTCTCCGGCCCGACCAAAGAGGTGATCCAGAATTCGCTGACGATCGCGCGCGCCTACATGCAGGACCACGCGCAGCTGATCCGGGGCGACATTCTCGGCATGGCCAACGACATCGCCCACGCCCGGCCGCTCTACGACCAGGATCGCCGCTCTTTTCGCGAATTGCTGACGTCCAGCGCCGCCTCGCGCAATTTGCCGGGCGCGATGATCATCGACAAGAACACCAACATTCTCGAATCCGCCGACACCGGCATGCGGCTGGCCTATTCGCCGCCGGCGCCGGACTTCCTCAGCAACGTCAACGAATCCGAGCCCGAGATCGCGGTGCTGCCCGATGCGAGCTTCGTCGCCGCGGTGGTCCGCTTGCGCGCCTTCAGCGACACCTTCCTCTACGTCGCGCGGCCGCTCGATCCGAATGTCGTCAACCAGCTCAAGCAGACCGAGGTCAGCGTCGCCGAATACGCCCAGATCGAGTCGCGCCGGCTCGGCATCCAGGTCGCGTTCGCGCTGATGTTCGCGGTGATCGCGCTGACCATCCTGATGGCCTCGGTGCTGATCGGCCTCAACTTCGCCAACTCACTGGTCTCGCCGATCCGGCGGCTGATGAACGCGGCCCAGACGGTCTCGACCGGCGACCTCCATGTGAAAGTGCCGGTGCACCAGTCGGAAGGCGACCTCGCCCAGCTGGGTGAGACCTTCAACAAGATGACGGAGGAGTTGCGCAGCCAGCGCGACGAGCTGGTCAACGCCAGCGACCTCATCGACAGCCGCCGCCGCTTCATCGAGGCGGTGCTGTCGTCGGCTAGCGCCGGCATCATCGGCGTGGATAATTCAGGCAGCGTCGGCATCCTCAACCGTTCCGCCGAAAAGCTGATCGGGCACTCCGAAGCCGAGACGCTCGGCCATCCGCTTTCCGACGTGCTGCCCGAGCTCGAAGAGATGATGAAGAGCGCGCGGGAAGGGACCCAGCGCCTGGTGCAGGGGCAGATCACGATCACCCGGGACGGGCAGGAACGCAATCTGTCGGTCCGCGTCAGCGCCGAGAAGACCAGCCAACCCCACGACAGCTACATCATCACCCTCGACGACATCACCGAACTGGTCTCGGCGCAACGCACCTCGGCCTGGGGCGACGTTGCGCGCCGCATCGCGCACGAGATCAAGAACCCGCTAACCCCTATCCAGCTCTCCGCCGAACGCATTCGCCGCAAATTCGGCAAGGACATCACCGAGGGCAAAGACAAGCAGATCTTCGAACAGTGCACCGACACCATCGTGCGTCAGGTCGACGATATCCGTCGCATGGTCGACGAGTTCTCGCGCTTTGCGCGGATGCCGAAGCCGGTGATGGAGGGTGAGGACGTCGCCGACGCAGTGCGGCAGGCGGTGTTCCTGATGAAGGTCGCCCACCCCGAGATCGATATCGAGGCCGAGTTCAGGGAAGACCCGCTGCGCGCGCAGTTCGACCGGCGGCTGATCTCGCAGGCCGTCACCAACATCGTCAAGAACGCCACCGAGGCGATCGAGCAGGTCCCCCTGGAGGAGCTCGGCAAGGGCCGGATCGACGTCGTGGTCTCGCGCGAGGGCGAGGACGTGCTGATCGACGTCGTCGACAACGGCATCGGCCTGCCCAAGGTGGCGCGCTCGCGCCTGCTCGAGCCCTATGTGACGACACGCGCCAAGGGCACCGGCCTTGGGCTCGCGATCGTCGGGCGCGTGCTGGAAGACCATGGCGGCCGCATCGAACTGAAGGATGCCTCGGACTTCCGCGAGGGCCAACGCGGCGCCTGGATGCGGATGCGTTTTGCGATCTCCGGCGCTCCCGCCAAGAGCGAGGGGGCCGAACCGGCAGCCGCGGCAACGACCAAGCCGGAAAGCGGCGAAACGGCCACGAAATCCGTCAAGGATCCGGAAACAAAGCAGGCGGCCGTCGAAACCAAAGAGCCGGCTGAAAAGACCAATGATTCAACGAAGATCGAAGCCTCAACAGGCAGCTGAGAAAACAGGCGACCCATGGCAAGTGAAATTCTGATTGTCGATGATGAGGCCGATATTCGGGATCTCGTTGCGGGCATCCTCGAAGACGAGGGCTTCGTGACCCGGACCGCGCGCGACAGCGATACGGCGCTCGCCGAGATCGCCAACCGCAGGCCGCATCTGGTGTTCCTCGACATCTGGTTGCAGGGCTCCAAGCTCGACGGCTTGCAGCTCCTGGAGCAGGTCAAGAAGGACAACCCCGATCTGCCGGTCGTGATGATCTCCGGCCACGGCAACATCGAGACCGCGGTCGCCGCGATCAAGCGTGGCGCCTACGACTTCATCGAGAAACCGTTCAAGACCGACCGGCTGATCCTGGTCGCAAACCGTGCACTGGAGAACTCGCGGCTCAAGCGCGAGGTCAAGGAGCTGAAGCAGCTCGCGCCGAGCGCAAGCTCGCTGGTCGGCCGCTCGCCCAGCATGAACCAGCTGCGCCAGACCATCGAGCGTGCGGCCAAGGCCAACAGCCGCATCCTGATCGTCGGCCCCGCCGGTGCCGGCAAGGAACTGACCGCCCGCACGTTGCACACGGCCTCGGGCCGCGCCGACGGCCCCTTCGTCGTCATCAACGCCGCTGCGATCACGCCCGAGCGGATGGAGCACGAGCTGTTCGGCATCGAACAGTCCAACGGTGAGCACGCGCGTAAGCCCGGCGCGCTCGAGGAGGCCCACGGCGGCACTCTGTTCATCGACGAGATCGCGGACATGCCGCGCGAGACCCAGAACAAGATCTTGCGCGTGCTGGTCGAGCAGTCGTTCCAGCGCGTCGGCGGCAACGGCAAGGTGCAGGTCGACGTCCGCATCATCTCGTCCACCGCGCGCAACCTCGAAGAGGAGATCGCGGCCGGCCATTTCCGCGAGGACCTCTATCATCGACTGTCGGTGGTGCCGATCCGCGTGCCCGCGCTATCGGAGCGGCGTGAGGACATCCCGGAATTGATCGACTACTTCATGGAGCAGATTTCCGCGGGCAGCGGCCTGCCCAAGCGGCAGATCGGCCAGGACGCGATGGCGGTGCTGCAGTCGCATGTCTGGCCGGGCAATGTGCGCCAGCTCCGCAACAACGTTGAGAGAGTCATGATTCTGGCCGCGGGCGGGCCTGAAGTCATCATCACTGCCGACATGCTGCCGCAGGACGTCGGCTCCATGGTGCCGGCGATGCCGACCAGCAACAATGGCGAGCACATCATGGGCCTGCCGCTGCGCGAAGCGCGGGAAGTATTCGAGCGCGACTATTTGATTGCACAGATCAGCCGTTTCTCAGGAAATATTTCTCGCACGGCCGAGTTTGTTGGCATGGAACGCTCGGCACTGCATCGGAAGTTGAAGGCGCTCGGCGTCGGCTAACGCTGCGACGTCGTTGGAATAGGCGAGGAAAATCATCGATTTCCGTAGTTTTTCGGGGCAATACGGCATGGGCTGCCGCGTGAAGCGGCTTGCCTAATAAGCCTACCTGTCCTCTAATCGAACCGCTGTCCCTCCGAGGGGGATCTCATGAGGGACGGCAACCGGACGAGGACCCCCAATTTTCAAAAGAGGGCCGCAACCGGCGCAATAAAAAGAAACTCAAAGCGAGAAAAAAACAATGGCGGCAGACCGCGCACAAAACCTGCAGGACACCTTCCTTAATCACGTTCGCAAAACCAAAACGCCACTGACGATCTTTCTGGTCAACGGAGTGAAGCTCCAGGGCATCGTGACCTGGTTCGACAATTTCTGTTTGCTGCTTCGGCGCGACGGTCACTCGCAGCTCGTCTACAAGCATGCGATCTCGACCATCATGCCAGGCGCTCCGATCCAGTTGTTCGAAGGCGGCGAGGACCAGCCGGCTTGAGAGTGATCTGATTGGAACCCCGGAATTTCGACGGGGATGCCGACCGTCCGCGGTCGGCAGGGGATAAGCAGACGGGGCGGGTGCTTGTCATCGGTCCCTATTTGCGAGTGCGCGCAGGCAATGCCGACGCGCAATCGGAAGCTCATGTTCTGCGTGACGCGGAAGCCCGGCTCGACGAAGCTGCCGGCCTCGCGCGCGCGATCGATCTCGTCGTTGCCGATGCCATCATCGCGCCGATCAACCAGATCCGCCCTGCGACCTATATCGGCAAGGGCAAGGTCGAGGAGATCGCTGCGCTCGCCAAGAGCCTCGACGTCGAGCTCGTGGTGATGGATTGCGCGCTGGCTCCGATCCAGCAGCGCAATCTCGAGAAGGAGCTGCAGGCAAAGGTGCTCGACCGCACCGGGCTCATTTTGGAAATCTTCGGACGCCGCGCCAAGACCAAGGAAGGCTCGCTCCAGGTCGAGCTCGCGCATCTCAACTATCAACGTTCGCGCCTGGTGCGCTCATGGACCCATCTCGAACGCCAGCGCGGCGGCTTTGGATTCATGGGCGGTCCCGGCGAGACGCAGATCGAAGCCGACCGCCGCCTGATCCAGGAGCGCATCTCCAAGCTCGAGGGCGAGCTGAAGAAGGTGCAGGCCACGCGCCGTCTGCATCGCGCAGGCCGCCAGCGCGTGCCGTACCGCGTCGTCGCGCTGGTCGGCTACACCAATGCCGGCAAGTCGACGCTGTTCAACCGCCTGACCCGCGCCGACGTGCAGGCCGCCGACATGCTGTTCGCCACGCTGGATCCGACCCTGCGCGCGCTCACGCTGCCGCATGGCGGCAAGGCGATGCTGTCGGACACCGTCGGTTTCATCTCCAATTTGCCGACGCAGCTCGTCGCCGCTTTCCGCGCCACGCTGGAGGAGGTGCTGGAAGCCGACGTCATCCTGCATGTGCGCGATATCTCGCACGACGACGCCGAGGCGCAGCAGAGCGACGTTGACGCCGTGCTGCGCCAGCTCGGCATCAATCCCGATGATTCAGGCCGCATCATCGAGGTCTGGAACAAGATCGACCGTTATGGTCCCGAACAGCGCGAAGAACTTTTGAACATCGCCGCGCGCAGGCCGGAGGATCATCCGGCGATGCTGGTGTCCGCTGTGTCGGGCGAGGGGGTCGACGCACTGCTCGCCGCGATCGAGGAGCGCTTGGCCGCCAAACGCATCACGCTCGACCTCTCGATCGATGCCTCCGACGGCGCCGGCATCAGCTGGCTGCATCGGAATTCCGAGGTGCTGGCCAAGGAGCTGCACGACGGCCGCTTCGACATGACGGTGCGGGTGGACGAGACCAAGCGGGACATCGTGGTCAACAGATTCGATGCGGTGCCGCGACTGTCCGCGTAGACGCCGTCGCCCGCCAGTGAGTTGAGCTAACTGCTGCCTCAAGCAACGCTGTCGTCCCGGACAAGCGTAAGCGCAGATCCGGGACCCATAACCACAAGCGGCTGGAATTGGCACGCTGGTAGCTCCAGCGTGGTTCAACAATGTGCATTCGGGGTAATGGGTCCTGGCTTTCGCCAGGACGACGCTTGAGCTAGGAGCGCGCTTGGTTGCTTCTCTCGGGCGGCGCAGCGCTTTTCGCCTCACCTTTCGCCTCATTCCACAGCGCGTCCATCTCCGCGAGCGACGCCTGCTCCAGCGTCCGCCCCTGTGCTTCCAGCGCCCGCTCGATATAGGCAAAACGCCGCTCGAACTTCGCGTTGGTCGCGCGTAGCGCGGCTTCCGGATCGGCATCGACATGGCGGGCGAGGTTGACCAGCGCGAACATCAGGTCGCCGGTCTCTTCCGCCAGGCCCTCGCTGTCGTTGCGGTCGAGGGCGGCCTCGATCTCGTCGGCTTCCTCGCGGATTTTTGCCAGCACCGCGCGCGGATCGTTCCAGTCGAAGCCGACAGTGGAGGCCTTGCGCTGCAGCTCCATGGCGCGCGTCAGCGCGGGCTGGCCGGCCTTCACGCCCGACAGCAGCGATTTGTGGGACGGCACTTCCTGCGGCGGCCGGCGCGCGGCGCGCTCGGCTTTCTCCTCGGCCTTGATGCGGTCCCAGACTTCCTTGACGTGGGAGGAGGCGAGATTGCCGTCCTTGTCGGCGAAGACGTGAGGATGGCGCCGGATCATTTTTCGCGTGATGGCCTCGACGACATCTCCAAACGCGAACGCGTTCTGCTCCGACGCCATCTGGGCGTGGAACACCACCTGCAGCAGGAGGTCGCCGAGCTCCTCGCAGAGGTCGTCGAGGTCGCCGCGGCTGATGGCCTCGACCACCTCATAGGCTTCCTCGATCGTATAGGGCGCGATCGTTGCAAAATTCTGTTCGAGGTCCCAGGGACAGCCGGTCACCGGCGTGCGCAGCGCCGCCATGATCTCGATCAGGCGGGAAATGTCGCGGGATGGGGTCATTGCGGGGCAGTCTCCTGGCTCCCTAGCCTTATGCCAAAAGCGAGCCCCCGTTCCCAGTGTGGCGCGGCGGAACAGGGTGATTTCCACCAGTTGGCGGGCCGGATTGGCGAGCAGCGTGCGCAATGCTAAAGCGCGGGCCATGAGTGACGTATTTTCATCCGAAACCGCATTGGTACTGTTCTCCGGCGGCCAGGATTCCACCACCTGCCTTGCCTGGGCGCTGAACCGGTTTGCGCGCGTGGAGACGCTGGGGTTCGATTACGGCCAGCGCCACGCCATCGAGCTTGCCTGCCGTGACCGACTGTTCGACGGCATCAAGGATCTGCGCGCGGATTGGGCTTCCAGGCTCGGCGAGAGCCACACGCTGTCGATCCCGACACTCGCGGCCGTATCCGAGACGGCGCTGACGCGCGACGTTGCGATTGCGATGGGCGCTGACGGCCTGCCGAACACGTTCGTGCCCGGCCGCAATCTGGTGTTTTTGACTTTCGCCGCGGCGCTGGCCTATCGGCGCGGCATCAGTCACATCGTCGGCGGCATGTGCGAGACCGACTATTCCGGTTATCCTGATTGCCGCGACGACACCATTCGCGCGATGCAGGCCGCGTTGTCGCTCGGGATGGCCCGCAAATTCGAGTTGCATACGCCGCTGATGTGGATCGACAAGGCCGCGACGTGGAAGCTCGCCCATGACCTCGGCGGCGACGGGCTGGTCGACCTCATCCGCGAGCACTCGCACACCTGCTATCTCGGCGAACGCGGCGCGCAGCATGATTGGGGATACGGTTGCGGCGAGTGCCCGGCGTGCAGCCTGCGGGCAAAGGGGTGGCGGGAGTACGTGGCGGGGCGGTGAGGTGCCTCACTGCGCCGTCATTGCGAGGAGCTCTTGCGACGAAGCAATCCAGACCGCCTCTGCGGAGGGATTCTGGATTGCTTCGCTTCGCTCGCAATGACGGAATATGTGGAAGCAGCTTACCGAAAATCCTCCGGCGTCAGCTCGATCGGCTTGCCGTGCGGGGTGCGATCTGCCGCATGGTCCCAGGCGTCGCGGTAGCGATGCAACGTCTCCGCAGACGCAACGCCCTTGCGCGCGACCAGCCCCTCCAGCGTGGCGAGCCAATGGAGATAGTAGGTCTCGCCGGTATCGGGATCGCCGGCCGCCTGCGCACGTTTGATCTCGGAGGCCAGGGCTGCCGCCCATTCGGGCCAGGTGAACACGCCGCGCTCGTGCAGCGTCAGCGCCATCGCGAAGGCGTGCGCCTCCCAGGGCGCGCGAAACACCGGGCCGTCATCATCGCGCGGAATGCTCGGGATGGCTGCCGTCGCGGCGGCAGCAGCCGTGCTGCTCATCACGCCGGGTCCAGATACGGCTCGAACGCATCGATCGAGACTTTCGAGGTGGGATCGCCGTCCGCGCCCCAGAGATCGCGGCCCTCGAATACGACCGTGTAGAGCCATTGCGGATTCTCGCCGAGCTCCATCGCCGCCGAATCCGGAAACACGTGGCAGCCATGGTTCAGCTCGACGATTCCGACATGACCGCGCACGTAGCGCGGCAAGCGGGTGTGGGTCGCGGGATGAATGTTCTTCGCGCGGACCTTGTCACCGATCTTGAATTTCGCCGGTGCCGGGGCAGGCCGGGCGAACTTGCCACGCACCATGATGCGCTCGACCTGGCCGAGATCGAACTTGCCGTGCTTGAGCGCCTTGGCCGGCTGCATTGCGTGGCCGGCGGCGACTTCCTCCCGAGTGAGATAGCCTTTCTCGATCAGCATCTCCTCGAGCCCGAGAAACCATTTCTTGTAATAGGAGCTCGACAGGTACACGTGCGGCGGGATCGTCTCGCGATAGAAGCGCGAGGTGTCGATGTTGAAGGCGCCGGCCGCGCCCATCGCGCGCACCATGGCGAGAACACGCGACTCCCATTCCTCGTGGAACACCGGCTCGTTCGGCTCGGGCTCGACCTTGCCGAAGCCGTCCATGCCGCCCATGTCGTGCACGCCGTTCATGACGGCGCTCCGGGCATCTTGGGAAAGCCGGTGCCGATCATGGAATCGCGCGTGACCAGCTCGGCGAGCTGCTCCTCGCTCCAGCCATCGGTCCCCGCAGGGCGCATCGGCAGCACCAGAAAGCGCGTTTCGGCGGTCGAATCCCAGACCCGGATTTCAACGTCCTTGGCGACCTGCACGCCGAAATCGGCGAGCACGCCGCGCGGGTCCTTCACCGCGCGGGAGCGATAGGGCGCGGCCTTGTACCAGACCGGCGGCAGCCCCAGCATTTCCCAGGGGTAGCAGGAGCACAGCGTGCACACGACCATGTTGTGACGCTGCGTCGTGTTTTCGACCACGACGAGGTGGTCGCCGACGCGGCTGATATGGCCGAGCGTGCCGATCGCCTTCGAGCCGTCCTCCAGCAGTGCCGTCTTGAACGCCGGATCGCTCCAGGCCTTGGCGACGACGCGCGCGCCGTTGTGGGGACCGATCCGGGTCTCATAGGCCTGGATGATGGCGTCGAGCGCGGCCGGCTCGACATAGCCTTTTTCGGTCAGGATCGTCTCGAGCGCGCGCACGCGCAGCTCGGTCTCCGACAGCTCGGAATGGTCGTGATCGTGGTGATGATGATGCTCGCTCATGGGGCGAAGATAGTCCCAGAATCCGGGCGTTGTCGAGGCGAAGACTCTGCTAACATCGCACTATGGGCTGGGCTGCAAGAACCGGAATAACCGCCGCAATCGCGGCTCTTGGCGCATTCGCGGCGCAGGATGCGCGCGCCGCGAATGGCGCCTATGCGGTCGATGCCGCCGACATTTCCGAGGTCGGCTCCTGCAAGGTGGAGAGCTGGCTGTCGACGGCTTCCAACACGGATTTTTCGGCGGTCGCCAATCCCTCCTGCGTCGTCGATCCCTTCAGGCCGATCGAGCTGAGCCTGCAGACCATCCGGGCCCGGAGCGACGGCGGCTGGAGCACGACGGTCGCGCCAAAAGCCAAGACGAATTTCGTCCCGACCGGGATCGGCCGGTGGGGATTGTCGGCCTATGGCGGCGGATCGTTCGACGCGGCGACCGGCGAGGCGCTATCCGCCTTTGCCGTGATCCCCGCGACCTTCCGACTGTCCGAGACCATGCGCATTAACGTCAATGGCGGCTGGCTCTGGGATCGCACGGTGGATCGCCACTACCTGACCTACGGCATCGGCTTCGATTGGAAATTCACCGACACCTTGCAATGGACGATCGAGGCTTACGGGCAGGCCGGCGCCTCCGAGATCGCGAGCATCGTGCAGCCGCGTTTCCAGACCGGTGTGCGCTACCGTCCGAACGAGATCTTCTCCGTCGATGTGATCTACGGCCGCAACATCACAGGCGAAAATGCCAACTGGATCACCATCGGGACCACGGTCCGGTTTCCGGTCCATGGAAGCGAACCCGAACATCGGCGTACCGGGCATCTGTGAGCGCCAGGAAGACCCAAGAACAAGGGAGTTTGCGTTGCGTGACTATGTGAAGATCGAGAAGGGCCTCGGACCGGAGGGGCGGATTGCGGTGGTGCGGTTCGACCGCGGCGATGGCATCAACGCGCTGTCGCCCGAGGCGCTGCGCCAGCTCACCGCGGCCGCGCGCAGTTTTGAGGATGATTCCGCAACCTCTGTCGTGGTGCTCACAGGCAGCGCGGCTGCGTTCAGCGCCGGCTTCGACCTCAAGGATGCTGAAGGCCGCGCGCGCAAGGACATGGACCTCGGCACGCTGCGGCGGCATCTCAAGCTCGGACCGCGCCTGACTCACGCCTGGCAGGAGATGGAGCAGATCACGATCGCCGCCATCGAGGGCTTTTGCGTCGGCGGCGGCGTGGCGCTCGCCGTCGCGCTCGACTTCCGCGTCATGGGACGCGATGCCCATCTACGGGTACCCGAGATCGGGCTCGGCATGAACATGAGCTGGCAGAGCATTCCGCGCATGTTGCATCTGATCGGTCCGGCTCGCACCAAGCAGGCGGTGATCCTGGCCGATCAGCGCATCAGCGCGGATGAAGCCTATGAGTGGGGCCTGGTCGAGCAGGTGGTCGATCCCGGCCATGCGTTCGATGCCGCGATGGAGCTTGCGCGCAAGGTGGCAGCGCAGCCGCCGCTCTCCGTTGCCATGACGAAACTCACGGTCAACCGGCTGGCGCATGCGCTGGATAATCTCGCCAGCCACATGGACGTCGACCAGTTCGCCCTGGCAAGCCTCAGCGAGGACCACAAGGAGGGCGTCGAGGCGTTCCTGACGCGACGCAAACCGAAGTTCAGAGGGCGGTAGAAGCAGGCTCGGGCCATTGATTGCGCCGCGGACTATCCGTATACGCGGCGCTGGGACAAAATAGGCCCGATCAACGGGCCGGCAGACGACAATGACGATCGAGGGGGAGGGCCCATGACCGCTAGCTCGCAGGCGCCTGAGGCGAAAGGGTTTCGCTGGAAGCTGATCGCGCCGCTCGCGGTGTGGCTGGTGATCTATCTGTGGCCGGTGCCGGCGGGGCTCAACGTCAATCAGTGGCATTATTTTGCCGTCTTCGCGGCCGTCATCACCGGGCTCATCCTGGAATCGATGCCGGTCGGCGCGGTCGGCCTGATCGGGCTGACGGTTGCGGGCGTCGGCGGTTATATCGATCCCGATCCGACCAAGTCGCTGCGCTGGATGCTGGCGGGCTTTGCCGAGAGCACGGTCTGGCTGATCGTCGGCGCCTTCGTGTTCTCGATCGGGTACCGCAAGAGCCAGCTGGGCCGGCGTATTGCGCTCGTGCTGGTGCAAAAGCTCGGCACCAACACGCTCGGTCTCGGCTATGCGGTGGCGATGTCGGACTTCTTGCTGGCGCCGGCGACGCCCTCCAACACCGCGCGCAGCGGCGGCATCGTCTATCCCATCATCAGCAACATCCCGCGCATCTACGGCTCCGAGCCTGGACCGACCGCCGGCAAGATCGGCACCTATGTGATGTGGACCGCGTTCGCGTCGACCGCCGTCACCAGCTCATTGTTTTTCACCGCGCTGGCGCCCAATGCAGCGGCGCTCGCCATCGCCAAGAAGACCGTCGGAATCGACGTCAGCTGGGCGCAGTGGTTTATGGGCTTTGCGCCGCTCGGCCTCCTCCTGATGGTGCTGGTCCCGCTGCTCAGCTACGCGGTCTGCCGCCCCGAGGTGAAGAGCAGCCCGGAAATTTCCGAATGGGCATCGAAGGAGCTCGCGGAGATGGGCCCGATGTCGCGCAATGAGTGGATCATGCTGGCGCTGATCCTGCTCGCGATGTTCCTGTGGATCGCGGGCTCGAGCCCGGACATCCGCGTGCCGCTTCTGGGCTCGAATTTCGTCAACGCCACTACCGTCGTGTTCATCGTGATCTCGCTGATGCTGGTGACGGGCGTGATCGAGTTTGCCGACATCGTCGCCGAGAAGGGCGCCTGGGAGGTGTTCTTCTACTTCACCTCGCTGCTGACGCTGGCCTCGGGCCTCAACGAGATCGGCTTCATCAAATGGTTCGCCACCGAATACGCAAAGCCGCTCGCCGGGCTGTCGCCGTCGACCGCGATGCTGCTGCTGGTCGCGCTGTTCTTCTGGATCCATTATTTCTTCTCGAGCATCACCTCGCATGCCGCCGCCGTGCTGCCCGTGGTGCTCGCGGTCGGATCCGGCATCCCCGACCTGCCGGTCACGACGCTCGCCATGCTCTGCATGTATTCGCTTGGCTTGATGGGCGTGATCTCACCTTACGCGACCGGGCCGGCGCCGATGTATTTCGGCAGCGGCTATATCGGCAAGGGTCAGTTCTGGGGTTTTGGGCTGATTTTCGGGGTGCTCTATTTCGCGGGGCTTCTGCTGATCGTATGGCCCTGGTTGCGGGTCACCTGAGCCGGGGCGAGGGCCAAGACGGCGGCAGATGAATTTTCTTCAGTGGGGAGAAATTTGGAAAACTTCGTCCAACTCCCCGCAGATATCTGACATTGCCAGAGCGACCCGAAAGGGCGAAGGTGCGTGCTGCGATGCAGCGCTCCAGCCGAGTCCTCATCGCGTTTCACTCTCCGTCGCTTGATGCGACCGGTTCCCGGATGCCTCAGAGGCAAGCGGAACTATTGTGCATGAAGGCCGCCTCCATGAACGTCCACCCGTCGCTCGCGATCGGACAGCCGATCGAAACGCTTGACGCGATCCCAGGTCACGCGATCTCACCTGCCGCGACTGCGCCCGACGCGATGGTCCGCTTCGAAGGCATCTCGAAAACCTATCCGGCCTATCGCGGCAAGCCCGGCGTCAAGGCCCTGCAAAACATCGACTTCGCAATCCCGCGCGGTTCGATCACCGGCGTCATCGGCCGCTCCGGCGCCGGCAAATCGAGCCTGGTCCGGCTCATCAACGGGCTGGAGAGGCCGACCACGGGCCGCGTCATCGTCGATAATAGAAATATCTCGGCGCTCTCGGGCCGGGACTTGCGGCTGGCGCAGCGCTCGATCGGCATGATCTTCCAGCACTTCAATCTGCTGTCCTCACGCACCGCAGCGGCCAATATCGCGCTGCCGCTGGAGATTGCCGGCTGGGCCAAGGCCGATATCCGCGCGCGCGTGGCCGAGCTGCTTGCGCTGGTGGGCATCGCCGACAAGCACGACCGCTACCCGTCCGAACTCTCCGGCGGCCAGAAGCAGCGCGTCGGCATTGCCCGCGCGCTCGCGACGCGGCCGAGCGTGCTGCTGTCGGACGAGGCGACCTCGGCGCTCGATCCGCAGACCACGCGGGCGATCCTCGATCTGCTCGCGAACATCAACCGCGAGCTGGGCGTGACCATCGTGCTGATCACCCACGAGATGTCCGTGGTGCGCCAGCTCGCCAAGGACGTCGTGGTGCTCGATGCCGGCCACGTCGTCGAGAGCGGCCATGTCGCCGACATCTTCACCCACCCGAAGCATCCGATCACACAATCCTTCCTGGCCGAAGCGATCGGAGACAGCCTGCCGGTGTCGCTGGCGAGCCGGATCGTTTCGCAGCCGCCTGCGGGCGGACAGGCGGTGATCCGCGTCCAGGTGCGCGGGGCAGGGGCCGGCGACACGATGGTGGCGCGGCTCGCGCGCGAGCTCGGCCTCGACGTGTCGCTGCTGTCGGCCCGCATCGACGAGATCGGCGGCCAGCATGTGGGGTCGCTGACGCTTGGTATCCCTCTCGGCATCTCCGGCGGCGAGGACGCGACGACGCGCACGCTGGCCTGGCTTTCACAACATCAATTCCCCGCGGAGCGTCTCGGCTATGTCGCCTGAACTCATCAACCTGATCGTCCAGGCAACCGGCGAGAGCCTGTACATGGTCGGGCTCGCGGCGCTGATCGGCACCGCGTTTGGCCTGCCGCTCGGCGTCTTTCTCGCGACCAGCCGGAAAGGCGAGCTGTTCGCGGCGCCTCTCGTCAATCGCGTGCTCGGCATCGTCGTCAACGCGACGCGGTCCACGCCTTTCATCATCCTGGTCGTCGCCATCATCCCGTTCACGCGGCTGGTGGCTGGCACCTCGATCGGATCGACGGCCGCGATCGTGCCGTTGACGATCGCATCGGCACCCTTCATCGCGCGCCTGGTCGAGGCCGCGATCCGCGAGGTCGATGGTGGCCTGATCGAGACCGCATCCTCGTTCGGGGCCTCGCCGATGCAGATCGTGCTCAAGGTGCTGATCCCCGAAGCGTTGCCGGGTCTTCTGCTGGCGCTGACGCTCGCGGTGGTCAGCCTGCTCGGCTATTCCGCCATGGTCGGCGCCGTCGGAGGCGGGGGCTTGGGCGATCTCGGTATCCGCTACGGCTATCAGCGCTTCATGCCGGAGATGATGCTCACCGTCGTCGTCGTGCTGATCGCGCTGGTGCAGCTCGTCCAGAGCGCTGGCGATTATCTCGCGCGCCGGGTCAATCGCCGGCTGCGACATCGCTGACGCCGTTCCAGACATTTCGAACAAGCAGGTTCTTGTCGATCTGGAAGTATTCCAAAGTTCGAGACACGACTGAGCGCATTCGTCGCACGCGTTGCGCACGCGTCTGGAGAAATTCTAACGCAGTTCCTATCGCACTCCGAAATCGCCTGCGTTAGGGCGAGGCATCAAAAACGATACCGGCGAAGCCGGCAGTGCGTGGGGCCTCGACAGACGTGACCGACTTCCAACTTGCTTCGCGTTCCGACACGCGTCGTCGACAGATAAGGATTCTCTTCCTCGGAGCGGCCAGCACATTTGCTCTCGTCGTTCCCATCGGTGCCGTGGAGGCGCAGACGCAGATTCCCGCCGTCACCGTCGAAGCCCCGGCTCAGCGCGCCCGGCCTGCGGCGGTCGCATCAACGCGACGGTCAGGCGCGACACGCACCGCACGCGCCAATCGTCGCTCTCCGGCGCAGCAAGCCGCGCCAACCCAATCGGCATCCTCGAACGGCGCCACGGGTGAACGCGCCAATGGTCCGGTGCGCGGTTTCGTTGCGACGCGCAGCGGCACCGCGACCAAGACCGATACGCCGCTGATCGAAACCCCGCAGTCCGTCTCCGTCGTCACGACCGACCAGGTCAGGAACCAGGGTGCGGTCTCGATCGGCGAGGCGCTGCGCTACACCGCCGGCGTCAGCGGCGACGTCAATGGCGGCTCCGACACCCGCTTCGGCGCTCTCCAGATCCGCGGCTTCGACACCACCATGTCCGGCCTCTACGTCGACGGCTTGCGAATTCCCTCCAGCAATTACGTGCACTTCAACGGCCTCGATCCCTACGGCGCCGAGCGTCTCGAGGTTCTCAAGGGCCCGTCCTCGGCGATGTATGGCGGTAGCGGCACCGGCGGCATCCTCAACTATGTGACCAAGCTGCCGACGGCGCAGCAATTCGGCGAGGTCTCGATCTCCGGCGGCAGCTTCAACCGTTATCAGGGCCAGTTCGACATGGGCGGTCCCGCCAACAAGGACGGCACCGTGCTGTGGCGCCTGACCGGCGTGGTGCGCGACGGCGAGACCCAGGTCGACTTCACCAAGGACAACCGCGTCTTCATCGCGCCCGCCGTCACGCTCAAGCCGAACGAGGACACCACCATCACGATCCTTGCGAACTACCAGCGCGACCGGGCAGGGTGGGGTCTTCAGTTCCTGCCGGCCTCGGGCACGGTGTGGCCGAACAACGGCCGCACCATCCCCGTCTCGTTCTTCGCGGGTGTGCCGAGCTTCAACGCGTTCAACACCGAGATCGCGACCGCCGGCTACCAGCTCTCGCACAATTTCACCGACAACATCACGTTCCGGCAGAATTTGCGCTACGCCTATCAGCACAACGAGGAGAAGGTGTTCTTCGGCGGAGGCTATACCGACGAGGCCGCGGGACAGCTCGCGCGTTTTGGCAGCTACAGCAACTCCTACATCAACTCCTTCGCGGTGGACAATCAGCTCCAGGGCAAGTTCACCACCGGCTTCCTCAGCCACACCACGCTGGTCGGGATTGACTATCGCAACACCACATTCCGCGACACCGCCTTTGGCGTCACCACGTCCGCGCCCGAGATCAACGTCTTCAACCCGGTCTACAGCTACGACTGGACCATGGGCGCCATGAGCGACGACACTGGCGTCAAGCAGTCGCAAGTCGGCCTCTACGCGCAGGACCAGATCAAGCTCGGCCGGCTCTCGTTCCAGCTCGGTGGCCGCCAGGATTTCGTGACGACGCAGGTCGACAGCGGAATCTTCAATACGTCCGTCGCGAAGGATGCATCGGCCTTCACCGGCCGCGCCGCATTGATGTACAATTTCGACAACGGCATCGCGCCCTATTTCAGCTATTCGGAATCGTTCCTGCCGGTGCTCGCCACCGGCCCGAGCGGACAGCTGCTCAATCCCGAGACCGGCGTGCAGTACGAGGTGGGCGTCAAGTACCAGCCGATCGGCTGGAACGCGCTGTTCACCTTCGCCGCCTTCGACCTGACGCGCGACAACGTCGTTACCTTTGCGCCTCCGCTCAACATTGCCGAACAGACCGGGCAAGTAAAATCGCGCGGCCTTGAGCTCGAAGGCACGATGTCGCTCGCCGACGGCTGGAACCTGCGCGCGGCCTATGCCTATATCGATGCAATGGTCACGCAGGATCCGGTCAATGTCGGCAAGGCGCCGGTCACCGTGCCGCTCAACCGCGCCTCGCTGTGGAACGACTACACGCTTCAGACCGGGCCGCTCGCGGGCCTGCAGTTCGGCGGCGGCGTCCGCTATGTCGGCGCGACCTGGGGCGATGACGCCAACACGTTCAAGGTCGGATCGTCGACCGTGCTGGACGCGCTGCTCGCCTACACAAGGGACAATTGGCGGCTATCGCTGAACGTCACCAACCTCGCCGACACCCGTTATGTCGCCGCCTGCTACAGCCTGTCGGGCTGCTTCTACGCGGAGGGACGCAAGGCCATCGGCAAGCTGACGTATCGGTGGTGAGTTGGAATGAGGACGATGAGGCTCCACGAGAGGTCGTCATGGCCGGGCTTGTCCCGGCCATCCACGATCTTTCACGCGGCACTAAGAACGTGGATGCCCGGGACAAGCCCGGGCATGACGTTGCGGAAGATTCGGCACTCACACACTTTGCTCGTACTTGGCGAGATCTGAACGATGAGAGCGATATTCGGCAAGCTGCATCGCTGGGCGGGACTGCTGACGGCCGGATTCCTGTTCTTCTCCGGCATCACCGGGGCGATCATCTCCTGGGATCACGAGATCGACGAGGTCCTGAACAGCCATCTGTTCGACGTCAGCAGCAAAGGCCCGGCCATTCCTTCGATCGATCTCGCCAAGATGATCGAGCAGCGCGATCCCCGCGCGCGCGTG
Organism: Bradyrhizobium sp. Kon37; assembly: GCF_055807535.1. NCBI lineage: Bacteria > Pseudomonadati > Pseudomonadota > Alphaproteobacteria > Hyphomicrobiales > Nitrobacteraceae > Bradyrhizobium > Bradyrhizobium sp. Kon37. The sequence continues at coordinate 24,844 of NZ_JBVVOY010000033.1, forward strand.
GTCTACCTGTTCATGACGCCGGAGGCGGGCCACTCGCTGTGGTTCTTCGTCATGCCCAAGATCGATCCCGCGACCGGCAAGCGTTACGCACTCGACTACAATCAGATCTTCCTCGATCCCAACACCGGAGCGGAGCTCGGCCGGCGCTATTGGGGCGCGGTGTGGCCGGTGACGCGCGAAAACTTCGTCTCGTTTCTCTACAAGCTGCACTACACCATGCACATCCCGGAATTCTGGGGCAGCGACCGCTGGGGCATGCGCGTGCTCGGCGTGATAGCCATCATCTGGACCATCGACTGCTTCGTCGGCTTCTACCTGACGCTGCCCTCGGGGCGCCGCGCCAGGGCGGCGCGGGCGCCGCAAGTCGCGCGCCAGCTCGAACGCGGCTTCTGGGCGCGCTGGGCGCCGGCGTGGACCATCAAGACGTCAGGCAGCGCCTACCGGATCAATTTCGACATCCATCGCGCTTTCAGCCTGTGGACCTGGGGCGTGCTGTTCATCATCGCCTTCACGGCGTTCTCGCTGAACCTCTATTTCGAGGTGTTCTCGCCGCTGATGAAGATGGTGTCGAACTACACGCCGACGCCCTATGAGCAGCGGCCATATCGCGATCTCGACGACCCCATCGAGCCCAAGGTCAGCTTCGCCGACATCGTCGCGCGCGCGGCGGCCGACGGCAAGGGGCGAGGCTGGACCGTCCCGGTCGGCTCGGTCAATTACGGCCCGGCCCATGGTGTCTATGCCGCGGCCTTCTTCCATCCGGGCGACGATCACGGCGCCGGCGGCGTCGGCCCGGCGCAGCTCTATTACGACAGCGAGGACGGCCGTCCGATCGGCGAACGGCTGCCCTGGGTCGGCACCGCCGCCGACATCTTCGTGCAGGCGCAATTTCCGTTGCATTCGGGCCGCATCGTGGGGCTGTTCGGCCGCATCCTGATCTCGATCATGGGGCTGGTCGTGGCGGCGCTCTCAGTCACCGGAATCGTGATCTGGTGGCGCAAGCGCCGCGCCCGTGTCCGGGTGCGTGAGACGGCGGCGATGCGCGTCGGCCAGCAGCTCACGCCGGCGGAGTAGGGTACCCGGCTTGCCGGATGAACCTTCCCGTCCGACATCGGCACAAAGACAGGAGATCGCCCCCAGCCTTTCGGACATCGAATGAGATCGCTTGCCTTGCTCTGCCTGCTCGTCCTGGCGACGCCCGCCCATGCGGCCGGGCCCGAGCAGCACTATCTCGACCTGCGCGATCGCTACATCGCAAAGTTCGCGAAGGCTCCGGAAAACGACGAGACCAGCAAGCAGCACGATGCGGCACTCAAGGAATTGACGGGTGTCCTGCGCGGCATGGTGGGTGCCGTCGCGATCAAGGGACTGCCGGCCGACGGCAGGACCAACGCCGACACGCTCTTCAAGGGCGACTCCGGCTTCGGCCATCTCGACGGCCTCGGCTTCGCGTCCGAAGGCGACAAGCTGCAGGCCGTCGTGACCACCACCGCGCTGCTCAAGCACTGGCTGCGCGAGCACCGCGAGGACGGCATGCCGCAGGAGATCGGCGCGGCATTCAAGTCGGACCGCTTCTACTATCAGGCGATCCAGGACTCCGCCTTTGCCAAATATGCCGAACTGCCGATCACGAAGCCCGCGGGAGCAAGCGCTGCGGTCGCTGTACTGGGCGTGCGCGGCAATGGCGATTTGAAGGGTCCGCCGCATGAAATCGATGTCGTCGCAATCCAGGGCGACAAGGTCTTCTTTCTCGCCGCAAGCGACGCGGTGAAGACGGCTGAGATCCCGGCCTGCGAAAAGGTCTGGAAGCAGATGATGGCCAAACCCATCGACAAGACAGACCCCCGCGGCGACATCACCCGCGAAGACAACGCAATGACCGCGTACACGGCGTGCTTCGCCAAGGAGGCACCAAGCCAGAGCTGGTATGCGACGGCGGTCAAGAAAGCGCAGAGCCAGCTGGAGTCGCTGCCGCTGCGCTAGAACGATCATCCAATTACCTTCGAGAGCTACAGCGTTGCGCGCGGCGCCATCGCTCGAAAATGCGCAATCGGAAATTGCAGCTCGTCCCGCAGATTCAACCGAGGCCCGAGCAGCGCGAAACGCTCCAAGCCGCATCGACGAGGTCATCGGCAACACCGTTCGCGGATTCGGCGACGACCGTGGAACTCGGTCCCGCCGAGGGGGTTGCATTGCGGTTGGAACCGAACGGGTAGAACACTTGAATCGCCGACAATTCCTGGAAGCCTCGGCATTGACGCCATTGGCAACGCTACTACCTGGCGCAGTGTCTGCGGCATCGGCGGCGGAGTTGCCGTTTGGCCCCTCTTATGTCCGCGAGCTTGCCCGCAATTTGGCGAGTAAGCCCTTTGCGCCACCAGAGGAAAAGGTCCCGGACGCGCTCAAGGATCTCACCTACGATCAGTACCGATCAATTCGCTTTCTGCCGGAGCGCGCGGCTTGGCGCAGCGAGAAGCTGCCCTTCGAAGTCCAGTTTTTTCACCGCGGGTTCTTTTATAAGAACAAGGTCGATATTTACGAGGTCTCCGGCGGACGAGCCGTACCGATCAGGTACCGGCGCGAGGATTTCGCATTCGGCGACAATATCGGCCAGGTACCGGACGTCGATCTCGGATTTGCCGGCTTTCGCATCCACGCCCCGATCAATCGGGCCGACTATTACGACGAGGTTTGCGCCTTTCTCGGCGCCAGCTACTTCCGTGCGGTTGCCAAAGGCGAGACCTACGGCCTGTCCGCGCGCGGTCTGTCGATCGATACCGGCGAGAGCAAGGGAGAGGAGTTTCCCCTTTTCAAGGCCTTCTGGCTGGAGAAGCCCGCGCCCGGTGCCACATCCGTCGTGGTACATGCGCTGCTCGACAGCAAGAGCGCTACGGCAAGCTATCGCTTCACGATCAGGCCAGGCGCTCCGACGGTCTTCGACGTGGAAATGTCGCTCTATCCGCGGATCGAGCTGCAACATGCCGGCTTGGCGCCCATGACGAGCATGTTCTTTTTCGGTCCGAACGACCGACACGATGTCGACGATTTCCGCCCTGCCGTGCACGATTCCGATGGGCTTGCCGTGTTCAACGGAAAGGGCGAGCAACTCTGGCGTCCGCTCAACAACCCACGCGATCTGCAGGCCAGCACATTCAATGACCTAAATCCGCGCGGCTTCGGTCTGATGCAGCGGGAGAGAAATTTCTTTGCCTACGAGGACATCGAATCGCGCTTTGAGCGTCGCCCGAGCCTCTGGGTCGAACCGATTGGAGATTGGGGAGAGGGCAGTGTGGTCCTATTTGAGATCCCGACCAAGGAGGAAGTTCACGACAACATCGCCGCCTTCTGGCGCCCGAAAACGCCTCTCCAGGCCAAGAGCGAAAACAACTACACCTACCGCCTGCACTGGGGTCCGGACGCGCCGAAGCCCAATTCCCTGGCCCGATTCACCCGCACAGGCGTTGGCGCGCGGGGCGACGACAGCAAATTGTTCGTGCTCGAGCTCGTCGGCGACGGACTGAAGGCGGTCGATCCCAACAAGGTGAGGGGAGCCGTCAGCGCTGACAAATCCGAGATCAAGAACGTCGTCACGCAGCCAAACCCGGAAACCGGGGGCTGGCGCCTGAGTTTTCAATGCGCCGTGAAGGACGCGCCTATCGAGTTGAGGGCGGTCTTGATGCAAGGCGATCAAGCCATCTCTGAAGTCTGGGTTTACCGATGGGCGCCCTGACGCCGTCACCCGCGCTTTCGCCTGAGCTCGGCATTCGGTATCTTCCCGATGAAACGCCTCTCCCGATGCTGCCCTGCCGATTGGAAGCGACCAATCGTGCCTATCCGGCGCGACTAGGGACCACCCCTGCCGTTGCAGCGCGGCGCCTGTTCATTGTCGGCGGAACGGTCGCGATCACCGCTGCGGGCGCCTTTGAGATGTACGATGTTCTCAAGGTTGGGGGTGTCACGGTCCTCGAAGGCATGGTGTTTGGGCTGTTTCTCGTGCTGCTCGCCTGGATCGCGTTTTCGTTCGTCTCTTCAGTAGCCGGTTTTTTTGTGCTCCTGCGGGGCCGCCCGGATGTGCTGTCAATTAACACCCACGGTTCGCTGCCCGCGATCAACGGCCGAACGGCAATGCTGTTGCCGACCTACAACGAGGATCAGCACCACCTCATGGCGCGACTCCGCGCCATGTACGAGTCGGTCGGCGAAACCGGACAGGCCCCGTTGTTCGATTGGTTTCTGCTCAGTGACACCACAGATCCGGACATCTGGATTGCCGAGGAGCTTGCGTTTCTAGACCTGCAGCGCAACTGCGGTTCAGGCCATCTCTATTATCGTCACCGCTCCGACAACACCGCCCGAAAGTCCGGCAACATCGCCGAATGGGTGAGGCGGTTCGGTGGCGCCTACGACTACATGATCATTCTCGACGCGGACAGTCTGATGAGCGGAGAGACCATCGTTCGGCTGGCGGGCGCGATGGAAGCGAACCCGCAAGCCGCGCTGATTCAGACGCTTCCGATCGTGGTCAATGCGCGAACCCTGATCAGTAGGCTCCAGCAGTTCTCGGGTCGGTTGTACGGTCCGCTGATCGCGGCCGGGAACGCCTGGTGGCACGCCTCAGAGGGCAACTACTGGGGACACAATGCCATCATCAGGGTGCAAGCTTTTGCGCAAGAGGCCGGCTTGCCCGAATTGCGCGGGAGGAAGCCTTTCGGCGGGCACATCCTCAGCCATGATTTTGTGGAAGCCGCACTGATGCGGCGGGCGGGGTGGGGGATTTTCATGGCCCCCGATCTCGGTGGGAGTTTCGAGGAGGTGCCACCGTCGCTACTGGATTTCGCCGCGCGTGACCGCCGCTGGTGTCAGGGCAATCTCCAGCACCTTGCCGTTCTGCCGGCGCGAGGCCTGCACTGGGTCTCCAGGCTTCACCTGCTGACCGGGATCGGCTCCTATCTCACCGCGCCCCTGTGGCTGCTGTTTCTATTGCTCGGAATCCTGATCTCCTTGCAGGCCTATTTCGTCAAGCCGGAGTACTTTCCCAAGGGCTTCTCGTTGTTTCCAACGTGGCCCGCACAGGATCCCGTGCTCGCCGCCTGGGTCTTTGCCGCGACAATGGGGCTCCTCATCGTCCCCAAATTGCTGGCCTACCTCGTTTTGCTCACCAGGCGTGCGGAACGGCAGGCATTCGGCGGCGGATTTCGCGTGCTGCTGGCGGTCGTCGCCGAGAGCCTGCTTGCCGCCTTGATCGCCCCATCCATGATGATCTTTCAATCCACCGCCGTTGCGGAGATCCTGCTGGGGCGTGATGCGGGCTGGCAGGTGCAACGGCGAAGCGATGGCAGGATCACGCGCGATGAAGTCTATCGTAAATTCACGGTGCCGACCCTATGCGGTCTGGCTATGGCGGCAAGCGCCTATGCCGTGTCGCTTCCGCTGCTGCTCTGGATGTCTCCGGTGATCATCGGCCTGGTTTGCGCCATTCCGATCGGTCTCGTCACGTCGACGGCACCGGGAATGGCGCACCTGTTTGCGACCCCCGAGGACAATCGCGCGCCGGCGCTGCTGCAGAGGGCGAGAGAACTTGCCGGCCTGGATCGGATCCAGGCACGCGCGGCTCTGATCGAACTTAGACAGAACCCCGCGTTGCTGGGACCGCACATGCAGTCACTCGAAACGCCGGCTCGCAAATCGGGCCAAATCGACATAGATCTCGCGATCGGCCGGGCCAAGATTGAGCAGAGCGACGATTTCGAGGAAGTCGTCAGCAGCCTCAGCGCACGCGAGACCCTTGCCGTGCTGAAGCACCGACAAGCCCTCGAGCAAGTCATGCGAATGCCGCGAGCTACCGCTTCCGCGGATGTCTAGGTCATCGCGTTGTAGGACAGGCGTTGACGACCCGGTTGGGCTTTGGGCCGAGGGCGAGATGTCTGCTGTGAGGGCGGTCCCAGCCTACAGCGAACTCCCACCCAAATTCCAGCCGCGCCCGCCTTCGCCAAAGATCTCGTACCCCGTCGCCGTCACTACAACCGTATCCTCGAGCTTGATGAACCCGCGCTTCGGATGCTTCATCGTGGTCTCGATCGACACCACCATGCCTGTTTCGAGCGGCAGCCGGGCGTCGGTGTCGTCGTAGGGGATCGGGCCCTTGGCGGTCAGGCGAGGGGCCTCGTGGCTGACGAGGCCCATGCCGTGGGCCAAAAACTCCGTGCAGTCACGCTGGCTGATCTTCGCGAGCTGCCGCTCGGCCGCGACGTAGATGTCGCCGCCCATGGCGCCGGGCCGGACCGCGGCGAAGGCGGCGCGCTGGACGGCTTCAATCTCGGCCAGACAGTCCTTCAGCTCGGCGTCGGGGTCGCCGAGCACGGCCATGCGCGCGAGGTCGCCGATATAACCGTGATAATTGCCGCCGGAATCGAGCGACAGCACGTCACCTTGCTCCCAGCGCTGCGCTGACGGCGCCCGGTTGTGACTGCTGCCACAGGCGAGCAGGCAGTATTCGAAGGTCAGCCCACGATTGGCCTCGGCGATCCGCAAGGCGTCCGACAATTGCTGCTTGGTCGTGCCCGGCCCGTGCCCGGCGATCACCGCCAGCATCGAGGCGATCACCAGTTCGGACGCCGTCTTGAGTTTTGCGAGCTCATCCGCCGACTTCACCGCTCGCAGCCGCTCCAGCACCAGCAGCGCGTCCTTGAGCTCGGCGCCGGGCAGGGCGTCACTGAGCGCCCGGCCCGCATCCATCGGCAGGAACGCCATCTCGACCCCGACCCGCTTCAGGGGCACGCCGGCGTCGCGGATCAGGCTGACGGCCCGCGTGATCGCATCGACCGAGCCGTTGGACTCGGTCCGGACCTGCGCAATCCATGGCGGCGCGACGGCGCGCTGATGGGTCTCCAGGCGGTGCCCGACATAGACCGCGTGCTCCGGTGCGCCCTTGGGATAGATCAGCACCGGCAGATAGCGGCTGACGCCCAGCGCATCCATGTAGTCGAAGAAGATCGCGCGCTCGGCACCGAGCATGTACTGCACATTGTGCTTGGAGGTCGCGACCAGGACGTCGAGACCGGCCGCCTCCATCAGACGGTCGAGCTTGGCCGCATCGAATGGAATGGCACGCGAGCGATCTGCGCGGGCGACGTTCTCCTGCATGACGAACCTCCAATGCTGCCGTGGGCATCAACCGCTGCGTCGGTTTGCCCGGGGCTTATTTGGCACCAAGTGTGAGCCGAAAGAGGGGTTCTGGGTAGCCACGGAGTTATCTGGCCTGATCTGCACGGCCATATCCATGATTCGCATAAGGTATATTATGGAATATCTTTATATACAATCAGATCAAATATTTAGCCAGAATTCCTCTCATGGGACCTTCGTTCCTCGCCCTTTTCCAGGCCGGCCGTCGCACGTCGTCCCGACTTTCGACGGCTACTGTGCACGGGGTTGTTTTTCGGTTTTTGAATCCGGCCGATGCCTCCGAAAGCCGATATTGCCGTGAGGATGTCCGGCTGCAATAAGCGAAGCTTCGCGAGATCGCAGATGACCTTCTGACCGTCCGTCCGTATAGGTTTGCATCTCAGAACAACAACAAACTTTCCGAGGAAGCAGACCCATGAGCTTTTCCCGCCGCACGCTTCTCAAGGCCTCAGCCGCGACCGCGGTCCTGGGCGGCCTCAGTGCGCCCCATGTGGCCCGCGCCCAGAGCGCCGAGTTCACGTACAAATACGCCAACAACCTGCCGGACACCCATCCGCTGAATGTGCGCGCCAAGGAGATGGCGGCGGCGATCAAGGCCGAGACAGGCGGCAAGTTCGACCTCCAGATCTTCCCGAACAACCAGCTCGGGTCCGACACCGACATGCTGAGCCAGATTCGCTCCGGCGGCGTCGAGTTCTTCACGCTGTCCGGACTGATCCTGTCGACCCTGGTACCGGCGGCCTCCATCAACGGCATCGGCTTCGCGTTCCCGGACTACGGCACGGTCTGGAAGGCCATGGACGGCGATCTCGGCGCCTTTGTCCGCGGCGAGATCAAGAAGGCCGGGCTCGAGGTCATGGACAAGATCTGGGACAACGGCTTCCGCCAGACCACGTCGTCGAGCAAGCCGATCACCGGTCCGGACGACCTCAAGGGTTTCAAGATCCGCGTGCCGGTGTCGCCGTTGTGGACCTCGATGTTCAAGGCGTTCGATGCGGCACCCGCCTCGATCAATTTCGCCGAGGTCTATTCCGCGCTGCAGACCAGGATCGTCGAGGGCCAGGAAAACCCGCTGGCGATCATCTCGACCGCCAAGCTCTACGAAGTCCAGAAATACTGCTCGCTCACCAACCACATGTGGGACGGCTTCTGGTTCCTGGCCAACCGCAAGGCATGGAGCAGCCTGCCCGAGGATGTGCGCACCATCGTCGCCAAGAACATCAATGCCGCAGCGCTTAAGGAACGTGAGGACACCGCCAAGCTCAATGCCAATCTCCAGCAGGAGCTCGCGGGCAAGGGCCTGACCTTCAATCAGCCCGCGGTCGCGCCATTCCGCGACAAGCTGCGGTCCGCCGGCTTCTATGCCGAATGGAAAGGCAAATATGGCGACCAGGCCTGGGACCTGCTGGAAAAGGCCGTCGGCAAGCTGTCGTAACGCGTTGGAGCCGTCATGGCTCATATCGAGGTCGAAGTGAGCGGAGTGGCGGGTGAGGCGACTGTTCAGTCCCCTCGCCGACCTTCGTTGCTGGCCTCGACGGAGCGCGCACTCGGCCTCCTCGTCGAAATCCCGGCGGCCATCTTGGTGGTCGTTGAGATCGCGATCCTGTTTGCCGGCGTGGTCGCGCGCTACGGCCTGCACCGGCCGCTGATCTGGTCGGACGAACTCGCCTCGATCCTGTTCCTGTGGCTCGCCATGCTGGGCGCGGCGGTCGCGTTCCGCCGCTCCGAGCACATGCGCATGACCGCGGTCGTCGGCAGCGCCAAGCCGGCCACGCGGGCCTGGCTCGATCTGGTCGCGACCTGCGCGGCGCTGGCGTTCCTGGCGCTGATCGTCTGGCCGTCCTGGGACTACGCCTACGAGGAAAGCTTCATCACCACGCCGGCGCTGCAGATCTCCAATATGTGGCGCGCCGCGGCGCTGCCGGCCGGAATCTGCCTGATGGCGGTGTTTGCGCTGTTGCGGCTGCTGCGCGCAGCCGATTACCGCATGGTGCTGGCGGCCGCGGTCGCCGTTGCCGTCGTCGTCGGCTTGTTCTGGCTGGCGCAGCCTTATCTGCGGCCGCTCGGCAACCTCAACCTCGTCATCTTCTTCGTCGGCGTCGCCGGCTTCTGCGTCTTTGCCGGCGTTCCCATCGCGTTCGGCTTCGGGCTCGCGATCTTCGGCTATCTGGCACTGACCACGCGCACGCCGGTCATGGTGCTGGTCGGGCGGATGGACGAGGGCATGAGCCACCTCATTTTGCTCTCGGTGCCGCTATTCGTATTTTTGGGGCTCCTGATCGAAATGACCGGCATGGCACGAGCCATGGTGGCGTTCCTGGCGAGCCTGCTCGGCCATGTCCGCGGCGGGCTGCATTACGTCCTGGTCGGCGCGATGTATTTGGTCTCCGGCATCTCCGGCGCCAAGGCGGCCGACATGGCGGCGGTCGCGCCCGTGCTGTTCCCGGAGATGAAGCAGCGCGGCGCCAAGCCCGGTGACCTCGTCGCGCTTCTTGCGGCCACCGGCGCGCAGACCGAAACCATTCCGCCGAGTCTCGTGCTGATCACGATCGGATCGGTCACGGGCGTCTCGATCGCCGCGCTGTTCACCGGCGGCCTGCTGCCCGGGGTGGTGCTGGCGATCACGCTGTGCATGCTGGTGTGGTGGCGCTACCGCCACGAGGACATGAGCCATGTCCGCCGCGCCACAGGCGGCGAGATCGGCAAGACCTTCGTCATCGCCCTGCCCGCACTCGCGCTTCCCTTCGTGATCCGCTACGCCGTGGTCGAAGGCATCGCGACCGCCACCGAAGTCTCCACCATCGGCATCGTCTATGGCGCCCTGGTCGGCCTCCTCGTCTACCGCCGCTTCGACTGGCGGCGGTTGTTTCCGATGCTGGTCGAAACCGCCGCGCTGTCGGGCGCGATCCTGCTGATCATCGGCACGGCCACCGGCATGGCCTGGGGCCTGACGCAGTCAGGCTTCTCGCGCTCGCTGGCGTCGGCCATGACCGGACTGCCGGGCGGCGCGGCGACCTTCATCGCCGTCTCGATCCTGGCCTTCACCATCCTCGGCAGTGTGCTGGAGGGCATCCCGGCGATCGTGCTGTTCGGGCCGCTGTTGTTTCCGATTGCGCGTGCGGTCGGCGTGCACGAGGTGCACTATGCCATGGTGATCATTCTCGCCATGGGTATCGGGCTATTCGCCCCGCCCTTCGGGGTCGGCTATTATGCCGCCTGCGCCATCGGACGCGTCGATCCGGCCGAAGGCATCAGGCCGATCTGGGGTTATCTGCTGGCGCTGCTGGTAGGATTGATCGTCGTCGCCGTGTTTCCGTGGATCTCCATCGGATTCCTGTAAGCCGGCGCGTGAGGGAGGTGTCGATGAGCGAGCGGCAGAACCAGTACAATATCGGCCTCGACAAGACGCCCGCCAATTACGTGCCGCTGAGCCCGTTGAGCTTCCTCGCACGCAGCGCCGCGGTCTATCCCGATCATGTCAGCACAGTCTACGAGGGGCGCAGCTTCACCTGGCGCGACACCCATGAGCGCTGCAAGCGCTTCGCCTCGTATCTTGCCGGCAAGGGCATCGGCGTCGGCGACACCGTCGCGGCGATGCTGCCGAACATTCCGGCGATGAACGAGGTGCATTTCGCCGTACCCATGACGGGTGCCGTGCTCAACGCGCTGAACATCCGGCTTGATGCGCCTTCGATCGCATTTCAGCTCGACCATGGCGGCGCAAGGATCATTCTGGTCGACCCGGAGTTTTCCGGCGTGATCACCGATGCGCTCGCGCAGATGAGTGGTCCAAAACCGTTCGTGATCGACGTCGACGACGCCGCATTCAAGGGCGGCAGGCGCATCGGCGAGATCGAGTACGAGGCCGCGCTCGCGCAAGGCGATCCCGATTTCACCACCATCCCGCCGAAGGACGAATGGGACGCGATCGCGCTGAGCTACACCTCGGGCACGACGGGAAATCCCAAGGGCGTCGTCACCCATCATCGCGGCGCCTATCTGAATGCCGTCAGCAACATCCTCGCGGGCCAGCTCGGCCAGCATCCGGTCTATCTCTGGACGCTACCGATGTTCCACTGCAACGGCTGGTGCTTCCCCTGGACCATCGCGGCGGCCGCCGGCATCAATGTCTGCCTGCGCAAGGTCGAGCCGACCAAGATCTTCGAACTGATCAAGCAGCACGGCGTCACCCACATGTGCGGTGCGCCGATCGTCTACAACACGCTGATCAACGCACCCGATGCGCCGAAGGGTGGTGCCGCGCGCCGGGTCGTCGGGCTGATCGCCGGTGCCGCGCCGCCGGTCGCGGTGCTCGAGGGCGCCGAGAGCATCGGCATCAAGCTGACGCACGTCTACGGCCTGACCGAGGTCTACGGCCCCGCCTCCGTCTGCGCCGAGCAGCCAGGCTGGGATGATCTGCCCGCAGCCGAGCGCGCCAGCTTGAAGCGGCGGCAGGGCGTGCCCTACCCGCTCGAGGAAGGCGTCACCGTCATCGATCCCCAGACCATGAGGCAGGTGCCGCGCGACGGCGAGACCATCGGCGAGGTCATGTTCCGCGGCAACATCGTGATGAAGGGCTATCTCAAGAACGACAAGGCGACGAAGGAAGCCTTCGAGGGCGGCTGGTTTCACACCGGCGATCTCGGCGTGCTCGACGCGAATGGTTACGTCATCATCAAGGATCGCTCCAAGGACATCATCATCTCTGGCGGCGAGAACATTTCCTCTGTCGAGGTCGAGGACATCCTTTACAAGCACCCCGCCGTGCTGTTCGCCGCCGTGGTCGCAAAGCCCGATCCGAAATGGGGCGAAGTGCCCTGCGCCTTCGTCGAGCTGAAGGACGGCGCGAGCGCGAGCGAAGCCGACATCATCGCCTTCTGCCGCTCGCATATGAGCGGCTTCAAGACGCCGAAGGCCGTCGTGTTCGGGCCGATCCCGAAAACGTCGACGGGAAAGATCCAGAAATTCCTGCTGCGCAACGAAGCGGGATCGGCGAAGGCGATCTCGGCCTGAGCCAATTCCATGGGTCTGCCAGCGCATTGAGAGGCGCCTGCCGTCCTAATTGCTTGATAAAGCTGGACGGGCAAGGCAACGTCCAGCCGGAATCGCCGACATCAATCCGGCGACCCATCCCGCTCAGCCTTCGCTTATGAAGGCAAAGCTCCCTATCGAGGCTCTATGGCAGCCATGCCCGCCGACAAGTTGAAGCTCTTTCGCATCCGCCGCGCGCCAAAAGGCGGCCGCAAGGCAGCACCGGGCCCGGACATCGAAGGAAAAATCCTCGATGCGGCAGAGTTCGTCTTTGGGCATTTCGGCTTTCGCGGAGCGACCACGGCACTGATCGCTAAAAAAGCATCGATCGCGAAACCCCACATTTACTATTATTTCGAAGACAAGGAGGATCTGTATCGCGCGGTACTGGAACGTGCGATGAACATGTGGGCCCGAGACATGGACAGTCTCGACATGACGTCCAACGCCGAGACCATCCTCGTGCGCTACATCAGCAGGAAGATCGATTTCTCGCGAGATCATCCGCATCTGTCGCGCATCTATGCCAACGAAATCATCAGCGGCGCTCAATTCATCGGCAGCTTCATCGAAAAAGTCTCGACCCCGTTGCTGCTCGACAAGGTCAAGACGCTCGAGCAATGGACCGCCAGCGGGGCGATTCGGCCGATCAGCGCTGTCGATCTTTTCTTCTGCATCTGGGCGATGACCCAGGCCTATGCCGATTATTCCAGCCAGATGGTCATCATGAAGGGCAAGAGACAGCTCGAAGAGGCCGACTACACCGCGGCCAAGGCGACGATCGTCCAGCTCGTTCTCGGCGGACTTGGTCTTTCGGGCTCTGCCGAAGCTGGCGCCTAGCCCCTTGTTCGGCCGCTCGTTTTTCGCCAGCGGCCCTGTTTCCCCCCTCTCCGCCATTACGCTAACGCGCGGGACATCCTAACCAGAACCGCACTGGATTTCCGGTTGCAGCGAGGCGTTTTGCGCCGGTAGCCGGCGCCAGATCGAAAATTCGTGTTTGTAAAAATATTTTATCGATCGTAAAATCATTTTATCGATCGTTATAAAATGGCATGTCGCTTGCTTCGGCCCGATCTACCGCAAAGTGCGAGCACCACCGCAGGGACGGCGGCTTCCAACGCGCCGTTGCCCCTGCGCCAGCAAATCCGAGGTAGAGGACATGTCATCCAACAGCGGCGACGTTCCCACGCTGATCATCACCGGCGCCCATCCAAAGCTTTACAATCACGACCTTGCTCCAACCGCGCCTGAGGGCCGAACCTGGGGTGTCTTCAGCCTGTTTGCGATGTGGATGTCGGACGTCCATTCCGTCGGCGGCTACACGTTCGCGGCGAGCCTGTTCTTTCTCGGCCTGACCGGCTGGCAGGTGCTGATCTCAATGCTGGTTGGTATCACGGCGGTCTACTTCCTGATGAACCTGATCGGACGGCCCTCGCTACGCTACGGCATTCCGTTCCCGGTCGTGGCCCGCATCTCGTTCGGGGTGATGGGCGCCAATCTCGCAGCCATGGTGCGGGGCGTCGTCGGCATTGTCTGGTACGGCGTGCAGACCTACTTCGCCTCGAAGGCGGTGCAAGTCCTGATCGTCACTCTGATGCCGTCGGCCGCCGATCTCACGCACAACAGCATCGCCGGCCTGTCGACGCTCGCATGGTTCAGCTTCCTTTTCATGTGGCTGTTCCAGCTTCTCATCTTCCTTAGCGGGATGGAGCGCATCCGCCGCTTCATCGATTTCTGCGGACCCGTGGTCTACGTCGTCATGTTCGCGCTGGCGATCTGGATGTTATGGCAGGCCGGTTTCTCAAGCCTGTCTCTTCAACTCAGCCCGCCGGCCGCCACAACCGCGGCGACGATTGGCGTGATGGCGAATGCCGCGATGCTGATCGTGGCCTACTTCTCGGCGCTCCTGCTCAATTTCGGCGACTTCGCCCGGTTCGGCAAGGATGAGCAAGCCATGAAAACGGGCAATCTGCTCGGGCTTCCCGTCAACTTCCTGGTCTTCTCGATCATCACAGTGATCGTGACGGCCGGTACGCTGAAGGTGTTCGGGGAGGCGATCATGGATCCAGTGCTGATCGTGGAGAAGATCGGCAACCCGTTCGTCGTCGTTATCGGATCGATCACGTTCATCGTCGCGACGATGGGCATCAACATCGTCGCGAACTTCGTTTCGCCGGCTTACGACATCTCCAACCTGAATCCTCAGCGCATCAATTTCAGGCTGGGAGGCCTCATCACGTCGATCCTGTCGGTCCTCGTCTGTCCCTGGCTGTTCGTGGCCAGCCCATCGGCCATCACGCTGTTCGTCAGCATCTTCGGCTCCGCGCTCGGGCCCATGTTCGGCATCATGATCGCCGACTACTATCTCGTGAAGAAGCAGATCGTCGTGCTGGAGGACCTCTATACGATGTCACCTGCCGGTGAATTCCATTACGACGGCGGCTGGAACTACAAGGCACTGATTGCACTTGCGGTATCCGGCACTCTGTCGATCGGGCTCTCGCTGGCAGGCGCCTATGGACTGATCTTCAACGTCGGCGACTGGGGTTGGCTGATCGGGGCCACTGCCGGCGGATTGATCTACCGAGCCCTCTCGAAGGAGCAAAGGCCGGTTTCCGTCATTGTCGGGGCGGGCGAATGACGTTCGAAGTTGCGGGTCCACCGCCATGTGGGCGGCGCCCCCGCAATACTCTTGGCATGCGCGTTCGGTCGAACGCGCATGCTATCCAGATACGACGTCGCGATGATCGGTGGCGATATTGCTACCTGCTGCGAGCCCCTTCCCCGGTCTGGACTGGATGCAGGTCTGCAACCGCTTCCTCCAGGATGGTAGCAACCTCCAACAGCGAGATCACCAGGCGCGGCGTCCGCCTCAGCCTGTCGTCGATCGCGGCGGCGAACAGGTCGTTCCGCTTCCGGCTACCGAGCAACCGCCATCGTCCAAAGGCGATCTTGTGGACGTTCCCGGAAACAAATCCGACCGAGGCCCATAATTGCTCGGATTCCAGCAGGAGCTCGCCGGCCATCCGATCCATCACGGTGACGATCGCGAGCAGATCATCGGTCACGGTCGCCAGACCCACCGCGCGGCTGCCCGGATCATCGGCATGTGAACTCCACTCGCTTGCGGTCTTCGATAATGGCCTGGCCTGCAATCCGGTGAGCTTGTCCACAAGCGCGGCGAACCGCGAACGGGCCGCGCGGACGATATCTTCCAGGAAAGACAGATTGGTCTGCGCCGACCCCGACATGGCGTGCGGTTTAATCGTCTTAAAGTACATCAATGCTCCCGGAGGCAACCAACGTGAATTTGAACCGTCGCCTAGATCTAAGGTCATCCGACCCGAGGTGCTTGAACGTCCTGAGCCACGATTGATCGAAACCGGCCTGAAAGGAAATCAGGCAAGGGCATCAAAACCGAACGCAGAGTGGGTTGGTCGTGTTCGGCCGCGCATTGGAGACACATCATGACCGATGATGGCCTCTACGGCGACCGGCTTGCGATGCTATTTCCAATGATCAGCGAGCCGAGCTCTAGCCTCGTCAAGTCGCTACAAAAGGGAACGTTCGCCGCGGTGCGGATGGCATATTCCGGACCGGTCGGCGATCCGACGCTGCCGTCGCCTCCGGACGAGGCCTTCGCACTTTGCCTTCGGCTGCAGTATCAAAGAGCCGAGTCGTGGCTGGATGGTCGATCCGCACCCAAGGGCGCCTTGAAGGACGAGACGAGCATCTACGATCTGCGATGTGAAACGGTCGTTCACTTCCGCGATCCCTTTGACTTTCTCTACCTGTATCTGCCGCACGGCACGCTCAATGAATTGGCGAACCAGCTTGATCTTGGTCGCGTCGAATATGACGTTGGCGCGGGCGCGAATTTCCTGGATCCAGTCATGGCTCATCTGGGTGCTTGCCTTCTGCCGGCGCTCGAAAGACCGCATGAGGCCAACGAGCTTTTCGTGGGCCACGTCGCGATGGCGCTCAACACGCATTTTCTCAAGACCTATGCCGTCGGCCGGCCTCGCAATCGCTCTCACCGCAGCGGATTGGCGCCATGGCAACTTCGGACGGCAAAAGCACTCCTTCGCGCAAATCTCGATGGCGAGATCGCGTTGGCCCGAATTGCCGCTGAGTGTGGCGTGTCAGCCGCCCACTTCGCCCGAGCTTTCAGAGTCAGCACAGGAACACCGCCGCATCGATGGTTGATCAATCAGCGGATCGAGCAAAGCAAGAGCCTGCTGGCAAGCTCGCCGCTGTCGCTCACGGAAATCGCCGTCAAATGCGGCTTCGCGGATCAAAGCCATTTTACCAGAGTGTTCTCGGCAGCAACGGGTGCCACGCCAGGACGCTGGCGACTGGTCCGCAAAGCTTAATCCCGGCAGGAACGCAGCAGCCGTGTCGCCGGCGCGAGGCTTTCGGCTCGGCTCGCCGTGCGTTCCCACCGGCAAGGCCGTGCTGCGTTAGGCCTGGTGATCTTGCCTGGTGGTCAATGCCGCTGATACGGGAGAAACCTTCCGCTCGCGTCGCGAAAGCGAACGGAAGATATTCCTGCCCTCACATCTTCTTGTAGGCGTCAACCAGCGCCTGACCGTCGGCTCCCGCCTTCTTGAGCCAGTCGGCGGTGAGCTGTTCGCCGATCTTCTGGAAGCCGGCCTTCAGGGCCGGGCTCGGTGGCTCGACCGTCATGCCCTTGGCCTTGAGCTGATCGATGTACCAAGTGCTCTTGTCCTGCCAGGCCTTCCAGCCGCGGGTTTCCGCGGTCGCGGCGGCCTTGAGGATGGCCTCCTGGGTCGGCTTGTCGAGCGCCTCGAACGCGGCCTTGTTGACGAAGGTGTAGTCCTTCGGGATCCAGGCTTGCACGTCATAGAAGTACTTCAGCGACTCCCATGCCTTCGCATCGTAGCCCGTGCCGCCTGACGACATGAAGGAGTTCACGACGCCGGTCGCAAGCGCCTGCGGCAGCTCGGCGGCCTGGATGGTGACGGACTGCGCGCCGACCAGCTCGCCGATGCGCGCGGTCCCAACGTTGTAAGCCCGCCATTTCAGGCCCTTCATGTCTTCGATGGTCCCAAGCGGCTTGTTGACATAGACGCCCTGCGGTGCCCACGGCACGACGAACAACAGCTTGAGCCCCTGCGCATCGAGCTTCTTCGTAATCAGCGGCTTCGACGCCTGATACAGCTTCATGGCGTCCGGAAAGCTGGTCGCCAGAAACGGCACGACATCGACCCCGTACACCGGATCCTCGTTCTCGTGGATCGACAGCAAGACTTCGCCCATCTGCGCCTGCCCGGTCATCACCGCGCGCTTGATGTCGGGCGCCTTGAACAGCGAGGCGCCGGGATGGACCGTGATCTGGAGCTTGCCGGAGGTGGCGGCTTCGACGTCCTTGGCGAACGCCACGAGGTTCTCGGAGTGCGGATTGTCGGCCGGATACGCTGCCGGCAGATTCCATTTGGTTTGAGCCAAAGCGGGTGTCGCAGCCAGCACGGCGCCAGCGATCAGGGATGCGCGGAATAAACGAGACATCATCGGGCTTCTCCTCACAGTCAATTTCAAAACGATACGCTCAGTCTGGGAAAGCGAGCTTGGGCAAGAACATCACGATCTGCGGATATTCCGTGATGATGAACACGGCCGCGAGCAGCAGGACGAAGAACGGGAACGCCGCGCGCGCGACGGTCAAGGTATCACGCCCGCTCATGTTCTGGAGCACGAACAGATTGAAACCGACCGGCGGCGTGATCTGCGCCATCTCCACGTGGATGATGAGATAGACGCCGAACCAGACCAGGTCGAGACCGGCCTGCTTGACCATCGGCAGCACGATCACGGCGGTCAGGACGATCATCGAGATGCCGTCGATCAGGCATCCCAGGATGATGTACATGATGCTCAGATACAGCGCGAGCATGCCCGGGGTGAGCTGCTGGCCCTGGACCCAGGTGGCGAGCGCCGCCGGAATGCCCGTATAAGCCATCGCTGCGGTCGTGTAGGCAGCGCCTGCAAGGATCAGCATGATCATGCAGGTCAGGCGCGTCGCACTCATGATGCTCTCGAGGAAGTTCTTACGCGTGAGCGTGCGGCTCCACCACGCCAGCAGCAGCGCGCCCGAAACACCCCAGGCGGCACACTCGGTCGCGGTCGCAAACCCCAACACGAGCGACAGGAAGACGGCCAGGATCAGAAGCAGGCATGGGGCGAGCTTGGCGGATTCTTGCAGCTTCCGGCGAAACGACATCGGCGGGTCGCGCGGCGGAACCTTTTTTGGATTGAGCAGCGACCAGATGATGATGTAGCCGGAATAAAGCACCATCACGAGCACGCCCGGCAGGAAGCCGCCGAGGAATACCTGAAGCACGGAGACGTTCGCCGTGACCGCATAGACCACCATCGGGATCGACGGCGGGATCAGCAGGCCGAGCGTGCCGGAGCCCGCGAGCGATCCGAGGCTGAGGCCCTTGTCGTAGCCACGCTTGTCGAGCTCGGGCAGTGCGATCTTGCCGATGGTCGCACAGGTCGCCGCCGACGAACCCGACACCGCCGCGAAGATGCCGCAGCCGATCACGTTGACATGAGTGAGGCGCCCCGGCAGCCACTGCACCCAGGGCGACAGGCCCCGGAACATCTCCTCGGATAATTTGGTGCGGAAGAGGATTTCGCCCATCCAGATGAACAGCGGTAGCGCAGCCAGCGTCCATGACGAGCTTGCGCTCCACGTGGTCGTCGCAAGCACCGAGCCGAGCGGCAGGCTCGTGGTCAGCGCCATCGCCACGAAGCCGACGAGCCCGAGCGAAACGGCAATCCAGATGCCGCTTCCCAGCAGCACGATCATGACGCCGAGCAGAATAAACGACAGTTCGATCATGCCGAGATTGGCCATCGTCAACCTCCGCCGCCCTGTGAGATCCGCTCGATGAATTCGTCCGGGGTCTCGTCCGGCGAGCCCTTCTCGTAGCTCGGCCGGTTGCCGCTGATGACACTGATCATTTCATCGATGAGCGCGATCGACAGGATCACGAGTCCGCCGGAAAACCCGAGCTGCGGAATCCAGAGCGGAAGCGCGACGACGCCCTGTGCCACGTCGTTGAAGCGCCAGGAATCGTAGGTCATCTGCACGGCATGCCGGGTGAAATAGAGGATGAAAGCGGCGGCAATGCCGAGGGCCACGACCTCCGCAACCTGCTTGGAGCGCCCATGCAGACGCTCCAGCAGCAGGCCGACACGGATCATCTCGCCGCGCTTGAAGGTGTGAGCGAGGCCGAGGAATGCCATCGCGGCCATGCACCAGGAGGCGAAATCATCGCCGGCGGGAATGTTGACCGCAAACTGGCGCCCGATCGACATGATCATCATGATTGCAAAGATCGCAACCATGAAGGCGCCGGCGGCGTAGCCCGCACCGAGATAAAGGAGATCCAGCGCGCGTCGCACCGGTCCCCGGCTCGTGACATCGTCCCCTGCCAACGCGATCCCCATCCTCACACGAGGCGATTCAGACAGTCCCGGCGATCGTACGTCGCACGCCGGTCCTGCATGAATATCGCCTCTGCCCAGCGCCCTGTCTTTCAGACGTTAGATCAACATGATGGGGCTAGCGCAAGCAAGGAGTATGCCGGCTCTCGCCGGAATTTCCACCGCAGGTTCAGCGCGTCTCCAGCCGCAGCCCGTCATACGCGGGCACCACGCCCGCCGGCAGCGACTGCCGGATCACCTCATAATCGACGTCGGCCGTCATGTTGGTGATGACGGCGCGCTTCGGCTTGAAGCGCTCGATCCAGGACAACGCGTCGTTGATGCTGAAATGGCTGACATGGCTGGTGTAGCGGAGGCCATCGACGATCCAGAGATCCAGATTTTCCAGAGCGCCCCAGCTCTCGCGCGGGATGTCGTTGAGGTCGGGTGTGTAGGCGGCATCGCCGATGCGATAGCCCATCGCGGGAATATTGCCGTGCTGAACCAGAAAGGCGGTCATCGTCACCGCGCCGCCCTTCCCCTGGATGGTCTGGCTTTCACCGGCTTCGATCGACTGCGCCGTCAGGATCGGCGGATAGTCGCTGCCAGCCGGCGAGACAAAGCAATAAGAGAACCGCGACATGATGTCGTTCGCGGTCGTCTGATTGAGATAGGTCGGAATCCGCCGGCGCATGTGCATCACGACCGAACGCAGATCGTCCATGCCGTGGGTCTGATCGGCGTGCTCGTGGGTCAGGAACACTGCATCGATGTGGTCGACATTGGTCGAGAGCAATTGCTCGCGCAGGTCCGGCGAAGTGTCGATCACGATACGCGTGGTGCCCTCGCCCGATGTCTGCTCGACCAGCAGCGAACAGCGGCGACGGCGGTTCTTGGGATTGTTGGGATCGCAGGCACCCCAGCCGAGTGCCGGGCGCGGCACGCCGGCGGAGGAGCCGCAGCCCAGGATCGTCAGCGTCAGCGTCATGCGGCTCCCAGTTCTAAGCTTTCACCCTGGAGAACAGGCGAAAGAAGTTTTCGCTTGTCTGGCGCGAGATCTCGTCAAACGACACGCCGCGTGTTTCGGCGAGCACTTTTGCGACCTCGACCACATAGGCCGGTTCGTTGCGCTTGCCCCGGAACTTGCCCGGCGCAAGGTAGGGCGAGTCTGTTTCAACCAAAATACGGTCGGACGGCAGTTCGGCCGCAAGCGCGCGCAGGGCCTCGGACTTCTTGAAGGTCAGGATGCCCGTGAAGCCGATATAGAGCCCGAGCGACACCGCCTTCAGCGCCAGCTCGCGCCCGCCGGTGTAACAATGCAACACCGCGCGAAACGATCCCTTTGCCGTCTCCTCTTCAAGGATGCGGCCGCAATCCTCGTCCGCCTCGCGGGTGTGGATCACCAGCGGCAGGCCGGTGGCGCGGGCGGCGGCGATGTGGGCACGAAAGCCCCTCGCCTGCGCCTCCGGCGAGCCGTTGTCGTAGAAATAGTCGAGCCCGGCTTCGCCGAGCGCAACGACCTTGGGGTGCTGCGTCAGCGCAATCAGCTCGTCCGGCGCGATGCCGTCTTCCTCATCGGCGTTGTGCGGATGGGTGCCTACGGAGCAATAGACGTCCTCGTAGCGCTCGGCGATGGCCAAGAGCTGGTTCAGCTTTCTCACCCGCGTCGAAATCGTGACCATGCGGCCAATGCCGGCCGCTCGCGCGCGCGACACGATCCCGTCGAGATCCTCCGCGAAGTCCGGAAAATCCAAATGGCAGTGGCTGTCGACCAGCATGGTGCGAACGCCTTACGCCGCCGGCTCGATGTAGCGCGGAAATGCCGGCGTTGGCGCGGGCAGCGTCGTACCGGGCGCGATGCGCGTCGCGCCGCCGAGCGCGGCGAAGTTGCGCTCCCCTTCGGGGATACCGAGGCTGTCCAGCAGCAATCCCGACGCGGTCGGCATCGCCGGCTGGGCCAGGATTGCGATCTGGCGCACGACTTCGGCGGTGACGTAGAGCACCGTCTTCTGCCTGACAGGATCGGTCTTGGCGAGCGCCCACGGCGCTTCGCCCGCGAAATAGCGGTTGGCTTCGGCGACCACGGCCCACACGGCATTGAGCCAGTGATGGATTTGCTGTGTCGCCATCGCTTCGCGGGACGCCGCAAGCATGCCGTCAGCTTGTGACAGGATCGCCTTGTCGTTGTCGCTGAATTCGCCGGGCTCCGGGAGCACGCCACCGAGCTGCTTTGCGATCATCGACAGCGAGCGCTGCGCGAGGTTGCCGAGATCGTTGGCGAGATCGGCATTGATGCGCGCGACGATGGCCTCGTGATTGTAGTTGCCGTCCTGGCCGAACGGCACCTCGCGCAAGAAGAAATAGCGCATCTGGTCGACGCCGTACTGGTCGGCGAGGTTGAAGGGATCGACCACGTTGCCGACCGACTTCGACATCTTCTCGCCCCTGCTGAACAGGAAGCCATGGGCATAGACCCGCTTCGGAAGCGGGATCCCGGCCGACAGCAGGAAAGCCGGCCAGTACACCGCATGGAAGCGGATGATGTCCTTGCCGATGATGTGCACGTCGGCAGGCCAATAACGCCAGTTCTTGTCGCTCTCGTCGGGGAAGCCGACGCCGGTGATGTAATTAGTGAGCGCGTCGACCCAGACATACATCACGTGCTCTTCGTCACCGGGCACCTTGACGCCCCAATCGAACGTCGTGCGCGAGATCGAGAGATCGCGCAGGCCGCCTCGTACAAAGCTCACCACCTCGTTCTTGCGCGAGTCGGGACCGATGAAATTGGGTTGCGTCTCGTAGAGCTTGAGCAGCCTGTCCTGATAGGCCGACAGACGGAAGAAGTAGCTCTTCTCCTCGACCCATTCGACCGGCGTGCCCTGAGGCCCGAGCCGCACCCCGTCGTCGTTCAGGCGCGTCTCGTCCTCGGCATAATAGGCTTCGTCGCGCACGGAGTACCAGCCGGCATAAATGTCGGCATAGATGTCCCCGTTCGCTTCCATGCGCCGCCAAATCTCCTGGCTGGAGCGATGATGCTGCTCCTCGGTGGTGCGGATGAAACGGTCGAACGACACGTTCAGGCGCTCGTCCATTTGCTTGAAACGGCCGGCATTGCGGGCCGCGAGCTCCGAGACGGACATTTTTTCGCTGGCCGCGGTCTGAACCATCTTCTGGCCGTGCTCGTCGGTGCCGGTCAGGAAGAACACGTCATTGCCGTCGAGCCGGGCGAACCGCGCCAACGTATCGGTCGCGATTGCCTCATAGGCGTGGCCGATGTGAGGACTGCCATTGGGATAGGCGATCGCGGTCGTGATGTAGAAGACGTTGTCGCGCGCGGGCACGGCCACGGGCGTGGTGGCCTGCGGCGCGGCGATGGGCTTCGGTGCACGCGGGGCCTTGGGCTTCGATACATTGGGCTTCACCGCCTTCGGCGGCGCGGCGACAGGAGCTG
Organism: Bradyrhizobium sp. Kon37; assembly: GCF_055807535.1. Classification (NCBI taxonomy): domain Bacteria; kingdom Pseudomonadati; phylum Pseudomonadota; class Alphaproteobacteria; order Hyphomicrobiales; family Nitrobacteraceae; genus Bradyrhizobium; species Bradyrhizobium sp. Kon37. The sequence continues at coordinate 47,966 of NZ_JBVVOY010000033.1, forward strand.
GTGCGGCGGTCACGGCGGGCGTAGCCACCCTTGCCGTCTTGGCTATCTTCTTCGCCGAAGCCTTGGCTGGCTTTTTGGTCGCTGTCTTCACCGTCTTCTTGGCAACGACCTGCTTCTTCGCTGCCTTCTTTGCCGTCTTCGCGGCGCTCTTCTTCCCGGTTTTTTTGGCAGCCGTCCTTTTGGTCGTCGCGGCTTTCTTGACCTTCTTGGCAGCCTTGCGCGCGCGCGCCTTCACGGCCTTCCTCGCGGCTTTCTTGACGGCTTTTGTGGCAGCCTTCTTCTTGCTGCTCTTGCCCTTGGCGGTTTTCTTAGCTCGCGCTGCCACGACGAATTCCTTTACCGGCTTCTCGAAATTTGGAAACGAACCTGCGTTAGTTTATTGTCTTGAGCATGATGCCATCGGAAAACCGCTGCACAGTTTTCCGGATCATGCTCTAGCGCGTTGCGTCCGCCAGCCAGCCGAACACCGAGAAAACCAAGGGCTTTCGCTCCAGATTGTAGGTTTCGGTGTCGCGCGCGGCGCGGACGATCTTTTCCCATACCTCAGCTAGGCGCGCAAGGCGCGGCAGGTTCTGGTTGGCATTGACCTCGTCGGCGTGTAGGCGTTCCGCGATCCAGCGATCGATGCCGTCGATGAAGGCGGCAAGCGCAACGCGATCGCTGGTGCCGAGCGATTCGCCGAGCGTGTGCAATTCGCGCGGGTCGACCTGCGGCAGTCGCGCCAGCAGCGCGGCCGTGCGTTGCTGGAGCTTCAGGGCGTCACCGCCGAGCAGCGTCAGCGCCCGCGCGACGCTGCCCTCGGAGGCCTCCGCCGCCTCGCGCAACGCCGGATCGTTCCGGTCGAGATCGGCAGCGGCTGCGGCTGCAGCAATCACGTCGTCGGTTGCGAGCGCGCGCAGGCGCAGCTTGCGGCAGCGCGACTGAATTGTGGCGAGCACGCGCGCCGGCGCGTGGCTCACCAGCAGGAACAGCGATTGCTGCGGCGGCTCCTCGAGAATTTTCAGCAGCGCGTTGGCGGCATTCGGATTGAGCTCGTCGACGGTGTCGACGATGCAGACGCGCCAGCCTTCGGCCGCCGCGGTCGAGCCGAAGAAACCGATCGTCTCGCGCGTCTCGTCCACGGTGATCACGGTGCGCATCACGCCGCGGTCGTTGGCGGTGCGCTCCAGCGTCAGCAGGCCACCATGCGAACTCGCCGCAACCTGCCGCGCCACGGCGTGATCAGGATTGATGGCGAGGTCTTCGGCGCGCTGCACCGAAGGCGCCAGCGGCTGGCCGTGAGCGAGCACGAAGCGCGCCATCCGATACGCCAGCGTCGCCTTGCCGATGCCTTGCGGCCCGCCGATCAGCCAGGCATGCGGGATGCGCCCGCTGCGATAGGCGGCGAGCAGCGCGGTCTCGGCCTCCCGATGGCCGAACAGAATGCTCGTCTCGCGCGGATGAGACATGGCGGTTTCGCGCTCGGTCTGACGCGGGCTCATATGGACACCACCGATGCCGGCGTCGGAAGCAGGCGATCACGCAGCGCGGTCCAGATGCGTCCGGCAACCGTATCAGGGTCGGAATTGGCGTCGATCAGCACGCAGCGCGCGGGATCGTCCGCCGCGATCTTGCGATAGGCCTCGCGCAGGCCCTGATGGAAACCGAGCTTCTCGGCCTCGAACCTGTCTGGCGTGCCGCTGCCGCGGCGAGCGGCCGCGCGCTGCAAGCCGATCTCGACCGGCAGGTCGAGGATGATGGTGAGGTCCGGCTTGAGATCGCCGATCGTGACCCGCTCCATCGCGTTGATCAGCGCCGCCGGTACCCGGCCGAGGCTGCCCTGATAGGCTCGCGTCGAATCGGCGAAGCGGTCGCACAACACCCAGGTGCCCTGGTTGAGCGCGGGTTGGATCACGGTGTGGACATGGTCGTCGCGCGCGGCCGCGAACAGCAGCGTCTCGGCCTCAGGTCCGAGCAGCTTGCCCATGCCTGACAGCACCAGATGCCGCATGATCTCGGCGCCCGGCGAGCCGCCCGGTTCGCGCGTGACGAGGATGCGCATCCTGGCTGCCTTGAGACGGTCGGCGAGCTTCTTGATCTGGGTCGACTTGCCCGTGCCCTCGCCGCCTTCAAAGGTGACGAAGCGCCCGCGTCCGGACGGCCACTTTACCGCGCTTTCACTCATGATCAGAGCTTCTCGGCGCCCGCACGGAACATGCCGATCACGAGCTCGCTGGCGCCGTCGATCGCGCGGCGCACGGTCGAGCCGGTGCCGATCGCGTCAGCGGCATAGACCGGCGTCTCCACCGCGATGTTGCCGCTGCGCCAGACCCTGACCAGCCCGACCTTCTGGCCGGCCTCGACCGGCGCGCGCACGGGGCCGCTATAGACGACGCGCGCGATCAGCTTGTCGCTGCCGTTCTTGTGCACCATCACTTTCACGGGCGTCTTGGCGACCAGTTTCACCGAACGGCTCTCGCCGCCGAACACCTTGGCGTAGCCGACGGGTTGATCGGCTGCGATCAGGGTGCGGGTCTCGAAATTGCGAAAACCCCATTCCAGCATCTTCTTGGCTTCGGTCGCGCGATCGTCGGGGTCTTCCAGCCCGTTGACGACGACGATCAGCCGCGTGCCGTTCTGCACGGCCGAGCCGACCATGCCGTAGCCACCTTCCTTGGTGTAGCCTGTCTTCAGACCGTCGGCGCCTTCCATGGAATTGAGCAGCGGATTGCGGTTGGGCTGGCGGATCTTGTTCCAGGTGTATTCCTTCTCGCCGAACAGTTTATAGAATTCGGGGAAATCGAGAATGATGTGCCGGGCGAGAATGCCGAGCTCGCGCACCGTCATCTTGTTGGCGGGGTCGGGCAAGCCGTTGGAATTGCCGAAGGTCGACTTCGTCAGGCCAAGCTCGCGGGCGCGCTTCGTCATGAAGTCGGCGGCGAAAATCCGCTCGTTGCCCGCCATGGCTTCGGCGAGCGCAATGCAGGCGTCGTTGCCGCTCTGGATGATCGCCCCGTGCAGGAGATCGTCGACCGTGACCTTGCTGTTGATCGCGGCGAACATGGTCGAGCCGCCAGAGGGTGCGCCGCCCCGGCGCCAGGCGTTCTCGCTGATCCGGTATTCGTCGGTCAGCTTGATGTCGCCCTTCTTGATCGCGTTGAAGACGACCTCGGCGGTCATCAGCTTCATCATGCTGGAGGGCGCGCGCAGTTCGTCGGCGTTCTTCTCGAACAGCACGCTGCCGCTGGAGGCCTCGATCAGGATCGCGGTCGGGGCGTCGCCGTCGAAGCCGGCATCATCTGTTTTCTTGGCGCCCTGGACGCTCTGGTTGGCGGCGTAGAGCGCCCCGCCCCAGCCAATGGCCGCCACCACAGCCGTCGCGATCAGCCCACGCGCCAGCGCTCCGGCGGTGAACCGGGTGCGCCCCAACGAGGAAAGATGAAATTCCATGGCCAAGCCCTGAGAGCGGCGTTCTAACAGTTGGAGCCGGTGCGAACAACACGCGGTGGCCGCTTGTCCTGAGATTGCACGATTCTCGTCCCGCCCCTATCGTGGCACCTCAGATTTTCTGACCAAACCCCTGAAACAAGGCGGAAAAGCGATGTCTTCCACCCGCGTGATCAAGGCCAATGGCATCGACCTGTTCATCCGCGAAGCCGGCCAGGGTCCGCTGGTGGTGCTGTGCCACGGCTGGCCGGAACTCTCCTACTCCTGGCGCCACCAGATCCCGGCGCTGGCGCAGGCCGGGTTTCGCGTCGTCGGTCCCGACATGCGCGGCTATGGCCAGAGCTCAGCGCCGCCCGAGGCGACGGCCTATTCGATCTTCGACACGGTCGGCGACATCGTCGGCCTCGTGCAGGCGCTCGGCGAGACCAAGGCCATGGTGGTCGGCCACGATTGGGGTGCACCGGTGGCCTGGCATGCGGCGCTGTTCCGGCCCGACATCTTCACGGCGGTCGCTGGCCTGAGCGTGCCGCCGCCGTTCCGCGGCCGCGGCAAGCCGCTCGACCTTCTGCGCCAGGGCGGCATCAGCAATTTCTATTGGCAGTATTTCCAGGCGCCCGGCGTGGCCGAAGCCGAGTTCGAGCATGATGTCGCGCGCACCATGCGCATCGTGCTCGGCGGGCGGGGCCTTGCCGATCCCTCCGCGGCGATGTTCGTGCAGGAAGGCAAGGGCTTCCTCGGCCACGGCAACCCGGAGGAGCCTCTGCCGGCCTGGCTCAGCGAGACTGACCTTGCTTATTTCACCGAAGCCTTCCGCAAATCCGGCTTCCGCGGCGGCCTCAACTGGTATCGCAACCTCGACCGCAATTGGGAGCTGACGGCGCCCTGGCAGGACGCGCAGATCCACCAGCCCTCGCTCTTCATTGCCGGCTCGAAAGACGCCGTCATCACCGGCCTGATCGGAGCCAAGCGCGTCAACGAGCTCGAGCGCGTGCTGCCCAATTTGAAGCGAAAGCTGATCATCGACGGCGCCGGCCATTGGGTCCAGCAGGAGCGGCCCGAGGAGGTGAATGCGGCGCTGGTGAAGTTCTTGAAGGAAAGCGCGGCCTAGTAGAGGCCTCGGCCGCTCAGGATGCCGCGGGCTTCGGCAGCGCCATCCGAGGCGTAGGCGCCGGGCGGCGCGCTCTCGGTCGCATAGCGGCCGTCCCCGTCATAGGACACGGCGCGGGCGTTCTGGACCGCCCGGCCCCGGTTACGGCTCGAGGCCGACATTTCCGAGGTCGCACTGAGTGAAGCCATCTCGGCGGAGGTGTTGCCGAGATTGTAGGGCCGTCCCTCCGGCGTCGGAACTTCGCCGCGCATGGCGCCACGGTTCGACGACGGCAGCTCCGGCACGAACGGTCGCGCCGAGGCGACCCGGACCATCGAGGGCGAAGGCGCCGGGGTCCCGGTGCGCAAGGTCGCCATCAGCTGGCGGTCGTCGGAGCCTTCCAGCGGCGCCCGGCCGACATATTCGACCCGGACCTTGGCGATGCCATTGCCTTTGAATTCAAGCAGTTCGGCGGCCTTGTTCGAGACGTCGATGAGCCGGTTGCCGTGATAGGGCCCGCGGTCATTGACGCGGACGATCAGCGACTTGCCGTTCGAGACGTTGGTCACCCGCGCATAGGACGGCATCGGCAGGGTCGGATGCGCCGCGGTCAGCGAGCCCATGTCGAACACTTCGCCATTGGCGGTCAGGCGGCCGTGGAAATCGTCGCCGTACCAGGACGCCATGCCTTCGGCGCGGTAGTTGACGTCCTCTTCGGGCACATAGGTCCGGCCGCCCACCACGTAGGGCTTGCCGACGCGGTAGGCGCCGCCGCCCTTCGGGACCGGATCGCCCAAAGCCACGACCCGGGGGCTCGAGGACACGCCGTATTTCGGATCGACCCGGCTGGCGAATTTGTTGGAGGACGCGCAATTGGCAAGCGCAAGGCAGGTCGCGGCCGCCGCAGCAGCGCGCGCGGCCCGCAAAACCGAATCTGAACGTCGGATCCCCATTCGCCCCAAATACCATTCCGCCGGAGCCGTACCTAACCCGCTTTGGCTACGGGGCAGCGCTGTCCGGTCCTTTGCTCCGAGGCGGCCCACCACCGCGTCGGAAGTCGTAACGATAACGCAACCCGAACACGGCGGAAATGGGGAGCCCACAGCGTTCACGCCGGGATGGTAAACGGGGCGTATGCGTTCGCCCCGTTGAACTACGGGGCGCGGGCGCCCTGCTCCGTGCCATGGCCGGACATTCTGTTGCGCCAAATCCTCACTCCACCCCCATTGTCGCGCGGCTCACTGGAATTCTTTTGACTGTGCAAGGCCGCCCGCGTTTTCTCGCGTGCAGGGCGGAATGGAATGAGACGATGATCGAGACGGTTTCGGCACTGATGGGTTTGGTAAGCGCGGGGATCTTCCTGGCCCATGCGTTTGAAGGTTACCGCACGAGGGCCTGAGGCACTCGCGCGGACGGCAAGCATCACCCTTTCAAGACGGCGCGTTCGGACGTTTTTAATCGATCCGATCGAGCATCGCAGACGAGAGCGGCAGGTGTCCCATGCGCAACCATGACCTCGTATCCCATGACCTCGTATCCGGCGGCTTCCTGGCATTGACCGCCGGTGGTTTGGTCCTGCTGTGCTCGAGCCTCATGGCATTGGCCTTCGCCTGAGCACCCCAGCACTTCCCGAAAAATACGCTTACCGCAGTCCAAGCAGCGAACGCCGATAGAGGCTGTCACGGGCTTCGCTCAGGCAGACGAAGCTGCCGTCAAAACCCTGGGCGTACCGCTTCTGGCCTTTGCCGTAGTACACGCCTTTGCTGAAATCGAGCCAGACGACCCGGTCGTGCGGGCAATGACGCTGCGCCTGCGCCTCGTAGCGAAATGGCGTCAGCGGCGTGGCCGATACCTCAGCGCCGCTGCAGCCGATCAGGATCGCAACAGCGAGCGTGATCGCGCCGGGCCATGTGCCGAAGCTGCTCCAATATACTCCGCCAGATACTCCGCAAGACACCACCCGCCTCCCGATCCCAGCCGTCGACGGCCGCCTTGCTTTCACTTGTCCGCTTCGAGTTGCTGCAACGCTTGGTGCAAGCATTCCTGAAGCTTGGCTGCCACCTGTTCGCGCGATACGCCCTTGGCGGCGAGATCGCCTGACACCTTGTCGAGGATCTCGTCCATCTTCTGCTTCTCCAGATGGTCCGTCACCAACGCCGTCGCGTAGCTTGCCGCGGCATCGCCGCTGAGGCCGAGCTGGGTTGCGGCCCAGAGCCCGAGCAGCTTGTTGGACCGGGCCGTGGCCTTGAACATGAGCTCCTCGTCGTGGACGAATTTGGCCTCAAAGCCCTGCTCGCGCTTGTCGAACGTGGACATGGTCAGCTCCATTGTCGTTTCGCTGATCGGGATCGGACTGGCTGGAAGCGAACGTCTCCGTGGTTCACGTCAGGGTCATCTGAAGCTTCCGGCGGAAGCCAAACGCCGTCAAGCCCGCTGGGCTGCGCCCACCGGGCGCGCGCAGGGCACCGATCAGCTCCACGCCAGCCAACCCCGCTAGGCAGGGATGTTTACTGTTCGTTAAGCAGACTCAGCGCCGCATGGCCCGGGGGACATCCAGAGCTGACGCATGAACAAAGAACTGCGGGAGTTTCGACGGCTTGAACGGGTCTGCCTGGAGCAGGCAGCCCTCTCCACCATGGACCTCGCGCGAGGCGGGTTGCTCAAGGTCGCTGACGATTGTCGCGTCGCAGCCGAAGCGATCGAGGCACAATCGCCTCGCAGACCTTTCGCAAGTGCCGTCCAGGCGCTGAAGCAGGCGTTGAGCGTGACGCGCGTCCCTCACCGGCACTGAGGCCAGCGCTCGCGGGCAAGGACATCTTTGACGGGGCGACCGCGCGCGGTCAGCCCTTGGCCTCCGTCTGCTCACGTGCCAACCGTTCGGCCCTCAGCCGCTCCTTGTTGGCGTAAAACGCCTTCTGCGCCGCTTCGTGATCGCGCATGGCTTTTTCGGCTTCGATACGGCGTGTCGCATCGCGCGCCTGCCGCTGCTCGGGGGTCAAGGGCTTGCGCCGGTAGGAAATGTCTTCCGTCATGGCAAAATAACGCGTGGGTGAGGAAAGAGTTCCTCATGGTCACGCTGAGCGGCACTGCGGGCCGACTGCATAATGTGCGAAAACAACCCCATGCACAGTAGCCAAGCCATTCTAAAGACAGCACTTTTTTATCGCACTGACGGTGCGTTTGACCCGCCGGCGATCTCGATGTCGGCAATAACAGGCAAATGGTCCGAATAGGCCCTCGCCCCTTCGTCGGTCCAGACCTTCCCGATCGGGCTGTCGGAGGTTGCATAGATGCGGTCAAGCCGCAGCAGGGGCAGATGCGACGGGAAAGTTCGCAGCCGCGTCCGGTTCGGGCAGACCTGCGCGAGCACGCGCCGCACCGATTTGATCCAGAACCAGTCGTTGAAATCCCCGAGGACGACGGTCCTTCCAGGTTTCACCAGGCTCACCAGCGCCTGAGCCTGCGCATGGCGCTCGTGGATGCTCAAGCCGAGATGCGTGGCCACCACGCGGACATCGCCAACCGGCGTCAGCAGTCCCGCGGCGATCGCCCGGCGCGGCTCGCGCTCACGATACGACACGTCGACGATCTCGGGCGGGCCGGAGAATGGGAAGCGGCTCAGGAGCGTCTGGCCGTATTCGCCATCGGCCGTGACGATCGACTTGGCGTGAACACGGTGATCGCCAACGACACTCGCCAGCTTCGCAAACGGATCGTCTGATCGCGATCGCGAATCCACCTCCTGAAGCGCGACGACATCGGGAGCCCATTTGCGAATGATGGAACAGATACCCTCGAGATCGAACTTCGGATTGAGATTGAAGGTGCCGTGCACATTCCACGTCATGAAGCGCATCGACGCCATCAACGCCTCCCGGCGAGCCACGTCGCGACGAATTGCGCGCCTGCGCAGATCGCGAGCCAGCCCAGGAACGCCAGTGCAAGCAGCAATATGTTGAGCCAGGACGCATTCCTGGCGAGATCAGCGATCTGAGCCCCCAAAACTGCCATGGCGAGAATGCCGGGCGTCATGCCGAGCAGTGTTCCGATCAGGAAGTCACGCAGAGGCAGCGTGCTCGCGCCAGCCACGACATTCACCACCGAGAACGGCGCGATCGGAATCATCCGGATGACGACGACAGCCAGAATGCCCTTGCCGACGACCCGTTCCTGGATGCGCGCGGTACGTCGCCCCAGCAAACGCTGCAGGCGTTCGCGCCCGAGTGCCCGTCCGATCGCAAACAGGACAAAGGCGCTGAGCAAGACGCCCGTGATGGCGGTGACGAAGCCTAGCCATGGTCCGAGTGCGGCAGCCGTTGCCGCGATGAGCACGAGAACCGGAAACACGACCAACCCGCCGACGACGAAAGCCGCTATCGCGAATGGCGGCCCCCAGACGGACTGCGAATAGGCAGACAGAAGCGTCGACATCCGGCCGGCGTCGGCGAAATCGCTCAACGACGTGTACGACCAGGCCATCGCCAGCCCAAGAAGCGCCAGGGCGATCGAGACCATCCCGATGATTGTCTTCGTGCTCCACATGCGCGATGCCGCCCGCTCCAGATGTAGAGGCCGCTCGGGGTCCGCCACCGGCTGAACCATCGTGGCCAGAGTGCTGGTCAGCACCGAGGATTCCACGTCCCGCAGCGCCTTCGTCCCACCGGCTTTGGAGACGTCGTCCAGGAGCGCAAGAAGACGATCGTCGTTTTGCGCAACGGCCTGTTCATCGAGACCGCAGAAATGGCCGATCAGGCGACGGCGGAGCGAGGCGATGAAATTCCGATGCTCGTCTGATGCGGCTTCAAAGATCAGGTCACATTCGCTGTCGGCGCCCATCGATCGATTGTTTAGATTGGCCGAACCGATCCTCAAGATCCGATCGTCGACGATCATGAGCTTGCTGTGCACCATCACGGCCGCTTCCGTATCTCCCTTCCGCGACACCGGGTAGACGAAGCGGATGCGATCGGCGACGCCGGCCGAACTGAAGCAGTCGATGAAGGCGCCCCGGCCGTTCTGCATGGCTTGGGATTCCAGCCACGAGGAATGCAGTTTCGGCGTGACGATCAGAACCCGAAGCGAAGGCACGCGCAGCATCTGCTCCGCCAATTCACGCGCGATCTTGGTGGCGCTGGTGAACTGGTTCTCGATGTACACGAAGCTCGTCGCGGACCGGATCGCTGCGATCAACGAGCGTTCGACCTCCCTGATGGTCGAACCTGCCGGACAAACCACCTCGGTCCTGGCAATGCCAACCGGCATATGCTCAGCCTCAACCGGCACATTCGCCGGCCAGCGCAAGCTTTTCAGCGGGCGCCGATCGTCAATCTGTTGGCCCGCCGCGCGCCAGCGTTGCTCCACGAGGTCGAACAGCCACGCCGCCGCCTCCCCGTCGACCATGCATTGAACATCATGAAACGGCAGGTATGGCTTGCCCTGGGGATCACAGCGCGGTGCGTGATCGGCGCGATGGTCACTCGTGTCCCAGCGCCTGATCGTCAGATCGAGCCCGCCGACGAACGCCAGCGAACCGTCGGCACAGACGATCTTCTGGTGTTGGGCCGAACCAAATGGAAGTGTGGCATCAAGGTGAAACCGGACGCGTTCATCTGTGTCGGCCGTAAATTTGGCCGCGGAATTCCATTCCCTTTCGGAAGCGTAGAACGAGACGAAGTCCCAGACGAGAATGTTGATGCGCAAGGTGGGACGTCGCTGGATCAGCGCGCGCAGGAATGGGCCGAGCTGTTCCGGCAAGCCGTCATCCGCTCGCCCGGATTCTCCCACCAGCATTGTTTCGCTATGGATATCCCACCCGACGATATAGACGAGATCCTGCGCCTGCAGCAGTGCCTCGCGCAGCGCCGCGAAATAAGCGGCAGCATCATTCAGAACCGCCACACGACGCGCCTCGCACCGCCGCCAGACGGTGTCGCCGGGGATCAGGGTCGATGAGCTCTGAAGCAGGGAGACCTCGCCATTTGCGTTCGCGTTGAAACGCACTGAACGCGCAACGGGTTCCCCAACTCAGAACTAGGGTTCACTGTTCAGCGTGTGCGGATTCCGGCGCCACAGCCTCCTTCGCCGCTACTTGGTTCGGACCGCCCTTGCACCAGCGCCTTTCAAGGCGTCTGCGATCTTCTCGGGCGCATCGCCGTGAAAATCCACGGAGACCTCGATCCGGCCTTCCAGCTTCTGGTGCCCCTCCGGCTCAGGCGCGGCCTTGGCGTCAGGACCGGCCGGGCGTGTCCCCGTCGTGTTCGCATCCCCGACGGGCTGGACAAAAACGTCGGTTCGCGGCACGCCGCATTCCTGCACGACATGCTCAACCGCAAGCTCGGCGCCGCGGCGCGTGTCGAATTCTCCGATGATCGTACTTTCCAAGGGCGCCCTCCGTGGCTGGACCAGAGTGCGAACAACTGGTCAGCGAGGGCCAGGTTCCTGAACGCGCGCGGGCGTTTAGAACCGAACGATCCCAAACATGAACAGCAGCGCGAGAGTGATCAACCCGGAGACCAGCAGCGAGCCGAGACATCCCAGCCGGTTCGAGAAAAAGAAGAACATGCCTCGCCCATCCCATCGCTTCGTGACGGGCTAAGTGCTCCCATTCGACAGCGTTCCTGGAGGCGTTTTTGGGCACGCGAACAAGAACCAATCCAAGAACTAATCATTGCGCGGGACGTTGAGTCCGCCATGTCAGACGCTTTTGATTATTTCCGAGCGCATGCGGTCCGGGCCCTTTGCAAGGCCCGGGCGATGCCGCGCGGACGAATGAAACATCTCCAAACCGTCGTGGCCCGGGTCTACCACCTGCTGACCAAGGAGGCTGCCTACGGGCCGAACCTGCAGCATATGGACGACTTCCGGGCAGCCCAGAAGCTCGAGAAGTCCATCGACTGAACTGCAATGACGGTGAGGCTGCGTTCAGCTTCCTTTGGAAGTGGTCCCTGACCGCGACGCGCCAAGCCCGGGATTGATCGCGAGCGACGCGCCGGCCGCGCCGCCGGCTTCATAGGCCGTCATCGACACCATCCGGCTGGCGCTGCGCTGGGTCCGCATCTTCAGATCGAGCTTGTCGAACTCCGCATCGACCACCGAGGTCTTGAGAACCACCAGCCCGCGGCCGGTGCTCTCGTTGACCTGATCGCGACCGGCCTTGATCGCCACCAACTTGTCCGCGATCGACGCCACCATCCCGAGCGCGAAGGAGGCATTGGCCAGATGCCGCTCCTGGTGCCGGAACCTGCTGTAGTCGACCGAGGTCTTGAAGCGGCCAAGTTCGGCGCGCACGGCGCCGTCGATCAACTCAGCCAGATAATGCGCGACCTCGATATCCGCGCCGAGACCGAAGAACACATAGCGGTTCTCGCCGGCCGGGCTCTTCTCGCGCCAGACCCGACAATCGCAGAAACGAGCGATCGCGCCGATGCAGTCGTCCAGCGGAATGCGCTTCTTGCGAAAAGTCTCGTAGACCCTCCGCTCGCACGACGACGCGCGCAGTTCGACGTCGGAGAGCGACAGATCATGTCGATCCAGCAGCTCGGCGACCTTGGCAGCCGCAGACAGCGCCTCGTCCTCGGTGCAGCCATTGGCGATCGTCTTGGCGCGCAACGCCTGAATGCGGAGCTTCAGCTTGTCGAGTGCAGCCGGATTGGATGTCTGATTCACCGATCACCTGTCCGGGTAAACGCGACGGATAGAACCCGGTCGGATAGACCGGCGGAAGGGGTCTCTTGTCAACTGTATTGATCTTCGATTTTTTTCGAACGGGCCTCACTCCTTCTACGTGCGGTGCACGACTCGCCGCACTGACCATAAAATGCAGAGACGAGGCTTCACTACAATTGAGCTTCTCGCTCTATTTCCACCGCAGCTGACAAATCACTGTCGGGAGCAGACCACCACAAGCCGAACGAGGTTGCGTTGGCGCCTTGGCGTTGGCGGCTGCGTCTTGTTCACAGTATTTCGAGCTTGCAGTCAGCCGGCTTTGATCCCTGCGCTTGCTGAGTAGTCGGCAGCAGACTGGTGGATTGAAAGACGCACTGATCAAGGCCGTCGATCGGTTTTGTGCCGCGACACATTCCTGAAGGGAGACCCACTGTTAAGGTTTAGCGGTCAGGTTAACCCCAGCGAACGTTTTGCTGAGAGCGTCGAATTCGATATGACCTCGAATAGAGGAATATTCGAATGTCCGATAGAACCGCATTTCAAACTGCAGATGCAGACGAGCCCCACAACTTTTTTGACCTCGTCATTCCCCTCACCTTCAGCGCCGTAGCCCTCCTGGCCACAGCTGTTTCGCTGGAGGCGATTGGGTTCATCGCTTGGCAGCCAGCCACCTTTTTGGTTGCCTATATTTTTGACTAACGCGATTGGCTGGCATGAGCGAGTTCGAAGGCCTATCTGACCAGTTCATTCTGCGGATGCACGAGTTCATCCGCCATGAGGTGCAAGCAGATAGGCTAGCCGGCACGCGTTTTGTCGGCTTGCCAGCGAGGCTGCGCGCGGAGGCTCTTGCACGCGAAATCGAGCGGCGCGGTTTGTTTTGCACGGCAATCGACTGGCCTCAGCATCTTGAGCCTGGAGCGGACAAATACGCGCCGGCCATTGGACACCGGAAGCCGGTCTAAAGGGCTCCCGCGTAGCGGCCGCGTCTAACCAGTCCCCGGCCCCTCCGAGCCGGGGCCGTATCCCCATGAGGCTACCGTTTGGCTGCCGCCTCGCGCAGCTAACTCCCGGTCCAAATCTTTCAAGCGCCCGAGCAGGTTCTCGACGATATCCATGCAATCGGAAGCTCCCAACGATTGCACGCCGCGCGCCGCTAGCTCGCGCTCCAACATGGCGGCTATAATGATTTGAATGCTCACGAATTCTCCGCCGACTTCGCCCCAGAGACGGTACGGCTCAGCTTAGAAATGGGTTTCGCTAAAGCGAAAGGCCGCAGGGTGGTTCCAGCCCCCGCTGCGGCCATCCCGGGCAAATTAGAAACTGGTACTTAAATCTCGCCGGTGTTCTCACAGTAGAACACAGTGTTCCGAAAAAGGATTCCGTAAGACTACCGGAATTCCAAGCGGCCCGGATTGTCACCCGGATCTGGCAATGGCACCGCTTTCCTACCAGCCCCCATGCTCCCGGCTGCCGATCAATTGCGGATCAGAGCGCCGGGAGCGACGCTAGGCTGGTGCGTAGACTTCCTAGATTCCGGAGGTCGCTACCGCCACAGCCGGCGCGTGATGTTGAACAACGCCGCAAGCGGCACGCCCACCAAGACCCCCAGCATGCCGTACGACGTGACCAGCAGCGCAGCGCTAAGCAGCCCCGCGCTTGTCGCAAATCCATAGGCTGCGCCTAAGCCTCCCAGCGTCCCGGCAAAGACGACCATGTTGCGGTCGTTGCGCGCCTCGACGTTATAGATCGGCGGCCTTTTGCGGTGAAGAATGGGAGGACCGAACGGCACCTTCGAGCCGCAATTTGGACAAGCCGACGCACTCGTCGAAACCGGGTGGTCGCAGTCGTGGCAATCGATCAGCTTTTTGGTCCGTCCCATGCGCGCTTCTTCGACACAGAAAGACGGATTAGGACACCGTCGGACATGAGCGGCCCGAGACATAGGTGACAAAACGTACCGGACACATGGGTTACACTTTCCGCTTTTGTTCTGCGGGAGGTGTGGATGCCGT
>NZ_JBVVOY010000034.1:0-54751 GCF_055807535.1 Bradyrhizobium sp. Kon37
CCAGCGCAAAATAGAGATCAAACCACAGCGCCGAGGCCGACCAGAACGTCGCAAGCCCGACCGGCTTCTCCGGGGCTTGAAAGAGATTGCCGGCAAATACATACCAAAACGCCATCGCCAATGCCGTCCAAAGAATTGACGACGCAAAGAACAACTTTGGTCGAGGGAAGAATGAAACGAACATACTCGCTGTCCTTTATCGACTCAGAACTTCAGCTCAGAAGATGAACACACCGCGGCCGCTGGCCACCACCGGTCGGCAAGCGTTATCGGCGATCTGGGCATTGGCGGTGTGGTAGGAAGCCTCGGGTGGAGAACGGCTCGCTCAACCAATAAGCAAAATCCTTCGGGCCGCATCCTGCATCCGCCGAGGGCGGAGGTTGTGTTTCGCATGCTCTGTCGACCGCGGGACACAGCGGCATCTGCGACGAACGGGTCAGCACCTGCAGGACATTGATTCTATCGAATAGTCATCTGATCTCTCGGAGCCGGTGGGTGCAACACGAGCATGGTCGTAACGGGGTCTTTAGTGGCGGCACGGGACAAGAGCAAGAGTTTTGCAAACCGCTTCATTCTTCTCACTTGCGGTGTGGCTTGCGACGATCTGACTTGCGTGCGCTTACTCCGCTGAAATCAGCGGTCGCAATCTATGCTCGCACCCGAAGGTGGATTGCGACGCTGTTGGAGATGATCTGCAGCGCAACCTGACGCAGCGTTCGGTTCACGCATTTCTTTCAACGCAAATGTTGCGATGCAGTTACAGCAATTCGCGCGGACGTTGTTACGACGCATGAGGCTCGGGGCACTGAAGAGATGAGAGTAGAAATGAAAAACTTATTGCTTGCGACTGTGAGCATTGTGGGGCTTGGCGCGTTGGTGCCCGCATTCGGCGCGGATCTGGCTGCGCAGCCGGCCAAGCCTCTCTACACCAATGCCCCGCGGCCGTCGCGGCTGCAATCTACGACTGGAGCGGCTACAACGTCGGTATGAACGGCGGCTTGGCCTCAAGCTCGAATTGCTGGGATTCCGATGGCGGCAAGCCTGAGGGCTGTCATGATGCGACCGGCGGAAGCGTGGGTGGCCAGATCGGCTATCGATGGCAGATGGGCCCGATCGTGCTTGGTCTTGAAGGCCAGGGGAACTGGGCTGATTTGACCGGCTGGAATCCCAGCGCTGCTTTTTTGGATATCAACCAGACCAAGATTGATGCGTTCGGCCTGGTAAAGGGGCAGATCGGTTAGGGCTTCGACAACGTACTGCTTTAGGCCAAAGCGGCGCCGCGGTGACGAGCAACACGTTTCGAATCATCTGGACGACGGGCGAGCTGGGTGGAGAAAGCAAGCACGTTCTTTGGGGCGGCGCGTTGGCAGCCGGTATCGAGTACGGCTTCGCACCGAATTGGTCGGTTGGGTCCGAGTACGCACACCTGTTCATGCGGCCTGCCATGGTCAGCTTCACCGAGCCCGCTGGTGGGATCGACCGCGTCCGCCAAGATTTGGATCTTCTGACTGCACGGCTCAACTATAAGTTTGGCGGCCCGATTCTTCTCAAATATTGATCTATCGTTCAAAAAGGTAGATAAGGCCTTGGCCCATGGGCCGGGGCCTATTTTGGTGCGCCAGGCATGGCGCGGAGCGCCGCGACTGGCGCGGTTGACCGGCTTTCAATTGCCCATAACTTTCTCCGCTTGAGCTGATCCGCCGATCAGCAAAATCTTGAAGAATCACTTGTGATTCCTTGCTGAGCACCTGATGCGCGAGGGGGTGCTCTATGGGGCTCACATTGAGGGATCGATCGGCAAAAGGCCGTTTGCGACTTGTAGGCGGTGAATGTTGGATTGATCGAGAGACTAGTGGATGCCAGTCTAGGGACGCGCGGCTCGGCGACAGATTCCGCTGCTCACGCAGATTGGAAGCGCCATCGGACAAAGTATTCCGCTCGTCTGCCAATTGGGCGAATACCAAGGCAGCTTATCGCTTCTTCTCTAATGACCGGGTCAGCGAAGCGGACATTCTGGCGGGCCACTTTCAATCGGCGCGTGAGCGCACGATTGCCGTCGGCGGTCCGGTTCTAGTGCTCGATGATACGACCCAGTCAGCTATCAAAGATAGAACTCCGACCGATCGGAATCACGAAGAGCATAAACAGCGGCCGGGGACAAGGCGGGCTGCCTGAGCTCGCACACGGTTTGCGGCATCCTGATGCACTCGAGCCTGGCGGTGACGACTGAAGGGCTCCGCCTGGGCTGGCCGCCGTCAAATTCCGGACCCAGAAGAAATTCAAGGGGCCGCCGCGCCCAAGAAGACTAGGATCCAGATTCAATTGAGCCAATATGCGACGAGAGCGGCAAGATGCGCAGCGGCCAAGAAATTCCGGCCGAGCTTGTCGCACCGCGGGGCGATGCGCCGGGAGTCCTTGAGCCTGCAAAAGCAGTGTTCGAGACGTTTCGGCCTTTGTAGGCGCATTTGTTGAAGCGCTGGATGGCAACACGGTTAGATTTATTGGGGATTACGGGTTTCGCGCCGCGACGAATGATTTCGCCGCGAAGCTTGTCGCCGTCGTACC
The DNA here is from genome assembly GCF_055807535.1 of Bradyrhizobium sp. Kon37. Lineage (NCBI taxonomy): Bacteria > Pseudomonadati > Pseudomonadota > Alphaproteobacteria > Hyphomicrobiales > Nitrobacteraceae > Bradyrhizobium > Bradyrhizobium sp. Kon37. The sequence continues at coordinate 2,566 of NZ_JBVVOY010000034.1, forward strand.
CTTTGTCGGCGAGGAGCGCACTCATAGGTGGCGCGAGCGCCAGCACATCGGGAGCCGCTGCGATATCGGCATCCTGGCCTGCCGTCAGATGCAGGACGACCGGCCGGCAAAGGAATCGCTCAGCGTATGGAGTTTCCTCGTACGGCCTGCACGCGAGCGGCCGATTGCTTGATTGTGCTCCCCCTTTTCCGCCGGAGGCACACCGGTGAGCTTTAATCGAGGTCGAATCGAGCGACAGCACAACCCCATCTTCGCCAGGCGTGGCCAGCGCTTCGAAGTTGCGCACCATCGTCCTCGCTTGCCCAGCGATGAAGCGATTGTAGATCGTCGTGTAAGGGCTGTGGAAGGAAAATAGAAAACAGCAAGTGTGAATATGGTTGGCTGCGGTCAACCGATCGGCGGAGCGGTGAGGAGGCAGTTTGATCGGCCGCAGGTTGATCGGGCCGTTGCTTTTGCTGCAACAGGCTTAGGGTTGGTGGGGCATAGTATGTTGCAAGCCCTAGTCCGCACTGAAGGACAGCCGCTAAGTCCCGATCTATCTCAGTATAGGCAAGAGCCTCAAAATGTTCGACGACTGGCCTTGAGCGGCCATGCGAACAGCGCCGGCCACGCATCTGGGTCGGTTCTTGCACAATCGATGTCATCGCTTGCGCGCCGCAGCCGACCTGCAGCACCAGACCATTATCCAGGCGCCGACAAATGCAAAAAATCACAAGTCAGAAGAAGTCTCGCGTGCATTAGTCGCGGGTGCCATGCAGAGCGCACGTCTACTACAACATCCGGTAGGTGCCAGCGCCGACGAATGGGTGGCGTTTTTGTGCGGTAACCCACGCGCGCTCGTGGTGCGCCATGACGCAGTGAGTCGGTCGGTTCAATTTAAGAACAAGCTCATTGCGTTCGCGAAGCATTGGGGCTTCCGTCCTCGCGCCCGCGCTGCGTATCGGGCGCGCACGTAGAGAAGATGGAGAATGGCCTCGGCTACGTGAAGAAGAACGCGATCGCGGGTCATTCATTTGCGGGTTGGTCGGACCTCGACCTGCTTTGCAGGGTGGCGGCAACCAAGCAGGCCAGCACCCTGCGCTCTGACATCGCCGACATCGCTCGCCAAGCGCTAATGCGGCTCGACCAAGAGATCATTTGTGCCGCGGGCAGCGTGCAATGGCGTGAGCCAACAACCGCGGAAACGGCCGAACTCCTGGTGAAGCGTCAAGGCGGTGTCGACAGCATGACCTGAGTCCGCGGGACCACTGACCCGGACCCCGACTGACCACAGCTTCACCTTTCCGCCACTGGAAGACCATAAGCTAATCGCAGCGCTTCGGCACGACTAGATCAGCGCCCCCTGCGTCGTCCCGTGCGCTCTCATCTGGAATGGCTCCGACCGCCCCAGCGCGCCTTGAGGCGCGGCGTGACTCAAGGTGCTTCCACATGACAATTTGAATTTGGAAATTCTTGCTTGGTGGTCGCGCGACCATTGGAATGTTTGTGCACTCGGTCGCGACCTTGGAGACATATGTTTCTTTCTTCCTTTCACTGTTGACAGTTTTCTCTTGTCCTCCATACGAAAGCATGGTCCCAGGATGCGCGTAGTACTCAGCCGCGTCGCTCGCAACATCGGATTACCGTTCGCCTAGTTGATGGAACGTATCAAAAATGAGCCACGCTTCGGAAGTGTCAGTTGAGCGGGTCACAATTCCAATCTTGCGGCGGTGGAGGCAGGAGCGGCGGCGTGTCACCATGACCACCGCCTATGATGCGGTTACGGCAGGCATCGCCGACCCCGTCGTCGACATCATTCTTGTGGGCGACAGTGTTGGCAATGTCTGTCTCGGATTCGACAACACGTTGCCGGTCAGCATGGCAATGATGAACCATCATCTGGAGGCTGTTGCACGCACAAGGCCCCGTGCTCTGCTCGTGGCCGATCTGCCGTTTCTTAGCTTTCACCTTGGTCCGGAGGAGACGATACGTAACGCTGGAGGGTTCCTGCAGCGAGGCGCAGATGCCGTGAAACTCGAGGGCGGGGCCAAGCGCGTGGAAATGGTGCGTGCCTTGGTCGATTGCGAAATTCCTGTCATGGGCCATCTCGGCCTCACCCCGCAAAGCGTCAATGTCATGGGCGGATTCAAGGTGCAGGGCCGGAACGCCGATGACGCTTTACGGCTGCTCGATGACGCTCACCGTCTGCAGGAGGCCGGATGCTTCGCGTTGGTGCTTGAAGGCATTCCGGCCGAGCTAGCCCAGCGAGCGACCGAATCGCTATCGATACCAACCATCGGAATCGGCGCGGGGCCCGACTGCTCGGGCCAAGTGCTCGTATTCCATGACGTGCTGGGGCTAACCATAGGTCATCGGCCCAAATTCGTTCGCGCCTATGCAGATGGTTTTCAGATGTTACAAGAGGCGCTCTCGCGCTGGGCTGCCGATGTCCGCACCGGTGCGTTCCCGGCGCCGCAGGAGTGCTATCGGCTTCCTGAAAGCCTGAGTGACATTATCGCAACCTGGGCTCCTCCCAACCCAACCTGATGTAAGGTGCAACGATGCAGACGATTACCACGGTCGCTGAGCTTCGTCGTGAGCTAGCGAAGGCTTGCAGCGCGGGCAAACGCGTCGGGTTAGTGCCTACAATGGGGTATTTGCACGATGGCCATCTGGCCCTGGTCGAGGCGAGCCGAGCGCAATGCGATATCACCGTCGTTAGCATTTTCGTCAATCCGACTCAGTTCGGACCAAACGAGGATCTCAGCAGCTATCCTCGCGATTTCGTGCGCGATGAAAAATTGTGCCGCGATGCCGGTGTTGAGATTGTGTTCGCGCCGGGTGCACAGGAAGTCTATCCGGCTCAATTCGAGACCTTCGTCGAGCCGGGCGAACTGGCGAAGCCACTCTGCGGGGCTTTCAGGCCTGGGCATTTTCGGGGCGTGGCGACCGTCGTGTGCAAGCTGTTCAACATGGTGCATCCGGACGTCGTGTTTTTCGGGCAAAAGGATTTTCAGCAATGCGCGGTCGTGCGTCGCATGGCGACAGATCTCAATCTTCCCATCAAGATCGGCACCGTGCCAACCGTTCGGGAACCCGACGGGCTCGCGATGAGCAGCCGCAATCGGTATCTCAGCAAGGAAGAACGTCGGCGAGCCGTTGCCATCAGTCGTGGACTGTTCGCCGCGGCGGAAGAATTCCGCGCAGGAGTGCGCGAGGTGGAGAAGCTGATTGCGATCGCCGAGCGGCAACTTGAGACAGTGGATCGGCTGCAATATCTTGAACTTGTCGACGGTGATACGCTCAAGCGCGCCGAGAGTCCCCTGCGGTTTCCGGCGGCGCTCTGTGTCGCAGCCTACGTTGGTTCGACCCGACTGATTGACAACGTCCTACTGGGACTACCAACTCCGTAGCGCAATTCAGAACCAAACCGATAAACTATCTTTTCGTTATAATCCACGGATCGGCCGACCGATTCACCTGTTCAGGCCGTGGGCCCAACCCAGCGATTTGAGACGGTGCAGGTCCGGGTTTTGAGCGTCGCGCACTCCGCGACCCTTGTTCCGCCGACGCAGCGCAAACCTTAGCATCTGGATGTGGGTCGGACATGGATTTAGCGATGAAGGGCTGGGTGCGCAAAGTTCAAGCCGCTCAGCGCCGGACTCATCGCCGTTTTGTCCCTGAACGGACTCAGTGTGGACGTGGGCCGGTCCGATTGAGCCCGGCGCCGCCAAAGGCGACCGTAGTGAATGGAGTGCGCGCCCGGTGCTTCTGCGGAATTCGCCGCTAGTTCGCTCGAAAAGCAAGCCGTCTCAGCTCCCAGCATCTTCGGCACCGTCGACCATCTCCAACTTGCGCACAGCAGTCAGATGACAGTCGCGGCGTTCGGATCCACGACTCCACATTGAGACCAAGCTTGTTACCTCCCGCGCCTCTATTCACTCACGACGCGCGAAGTCGACATCGCGATGACCCTGGACACGCAGGCCCCGGGTCAGGTGACGTCGCAAAAGCGTACTGACTACACACTCCATCTCAAGGGTCGGAAGTATAAGTCAAACACCGCCGCTGGCCCAAATCCTTGGCGGATCTGGCGGGTCACGTTTTGTCGGCCTACATCCCCGAACTGCTTTCCACGGAGAAACCTATCGAAATTCGGTGATCGCATCCAGTCCTGCCGACAATTTGCAGCACGAGCGTGATGGCGCAGGCCGATGCGGTGCAGTATGGAGCGGCGCTTCTGAAAATGTTGCATCCGAAAAAAGTGCGGCCTCTCGGATAGATACTCGATTGCTGTCCGCGTGTGACGGCTGCACCGATAAAGGCCGCTCTCGACGCCATTGTAGTGGGTTTTCCTGCCGACAAGCGCATATTTCTGCATCGTTGATGGTGAGGCGCTCAACCAGAACTGCCCCGATTTGAACGAATATGAACCTTACTCGTGAATGGAGGGGCGTGAATTGTCTCTCCCGAGCAGCACAGAAGTTTCCGTGCTGGCCTCCCTGAGCCAGAGCGGCGAGTTGGGCGATGGCGGATCGGGAGATCCGGAGCACCTTGTCTGGGATTAGGACGTCCCTATGAGGGGATACGGCCTGGATTATGCGTCGATGGGAGAGGTTCTGACGAACTAGCCGGACTCGACTCTGCTTTATGTGCTACCGAAATTATCGGCCTTTGCCATGTCAAACACCATGGACGTGGAAGCGAGGAATTCGCGATGTCACAGATGAATAGCGCCCGATTCACGGACGATCCGCGCTCTTTATTGCGCTCCAATCTTGATGAGCTTGAGCAGCGCATAAATCGGGCTTGTATGCGGGCTCGCCGCAGGCGTTCAGAAGTTCGTGTTTTACCTGTCAGCAAGACCGTACCCGCCGCGGTTATCCGTATCGCATCCGAACTCGGCCTTTGCGAGTTCGGCGAGAACAAGGTCCAAGAGGCGGAGAGCAAGGTCCGCGATTTGGCCGACCTGTCGTTGAACTGGAGTGTCATCGGTCACCTCCAGACGAACAAAGTGAAATCCATGGTCAAGTTCGCGAACGAGTTTCATGCGTTGGATACCTTGAGATTGGCTGAAGCGCTCCAGGCCCGCCTGAGCGCCGAAGGCCGGCATCTCGACGTGTTCGTCCAAGTCAACACCTCGGGTGAGGTGAGCAAATACGGTTTGCCGCCCCACGAGGTAGAGGACTTTGTTCTTCGGCTGTCCGATTATCCAGCCCTTGTCCCTCGCGGCTTGATGACTCTCGCCGTTCTGAGCGGAGAGGCGGACAAGGTTCGCGAATGTTTCAAGTTGCTGCGGGGGCTTCGAGACGCACTCCGCGATAGAACATCGACGCGACTTGATCTCCTCTCAATGGGGATGACAAGTGACTTCGAGATAGCAATCGAGGAAGGTGCCGATGTCATAAGAGTTGGTCAGGCGATATTCGGACCTCGGGCGACCAAGGACGGACAGTATTGGCCCGGGCTTCCTCTCCCCACCAGCGCGCTATCCGAGTGAGGCCCCGGGACCTGCCGCGAGTTCTGTTTCGTCCGTCGCCTGCCAACAGCAGAGTAAAATCACCACACGAATGCTTGCAAGTCGCCCCGTCACGATCCGCATGGCGCCCCTTGTGAGCTGACCAGGCTCGATGGCGGACCCACTCTAAGTCGACACGCCGGAGCCTCGCCGATTGCAGGCGGGCCGCCCAACGGAAAACACGGCGAATTTCTGCGCGACCAGGAACACTAAGGTGCGCCGCGAGGTTCTTCTGCATCAGGGCTAGGGCTTGCGGAGTTCTCTTCCATGGCTATCCAAATCGTGATGGACCATACAGGCGGGAGCCGACATTGTTTTGACCAAAGCGACCTGAAGGGCCTGGCCAGGCCGAGCCGCGCTTCAACAAGCTGACAGGCCGCGGTTTATCGCTGTCAATCGGACGGCGGCGGGTGATCTTAAACCCGTACGGGCATTTGATCCGAATGCAGGTGAGACGCTGCTCTGTTCGCGCCTTGTCGGGACTAGCCAGACTCGCCGGCGCGGCAAATGTTTTTGCTTAGACGCGGCGGTGTCGCAAGTAGCGCGCGTTTGCGCGCCCCGCGTTCGCTTTATCGGAGCTTCATCGAGCAAAATGGCCGGACGCGCGTGCGCGACGCCTTCTGCGCAATTGGTTATCTCCAAGAGCAGCGTGCGCAATTTGATGCGATGGTTATTTCGAAGTCACCGGCTCTCACATCGGGCGACGGTATCGAATTCATCAGGGCACCATAGTTTTGGAGCTTGATGAAACATGTAGCCTAAGATCGGGTGGTGTTTCGTTCTCGAACAAGCGCTCGTAGCCGGCGACGTGATGCTCGCTCAGAAGATCGAGCTCGAGACCGACGAAGCCGCAGTGCGCGCGCTTGCCAACCGGTTTTGTCCGAGACTGCCCGTCCTGCCCCGAGTAGTACGGCGTGCTTACTAGTCCGCTCATGGGTGGGACCGCCGCCTGTGACAGCGGCAGCCCCTAGCCGCGAAGGCGCCGTTTACGCGATACATCGGCAGCTCCGCGGCTGCAGGTAAGCCTCAACCCGGCGATCGCCTTCTGCAATGTGATCCACTTGTTAGCCTTACCGCACGCGAGTGGTCCTCTGCTGATGATCTCAACACTTGCCATTGTTTCGCGTGAACGCCTCGTGCAACTGCCTCCGTCAGCAGGGCTCGGTGGGTCACTGAGATATGCGATTGTTAGCCTGCCCAAAAGATACGTCAGGGTGCTAGCTTCGCAGAAGCAGGGATTTGCCGTCGCATATCGATGAGTTCGAGCGCTCCATCTCTTGACGCCCGCATCAAAATCAAACGGACGCGCGTGGCCAGGCAACGAAGCCGCCGCGCCGAATAGAATGGCGCGCCGTCTTAGCATTGGGTGAACCCGGACGGGGCAATGACCGGTGCCTGAACGTAACGCTCCGATGCGTCGCCGCAATCAAGACCCCAAATTAACATTGATGCCCTGGGTCGAGGTTAATTCTGGAACCGAGATTCGAGCGTGCAAGCGAGCAGGACCTTCTGCTTTTCAGCCTCCGCGCCCCCACCGATATTCATCGTTTCCCGGATCTTATCGCTCGAGGATTGGACATGACACTGGACGTACAAGAGATGGACTGCGAGAGCGCCCGGAGAAGCTCTACGCGAAGTGCCGCCCACGGCGTTTCGCTCGTTTTGAACCAGAGCGGAGGGAAGCGAGACCGCTGGCGCGCGTGAGCGAACTCTACGGACGCTCGCCCGATTTAAGGGTCCGCGGCTGAATGAGCTGGTCCCGCTACTCTGATCATCGGCGGTGCCACGGGATCGTCGCGTCGAATAATTACAAGATCGGCACGGCAGAAGCAGAGCGCCGAAGGACGGGTGAGCAGATGCCACTTCTCCTGAGAATTCTATAACGGCATCCGGAAATTATCAATCGTGATAGAGTTCTATTGATCCGAGCACCTGAAAGGTATTGATAGGTTCAAGCGGCTTAGCGGTCTCTGTGCTGCCCGCCGCAAATGAACTCGACCCATATTTCCGCAGTACTGCTCTTTTCGCGTTGACCGGTATCTTATCGAGCCGCGCATTTGTGAAACCGATCTATACGGCCGCGTTTAAGAAAGCTCTGCAAGCCGCAGGAAGTTTGCGAATAGTGCGTCCCCTTGTGATGCGAGTATCGACTCCGGATGGAACTGCACGCCGTATGTCGCTTGATTGGCGATGGGCAAGAGCCATGATCGCCCTGTCCCAGAGCGCTGTCACTAGCAGAGCGCGAAGTGCCACCCTCGGATCACCCACAATGGTCTCTCCGTTGCAAATAGCTTTCCCGTCCGCGATCATATAAGCGCAGAAGTGATCGCACATCACATAAGAGGCTGCCCGAGTACCGGGTCGCTCATGCGGTATCCAGGAACGTGAGGTGCCTCCGTTGCGAGAGGCCTCGCATGGCTGTGACGGGCTCAATCCACTGCAGTTCCACTACTGCATGACTCTGTCGCTCCGCGATATATGGATGTTCATAATTCGGACCGGCGAAGGCGAGCGTTATATCACCAAAAAAACCCCTATATGCCTGTCAGCTAACCACGCCCGTGGCGAGGGCCTGCCGAACATACTGGCTCCGCATCTGCAGACATGCTGTAGTCGGCCGCGAGACGTAGCTCTCGCAGCCGCTTACCTGCCGGATCGATTGCTGGTAAACCTCGTGCGCTTTATAGGCTTCGAGCTGGCCTTTCCTTGTCGAACTCACCGTAGACGATCACGTCAATTTCGTTTAGCCGGTCACTCTGCGGTTGCGAGCGACTTCAAGCCGGCGCGCGTACGGGATTTTGGCGAGAACGGAAAGGGCTTCGATTATTTTGTCGATATATGCCTTATCGTTTGCGGTGAAGAATACGACAATCGCACTGCCTGGTGTTTAGCTGAATCTCCTTCGGCCGCTGTTCCGCAATTCGAGCCCGCAACGCTATCTCGCCCACAGCGTCAGATCTCACTGTCAGGGCGGCGAATTGTGCCCGTTCCCCAAGACGCGTCCGGCCGAACCGCTCGAGCCCGGGCGGGATTAATGCTCACCTAGCACTCCGGGGTAAAGCCAACCGGTGTGTTCTGGGAGGCTATTGTCTGGAGCACGGCACCGGCTCTCTCGACGGTCGCGATCGAGATGCGCACTCGCTGCACGCGGCCAAGTGATTTCAGCTCGGTCGGGAACATGCAAATTGACCTGATTTGCTGCACCGGCAAGCGCTGATGTGGGTCCCGCGCGCTTCTTGGCGAATAGATTTTCATCGTGCGGATAGCTTCCAAACAATGCGTACGTGCCCGCCTGGAATGGTCGGTCGGAAAATATGCATGTCTCTGACGCGCAGTTTGCTCTCCTCGATGAGGTTCATGACATGTCCAACGTCTCCCTGATCGGAAAAAATCACATACATCGCACCCTTCGGACTTAACCAGACGTGCGCCCCTCCGACCGCGGCGGCCATGACCTTGTGATCTTGATCGAAACACGAACGCTCCAGATCGTCATTGGCCTTGCGGTTCCAATAGGGGGCGGCAAAGATAATGGTATCAAATTGTGCTCCAGGTTGTAGCGCAGCATAGGTGTCACTCTCGATTGCTTCTGCTCGATCCCCATAGCCTAATCGCTCGATGTTTATCTTCGTCGAGAGAACGGCCTGCGGATTTATGTCGAGAGCGACTAGACGTCTTGCCCCGGCACGGAGTGCTGCAAGGCCCAGCACACCGGATCCGCACCCAAGATCGAGTACCGCCGCGCCGGGCTCGATGTGCCATTTTGAGATCAGTGCGTCCGGTGCGTGACTTAGGCGTGGTGACAAAACCCCGGGCAGGATGTGCAAAGACATGCCGCCGACTTCGACATCGTGCGGATCATTGTTCAAACGCAGTTCGGCCAACATTGCATCGACGTCTGTTGTTTGGCTGCGTACGGATGCGCCGGGTTGGGTGATCATTTCAACCTCCATGAGTGCTTAGCGAGCGGCGGGAGTAGTCCAGGACAGCAACACGGTGGGGCCAGACGCGTGCGAAACCGGCAAGCCGTTGACGTCAAACTCGATGATCGGGCTGAGAAGGTTGATCCGCTCGGGCGCGGTGTTGCACCTCTCGGATATGGCCCAAGGAAGATATTGCTCATCTGGCCGCGCCCACTCGCTTGGTGTCGTAGCTCTCAATAGCAACGTCCATGCCAAGCGTTGGCCGGATTAAGTTCGAGCTGGGTCTAGACATGCGCCCACATTGCGGGCCGTTCCAACCACACGATCGAGCGCAAAAGTCCGCGGCCCCCGGGACGCTGATCACAAGCGCCCTACCGTGAGCTCGCAACACGGTACGGCTCTCTGCTTAGCCGTCGGAAGGCCCTGAGCTCTCGATCGGCATCATCTTCCGTGATGTCGTCGTGCCGCTGATGTCTGGACGGCCGAGATCCGCGTTCTCATCCTGGTTGTCGCGCCATAGATGTATGCTTGAAAACAAAATGTCCGGAATAGGACAAGGGGTGAGCCGTACGTGTGTTGAAATGCGGAGCGGACCATCTCGCGCGCGTGGCGTGCGAATGAAAGCATCGGTTAGGTCGAGTAGATCGATGCTGCCCGCATTGTGCAACGTCGCGCGATGCGAATTCATTTTGTTTTGTCTCAATGCAGGGCGTCACGATGTGATGCGGCTTGTGCGTTCGGCAATCAATTGGTCGTCCAGGCTGGCAATTGGTGCGAGGATCGAACCGGATGCGGCGAATGTGCCGGTGCCGCTGTCCAGTCAATCGGCCAATCGGTGGAGGCGCAGACCGGCTCGGGCCTCGGCTCGGCGGCAACTTAAACCGGTGGCCCGGAAATTGCCTAAGTAAAAGCAGTGCCTCTGCGGGCGTCGCCTGCGCGAGGAACTACCAGATGTCCCAAATGGAGTGGAATCGAGGAGGGTTGGCCATGCTGATGCTCATGGGCCGCTCGGACACCGCAACGAACGAAGCGATGCATTTTGCCCATTCCATGCTGGAGGGCTCGGCGACGGCATTTTACGAAGTCGACGAGGGCTACAACCTCCGGCGCTTCCTCCTGTCGCGCATTCCGGAGCCGTTTCATCTACAGTACCTCGACGGCATGAGTGCCTTCGACCCGCAGCATCCGAGTCATGCGGGTCACCTTGCGGTGGCGCGCCTGAGTAAGACGATGGCCGGCCAGCAAGCAGGCGAGACAGCACTCTACCGCTCGTTCATCGGCCAATGCGGCATCGTCGACATGCTCGATTTCTTCTTCCGGTGCGACGACCAGATTGTCGCCGGGATCAGCGTCGTATGGGACAGGAAGGCCAGGATCCCGGAGGGCGCCGTGACCATCGCCGAGAAGATGCACCAGTAGCTCCAGTTCAACCTGGTCGGCCGCGCCGCCGCGTCCGAGGACGGGCAGCGCTACGGGCTGACCAGCCGCGAGATGGACGTGGTGCGGCTGTTGTGCTGCGGCCGCACCAATCGCGAGATCGGCGAGTGCCTTAAGATCGGGCCAGGCGACCGTAAAGACGCACCTCATCCACATCTTTCAAAAGCTCGGCGTGGAGACGCGCTCCGCGGTGGTGGCGTTGATGGCGCGGCCGAATTAGCGGCCACGCCTGCCTTCATAACCAGTCGCAAGGCCGTGGTCGATCGCGTGAGCGATCGTCCTGGCGTCCTCGGCCGTAATAATCAACGGCGGAGAGAGGATAATAGTGCTGCCGGAGACGCGCACCATCACGCCGGCATCGTAGATGGCATCGGCGATCTTTCCGACGCGCTTCTTGTCGAGCGCCTTCTTGCTGCCGCGGTCGGCGACCAGCTCAAGCGCCGCCATCAAGCCCTTGCCACGCACGTCGCCAACGATCTCGTGCGTTTGCTTGAGAGCCGCGAGCGCCTCGTTGAGGGTGGCGCCGGAGGCTTCGGCCCTGGCGTCGAGCTTAAGCCGCTTTGTTTCGGCAAGCGCGGCGATGGCGGCCGCGCAACCGACGGGATGGCCGGAATACGTGTAGCCGTGGCCGATCGAGCCGAAGCTCGTCTCGTCACTCTCGAACGCCTCGGCGATTTTATCGCCGATCATCGTGGCGCCCAGCGGGAAATAGCCCGATGTGACGGCGTTGGCGGTTGTCATCATGTCCGGCTTGACGTTCCAGAGCCGCGCGCCGCACCATGCCCCGGTGCGGCCGAAGCCGGTGACGACCTCGTCCGAGATCAGGAGGATACCGTAGCGGTCGCAGATCTCGCGCACCAGTCCCATGAAACTCAAATGCGGCACGATAACGCCGCCGGCACCGAGCACCGGCTCCATGATGAAGGCGGCGATGGTGTCGGCGCCCTGAAATTCGATCTCGTCGAAGAGCGCATTGGCGCAGAGCTGCGCGAGCTTCGCAGGGTCGGTCTCGTTGAAGGGATTGCGGTAAGTCCAAGGCGAGGGGATGTGGTAGACGCCCGGCAGCAGCGGCTCGTAGTTGCGGCGGAAATTGGCATTGCCGTTGACGGATGCGCCGCCGAAATGCGTGCCGTGATAACCCTTCTTCAGTGCCAGGAATTTGGTGCGGTCGCGCTGGCCCTTGATCTTCCAATATTGCCGTGCGAGCCGCAACGCGGTCTCGACGGAATCGGATCCACCCGAGGTGAAGAACGCGCGCACCATGCCCTCCGGCTTGAACCATTCGGTGAGCTCATAGGCGAGCTCGATCGCGGGTCCCGTCGAGACGCCGCGAAAGCCGGAATAATAGGGCAACTCCTTGAGCTGATCGGCGATCGCCTTCTTAATCGGATCGCAGCTGTAACCGAGCGTCACATTCCAGAGCCCCCCGACCGCGTCCAGCACGGTCTTGCCTTCGATGTCGGTGACGTGGATGCCCTCGCCCTTCATGATGATCCGCGGCGGATGGTCCTGCATGTCGTTGGGATGCGCCGTCGGATGCCAGATCCGGCGGGCATTGTTCTCGATGAGAAAATTGATTTCGCGCATGGATGGCTCCGCTGTCGAAAGGCAGGCCGAGCATGTGGAGGGCCTGCCGGTAAGAGTTCTGGGGATGTCGAACATCGAACCAGACGGTCGAGAGCCCGCAGGCGATCGCACCGTTGATGTTACGTTCCTTGTCGTCGACGAACACGCAGGCCTGCGGCGCGAGCTCGAGGGCATCACACACGGCGCCATAGGCCTGGGGGCGGGCTTCAGGATGCCGGTGTGCGTGGCGTCGACGATTACCTCGAACGCCCGAGCAGCGGCCGCTTGCGCCGAAAACTCCGCGCCTTAAAAGACGTCGAGCCTGGTTGGAAAGAATGGCGACCTTGCGGCCGGCTCCTCGCGCGATCCGGATGGCGCGCCCGGCTTCGGGGCGGATGATGAGCATCGGATCGGCGCCGCGCGCGCGACGGACGAAGGTCTGCATATCCCACCAGTCCTCGCCGACGAGCGGCCGACCTCCCGGCTGCGAGTCAGCCAATGCGCGCTCGGACAATTCTCGGCGCTGCATCGCCGACCAGAGCGGATCGGCGTCCTCCGCGCATGGCCAGCGCCAGGTCAGTGCTCCCTTGGCAACGCCGCGCGGCTTCTGTCGCATCATGCGTTTCGAACAAGGCGTTTGAGATCACCCCGCCGAAATCCAGCACCAGTGCCCTTGGCGTGGATATGCTCATGTCTGCTCCTCCGGAACCTTGCCGGCTGGAACGATGCCGTCTGCCACCCAGCGGTCGAAGATCGCCAGGATCTTCGCGACGAAGCCCGGGTGATTGATGTGGTCCTTGATCACGTGAAGCTCGACGGGCGGGCGGATCGCAGCACGCATTTCCGTGACGAAGGCGCTGAGGCCTTCGGGATCGTACAGCGTCTCGCGGTCCTGATCCCATCGCTGGATGCCGCCGAACGGAAGGACGAAAGCTACTGGCGCCGTCGCCTGCGCAAGCTTCGCGGCAATGGCGCGCGCGATCCGTCGGCGATCGACGGCACCGGAGGTCGCGGACGCAAGCAGGCGGTTATGCGCATGGAGCGGACGATCGGCGAGTTCCGTCGGCACCGGCAGCCAGGCGGGAAAGTCCACCATGTCGATGGCGCCGGGCGCGACGATTTGCGGAATGCCGTTCCGGCCGGCATTCATCAGACGGTCCGAGCCGGAGTTTACCACCGAGCCCATCACCTGGTTGGCGACCTCCTGAAGGCTGAGGTCGAGCACCGCGGCAAATCCGCCTTGCGCTGCGATCGATTCCATCGCACGGCCGCCCATGCCGGTGGTGTGGAACACCACGACCTCGTAGCCGCGAGCCTCGAGCTGCGGCTTCAGCTCGACCATGTAGCTGAGGCAGCTCTTACCGAGCGAGGTCAGCGCTAAGATCGGGCCCTCGGGCCGCAGCCTGATGGCGCCGCGGGCCGCACCGACGATCGCGCCGCAGGCCTGCGACAGCACCGCCGTGCAGGTGCCGTTGAGGCCGTAGAGGCCGCCGGCCCACAGGATCATCATCAGATCGGCGGCGATGCGCTCGGGGGGAATCAGATGAGAAAAGGCGATGGTCGACACGATCAGCTTGGGAAAGCCGAGCGGCAGGGCGAGCGCGACGTCGAGCGCGAAATCGGTGCCCATGGTGCCGCCGATCGCGATCATGGCGTCGATCCGGCCGTCGTCGCAGAGTTGCCGCGTCAGCCGGGCGGCGCCGCGGGCCATCAAGGTCATCGACGAATTCTCGTCGCCGCTCGCGATCACGGCGGCGATCGTCGTGTCGGCGGCGGCGGCAACCGCGTGCTTGTCGTGCGCTGCCTTATAACGGGGATCGCCGAGCACGCTGACGTCCATCAAGACGGTCTCGCCGCCGGCGAGCGCAATGCAGCGCTGCATGAACAGGAGCTCGTCCGACTTAGTGTCGCCGGTGCCGATCAGCAGGATGCGAGGGCGTGATCTGTTGGTCATTGGAAGGCCGGTGTCAGCGAACGGACGCGCAACGGCCCATGTCCGAGCGCAGATGAATGTTGCCGCAACGTTATGGATTTGCGGCGATGCATGATATCCACCTATCGGTGGATTGTGAAGAAATGTCGCATCGAGGCTGTATGAAGCGCATGATCGCGGTCGGCCGCGCAGCCGCCGATGCAGCGTTTCACTCCGGGCGTTCTCATGTTGCAATCCGACATCAACGCGCGGCGATCCGCAGCCGTCTCTCCGCGGCAGCACTTCATTGGTCGAGGGCGCAGGCGAAGAGCTCGCCGCGCGAGGCGTGCGGTCATTGCGGCATTCCGATTGCACAGTGGAAAATCTGATCGTTCGCTTGAAGGGAGTTGGACCAGCAATTAGCTGCGCGGAAGAGCGAGCGACGCTAGACGCTCACCACACCCTCGCCGGCGTAAGTGACCTGGGAGACTCGCCGCCTATCTCTTCCGGAAGAACCGGGCCAAATCCGCCAATACGCCGAAGCTGAACCGAAAGCCCGCTGGTGGTCGAGGTCGGTAGGGTTCCGAGGAAGCATTGCAGCGGGGGCAAGGGTCGCCGGCCGCGCCGCAGCCGCAGGCGTGTGGACCATCCCAAGAGCGGTCCTGGTGGGCTTCGCATGCCCAGCCAGATAGGAACGATGCCTACCAGCCGATTTTATTCTGCATGCGTTTCAGACGCATGAGGCTATCGGGTCAGTAGCCGGGAGCGGCCTCAGCCCTGGGTCGAGCCACCTTGGCCTGGAGCCGTTCTTTCGGCTAGGGCTTAGCGCTGCGATGAGGGTTAGGCTTCATCCCGGCTGAGCCGCCATTTATTGAAGACTGAGCGACCGACTCCCGAGATACCTTACCTCTGATCCATCTGGCGAGTTCGATGCCGCGAACAATGAAGCGTTGTTCTTTGCGATGTTCGCGGGCGACAACCGCATCGATTGCAGAGTAGATATAGCCGCCCTGCGGGATCGAGCTGCGGAAGACGGATCCAGCCCAAACGACGTTATCGAAACTTCAAGAGGCATCGCTCGACGATCGAGCGGATCGCAAGTGAACAATACGACAATGGCGAAGGTGATTTCTCGTCCACAGGGATGCGTGCCGCTTCTGTTTTCGTTAGTGCGAAGATCACCCCAATGCGGTGCTCGCGTTGAACGGGTCGGCGAGACACTTCTCCGCCGCATCTCCGGCGGCTGGCAGCACCTGCGACACGTCAACCCTGTGCTATCTCACGTGCATTTTCTCGACGATCGCATAGAGCAGCACGAAGATCGGCAAGAAGACGAAGAACCAAACGGCCTCCGGTTCGTCCCGGGAAAATTCACGGTTCGGATCTGTTTCCGTGCCGAACGGCACAGGCGGCTTTGTACGGCTGCGTTTTACCGCTCGGGTTAGCAGCCGTCGAATCGCTGGTTCGTCCGGATCGCTTGCGCGTCGGCTCTGGTTCGTCACGACTTTAGACCGCGAACATCAGCGGGTATTTGCGGACCAGTTCGAGGTCAACGTAGCCGGCGGCATTGATCCACTCGTGGGGACAGTAAACGATCGAGCCAGGGTCGAGCTCCAGGCCATCCGGTTTTATTGCCTCGCGCGTCCCCAGTCGGCCGGCCCATTGTCTCCGTCCGTTTGGATCAGGTCGCATCGCGTCGAACACGGCGGTGTCGTTCTTAGTCATCGCAATTCCAGAGGTGTTGAAACCAATCTTTACGAAATGACCTCAGCTTGCCGCCGGTGTTCTCGCCGACAAGTGACATTCGCTTTTGCAGTTGCTCACTTTAAGCCCGCATAGGTCGTGCTGACCGTCTTCCCTGTCTCACTCGCCGTTGCAGGTTGCCGGAGTTTGGCGAAGGGTGGTCCAGAATTGACAGGTGCGGCCGGACCAGCCTCGGCCCCCGCGGGCTGCAAGGGTGGCTAGCTGTCTGCTCCTCAGGGTGGGTGGGCCACCAGCATTGGATCGCTCTCTTCGTCGAGTCAGCGCTTGGAGAGGTTTAGGAGGAAGCCCACCATTGGTCGGGGAATGGCTCCAGCAAAGTCCAATCGACTTGGTTGTCGTTGTCAGGGAGGCTGGTAGCTCCTGCATTCCCGGTTAGTGGCGCGTGGCGACGGAGGCGAACAGACAAACCGCCCCGTTCGCGACGTCGAACGCGGCGCGACGGTCGATATGTCAAGCGGAATGGAGGCACACCGCGGGCGCTTCGCTCAGCTTCTTCGACCAGATCTCGCAGATATTCCAACTCTGAGAGCTGAGAAGTGAGTTCGCTAAGTCGTTCGGCGTAAAGGATTGCGCGAGAGCCTCGCATAAATGTCCTCCCCAGCACAAAAAAAGCACTATCAGGATGGCGTCAGAGCAAAAAGCGCGAGTAGTAAAAGTAGAACACTACCATCGGTAAATAGCCGATTTCAACACCTTAGGCTAAGTCGGCCAGCCGCAGGACTGCGTCGACTCCGACGCCAACCCGTCAACGATCTTGACCTATTTTGCCGAAAGCTTGGTTGGGCGTTCGCAGTCAAAAGGGGCTGGCGTCACGTCAGTGTCGCAAAGGTCCCTCGTTGGCGTGGCAGAAATCGCCTTCTGCGTCGAAAGTGAGAAGAACCAGAATTGGCGATCCGACAAGTGTAACCAGGAGAAGCCGCGCAATACCCGGCCGACCCATCCTTCGCGCTCGCGCGGTGCCCCGGCAAAGATCTGGGCGAAAACCGTGTTCGCAAGGTGCTCACGAAAACTCGCGTTTTGCCCGGGCTTCAGAGTGTGGTTCAGCGCGTCATCATACGCGCGGGGCTGTGCGGCCCAAGAGCAGGGTCTATAGAAGTGCAACAGCACAGAAAAGATCGGCGACAGCACGAAGAAGGGAACGAGCGGCACTTCCGTGCCGAGCGCCGGAAGCCTGACCGGGTCGGCCAGCAAGAGCTGCTTGTTCGTGGCGGTACTGGCGGTGACAAGAAGGTAAAGCCGAACAGAAGGGTGCTGATCCAGATGGTGGAGACGCGCGTCGCCGAGTCGCTCAGCGACTTTTCCAGCCCTTCGACATCGAAGCGGTTAGTGATCTGATCGGCAGGCACGGTCCGCGCCGTAATCCTCCCGTATATCGGTTAAATTGCTAACCAAAAGGTCTGACGAAACGATTAGTGAATGATTGCGGGCTTGGTGGCAGCGTTCGTCGTCCACTAAGCCCTAGACGACGCAGACGTCATGAAAGCGGGCATCACTGCCCCGGGCCATCGCTTGCGCTACTTTGCGGTGGCGGTGATCGGCAGTGCTGGCCGCGAGCCTGCCGAACGCCGATCAAGAAAGAGCCATAACCAGCATGCTCCATAGTTCGAACACGCCGTTTCTTTTCCACGGCACAACGGCGCAGGCCATGCCGCGTCGATCCCTCGCGCGAAGGCATGCGGAGCTCCTCGCCGGGGGCACTCGGGAAGGGCCTGCCGTGATAAAGTATGCCGGCGTCGCTATCACTGCCCCGTTCCGGGGTGCCATCCTAAATAAGAAGGGCGAGCCCACGTCGGCAGCGCGGCTGGACCCGGGCTGTTCGAGCAGAAAGACGGCGCATCACAAGGGTCAAACGCTGCCAATCGCGTGGTTGCAATGCTAGAAGTTCCTGACCGACTGACTGGGGGCAGCATGGTTAAGGCATTTCGCAATATGCTCATGGCACTTACTTTTGTAGGAGTTGCCGGTTGCAACATGTTTTGGAATTTCATGAATGACTATATGGCCTGCGGCCTTGCGCTGGCGGCTTCAGTTACAGCCGGCTTATGCGTTGAGCGCATCTTCATCGAGCGGTCCCGTCGGGAGATGATCCGCCTCCACAGCGCGGACTGGCATTCAGCGGAGAAACGACAGCTCGACTCATGAGCGTCACCCGTCGCACGCTCGTCGTTTTCATCATCCGATTGTTCGCATTCGACCCGAGGGGCCTAGCCCGATGATCAAACTGGTCCATCCATTCCGGTTCGCTCGCATCGAGCGCCTGCGAGAGCTGCTTGAACGAGACTTCGAAATGGCAGTTGATCCGAATGCGGCCATGAGCACCACCAAGCTGGTGAGACCCGATCCGCCAATGCTCGAAACAGGTGTGATACTCGATCGAGATCCAGGAGGGGTCCGAACTGGGTCCTTTGTTGCGAGCCATGCGAGCGCTACGGCACCGCAACCGGTCAATACGCCCGAGTAGCATCGCGATCTGGAAGGGCGACGACCATAAGCCGCCCCCGGGGTAGGGGATGCCGAAAGCGGACTCCCGGCTCCACTAGTTCTTACCGCTTTACAATGTTGCCAGGGGGATCTCGTCGTAGTAGCCACCATCGCCGCCAGCGAGGTAGGCAAGAGGAGCGATCCGAACCAAGTCGGGCCCCAGGCTCAACAGGTGGCGAGAAGCGGTGCATGAGCTGGCAACCTGATGATTGAAGGCGGCCCATGTGATGTCCGTCACCGGACGGCAGGTCGTCACTGAAACGAGCACTGTCTGCTCTGGCGACGCGGTCTCGAGAACCATTTCGAGCTCGCCATTGCCTTGGCGCCAACTCAGGGCGGCAGTGGACAACACAGCCAAGACCGGCAAGCGCGGAGCATCAAAAGACCCGCGCAAAGCAGGTACCTCGGCGAAGGTTGCATCGAGCACAACAGTACTCGCGCCTATCGAGCGCCCAACGAAACCCGTGCCCCAGCGTCCGGGATTGTTGGCCAGTTGCGAGATTGAACACCGGCCACGTCCTTCCGCTCACGCCGATTCGCCTCGAGTCACACGTAGAGATGTCGGCGCTCGATGACATTCGAGTGTGTCATCGAGCGGTGACATTTTAGTATTGTCAGCGAACGCTGACATATGTTAAAAGTAAGCGAACGCTGACATTTGGAAATCCCATGCTCATACGCACCCCGACCGAACTCGGCGCCGTCCTTCGCGACCGGCGCAAGAAGCTGCAACTCGATCAATCGACCTTTGCCAAACGCATTGGCGTCAGCCGCCAGTGGGTGATCGAGGTTGAGCACGGTCACGCGCGCGCTGAGCTCGGGCTGATCCTTCGCGCCCTTGATGCCCTGGACGTTCGCCTGGATGCGGGCACCGAACAAGCGCCCGCCCGCGAGGCCACCAGGCCAGCCGTCGATATCAACGCCATCGTGGCCAAGGCCAGGAAGAAAAAGGCATGACCAGCGAACTTGTTGCTCTGCTGGATGGTCAGGAAATCGGCCGCCTGCGCAATGACGCCCGCGGCCGGCTCACCTTTGTCTACGACAAGGGCTGGCGCCAGGCCGAGGGAGCCTATCCGCTGTCGCTGTCCATGCCGCTCGCGGCCGAAGAGCACGGTCCTTCCGCCGCGCAGGCTTTCCTGTGGGGACTCCTGCCCGACAACGAACGCGTGCTCGAACGGTGGGCCCGAAGATTTCAGGTGTCCGCGCGCAACGTGTTTGCCCTTATTTCCCATGTCGGCGAGGACTGCGCGGGTGCCATTCAGTTCGTCACGCCTGATCGGCTGGAGGCCTTGCGAAGCGGTGCTGACGACAAGGTCGAATGGCTTGACGAAACGGCGATCGCCAAGCGCCTGCGAACTCTACGTTCGCTCTCATCCTGACACTGGAAGACGAGAGCGGCACGAAGCCGATTTTCCAGACGTTCCGCCAATATCTGCAAACCCGTGCGACGGCTGTCTTCGACATCCAGGTCGCGCACCGTGTGCGGCAGCGCGCCTAAAGGCATGACGAGACCACAATGGCTGACTACGACTTTCACCAGCTCTCGCCAGATGACCTCGAGATCCTCGCGCGCGACCTGCTGCAGGCGCATTGGGGTGTCACGATCGAAAGCTTCAAGACCGGTAAGGACGGCGGAATCGATCTGCGATATGCAGTCGGCACCGGCAAGATCATCGTTCAAGTGAAGCACTTCGTCAGAACCGGGCTTGCGGGGCTGATGAGGGAGTTGTCCAAAGAAGCAGCGAAGGTCCGCCGCCTAAAACCGACCCGCTATGTTCTGGTCACGTCGGTTCCGCTATCGGCAGTTAACAAGGATGCCATCGTCGCGCTCATTGGAGCCGACCTGCTGACGCCGAGCGACGTTATCGGTCAGGAAGGTCTGAACAATCTGCTCGGCCAGCACTCCGAGATCGAAGGCAAACACTACAAGCTTTGGCTCGCCAGCCGCGCCGTTCTCGACCGCGTCCTGCACAATGCCGCAGTCACGCGAAGCGAATTCAAGGCCCGTCAGGTTCACAACGAGGCCCGACGATACGTTCAGAGTGGTGCGTATCCACAAGCGCAAAAGATGATCAATGAGCAGCGCGTCGTCGTGGTGGCAGGGCCGCCCGGCGTCGGCAAAACCACACTGGCCAATCTCCTGCTCTACGAACACCTTGCGCGCGGCTTCCAGGCCGTGGTGATCCAGCGCGACATTGAAGAAGGCCTCTCGCTCTTTCAGCCCGGCACGCCACAGATTTTCTATTTTGATGACTTTATGGGAGCGACCTTCCTCGGCGACAGGTCGTCCGCGCTCACGAGCACCAGCGACAAAGCCCTCCTCGAATTCATCGCGATGGTGCGCTCGACGCAAACAGCGAGAATGGTTCTCACGACGCGCGAGCACATCTACTCGCTTGCGATGGATAAGTCGGAGCGGTTGCGCCATTCCGACATCGACGATCTGCGTGTCTACCTGCGTATGCCAGACTACTCCTTCGCGCAGAAGGCCCGCATCCTCTACAACCACCTGTATTTCAGCGACCTGCCGGAAGAATATCAGGATGAGCTTCTTCGGGACGACTGTTATCTTCGCATTATCAAGCACGAAAAGTTCAATCCGCGTCTAATCGAATGGTTGTCCAGCTTCCGCAGGATTCGCAGCGTCGCAATCCGCGACTATCAGACATTCATCGACAATCTGCTGCGCGATCCTTCCGAAATCTGGCGTCATGCCTATGAACAGGAAGTCACCGACGCCGGACGGTCCATGTTGCTGGTTCTTTTCTCCATGGGCGGCAAGGCGGCGGGAGTCGCGCTGAAGCCGACTTTCATAAAGCTGCACGAGCACCGCGCCAAGCGTTACGGATTCGCGACGCGACCGGAGGACTTCAAGTCGGCCCTACGAGAAATCGCCGGCACCTTCATCAAGCCGTTCGGCACGCACGGCGTCGAGGTCATCGACCCGTCCGTTCTTGACCTCTTGAACGCAATTGTCCGTCGAACCCCGGAGAATGCGATCGACGTGGTGGCCGCAGCTCACAATTTCGATCAGATCGAACATGTGTGGACCTTTGCGAAAGCGCGGAGCAGCGGCGCCGTCCTGAACGCTTTTCGGCACAACGACGGCCCGATTGCCGCCTCGCTCGCGCAACGCATGACCGAAGGCCGCCGCATTGACATGGGTAAGGGCGCGGTCGGCTACCGAGGTCCGACATTCGAACGGCGATTGACGGTCGTCATCGACATGGCAGATCGGCTTGGGTCGTCCTCGATCGCGTCCCTCATCGCGCCGCTTTTCGCGCGTCTCCAACAAGAGTGGATCACCGAGCGGCCCGACATCAATGACGGCGTTGACGCGCTTCGCGCGCTCGATGGCGCGCGCTCTGTCGATCCCGTGACTTTGGATGCCATGACGGCCGCGATCAAAGCCGCTTTGCTCGAAGATGTTCAAGATGGGTGTCGCTCTGACGAGTTGCGCGAGCTGATCGGTGTGATCGACACCTCCGACGCCGATGCCGATGCCGCGCTTTCGCCAGCACGTGCGGCATTCGACGCATATTGCGCAGGAACGTTTCAGGACGAGCTGCGCGAATGCCGCTCGCGTGAACAGTTCGACGGTCTCGTTGAGGATCTAGAGCTCTTCCGCGACCAGCTCGGGGTTGATGTGTCTTCGCTACTGACACGAGTGGAAGAGGCGAAAGGCGAATTCGAGGAGCATGAGGACGCCTATGCCGACCACATGCAGGACGAATATAAGGAGCGATGGCGTGACGAACGCGCCAGCGAGCGGAGCGTGTCCGACATGTTCGGCTCCCTTCGCGGGGATCGGAGCTGATTGTCAGTTTGCTGTTAGCTCTGCCAATAATTTCTGATGAACTGGGCCGAGCTGTCAACAATGCAAGCGAGAATGTCAAGCCGCGGAGCCCCGTTCAAGCAATAAAATTGGGCTGCGAATGGTGTTGACGAATGAGGTATGCGAATAAGGTACAAAAGTAGTTTAAAGGGAATGACTTTACAGCCATTTGCCATCTTAGAATCAATGAGCGTATTTCGGGATCGGTTGAAGGAATAACACCATCAAGCCATTTAAAACCATCTCCGCCGCGCAACTCGCGACCACCTTCGATCTCAGGCCAAACCTGGTGGCGTGGTTCCTCGGCGCTGGTGCATCGGCCGCCTCCGGCATTCCGACAGGCTATGCCATGATCCAGGATTTCAAGGCGCAAATCTTCTGTCGTGAGAACAACCTGTCGAAGCGTGAGATCGATACGGGAGATCCAATCTGGATCGAGCGGATCGACGCCTTCTTCCGACGAACCTCGCTGTTGCCGCCTGACGGTGACCCGACGGAATATGCGAAAGCCTTCGAAGCGGTCTATCCGGAGCCCCGCCATCGCAGGCAATACATCGACGATTCGATTTCTCGGGGCGCGCCAAGCTTCGGACACAAGGTGCTTGGAAGCCTGATGGCGGCCGGCAAAATCAACTGCGTTTTCACAACGAACTTCGATCCGCTCATCGAGGAGTCGGCGCTTTCGGCAAATGCAATTCTCCCAAACGACGACCAAAACCGCCCCACGGTGGCGGCTATCGATTCCGCCGACCGCGCCATGCGGTGTCTCAATGAATCCGATTGGCCGTTGGTCGCGAAGCTCCACGGCGATTATCAATCGATCGCAATCAAGAATACTGGATCGGAATTGGAGAACCAGGACGCCCGTATGCGGCATGTGCTGGTGGAAGCTGGTAAACGGTTCGGATTGATCTTCGTCGGGTATAGCGGACGCGACGCCTCGATCATGGAAGCCTTGAACACGGTTCTCGACGCGCCATCGCCATTTCCCAACGGATTGTATTGGCTCACTTCGTCAGCTTCGCGCTTGCTGCCCGCTGTCACTGAATTCCTAAGCCGGGCGCAGACGGCCGGTGTGGACGTAGCAATTGTCGAGTGTGCAACCTTTGATGAACTTGCGGCCGAAATTATCAAGACGACCGATCTTCCCCAACCACTCTTCGATCGAGTGATGGAAGCGCGCCCGACACCGCGCTTGGTGGCGGTGCAATTGCCTATCATCGACGCCCGGGCTTTTCCAGTCCTGCGCTATTCCTCGCTACTAATCGAAAACATGCCGCGTACCGCCCGTCGTGTGAAACTCGCGCAGTATACGACCTCGCCTGTCGTCCGGGAGATGTTGAAGGAGAACGGCGTCAAAGCGATAGTTGCGGCGCAGGGGCGAGAACTGGCCGTTTTTGGCAGGGATCAAGACATGCTCGATGCGCTTGAGCCGCTTGGAGCAACGCTAGGCGGCGAAGTCGAGCTCGATCCGATCGCCGACAGTTGGGCCATGGGTCTTTTATATGACGCGCTGGTCAGAGGTTTGGCGCGCCGCCTTCCGCTAATTCCGCGCTACAAGCGCGCCGGACATTCCGTCGTCATAGCGTCACCACGCGAGGGAGACGATCCTGAACGAGCGCGCCGGAATGCACAGCTGCTGTCCAACCTTCGAAACGCCTACAAGAGCGACCTCACGGGCATTGTTCCCGGTCTCGGTTTTTCATTTCAGGAAGGTCTTTTCTTGAAGCTAGAACTCGTCAATGGGCGATGGTGGTGCGGTTTCGAGCCCTACACCTTCGTCCATATTCCGCGGCCAGAAATCCCCCAGCATGGCAATCCAGATCATACGGAATTTCCCGACGCGGATCCTATGGGTGCGCGTCCTGACCGGGGTGGCGATCCGGCAGGCGACTGGCGCCGGGAACGCTGGGCACAGCGGTACAACAGGAACTGGGCGAGTATCATTTCGGAGTGGGCACAGCTGCTCAGTAACGCCAGTGGCGGGACGAAGCGCGCGTTTGGGCTGGAAGATGGAACCGGAATCGATGCCGTGTTCGAGGTCTCATCTATCACGGGCTGGAGCCGCCCCGGCCATCACCACGTCTATTTCGATAGGACTACGTGATGAGCAGTCCAGCCCTTTTAACAAAGCTTCCTCCGTTCACGCTGCTGGACGAGCCGGACCTGTGCTTTTCGCCCTCTGACGCAACGCATGTCGATGTTCATCCGCTTCGCGGGCTTGCGAATTTCGGACCCTATTCGAAGGGGTCGTTCGGCAGCTTCACTTCGCGCATCAGGATCGCAACCGTGGGCCCGGACAGCGCCTTCAAGCGACGTGGTGAGTTGATGTTGTCGCTGCGCAACGCGCATCGCCCGACCGACAGGTCTGAATATGTCCCGCACTATCCAGGGTTCGAGCGACTGTTCCATGTCGCGCTCGACGCGGCACCGCGCGACGCTCACATCAAATGGCCCGAGCATCTGCACGAACTGCCCGGTGAGGGCGATGCTCAGGCGAGGCTCTTTCTCGCAATGGAGGCCGCGCTTCGGCGTCTCGATTTGGTTCGCAATGAATTTGACGTTGTACTTGTCCACTTTCCGGACAGCTGGAACACGGCCACACGCGGTAAATATTTTGACGCCCATGACTCGCTTAAGGCACTAGGCGCTAAGTATAATATTCCGACGCAGGTGTTGAACGACCGGGCTTTTACATTCACGCATAAAGCGTCGCTTGCATGGCGATTGGCAACCGCACTTTACGTTAAGGCCGCCGGCACGCCCTGGAAACTAGCTCCGTTGAAAGGCGTGCCTCCAGACACAGCCTATATCGGGCTTGCTTACGCTATCCGCGGCGACCAGCGGGACGCGCATTATGTGACGTGTTGCTCGCAGGTGTTCGACATGGACGGCGGCGGCATGCAATTCGTGGCCTTCGAGGCCCAAGACCCTGTTGCCGATGTCATCGAAGCGCGCAGAAATCCGTTTCTAAGCCGCGACGATATGCGCGCCGTTCTCGCTCGTAGCCTATCACTTTACCAAGGGCGTAATGGAGGCAATCTGCCTAAGCGGATGGTCATACACAAAACTACGGCCTTCAAGGACAGCGAGATCGAAGGCGCGTTCGATGCGCTGGCTGGTGTCGCGGAGATCGAGTGCGTCGAGGTCAGTTCGGCATCCTGCTGGCGTGGCGTCTGGCTGATTGAGACGGGCGTACAACGACCACCGAGCAAGCCGTCGGGCTACCCGGTGCCTCGCGGAACGATGGTCATTCGTTCCGGCAATTCTGCACTGGTCTGGGTTGCCGGCAATGCGCCAGAGGTCTCGACCAAGGGCGATTATTATCAGGGTAAGAAGAGCATCCCGCGACCGCTACAGCTGATCCGTCATGCGGGCAGAGGGCCGCTTGAATTGACGGCTCACGAGGCGCTGGCATTGACCAAGATGGATTGGAATAATGACGCTCTCTACGACCCGGTGCCAGTCAGCATCCGATACTCGCAACGGCTCGCGCGAACGATCGCGAACGTCCCGGACTTACCGCGCAACGTCTATCCGTATCGCCTGTTCATGTAAGCGACGAAGTCACCAAACGCTCGTCTGCGGGCTCCAACAAAAGCAATCAACGGTGCTGTTTACTACACCTAGGAACCCCTTTCAGCGGCGAGATCGTGCATAAGCAAATAAATGGCACGGCCGCAATGAAATCTATGGAGCCGATGCCAGATGAGCGAAGATATCGAAAATCAAGAAAGTAATTCTGCCGACATCGCTCTCGAACACTTCTTTCGGCAAAACGGATTAGGTTTTGGTGGCGGAGACATATTCTGCATCGGCGGCGGATCAATAATCTCGCGTGTCGGTAAGATTATTCTTCTTCTTCTCTCGTTTTACGATGAGCATAAAAAGTCGCTATTGAGCCAGATCATTGTGATCGCACCCCCCGGGTCTGGCCGGCGGCTAGAACATTTGAAGGCGCAGCTGGATGCCGGAATTGAGAAGGGCGAACTACGTCCGCCCGAAGCCAACCATCCTGACCAACGGTTGCGATTTGTCGAACTGTCCGACTTGCGATCTCAGTCAGTTATAGATGCGCTCCAGGACGTTCCGGAGAAATGCGCGATCATCGTCTTTGATGCCGCTGAATTTGGAAACCAGAAAGTCGAAGCGGTATCTTCCGGAACAAGCCTACCGGAGGATTTCTGGGTTCCGCAGGTTCAATCTCTGTGTTCGGATTTGCTTACGATAGCGACGAGTATGAGTTGCTACATCGTGCTCGATACGGGCGAGCTCGTCCCGAGACGATCAGCTAACATCGAAATCTTGAAATCGCTCGACAATGTTGGCCTCCTTGCTGGCGAAATGCCCGATAGCACGGAATCGATCCTCGGCGACAACATCGCTAGGTGGGATCAGCTCATTGCAGAAGGGCGTATCGGTGTGGTCATCCGCGATATTGAAGCGCTCGATTTGAGCCAGGAAGAAAAGGCCTTCCAGCGAGTTCAAGTGTTTCATCGAGGCGGCTTGCATGGCCAAGCTCTCGAAGAGATCGAGAAATACCCCATCACTGCCACTGATTCATTCGTGCTGGCGAAGTTGGCCCGCATTGCAGCTGACGCTGGGGCGATCTTATTAGCTGCCAAATTCCTGGAGCCTGCGATCAATGGTCTTAACAACGTGGAAGGGCTTGCCCTTGCAGTCGATACGGCCGCCAAAATCTCGGAGCCGGATCTTGAAGCACAAGCGGCCGCTCGTCTTGAAACATTATTCCCGGAACACGCGATCCTCGTGGAGCGGGCCTGGAGGCAGCTTGGCCGTGCAGGAGACTACGATGGTCTTGCCGCTTTGGCGACGAACCAAGGCAACGCGCGAACGAGCGATCTTTTTACCGCACTTTCCGCATCGCTGCCCAAACAAGGAATTCCTGACTATGCCGCGATCGAAGCGGGTTTATCGAAACGCTTCGAAGACCAAGTCCAGCACATCAATGCTATCTTGACACGCGATGCGCGGCTGCGCTGCTTGCCGATCCACGCACTGGATATTGCAACGCGTCGACCGATTGCGTCGGCAATCACAGCGCGATCGGTTATTGACGTGGTTGAAGAGTTGGCGCTCGATCGTGACGAAAAAGGCCAGCTTCGGGTTTCGTCCGAAGAACTCAAGTCCCCGATTGCCGGCGTCATCGAATATCTAGCGAGCAATACGACCGACACGCATACCCGCACGCGTTTGCTTCATGTTTTGTCGCTCGACGTCACCGGTACTCTAGGCATAGCTTTGGTCGCAGCTATAGTGCTCGATTTCCTAGGACGGCCGCTCGATCTGATCGATGACGACGATGAGCAAGGCTTTTCTGCTGAAGAGTTCTCGACAAAAATTGACGCGCTCAAGCAGGTTTTCCGATGGCTATCCGAACAATCGCCGATCTCTCTCGACCGTATCGTGCTGCCAAAAGAGTTGCTAACTGAGCCGGCGGATAAGCTGGCGCCCGCGGTCATGCGGATGATTCAACATACAAGCGGTCACATTCAAGACGATGCTGACGTCAATCAAATGATGATGTGGGTGAGCCTTGGCATCGGGATTAACGTCCACACAGCGTCGCAAAGTCACGACCTTCCGATGATCCGCGTCGCGGCCGGCGCTTATGCAACGGCTGGGCGCGTTCAACTCGCGCGAGACATGGCCGAGCAAGCACTGAGGTTGGGTCAAAACACCTCAGCCCGGATGCGAATGAGCTGGTTTGCCGTAGCCGATATCTACCAACGGTTGGGAAACAAACTTGAAAGCTTGATCGCGTTCGCGTGCGCCGTCGCCGGTGATACAACTGTGACCAGCGAGGAGGCGTGGCACGAAATCAACGGGTTGGTACGTCTGTTGAGAGACATTGGTTTGATACCGACGGCCCGGCAAATGCACGCCAAGGGAGGTGAAGTTTTAGAGCGCATGGGATTGGCCAAGGCTAATGCGCATCGCCATGAGTTTATGTCGTTGTCTTTGGATGTGACAGAAGCAATAAAGAAGCCCGACGATCTTGAGGCGAGACTTCCTGGCCTTCTAGACCGGGCGGCACAGGCTGGCCAACAAGCTATCGATCGCTTTGATATCGTCGATCCAGTAACGATCTTACTGGGACAATTGATAGCCTGGTCGCGGTTAGCGAACGTGGAGATCTCGAAATCTGTTGCCGGTTTATTCGAGAAGCTTTTGCCGAAGGCAAGTCAACCCGTCGCAGCGATAGCCCGTAGTCTTTCGTCGAACCAACCTGATGCAAACGGCATCCTAAAGATCCATCGAAATATCGAAAGCGCACGCTTTGCGGACGACAGTGGCTTCGATGCGCGTTTTACTGCAATCGCGGCACATCGCCTGTTAGCCACGGACGCGGCGATAGAGGATGGGGTCATATCGACATTCGCCGTGGAAATGCTCACCGACAGAGCGATCCCGGCGCCAGGTTGGCAAATCACGTCCAAACCACTTCCCGGACTGGAGAAGATCGAGGATGCAGCGGATATCGCGAGAGGCGTCTCTCAGGAAGGTATATCGGTTGTCTTGTTAGGAACTGATACCGAGCAACGTTTGACACGTATCGACTGGGTTGATGGGCATGAAAGCGTTACGAAGGAAGCGAGCGATGTTTTCTCCGTCAGTGATTATCGTGATTGGACCAGTGAGTTTCCTTTTCGCTACGGGATCGACGAAAAGACAGTCAATCTGTTTTACAACACTACCGATCGTCTCCGCGTTACTGACATGCCAGACGGCCCCGCCGTCGTTGTTGCCGATGCAGAGTTGCAACAACTGCCCAGTAATATTATTCGGATAAGTGACGACTTTGCGGGCCAGAAACGACCGATGGCTTCTGCGCCTTCGCTTTCTTGGCTAAAGGCCGCGCGTGCAAATCCACCCGCTACAAATGGTCGAATGGTCGCCTGGATTTCTCAAGAAGATAGGCTTGGCGAGACCTTCGTTGCAATCGCGGCGCGAATAAGCGAGGCGCTAGAGAAACACGGGATCGGACTTGATACCGGGCCAGTCATTCCAAGCAATCTCGCAGAATCCGAGCTTGTCATAGTCACCGCCCACGGAGGACTTGGTCTTGATGGACGTTTTTTCCAGAGGGTCAGCGATGAAGGTCGCCTTGTCACGACCGGCCGGGAACTTGCAGCGTCACTCCGTAATGTCGGTGTTGTCGTTCTCTTCGTTTGCAGTGGTGGGCGGGCGGATAAGGTGCCGGACGCTGTCACCACGACAGGACTGGCGAAGGCCATTCTCGATCAGGGTTGTTCAGCGGTCGTGGCATCGCCTTGGCCATTGGATTCTGTTGTTACCTACCAGTGGCTGCCAACATTCCTTGCTAACTGGATGACCGGTATGACTTTGATTGAAGCAAACTTCCTAGCAAACCAACATGTTGCAAAGGCACTCGGTGCTGAGCCAGCTAAGGCTTTGGCCATGCACGTGTATGGTGATCCTCTGAGGCTTCATCGCAGTAAGTCAAAGGAAGTCGGATGATTTATCTGTGTGGCTGAGTTTCGGCTCGATGGCGAGAACGCTACCGCCCGCGCGCCAATACAATACGATTCCAGAAGAGAAGAATGCGCTTCGGCGCTCCTAGCGCGGAATGGCCATCTTGCTGATAGCCTGGAAGCGAAGCAGGCCGGTAGGACAACGCACGCGCTGACCGGCTCGCCTTCGGTGCGGCTGTACATGCCGTCCACTATCTTGAAACCATCGGTTTCGAAATCTGCGTCCAGCAACGGCTTCGCTGGTCGACGCCGCTCAAACTGCCGGCGGAATTGCCGGGAAATGAGCCTGAGCCTTTAGCTCAGCCTGATCAAGTATTAGGCTAACGTTGCTTTTCACGAACGCTTCGGCAAGAGATCCAGATATCCCGTGTCACCGATGGAAGCGAGGTAATTGATCGCCTCTATGATGAGGTTTGTGATCTCGGGCGCATTCACCGCGAGGCCGTTGACGAAGATGGCCCGCATGCTGGCTCCCTGCGTCATATACGTCCACGCGTCGGCATGCTTGCATTTGATGAGGGCGGCAAGCGCACGCGCTGCACAATCCGGGAGCTTGGGCGAGGCCTTCGCCAGCCGGTCGAGAACACTGTAGGGATCGCTTGGTGCAAAGCCGGCCTCAGCCGCGGCGGCAATTTGGCCGATAAGCCATTCATCGGAGATGCCCTTTCTGAAAAAGAATTGTCCGAGCGCGCCGATTTCGTCGCGGAAGCTGTCGGGTGTGGATGACGCTTCGGCCGCGGCAAGGCGCCTCCCCCAGTACGACACCGCACGCGCGCGAAGCGGCTCGGGCAAATTCTTCGGCGGCAGTTCGAGCTGCTCGCCCAGAAACCACATGGCGTGCTGAAGCGCACACGAAGGCGCCGTATTCCAGAAGCGCTCAAAACAACGCGTCGGGCAAGGCATCGCCGATGTAGAGAATGACAAGATACTCGGCGAGCCGGTCGTCAACATGCCGCTGGTCGCGGGCGTAGCCAGGCTCGTTTAGCGCATCAATCTCGGTCTCGTAGCAGCGCTGCATCCGCAAGCGAGGACACTCACCGGGCCATTGTCGGCGCTAAGATGCGCATGCCATGCCGCGTCGCTTAGCGTACGCGACTTCTCCGGAAAAAGCGTTTCGAGGTGTCGCTTGAGCCAGTCTTCATCGAAAAAGAAGAGCCATTGGAGAAACCGCCCAAGAATGGCGCGTGGAATGCGGCCATCCGCCGACATATCGGCCAGCTCTGCTTCCAGGACCCGCCTAACTGCCGGCAGCTTCTCAATCATGCCGCGCGGCGGTTTGCCGATAGCGGCTTCATCGACCTTGCTCATCCAGAACAGGAAGTACATGAGGAGCTGCACGGCAGCGCCGCGTGACGTCGATCGCGCACCGTGATGCGGGAACTGGCGATAGCTCTCTTCGAAGTCATCGGAATCCGGTTTGCGCGGCGCGCTGCGGTAAAGCGCCAGAATGAGACTTTGAACACGCGACGCGTCGGCGGCGGCGATTCCTTCGTTGCCCCGCCCGAGGCCGGACGTAAGCACGTCGATGGCAGCCTTGCGGGCCCAGGACCAGTCGGGATCGTCGCCTTCCATGCCATTTGCGCCAGACCGGGAATCTGAATATGTGATCGCCTCAACGAGGTTGAGCACACCAGCCCACGCGATGCTGTTTCCATTGTTTGAAGCAAGTGAAAGTCCTTCAAGCAGCCGTCGCACATAGATTGGAGCCAGGCTGGCAAACGTTGCTGCATCTGTGGAATAGCGGAGCGGGTCGGCATTGACCGCCTCGCGCAGTTGCTGAGCAAGCGCGGTCGTCGTTTCGCGTTTTTCTTCCGCAGTTGGTCGCCATGTCTGAAGAAACGCCACGATCTCTTCGATCGGACGCGAAGAGAAATCAGGTGCAGTCAACGGGCTCACATCGGGCTCGTCAAACTTACGCCGCCATGCATCCGGGTCGCCAAGCTTTTCGGCGGCCAGCCGCCGCTCCTCGGGCACCACGTCGCGCCAATGCCAGATGATGTCCCTGACGATAGAGGCGTCGCGCGCATTCTGCTCTTCGGCCGTCGGCGGTCGCTTCTCGACTTCCTCGAAGCGCTTGTTCATTGGTTCACGGAAGCGCTCAGGTACAGCATCGACGAAAGCGAGGATATCCGATTGTATCTTGGGTGATAGCGATGGAAACCAACTGCGCGCGAGTTCCCCGTACTCCAGTCGCGCCCACGTGGCGTCGATGAGCTCCTTGTCCGCCAGAAGCGCTTGCGCGGTCTCTGGCGCCGAGCCGGGCCCGAACGAGAGCACGTGCAGTGCGATGCGGATGAAAAGTTTCCATCCATAGCCTTTGATGCAGGCTACCACATTGGCTGTGTTTGACGGCTCGATTTCGGTTACAAGCTTGGCGGCACGGGTCAACTCACCGACGAGAGCATCGATGACGTCGTGCTTCACGCCGTGCTCCGTCACGCCGCCAGACAGGTAGTAACTGTAGTCGTGCGGGGGCTCGTTCGACACTTTACCTGACGCTCGGAGCGCTTGATCGAGCAACCAAGCGAGCAAATGCACGGCTTCCAGTTTGCAAACGGGAGCAATGGCGCGGACGGTCTCGGGCAGAAAATGCTCGTACATGTGCCGGCTGAACAGCGTGGCGAGCCGGCCATTCTCGGAAAAAACCTGAAATAGCGCCCGCGCGATCCGTAGCGCCGCATCGCCCTGGCCGTCCGTCGCGAGATTGCGGATCAGATCGTAAGGGCTCTGCGCCATGATAAAGCGCGCCTTTGGCGTCAGCCACCCCTCGGCGACGTCAACGAGAGACGCGGCTTCAGCGGCAGGAAGGGCGGCCAGGATTTCCATACCCGCCAGTTGCACATCCGGATGGGTGGAACGTGCGACGCGTTTGAGCGCTTCAGCGACTTGCGCCCGGCCAGCATCGTCGGCTGTCTTGGCCATGCGAAGCAAGTAGCGGCTTGCCGGCCACTGGCGCAACCGGACGCTGTTGCCGGAAGTCTCGTCTTCCTCGGACGAAGGCCCAGTCAGCAGATTTCGCTGCATGAGATGCGGGAGCCAGTCCGGCGTTTCGAGCTCGTTGAAGAAATGCCACAGCAACGGCAGCGCGCCTGGAATCTCCTTGGAAAAGCTGGTGACCGCAGCGCTTCGGTTCGGCATCGCCACCAGTTGGTCAATCCTGTGCATGAAAGCGGCATATTCTCCTTGGAGAGCAATCATCAAGCCGCGAAGCACCACATCGAACGGTGCCTGCCACGCGGCGCGAAAAGCGTCATCGACCGTCGTGGAGTGGTGCAGCGCGCGCCCTCCATGGGCCTGCCCGTGGGCTTGCGAGATGGATTTCCATGCCCGCGCGATATCGCCGTCCGGTGCGAGGTCGAGGCGCGTGACGATTTTCTCTATTTCTTCCTTGTGACTGAGGCGCGGCCTCAATTGGCCTGAGGCGCGCAGCACAAGGTCGTCTCCATATCCAAGCGTCCGCAGTGCCGTTTTTGCCGCCTCCAATTTTTTGAGCTCTTCTTCCGTCGGCTGAATGGCTACATCCATCGGGACATCGAGCGTCTGCCGGAGAATGGATTCGAGCTCGCGTAGGGCGTGCGCGGCCAGCGGGGCAGAAACGCGCAAGGGCAAGCCGCCAGCCGCGAGCCGGCAGAAATCGACATAGCGGTCTGCGATTCGCTTGCCGAGCAGTCGTCGAACCAGGGCTGTCGTGTCCTGCTGCTCGCGCGAAAGATCTGCTGTTTGACTGGGATCGTCCATAAGGGCTCAAAAAGGCATCGGTCAGACAGTAGAGAATAGCGCTCGCGGGTCCGGAAGACTAATTTTCGAGGCTGCCTCTCGATATTGCGGCCGATGGATAGCCCTTGGCTGCAAACCGGCCTGGGCTTGCGCATGACCGGTCACCCCATCGCAGCGGGTGCGCTGAGCCATGACCGCCACTGCCGATATCTGCCATTGACTCCAGGGCCGGGAAAGCGCGGGATTCTGGATGCGAATCAGTAGGCCCGCCGGCGTGCCGGGAGAAGTTTTTGCGCATGCGATTTCGCAACCTTGAAAAGTATCAGACCGGGAAGACGGGCAGCACGCTTCAGCTAAGCATCCCGCTACCTCAAACGCCTGACGGTCGGGTCTATCGATACTCGCCCAATGAAAATGCGCATCCGCGCCATTTTGTGCTCGGGCAGCGGGTCGACGGCTTTCCGTTGCCTGAAAACATGACGCCGAGGATGACGCACCAGCCAGGTTTTCCGGAGACGGTCTGTCCTTACAGCGGCATTGTCGCAAAGGATGATGACTTTACTCACCCCGACGATCGCGCCGCTGCCTTAAAGCTGGTGGAGCACGCGTTTCGTGCCGACGCTGCTGCGCAATTCCATGACATGTTTGCGGATATCGGAAGGAAATTTTCGAGCAGCAAATTCATTAAGGTCGAGACGGGGCTGCGGCCGGTCGCCAAACCCGTTCCGCGCTTCGCGCGCAGCGATCTTTTGCGCGAACTGGTTTGCGACGAGTGCGGACGGGACTATGGCGTATTCGCCATCTCGCTCTTCTGTCCCGATTGCGGCGCACTGAATATCCATCTCCACTTCGCCCGCGAGGCTGCGCTGGTCCGCGAGCAAGTGAAGCTGGCTGACAGCCTTGGCGAAGATCAGAGCGAATTAGCGTATCGATTGCTGGGCAACGCGCACGAGGATGTACTGACCGCTTTCGAGGCCACGCTGAAGACGATCTATCATCATAACGTGGCGACGCGTCCGGAAGGCTCGCCCGAGGTGAAGCCAGTCGGAAATGCCTTTCAGAACATCGAGCGCGGGCGGAAGCGTTTTGGTGAGTTTGCGTTCGATCCGTATGGCGCCCTGTCGCCGGACGAGTTGGCGGTACTCACGCTAAATATTCAGAAGCGTCATGTCATCGGGCATAATCTTGGCGTCGCGGATGCCGCCTTTGCCGAGCACGCGGCCGATGCCCGTGTGGGCGAGAGGGTCCCGCTGGTCGGCGATGATATTCTTCAATTCGCGGAGATAGCCCAGACGGTCGTCAACGGCATCGATGGCTGGCTGGCGAATGGCGCGCAGCCGCCAGTCGAGAACGTGGCGAGCAGTCCGGTGGTTGCGCTCGCGGCCAGGGAGTCTGCCCCGTTGAAAATTGGTGAACTCAGCCCGCTGGCTATCAAGATAGGCTTGTGGGCGTCTAAGGAATCTACGCATGGCTACAGCGATTTTGTACCTGAAGACGAGTTGATCGCCGCATTTCCGAACGTCACGATTGATGAACTTGGTTTTGCGGTCGCCGAGCTCGCAAGGGACGACTTCGTGAACACGACGTCGTACATCGGCCCGCGCCTCCCGCGCATCACCACGACTCCCAACCTGTACTTCACGTTCGATCCTTATGCACTTCAGACAGATCCGGCCGTCGATGCCGCGACGCTC
The DNA here is from genome assembly GCF_055807535.1 of Bradyrhizobium sp. Kon37. Lineage (NCBI taxonomy): Bacteria > Pseudomonadati > Pseudomonadota > Alphaproteobacteria > Hyphomicrobiales > Nitrobacteraceae > Bradyrhizobium > Bradyrhizobium sp. Kon37. The sequence goes on from NZ_JBVVOY010000034.1 coordinate 37,909, forward strand.
GTGGATTTGGTAAAGGACAAGAAGGATTTCATCGGTGCGACCGCGCTCCATGAAGAATCTGGATGGCCGCTCCGCCGCTTCAATCCCGCATTCGCCTATATCCTCACGCAGATCGACGACCAGCGCGTGTCGAAAACTAATGTCCCTGACTATCCGGCTTATGGGTTCGTCATGATGGATAGTGACCGCGTCGATCTGCATCGCTTTGCGTCGCGCATGCGCGGATAGGCAAATCGGTAGGCATAGACCCGGGTCAGCGCAAAAACGGCGGCCACTGCATCTCGCAGTGACCGCCCGCAACAAGGCCTAGAAGCGGCTTATCTGGCCGTTTACACCCAATACGCCCCCGCCACGCTGCCCGCGCTTCTTGCGCTGTTCGGTCGCAACCGCAACTTTCAGCGTCTTCGGCGAGCTTGTCGAGCTCATTGAGGCGCATGGCGGGCACCCGCCACACTAAACCGGAGGCGATTGCGCTACCGTCAGCACATGGCTGATATAGGCAAGGGCAAGTTGACGTGCGGCGGTATCGTTCAGCCCAGTGACATGCTTCCACCACGGCGTCGCACGATCGGCAAACAGCTCCTTTAGCTTTTCCAAATGCTCCGCGGTCAGTGGTTGATCCGGCACGCCGCCGCAGTTTGCCCAGGCGAAGTTCAGGCTGTCGCGGATCACTCTGTCACGCTCGGCTGCTTGGTGCGCTGCCAATGCTGGTCCGAACACAGCGCCGAAGGCTTCTTGCCGCTTTTCCGCGTCGTCCCGCTCGTAGTTATAGATCGCCTGGACATCCGCGACGTCGAAGTCCAGGCGAACCGCAACTTTGAGGGTCTCGCTGGTGCGGGGATCTAACGCGTAGACGGATGTCCGGCGGTCTCCGGAATAGTTACGACCGAGGCAGATGACGGCGCGATGGATGCCGAAGTATTCTACGTAGCCAAGAATCAAACCTGTCTCTGGATTAGCATCAATCGCAACGCAGTGTAGGGGTGTCCCCGGTAGCCGGCCACTCACCAAATCATCGGCGTAATAATATCCGAAGCAAGGCTCCGCATCGGCTTGGCGTAGATAAGACAAGGCATCGCGGCATAGATCGATAGGAAGATGGGCGTTGTGGGCCAGCGCCAAGGCACTTTTGACGAGAGACCTGCCAGACAATGGGCCTCCAAAGTCCAGATCAATGCGCATCACACCATTCGCGTATGATTGTCGGGTCTCGGCGCCGGCCAAGGCCGCTTCGACGTCCAACTTCGGATATTTGCGCTTTATCCCATTCAGAACATCGAGCGCTTGGGCGACCGACCCCGCCTTCACCTGGATACTCTCACCGCTCGGGGTCAGCGTGCGATTGATCTCCGGCCGAGCCATTTCCAGCTGACCGCCGGCATTCAGCAGGAGGTTCTCACCGGCAGTGGTGATGACCGCCATGCGCAAAGTGCGTCCGCGTTGACGCTTTACGCCGAAATGGAGAGCCAGAGGCCGAAGCTGCTTCTCAAGCGCCGCATCCCAAGTGTGACCTGAGCGGTTATTGCAGTCACCGTGCAGGAATGCGCGAACTGTTTGGCGCCCGCCGATCGCGCCGGGAAGAACGTGCTCCTCGGAGTCGTTGTCAGGCTCAATGTCCCGGCCGCAAATGGCGCAGATGGGTTGCACCCGCTCTCCAATACGCAAACGACGGTCGGGCATGGAGCTTGCTAACGTCCTGCCTGCTCTCACCTTGTTGCGCTCTCCGCCTCAAGTGACGCGGACATCGTCACACAGCGGCTCCGACCTCACCAAAAAACTGTCCCTGGGTCTGTCTAGGCCGTCCACGCGCGCCCCGGGCGGGGCGAAGGCGCGCGATGGCCGGCTCCGAAAAAACAGCCCCCAATTCGGGACGCTTTCCAATCAAACACAGCGGAAGCAACACGCAGAATCCATAGGGCGAACGAGACTAACAAAACGGACGTACAATCTACAAGAAAGCTCGCGATAAAGGATTAGCGCACGCGAGGGCGCAGTCGCTCCAAAAAATTACATAGCAAGTTCAATTACATATGTGTTCGAACTTTTATTCACTTCGGCGCGCCATTTGCGCACAAAACCGCGAACTTTTCCGTTCTGGTTCTGTTTGCCGGCAATCACGGCCTGCAAGATGTCCTTGCTGCCCACAATCCGGATAGCCCGATCGTCGACTTCGACCGCTTCAACGATCGAGCGGATGTACGTCTTGCGGGTATTCGTGTCGCCTGCATCGAGCTTTTCATTCGTGAGCCTCGCGAAAGCGTCAATCTTCTGCGCGTCGATGACAACCGCTGTCGCCATGCCGACTGCGATCGTGCCGTGGCCGCACATATGCGAATATTGCGTGCCGTCGATATAGATCAGCCTAGTATCTCCTCAACACGCGACAGCGAGTGCTATATCGTTCAGGCCATAATAGAATTGGACCCGGTGGCGGTGGGGAGGGGTGGTATGCTTTCTTATCTTACAGCCGAAGCTGCTTTTGTTCGGGCGTTCTGTAACCGAAGCCTGCTGTTGATCTTTCTTTGTGCCCTAACCAGAACTGGCGAAAAGCTCGGGAATGCTTCAGCTCTCGGCCTGTCGCTCAACATCAATCCTGGCATCATCGTGATATTCGGACCACTGCTTGTCGTTTTCCTCCTCGCTGGCCTGAAAATCGAAGCTGACAGCCTGCGCGTGGCGAGGGACGTCGTCTTGAGCGAAGCGACTTCGCTACCTGCCTCGCTCAAGCGGCCTGGTATTGCGGTCTTGGCCCTGTTTTTTGTGCCGGTCATGAGTACGGTGTTTTTCATCATTCAGTATTTGCTGAACGTTGTGCCCCACGGGACGGCCTGCAATCAATATTTCTGGAAGCAGTTCTACGATCCCGAGTACCTCATGATCGGCACCGCCTCGACCTACTGTGTTGGGAACATCAGCGATAATATGCCGTGGATCTATCCACCATTCCAGATTTACCTCTATCTGATCTGCCTGATCGGCAGCATCCGTATGAGTTATGCAATCGCGAAGCAATGGTCCCAGGCTCGAGCGTTATCGAAATGAGCCAAGCATCCAAAAATTCGTCGAGCTTCGCACATGCTCGAGTTCAGGAGATGGTACTGTAGCGATAGATTGGTGCGCGACTTTCCGGTCGTAAGAACGCGCACCGCGTCATTGTGAGGGGAGGATGGCATGCGCCTGCGTTCTTTGGCTGGCCCGTTGGCGTTTCTGCTTATCTTGGCAGGTGTGGCGATCGCTTCATGGCGTTCGTCCTTACACAGCGTCGCGGAGTACGCGGCTCTGGACGAGGAGGCGAAAGCGATCGCTTACACACAGGACATTGTTCAGGCAGGGACGCAGCCCGCGGCATGGGATACGCGGCTGTTCTTGCCGGCGGGCTCGCTTCGAGATGCGGCCCGACTCCTCGTCGGATCGGAATTTAGCTCTCAGGTGGCGAACAGCGACGGCGCGCTTCCAGCAGGCGCCTTTGTCGCGCGCCTTGATAGCCTCAAGGTCGAAACCGAGGCATCGCGTCTTCGTCCACACCTGGAAATAACCGTGGGGTTTCGACCTGCTGGAGGCTCAACGTGGTGGAGTGGCGCGTCGGTGCGGTTTGCTGTCGACGCCGAGTTTCTTCCCACGGTCGGCGCCAATGACACGCCGGCTGTGCTGAAGATTGTTCCAGCGCGCATTGCCCCGGTTACCGGTCTGCATTTTTTCGACGTTGCGGCGGGCAAGCTTGCCTCCGAGGTTCTCTCTCATGCCGTCATCGAGCGCTTCGCCCAACAGCTTGCGATTCCGCTGCCGCCGCTGAAGATAGAGTTCAAGCTGCCGGTGCACCTGGCGGTGGACCAAGACCTCGTCTTTCCTTTTCAGGGCGGATATCAGCTCCACGCCAAATTGGATGGTCCCGACATTAAAGGTTCGTTCGAGGCACCCTATCCTCTCATGACGGCGTCAGGGGTTTGGCTGCTCGGAGGCGCCAAGGTCACGTTCAAGACTCCAGACCCACTGCCGGTTGACCGGGCGGCCGCGCGCAGCGCGATAGACCTGAAGCGCAATCAACTGGCCGCCACTCTCGGCGCTTTCGACGTCGCGGGAAATGACGTCGAGGTGCGGTTGCCGGTCCGTCCGTTGCTGGATGCCGCGAAGGCGGTTTCGGGTCGTCAGTTCGCTATCCCAATCAGCACCACACGCGCCAACGGCGTGATCGCCGAGGGAAATGTTCTAAAGGATGACTTCCTCGGCGACGCTGGCGTCAAGGTCACGCCACAGCACGCCGAGTTTGTCTCAGGCACGCTCAGCGCGAATTTCGCCCAACCGAGCTGGTCTCCAGATAAGGGTCTGACCGTGAGTGTTGATGTTCAGGCCGCAGTGCGAGCGGCAATCCATTACCACCTCTCGACCGGAAAAATTGGAGGCGGGGTTGGAGGAGATACGACGATTGAAGGATCAACCGGCGGTACTCTCTCGTCGCAGATCGCTGTCAGCAGACAGGAAACACAGAAGGGAACGGCCATCATCCTGCAACCTGAGTTGTCATGCGTGCGAATTGCGGCGGACATTTACAGTCAGGCTGCGCTGGTGAATGTCGGCTGGGTCAAGGTCGGTAGAATCGGCGTGCGCGTGAAGAGGAATGTCGGCGGTGGCCGTCAATCACCTGTTTCCCTGGTCGACAGCCTGCCGCGGGTTTACGGGTTGGGTGCGCCGCGGCCAAATGCGACGGGAAAGCCGGAGGGTTTGCGTTTGCCAAAGCCGGCAGTCGAGATCCGGTGGTCGCCGACATCCGTGGTCATGGAAAATGACGGACTCAGGATCCAGGCTCGCTTGTCGATGAGCGGCTCCGATACGCAGCCAGGCGGGCCCCCCGATAGCGATCGGAGCGCCCTTGCGGACGCACTGCGTGAGCAATCGAAAGAGGCGCCATGCGCGCCGGAGCAGGAGCTCGCTCTTCTGGTCGATAATGCGGAGATCGGTCCGCACAATGAGATCGTGAAATTCCTCGACGACTCCGTGAAGGCGGGCATCCGGGTCGGACAACAGACGGTTGACCAGATCAACAAGCTGCGGGAGAAGCCGATCGACACCATCAAGGAGGCTCCCGGCAACATAGCCCGTGAAACCGAGAAGGCCGGCAAGTGGCTCGGCGATCGGACCGGCATCCACATCCACTCGCCCTGGTAGTTTGCGCAGGCGCTCGTTGCCCCGCTCTCCGAACCTGCAGACAGCTACGGCCCATTCGGCGGCGTCGGCGAACGCTTGCGGCCTTGACGTCGTGGAGCTGGCGGCGGCGGGGGGTGAGGCCGACACGGGAGGCGAGCAGACGTCGTCGCCGGTTTGTCCGAGGGGCGCCCCGATCACGTCCTCGATGTGGCTGGTCTGACTGAAGCGCGATGGCGCTATCGCGCCGTCTCGATCTTGATACCGCAACGGCCGTCGCCAGCTTTTTTCCTCTGCGGCTGCGCCGCATTCCTCGCGACGCAAAAAAAGGTCTCTGCCGGCCGCCCCCACTGACGTTCCGGCCCTTCGGGTGCGGGCCGATCGCCTCCAGTCTGTCGACCGCTATCGACGTCGCGACGGGCGCGACCCGAGCAACCCTAAAGGACGACGACCACGGCGACCATCGGCACCTTCACCTCCACCGAGAATGGCTTCACCGGCTCGATCCGCACGCTGACGCTGAACGTCAAGCTGGTGCGCTTCGAGAACGCCCCGAGCAAGGGCCCGCACTTTCGCGTTTACTCCGGCGCCGTCGAGCTGGGCGCGGCCTGGCAGAAGCACTCTGAGCAGAGCGGCCGTGACTACCCGTCGGTCAAGCTAGACGACTCGAGCTTCCCGGCTTCGATGGCGGCGCGTTTCTGGGCCGAGCCGATCGAGGGGCGTTTCGAGAAAGTCGGCACCTATGAAATCGGCCGTGTCGTAAGCAGTCTCGTGAATGGATTGCCGCCGCGCTATCTCGAAGAGCCCGGGAATAAGCCGAAGCGTTAAGTGCGGTCGCGGTTCATGGCGTACTCATGCGCATGCCCATTGCTTCGGTCGTTGTATTCGCCGCAAAGCGCATACAGCACTGCCTCCACCTGGACATCGCTCCAGACCCACTCTTTTGACGTCCAGTGCGGATCGTAGAAGCCGTCGAAGCGGTAGGCCCGTTGATCGTAGTGAAGAACGATAAGGCCGGGGGTCTCAAGCCCAAGAGACGGGTCGACCAGAATTCCCGCCCGTTTTAGCGTTCCATCCGCTGTACCTTTTCCTTCGAAATCAGGTGTCCTGTGGATGGGTGCGCCGACTTCTCCAAACGCCATATTCCAAAGAACGCCGCTCACGCAAGCGCCGCCCATTGCCCGATCATAGTAGAAAGGTGCCAGCGTGCCGGTTCCGCTTTCTGGCCTTGGCAAGCGGAGTATGTTCGCCAGCGCAAAAGTCGGCCCACGCTTGAACTGTGTATTCTTGAAGTTTCCGGCGGCCTTCTCAATGAGGGTTTCGATCGTTCCTCTCACCGATCTTGGATCGTAATCGGGATCGTTCCCATAGGGGCGGTGCGGCGCAATCTCTCCGACTCCCACCGCCACTCGCTGGCCGTCCGCGATCTGACGATCCACGTCGATCTGCACCTCCATGCCCTCATCGAGCATTTCGGGGAGGCGCTGTGGCGCATGGACGATATCGAGCGATTTGACTTCGATAAAAAACGCAAGCGTCTCTGTTTTGCCGTTGGTCTCCACATCAAGCGAGCATTCGAAGTCAGGCCCCGCCAGTTTCGTCTCAGGTATCTTTGTGATCGTCAGCCTTCCTCCGGTGCGCACGCGAAGGAAAAGGCACACGAGCGCCTCTGAATAAATATCAAAGACACCGCGATAGACGCCGTAGCGCGGCTGCGCCGATGTCGCTGTCAATCTTGTTATCATGTCCTGCACAAAGGTCTGCATCGAGGGGTCCGCCAGAGCGGCGTCTTCGATCGCGCGCACCTGGCCGGGGTCGATACAGTTAAGTGTGTAGTCCATCGTTGTGCCGCTGAGAAAGCGGCGCTCGTCCTGGAACAATGCGCTGAGAGGATAGGCTGAACGCCACGCCGCAGCGAACGTCGTTTCGAATTCCGTTTTGAAAGAAGGATTCGCCGAAGGGTGCGCAAGCAAGACGAGCATTTTGTCAGTGCTATCGACAAGCGGCTGCTCGCGCCGCCGCAGAGCGCGATCCCGAAGGGCATTGAGCCAGTCCAGCTCGATACCGCCGAGCGCATAAGCTCGTTGCCCTCGGAACAAAGCCAGATGGCGACTGAAGGCATCACCGAGATCGGTGGAAACGGAGGGCATCCAAATGGGCGTGCTCATCATCATACCCATCCATACCAATACATCTAAAAGTTGTCGAATCCCATGCGGCGCGCTGCGAAAATGTGACAGGTGCATTCAGGCACATGCCAAGCCTTGCGATGCGCGGACGGATTATCTTGTATCGATGTCTTCACTTTTATGGCGCGTCCGGCCGGTGCCGGGCGGGCTCTCGTAAACCGAGCCGCGGATGCGTCTCGGCCTTGCGGCATCGATCCCTCGCGCCGATGATAGAGAAGAATGCATGTGTCCCTCGCCGGGGGCACTCGCGTCGGGTCCCGCCGTCATTTCATGCCGGCGTCGCTATCACTGCCCCTCCTCGGGTGCCCTTTTAACCGGTCTCGGGACTGCACTCGTCCCGCGTGCCGCCTGCGGCGTCGCTATGCTCACGCGTTCCGGGGGCCTCTTTTCGTAGGGCAGGCTGGCTCCGCCAGCGTTCCTATTCCTAAGGGCTAGCCGACCAGCAACATCCAGACTAGCAGCTCAGGATCAATCGATGACCGCCCGGTCAAGCTGTAGAATGGTGCCAGTTCGCTCCGACGACCATGAGACCATGATGTCTCACAATTCGGAAGTTAATCCTATTGAGACGGCATTGTTGTCTCGGCAGCATGTCTCGTGTGGGTAAACCCAAAAGAGGCTCGCCAACCGCGCGCGCCGCGCTCGGTGCGCGTTTCGTTCCGATGGAACCGGGGCTGGCTCCGAGCACGGGGCCGACTCGTGACTTCGGACCCGTAAGTGTCCTACGTAAAACTACGGGGTGTCTCATTTGATAGTCCATCATTTTAGATGGGGCTTTAAACTTGCCTCGACGAAGCATTCAACTGCGCGACCATGGGCGAATATCGAGCTTACGTAATCGGGGCAGACGGGCACATAGAGCTTCGCGTGGACCTGACGGTCCCTGATGAGACGATAGCCCGGGAAAGAGCCAAACAGCTTGTCAACGGACATGCCGTGGAGCTTTGGCAAGGCGCGACCAAGATCGAAAGATTTGAGCCGGAACAGTAAAGCCGCCTCACTGGGCGGCCTCTTTCATGTCGGTACCACTGTCACAAAACGCGACACAAAACCTTGGCACAACTTGTGCAGTATCATCGTCACCGGAGTTTTGCGTCAAACCCGCCGGGGCTGGAAAGCCGCCGCCCGCGTGACATTTAAGCGGGCGGCGTTTTTGTAGGATAAGCGAAAAGCCTCCAATCCAGGACTGGCGGATACTGGCGGTATCGCGAGAGTTGGCCCAGTTTTGGCGGCTAACGTGATCTGTCAGGGCCGCTCGGCGCTTGCATCCCATAAAGCTCCGCACGCTTGGCCGCCAGCTTACGGTACGCATCCGCCTGCTTCAGTAACTGCACCTTGAACTTGGGCTCGGCTTCGCCCTCGGCAAGAGCTTCCAGTTGCAGCGCGCGTTCGATGTACTCGGCCAGCAACTTCACCGGAAGCTCCACCGTATGTCTGCTCCGCATTGCTGGACATACGGTCGCAATAGGTTTTCAATGCCGAGGTTGATTTAGGTCAATATGCTCATTTTGGTTGTGGGAGCCAATTATGGATCAGTTGGCGGACGCACCCGGCAAACAGGACGCGGTAGCGTTCCTCAAAGAGCGCGAGGAATGTCTGGCGGAAGCTGCCAAGAGCGACATCCCGTCAAGCAAGGCACAGTGGCTCATATTCGCCGATGAGTGGCTAAAGCTGGCACAGGCCGCAAGGGCCCGGCCAAAGCGCGAGGCCGCGACAAAGGCGATGGCCGCCAAGTAAAGCTGCCTTGGTCGGCCTCGCTCCATGTCCGGCTTGCAACTGCACTCATTATCGCGCCGAACGCGACCCCACCGAAGTTGCACGGAAGCTGGCGCTGGCGCGGTCTAGCGCGGAGCCGTCAGCAGCCGAGCGAGAGGGGCGATTGAGCCCAATACCCGGCAGCCGGGTAAGCTGCTCGAAGACGCTCATCTTCTGCAGGAGGCCGGATGCTTCGCTCTGGTCCTTGAAGGTATTCCGGCGGAGCTCGCCGCGCGAGCGACCGAATCCCGGATCCCGACGATCGGAATCGGCGCGGGGCCGGATTGCTCCGGTTAGGTACTCGTATTCCATGACGTGCTGGGCTTGATCGAAGGATATCGTCCTAAGCTCGTCCGCGCCTAACCGCCGTCTTCCATTATTGCATCTCCTTCAATCGATGGAGATCGAGAGTGCGCAGCGCACGTGGGCTGGGCGGTGCCGTTCGCGCATGACGGGATCCAGTCGATTCGCGACGCGCAAACAGGGCGGTTCGCGCTTTTTTCAGGCCTACCCCGAACTTGCAACGGGCAGGCCTCCTAAGAACCGGTCCAACTCGGCCTGCATTATCAATCTGCGCTTGCCGAACTTCTTGCTGGATAGGGCCTGCGAGCGCATGGCGCGATAAAGGTTGGTTCGGGAGGTCCCGGATCGTTCCACGGCCTCTTGAACCGAAGGCATGCGGCTTCCCGAAGGAAGGGCGTCCGCCGGAGATGTTGAGCTCGGATCGGAGGCAGCTACATTGGTTTCAGGTGATCCCACGTCGGGTAGCCACTTTTCGAATTCACCGCGGATCAGAAAAATAGGTAGGCGAACGCCATTTATTGCGCAGTTCGGGCCTGGAAAGCGGTCATCGGTGGAATCACGATGAATTCCGGCATGGTCGCCAAACTGCCACCAGCCCCTGGTCGGTAGTTCGAAGTCGATGCCCGTGCTGACGTTGTGCACGTGTGCTCTGAGAGCTCCGTCCGACAGCGCCGCCCGTAGCACGCGTTCGGCCCGACGTTCAGCCTCGAAGATGAGCTCGTATGGATTTTCGTCCGAGGCGGAGCCGTCGTCGCTTGCACCCTCGTCCCACACGACGCAGAACTGTTCAAGGTCCTGCCAATCGGGCGTAAGCCTTCTATACAGGATCTGGAACGCTTCGCTGATCCGGATGCCGCCTCTCGGTATCAAATGTTCGGTGCTCATGTGGATGCCTCAGTGCAGGCTCGGGGCGCCGTCTTCGACGAACTGACGTTTCAACTGCTTCAAGAGCTTGGCATAAGTTATCTCGATCATCCGCACGCTCGTTCCGCAATTCTCCGCGATCACGGTCAAGGGTACGTTCTTCTCGATCGACTCGGAGATGTACGAATGACGGAGCGAGTAGAAGGTACCTCGGAGGTCCAATCCCGCCCGGGAGATCGCGTCCTTCATGCGATGGATCTGGTCGGAAGCCTTTCATTTCGCGCCGTCTTCCTTGAGGAAAATGAACGCATCATTCGGGCGTCCACGCGTCAGCAGATCAAGCAACGTCTATGCGTCCTTTTGCAGAATGATATGCCGACCGTCGGTCTTTCCGTTTACGTACAGGTGTTTCCCCTTACGATCGAAGTCCCGAACGCGCGCCTCAGTGAGCTCCTCGTAGCGGGCGCCCGTGAGATAGCCGCCTTTAAGCAGATCGGCGAACTTCGGTTCCTCTGCGTTGCCGATCAGCTTTCGCGCCTGGTCCGGAGAAAAGCGCACTTCCCTCGGTCGGGACACGTTATGGAACGGTTTCACCTTGCGCCAAGCATCGTCCGTCGAGACTCCGTTGCTGCCGTCCCGCCAAGCATGGTTGAGGAACGCCTTGAACATCGTAAGCACCCGGTTGGCCGAATCCTTCGACTTGCGCACCACCTCCTTGTCAGGGTCCTTGGCGACCATGGTCGCCTGCCAGGTCTCCAGTTCGGTGGTCGTGAGATCGATTACCCTGCGGTGCCCTAGCTTGGGCATGATGTGCTTCTCGACGCGACCTCTCGTAAGCCGCGCGCTGCGTTCGTTCCTTCCCGCGAGGGTGGGCAGTTAGTTTTCGAAGGCCTGGCGGACGGTGATCGTCCCGAAGCCCGGCGCCGAGTTGGGGTTCGCAAGCGCGATTACCCTTTCCTGCGCCTGAAGGTACTCCAGAACGTCGACGCGTTGCGCTCGCAGTACCGCTTTACAATGTTGCCAGGGAGATCTCGTCGTAGTCGTCACCATCGCCGGCAGCGAGGTGCTCAACCTAGATGAAGGGATGCTGCCAGCCGGGCCTTTCGTTGCGTGGCCTACTTTGAAATCCCGAGTGGGCTATTTCGGCCAGTACCTGGCGCCGAGGACTGTCCTGATCCCTCCGCGAGTGTGGAATCAAGAAAGGGTCGCATTCGCGCGACCCTGCCGGAAAATTTGTTGGGAATGAAATAACAGCCCCGGCAGGAGCAATCCTGACTCCTTCAATAGGCCTGAGAAATCCGTAGTAGCACGGAGTTCCGGTACCGGATCCGAACGCGTCCTAGTTTCCCGAAACGAGTGTCCTACTCAGGAGAGCACCCTGGCCGAGTTTGAAAACCGTAATGACAGTTTTTAAGGAGAACGGAAATACAGCTCTCGATGAAGAATGGTGCAATGAAATGGTAATGAATCGACTGAAACGCAAAGAAGCCGCTGCCACCGCGTATTGAAGGCACTGCGGGCTGCATCGAATGACCTGACAATCGTGCAACCGCGATTCGACGCGATCCCTCCAACTCCATTGATCCTTGTCGCACGGCGATTGAGCAGACGCGGATCACGTCGTGAAACACTAACGAGCTTTCGCCGTCGGGGTCGGAGCGGCGGCCGAAGGTAGAGGGACGATCTTTTTTGCCACGTGCCCCTGTTATGCCCCAGACTTTTCGGGGCACAATATGGGGGAAGCAACCCGCTAAATTGTTGTAGTTATGGGACTAATGGTGGGCGCACAAGGGATCGAACCTTGGACCTCTCCCGTGTGAAGGGAACGCTCTCCCGCTGAGCTATGCACCCGAAACCATCATGCAGGCGACCCGAGTTTCGGCCGCCGGCGCTTTGGAGCCCGCGATTTAGAAGTGCGGGCCGAAGGTGTCAAGTTTCGAGGCGCTGTCGGGCCGGAAAACCTTCACCGGACCCGCAATTCGGCGGCGCGACCGTTTTCGGGCCGCCTACGCGCCCTGCTGGCGGGCGCGGGAGGCGTGGGCCTGGAGCGCGCGGATGCGTTCGGCCAGTGTTCCGCCGCCTTCGGGCAGGGTGCCGGCGGCCGTGCCGTTGGTCGCGGCGTCATTGGCCGGGCGCGGCGCCGGCCTCGGCGGCTGGCCGGCCTCGGCCGCAAGCAGGGCCTCGATCGGCGAGTTCGGCCCTTCGAGTTGCATCGCGAGCTTGGCCACTTCGGCGGCGATGTCGTTGATGCGTTCGCGCAGCAGCGCGTTCTCCATCCGCTCGGTCGCCCAGGAGCTCTCGGCCTGCTGCTGGATCGCGTTGATGTCGCGCTGCAGCTTGGCGCGCTCGTCGCGGGCGGTGCGCAGCTGCTCCTCGAGCGCAGTCTTTTCCGCGCGGATCGATTCCATCGCGGCCGACGATTTGCCGCCGCTCAAGGCCGCGATCTCGACGCGCAGCTCCTTGATGGTGCGCTCGGAACTCTCATTGGCCTGGCGGAGCTGGTTGTTCTCATAGTCGCGCTCGGCGAGCAGCTTGCCCTGCGTGGCGAGGCGTCCCTCGAGATCGCCGACGCGACCCGACAGCATCTCGGCCTCTTTCACCTGCAACATGAGCTGGCGATCGAGGTCGGTGACGCGCTGGCTCAGATTCTCGACGCGGCCGCGGGCGTCGCCGAGCTCGCGCGAGGCGGTCTCGGATTCGGTACGCTCCTGCGCCAGCCGCGCCTGCGTCGCGGCAAATTCCTTTTCGGCGTCGCCGACGCGGTTCTTCAGCTCCTCGATCTGCGCACGTACCACAACCAGCTCGACCTGACGGCTCTCCGCCATCATCGAGCGGTCGGACAGTTCGGAATTGATCTTTGCGAGCTCGCCCTGCTTGTCCGTCAGCGCGATCTCGGCGGCACGCAGGGCCGCGGTCTTGGTGTTGAATTCCTCTTCGGTGGCGCGGAGCTGCTCCTTCACCGCCTTCTCGCGCGCTTCGAGCGCGAAGATCGTGGCGTTCTTCTCGCCGAGCTCGATCTTCATGCGGTTGATGGCGTCGCTCTTCTTGCCGAGCTCGGCGAGCTGGCTCGTGGTCTTGTTCTTGAGCTGGTCGACGCTCATCTCGAGGCGCCGCGCCGACATGGCGAACTCGGCGCGGAGCTGGTCCTTGTCGGCCTGGATCTCGGCCATCGACAACGGCGTGGCGGCCTCGAGCCGGCGCGTGGTCAGGCGCACGGCGCGGTTATGCACCAGCGGCACGATCGCGAGCCCGCACAGCATCGAGAGCAGGAAACCGATCGCCAGGTACATGATCGGTTCGACCATGGGCCAGAACTCCCAAAGCTAAGGAAAAATTTACCAAGGACATTGCATGCGGGGCCGGCAAAAAGCCAGCCCCGACATGTCGTTAACCTTGATCCGTCGCCGCAGGGGAAAGCGGGACGCTAGAACGGGTTCCAGGTCGCGCGCGGGGTGAATTTCAAATAGCCGATATTGGCTCCCAGCCGCAGGCCGAGGCCCGAGCGGATCGGCACCAGCACGATGTTGTTGGCGGTGAGCGCCGTCATGCCGAAGCCGCCGATGATGTAGGCCGAGCCGTCGAGGCCGGCGAAGCGCTGGTAGATCGCGTTGGTGGCGGGCAGATTATAGACCAGCGTCATGGTGCGCGCGCCGTCGCCACCCCAGTCGAAGCCGAGCGAGGGGCCCTGCCAGTAGACCCTGAGGTCACCGGCGTTCTTGGTGTAGAGCGTGCCTTCGCCGTAGCGCAGGCCGGCGACGAAAGCGCCGGACCCTTCCTCACCGAGGATATAACCGTTGGGCAGGCCCCATTGGCTGACCGCCTTCTCGATGATCGAGGCGAGACCGCGCGAGACGTTGCCGAAGAAGCGGTGGCCGGCGTTCACGAGTTCGTCCGGCCCATAGGTGCTGGGCGTCGGGGTCCGCTGCGGCGGCGGCAAATCGGGCGGCGGCGGCTGCTGGGCGGAAGCCGGAATGATCCACCCGACCATCGCGGCAAGCGCGACTGCGGCAAGGCGTGATGCGAAAGTCATAAAAGAACCCCTGGTATCGAATCCGGTCGCTTCCTTAACCTGACGCCAACAGGCGCGGCTCTAGGTTGCGCCGGATGTCCCCTCGACTCGGATGTTATCCGCAGCAACTATGACGGCAGAACGGCAGGAAGCTAGCCCTTTGCGCCCCGGAATTGCCTTGATCGGCCTTCTGGTCTGCATGCTGTCGGGCATTTGGATCCTCTGCGCGGGGTTGCCGGCGCAGGCGGCCACCACCGAGCGGATCGTCGTCAACCGCTTCAGCGGCGTGGCGATCGAGGGCTTCGACCCCGTGGCCTACTTCGTCGCTGGCACGGCCGTGCAGGGGGCCGCCGAGTTCGAGGCGAACCTGTGGGGCGCAGTCTGGCGCTTTCGAAACGAGGGCAACCGGGCCTCTTTCCTGGCCCATCCCGAGGTCTACGGGCCGCAGTTCGGCGGCTACGATCCGGTCGATATCGCCCGCGGGGTCACCATCGCCGGCAACCCCCGTTTCTTCGCGATCGCGGCGCAGCGGCTCTATCTGTTCAGCCGGGAAGGCAATCGCGACGCCTTCGCCGCCAACCCCGAGCGCTTCCTCTACGAGGTGGGCAAGCGCTGGCCGGCCCTCGAGGACAAGCTCAGCCAGTAGCGCCTTTACGATTTCAGAGTCTTGCGGCCTGCGGGTCACCCCAGGCGATGAACTCCGGGATGATGAAGCCGCCATCGTGCCGCTCGCCGAAGCGGAGCGCGCCGCCCTTGCCGTCGGTTACGCTGCCGCCGGCCGCGGTCACGACCGCGTAGCCTGCCCCGACGTCCCATTCACAAGTGGGCCCGAAGCGCGGATAGATGTCGGCACTGCCTTCCGCGATCCGGCCGAATTTCACGGCCGAGCCGACCGTCTTCCTGACGGCGTTGGGGCGGTGATCGATGAAGTCCTCGGTTCGGGGATCTCCATGCGAACGGCTCACCGCGGCGATCCAGGGCTCGCCCAGGGGCGGCAACTTGCGGGTATGGATCGGCTCGGCAGCGCCGATCGTCGCGCCATCGAACCTGACGCGCTCGGCGCTGCGGCCGACGATGCCGCGCCAGAGCAGCCCGAGCGCGGGCGCGCTGACGATGCCCAGCAGCGGCACGCCCGATGTCACGAGGGCAAGGTTGACGGTGAACTCGTCGCGCCCGGCGACGAACTCCTTGGTGCCGTCGAGCGGATCGATCAGGAAGAAGCTGTCGCGGAACGGCGGCGAGGCGAGCTGGGTCCGCTCTTCCGACAGCGTCGGGATGTCGCCCGCAAGCTGCGCCAGCCCGTCCGCGATGATGCGGTCGGCGGCAAGGTCGGCCTCGGTCACCGGCGAGCCGTCCTGCTTGCCGTCCACCCGCATCGCCGCGCGGTTGACCGCGAGGATGGCTTCGCCCGCTTTCACCACCAGCGCGGTGAGCGGCTCCATCAGATGGGAGGCGGCCGCGCCGTCGATGATCCGTTTCACCTGCATGCCTCATTCATCGGCAATTCCATCCCTGCTCGAGTGATTCGCCGCGGCATTAGGGCCGCTTCGAACCGATCGCAAGCTAGCTGCCATGGGCTTGCGAATGTTAGAACCTGCGGCATTCGTCAAGCATGCTTGATTCGCCGCGTCCGCGCCGTGCAATTCCAGGAACCCTTTATGTCTGACGCTTCGTCACCCGCTACCGTTGCCGCTCCAGATGCGCTCGAACTCGCTGCGCTGCTGTGCTCGCGGGTCTGCCACGATCTCATCAGCCCTGTCGGCGCCATCGTCAATGGGCTCGAAGTGCTCGACGACGATCCCAAGCCCGACGACCGCGAGTTCGCACTCGACCTGATTCGCAAGAGCGCGAAAACCGCCTCCGCCCGCCTCCAGTTCTGCCGCCTTGCCTTTGGTGCGGCCGGCTCGTCCGGCGCGCAGATCGATCTCGGCGATGCCCAGACCATGGCGCGCGGCCACATCGAGGACGGCAAGTGCTCGATCACCTGGAATCTGCCGCGGATCCTGCTGCCGAAGAATCGCGTCAAGCTGTTGCTCAACATGCTGGTCGTTTCGCAGCACACGATCCCGCGCGGCGGCACGCTGACGATCGATCCGATCGGCGAGGGCGAGACCATGAGCTTCCGCATCACCGCGACCGGACATAATGCGCGCCTGCCGCAGAACATCTCCGAGCTGCTGAGCGGCGAGCGCGGTCCGGCCGCGGATGCGCACGCGATCCAGCCTTACTATACGCGGCTGTTGGCAGAGGCCTGCGGGCTCACCGTGAGGCTCGCGCATGAAGGCGAGGCCATCACCATTATCGCTTCGTAGACACGTCGCCGCTCTCAAACGTCAATCGAATCTTTACAAGGCGCTTCGGCTTGTCCGGAGCGCCTTGTCTCTTTGTTGATTCCGTTCTTTTCCACATACTCAACCAATATTAAACGCTTTGCGGTGAAGCTGGCCCCATTCCGAATTGGCGCATCACGTCTTGTGTGCGCGCCCTCCCTGTATGAAGGCCTGTTTTCATGGATGATCTGTTGCGGGAGTTTTTGACGGAAACCAGCGAGAGCCTGGACACCGTGGACAATCAGCTGGTGAAG
>NZ_JBVVOY010000035.1:0-50419 GCF_055807535.1 Bradyrhizobium sp. Kon37
CAGGCCGACGTCTTCACCGACCTCGTCGAGCTGCAGTCCAAGCTCGGCCGCGACCCGTCCGAACGCCCCGCCCCGCGTGACCGCGGCGACCGCGAGGCGCGCCACCACGCCCCGCAGTTCCTCCAGCGCGCGACCACGATGGCGCCGGCGAGGGGCGATGACGACTTCGAGGAGTGAGGCGGCCCGGTCAAGCCGCCAGCCTCTCAGCCTCGTCCCCGACCGTGACTGTCCGCTCTGTCCGCGCCTGGTCGCCTTTCGCGAGGCGAACCGCGCGCGCGAGCCATTGTGGCACAATGCACCGGTTGCGCCTTTCGGCGACATCAAGGCGCGCCTGCTGATCGTCGGCCTTGCGCCGGGAATGCAGGGCGCCAACCGCACCGGCCGTCCCTTCACCGGCGATTATGCCGGCGACCTGCTCTACGCGACGCTGCTCGAATACGGCTTCGCCAAGGGCAAATATCAGGCGCGTCCCGACGACGGCCTGAAGCTGGTCGACTGTCGGATCGCCAATGCGGTGCATTGCGTGCCGCCGCAGAACAAGCCGCTGCCGGTCGAGATCAACACCTGCCGGCAGTTCCTCGCGGCGAATCTCGCAACGATGCCGAACCTGCGCGCGATCGTCGCCCTCGGGCGTATTGCGCACGACACCGTGCTCAAGCCGCTGAACCTGAAGGGATCACAGGCCCCCTTCGGCCACGGCGCCGTGCATCAGGCCGGCGCATTCAGGCTCTACGACAGCTATCACTGCTCCCGCTACAACACGAACACCCGCGTGCTGACGCCGGACATGTTCCGCTCCGTGTTCGCAAAGGTGAAGGCCGACCTCGACTAATCCTTCGACTAGCCCGTGGCGGGATTGGCCTTCAGCCAGTCCAGGACATCGCCGGCGTTTCGGTCGGGCGGAAACACCGGATAGAACACATGCGTGATCCTGGCGTCGTCGACGATCAGCGCGAGGCGCTTGATCAGCGTCAGGCCCGCGACCTCCATGGTCGGCAAATTCAGGGCGCGCGTCAGCGCCAGCTTCTCGTCCGAGAGCACCGGGAACGGCAGATGCAGCCGCGAGGCCATCTCGGTCTGGTATGCGTTGCTCTGGGTCGAGAGGCCGTACACCTGCGCGGCGCCGGCGGCCTTCAGCTCGGCGAACAGATCGCGAAATGCGCAAGTCTGCGGCGTGCAGCCGCGCGCGCCCGGGATCATGTCCCAATCGTCGACCAGCGCGATCTTGCCGGGCTCGCCGGTGCGCGGATAGGCGAACACCACAGTCCGGCCACGCAGCGCCGAGAGCGCGACCGACGTGTCGTCAGTGGCGAGCAGGCTGACCGGCGGCAATGTCATGCCTTTCAGGTGCGCGGCGCCGCCGTCATCCGCGGGTGCGGGAATCCGGGTCCAATCGACCTCGAGCAGGTTTCTCTGAGTCATCCCGCTATCCCCTCGCCCGCATCAGGCGGCCCTTCTCCCGGCTCCAGTCGCGCTTCTTCTCGGACTCGCGCTTGTCGTGCAGCTTCTTGCCTTTTGCAACCGCTAGCTGCAACTTCGCGCGACCACGCTCGTTGAAGTAAAGCTTGAGCGGGATCAGCGTCATGCCTTCGCGGTCGACCGCGCCCATCAGCTTGTTGATCTGCTTGCGATGCAGCAGCAGTTTTCGCGGCCGCTTGGGCTCGTGATTGAAGCGGTTGCCCTGGAGATATTCCGGAATGGTGGCGTTGATCAGCCAGATCTCGCCATTCTTGGAATCGGCGTAGGATTCCGCGATCGTGCTCTTGCCGTTGCGGATCGACTTGACCTCGGTGCCGGTCAACGCGATGCCGACCTCGATCGTATCCTCGATCGCATAGTTGAAGCGGGCCTTGCGATTTTCCGCCATGACCTTGATCGGACGTTCGTTCTTGTCGGCCATGGAAGACAAACCTGATCGAGATGCGCGAGGACGCTAACAGTTTGGATGAAGCGCGCGCGTCAAGACTTCTTGAGGAGATCGCGGATCTCGGTCAGCAGCTCGACCTCGGCCGACGGCTTCGGCGGAGCGGCAGGCTCTGCCTCGTCCTTGCGCTTCAACTTGTTCATGGCACGGATCACCAGGAACAGCACGAAGGCAATGATGATGAAGTTGATCGTCAGCGTGAGGAAGTTGCCCCAAGCCAAGACGGCACCCTGCTTTTTCGCGTCCGCGAGATTTGCGGCGGTGACCTTGCCCGAAAGCGGCGTGAAGTAGTTCGAGAAGTCGAGACCGCCGGTGGCCGCACCGATGATCGGCATGATCACGTCGCCGACCAGCGACGTCACGATGGCGCCGAAGGCCGCGCCGATGATAACGCCGACCGCGAGGTCGACGACGTTGCCCTTCATGGCGAACTCGCGGAACTCCGTGAGCATCCGCGTGCCTCTTTCCTCGATCGCCATGAAAAGCTCCCTCATCGGCTAGCGCGTCAGTTGATGAGGCCAGCATGAACCATCGCGCTACGCACGGCAACGCGGGTCGGTTCGGTGACCGGCACCATCGGCAGCCGCAGCGTCTCGTCGAGCTTGCCGAGCAGCGACAGCGCGTACTTGATCGGCGCCGGATTGCTCTCGATGAAGAGGTTGTTGTGCAGCGGCATCAGCTTGTCGTGCAGCTTCAGCGCGGTGGCATGATCGCCCTTCGCCCAGGCGGCCTGGAACTCCGAGCACAGCCGCGGCGCGACGTTCGAGGTCACCGAGATACAGCCATGGCCGCCATGGGCCATGTAACCGAGGATGGTCGCATCCTCGCCCGAGAGCTGGTTGAAGTCCTCGCCCATCGCCGCGCGCTGCTGCGAGACGCGGACCATGCTGGCGGTGGCGTCCTTGACGCCGGCGATGTTCTTCAGCTCCCACAGCCGCGCCATGGTGTCGACCGACATGTCGATCACCGAGCGCGGCGGAATGTTGTAGATGATGATCGGAATCCCGATCGCGTCGTTGATCGCCTTGAAGTGCTGGTACATGCCTTCCTGGGTCGGCTTGTTGTAGTAGGGCGTCACGACCAGAACCGCATTGGCGCCCGCCTTCTCGGCGTGCTGGGCGAGCTCGATCGCCTCCTTGGTCGAGTTGGAGCCGGCGCCGGCGACGACAGGCACGCGGCCTTTCGCTTCCTCGATGCACCATTCGACGACCTTCTTGTGCTCGTCATGGCTCAGCGTCGGGCTCTCTCCGGTGGTGCCGACGGGAACCAGGCCGTTGGTGCCCTCTGAAATCTGCCAGTTGACCAGGGAGCGAAACGCCGCCTCGTCCAGCGAGCCGTTCTTGAACGGCGTGACCAAGGCGGTGAACGATCCCCGGAATTTTGTCTTGGCTGCCATGGACTTCCTCCGTACGCGGCAATCTTGAGCGCAGGCCGCATTCATATCGGGTCTATCCCGCCGGTAAAAGACCCGCTCCCGTCTGACGCACCGTTTAGGCCGCGATTTTGCCGCGGTGGTGGTGCAAACCGGGCGAAGGTAAGCGGCTGTTGGTAATTTGTCCGCATATTCAATCAAATACAGCCAGATCTTGTACAGCTAGGTCTTGAGCCAATTGACTGATTCGGGGCGACGAAACGCCGTGATCTCATTTCCGCGCGCCGCATGGCGATCCACCGGCCTGATCGTGTGCCTGATGGCAGGGCTGTCGGCCGGCTGCGCCGCCTGGGCCAAATCCAATGAGACAACCGCGGAAACCGCCAAGGAAACAGCGAAGGAAACCGCGAAACCCGCAGCCAAGCCAGCCGCCAAGGACACTACGAAAGGTGCGTCCAAGGGAACCGGCAAGGAAACTCCGAAGGACGCCGCCAAGGGGGCAAGCAAGGGGGCAAGCAAGGGCGCGCCCAGTGCCCCCGCCAAGGATGCCGCGAAGAAGCCTGCCAAGGATGCGGGCAAGGATGCTGGCAAGACCGCAGGCAAGGAACCTGCGAAGGACAAGCTGAAGCCTACGGCTGCCCCGCCAAAGTCAACGCCGACCGCTGGCGGCTCGGTCCCGAAGACCGCCCCCGCGCCGGCTGCGACGGCCATCGTCAGACCGACCGCCCCGTCCCCCGCCAAGCCCGTCGCGGCTCCTGTCCTGGCTCCTGCGACCCGCCAGCATGCCGCCCCGCGCAAGCCGATCACACCGGCTGCGGTTGCCGCGACCTCGTCGACCTCGCAAGCCGACAAGGACACGCTGGAGACCGTGATCGAGCTCGTGCGCAAACGCAAGGCGGGCGACGCCACCAATGCAGCAGTCACGATCTCGGATCCCGTCGCGCGCAAACTCGCGGAATGGATCATCCTGCGCAGCGAGGACAATGGCGCGACTGTGGAGCGCTACCGCGCCTTCCTCTCCGCCAATCCGAGCTGGCCGTCGCAGACCTTCCTGCGCCGGCGCCTCGAGGCCGCGATGTGGGACGACAGGCGCGACGACCAGGTCGCGTGGTCGTGGTTCGAGAACGAATCGCCCGTGTCCGCCAAGGGCCGCTTCACGCTCGCCAAGGCGATGCTGGCCCACGGCGACCGCGCCAACGCCGAACGTCTGGTGCGCGATGCCTGGCGCAGCGACCCGATGTCGGAAGACACCGAGAACAACGCACTCGACCAGTTCGGCGCACTGCTGACGCCCGGCGATCAGAAGGCGCGGATGGACACGCTGCTCTACGGCAGCGAGAACGAGGCCGCACTGCGTGCTGCAAAGCGCCTCGGCGCCGGCTATGTCGCACTCGCCAAGGCCCGCATCGCCTCGCTCAAGAAGGCGCCGAACGCTCGTGCGCTGCTCGACGCCGTGCCGCGCGAGCTGCACGGCGATCCCGGCTTCATCTTCAGCAAGATCCAGCTGCTGCGCCGCGAGGAGAAATTTGCGGAAGCTGCCCAGCTCATGCTGTCGGCACCGAAGGATCCGGGCCGGCTCTACAATCTCGACGAATGGTGGATCGAGCGGCGCCTGCTGGCGCGCAAGATGATCGACACGGAGGAATTCCGCAGCGCCTATCTGATCGCGCGCGATGCCGCCCTGCCCTCGCGCGACATCTACAAGACCGAGCAGGAGTTCACGGCCGGCTGGATCGCGCTGCGCTTCCTCAACGATCCCGCGGCCGCCACCCAGCATTTTGCCCGCATCGGGATCGGCAGCGTCAATCCGACCACGCTGGCGCGCGCCGGCTATTGGCAGGGCCGCGCCGCGGAAGCGGCAGGCCGCCAGCAGGAGGCGCGCAACGCCTACGCGCGGGCAGCCGAGCAATCGACCAGCTATTACGGCCAGCTCGCACGCGCCAAGCTCGGCCTGCCGCAGATCGAGCTCAACGCTCAGCCGCGCAGCCGCGGTGCCGAACGGCTGGAGATCGTGCGCGCCGCCCAGCTGCTCTACGAGCTCGACGAGCGCGAGATGGCGATACCTGTTCTCGCCGACATGGGCGAGAACGGCGATCCCGAAGCGCTAGCCGGCCTCGGCGAGCTCACCCAGCGCCACAACGACGCGCGCGGCATGCTGCTGCTCGGCAAGGCCGCGCTCAATCGCGGGCTGCCGTTCGATTTCTATGCCTATCCCGTCAACGGCATTCCGCAGTTCACGCCGATCGGCCCCGAGGTCGAGCGCAGCATCATCTACGCCATCGCGCGGCAGGAGAGCGCCTTCAATCCCTCGGTCGTCTCGCCGGCGCAGGCCTATGGGCTGATGCAGGTGACGCCGGACGCCGCGCGCTATGTCTGCAAGCGCCACGGCGGGACCTACGATCTGGGGCGTCTGAAGAACGATTCGGCCTACAACGCTACGCTCGGCTCGGCCGAGCTCGGTGGGCTGCTCGAGGACTATCGCGGCTCCTACATCATGACCTTTGCGGCCTATAATGCCGGCCGCGGCAGCGTGAAGAAGTGGATCGATCGCTACGGCGATCCGCGCGATCCCAAGGTCGACGCGGTCGATTGGGTCGAGCTGATCCCGTTCTCCGAGACACGCAACTACGTGCAACGGATCATGGAGAACCTTCAGGTCTACCGCGCGCGCTTCGGCGGCGGCACGCGGTTGCAGATCGAGGCCGATTTGCGCCGCGGCGCCGGCAGCGTGGAATAGCGGCATCTTCTTTCGAAGCGAAAGCAGGTCCCCCGATCCCCCAGATATGCCGAATTGAGTGAGACAGCCCACGCTCGCTTTGGTAGTATCCATTTCGGGACAGAGATCTGCCGTCCCAACCACCAAGAAAAGGAGGAAAGCTATGAAGACGTTGGCAATGTCCGCTTTTGCTCTTGTCTCGATGTCGATCGTGCCGTTGAGCGCCGCCCCGCTGAAAGTCGCAGCCGAAACCAGCAATGATCCTAGGGTCCAATGCTCCCTGTCCAGTGGTGTGGGTCACAATTGCAGAAACGTTCTCAACTTCAAAACCTTCTACGAGTGCCAAACCAACAGGATGGAGAGGGGCTGGACCAGCATTGAGAGCTCCAACTACTGCCGAACCCTCGACGTGAAATAACGACGGTTTCTGTTTGGACTCCAGGAGGCCGCCTCTCTTGGCGGCCTTTTTCGTACCAAGAGCCGGGCATCGAGACCGCCTCTGCGCCTCAGAGGCGCGATGACGATCATCCCAATCTCATCGCGCTTTACCGACCATCGCCTGCTCTTCGACCCCAGGGATAAGACCACCAAAAAAAGCCCCGGCGGTTTCCCGCCGGGGCTCTCTGTCAGGTCGTTAGACCGAACTTACCAGTTGCGCTGAGCGCGGAGGAGCAGAACGAGCGTGTCCTGATCCTTCAGCTCGTACACAGCGGCCGGCTTGGCCGTGGCGCCGGCACCAGCGTAAGCAACAGTGCCCGCGTACTTCTGGTCGAGATGGGTCCAGGAGAGGTCGGCCGAGAACGTCAGGTTCTTGACCGGGGTCCAGCGGGTGATGAGACCGACCTGGCCGATGGCGAAGTCAGGATTACAACCCGTCACACCCGCGAGGCCACCGAACACGCCGCCAGCACCACCAGCGCCGCAAAGCGTGGTCTTGGCAAGCGTGCCGTACTGGGCCTGAGCGTAGGCACCGTAGATCGCGGTGTTCCAGTATGGATCCCAGTTATGGGTGTAAGCACCGCGGAAGCCCCAGGTCTTGACCGACTCCTGCGAGCTGCCCGTGACATACACCGTGTCCGGAGCATTGGCGAAGCCGACGCTCTGGTAGGCAATGCCGGAACCGCCGAACATCGAGTAGCTGCTGCCCGCGAGGTTCTGGAAGTTGTAGCGGGTCGCGCCATCGGTGTAGACGCCCTGGATGTTGATCACGTCACCCGCACCAGTCGGGATGTTCTTGATCGACAGAGCGAGCTGAGCAGCCCAACCCCACTTGTCGTCGGGGTGGCCAGTCGGCTCGGTGGCGCCGTAGTAGGCAACGTGGTTGTCATGCGCAGCCACCGACGCCTGGAACAGACCCCAGGCCTGGTCGACACGGACCATAGCGACGAGGTTCGGCGAACGGGTAGCGCCGATGCCGTTGGAGCCATAAGCGCCACCGATCATGCCGCCCGCAGTCGCGCCGGTCATGTTCAGGTTGCCGGCATCATAGTAGGCCGCCCGGTCTTCCGCCGAGAACGCTGCCGTCACGCCCTGACCGAAGTCAGCGGTGTAGGAGAACTGGTTGACACCAGTGACCGTGCCGCTGCCGCCGACGAGGCTGTCGAAGTTGTTGCCGGGATAGTTGGTCCAGGGCGCGTCGAACTGCGACACGGCCTTACCCATGGTGAAGCCAGCGAACTGGATGAAGGCGTAGTACACGCCGAGCGAACCGCCCGAGGTGCCGCCGTCGTTGCCGTTGATCGACCCACCGACGAGCGCCGGGGCCGCGCCGGAGGTGTTGAGCGCCAGCGTGCTGCTGTAGGCAGTGCCGCCGGTCGCGCTGCCGGTTCCCTGATAATTGCCGGTCGTCCACGAGAACACGCCGTCAAAGAAGGTACGGACGACGCCGTACTCGGTCGCGGTGCGCGTGTCGATGTTGAGATCTTCACGAGCGCGCATGGTGTAGTAGTTCGTCAGGCGGTTGCGCGCACCGTTGTTACCGGATTGCTGACCGCTGTAGTCCGAGTTGGTGTTCAGCGCGACTTCAGCGCGCAGATAACCACCCAGCTTGATGCAGGTGTCAGTGCCGGGGATGTAGTAGAAACCCGCACCGTACAGGGAGCAGATCTTCACGTATTCGACCGCTTTGGCCTTCACGGGGAGATCGGCTGCCTGCGCTCCGCCAACAGCGAGCAGACCCGCCGCGGAACCGAGCAAAAGGCTCTTAACCAACTTCATGTTAAACCTCCAAGTTTGCCATAGGGAAGGTTCCGGATCCGCTGGGTGAAGACACCCTAAGGTTGGTTCCCTTGTCCCTTAAATTCACCGCTTAGTCGCTTCGCGCCTTCGGACACACCCGCTGAACGCGAGGGACTTAAGCGAACCACCTAAGACGGGACGACCTCGGGATGCCCCCCTCCGTCGCTCAGTCACAATTACCGAACGCCCTTGCACACACAACAACAGAACGCTTCAGAACCGGCCGATGGAGCGTGTTTTCCGGCGGGTGTTGCACAAATAACACGCAGATGTGATCAGAGCGGCTTTGTAAGGCATTGAATCTGCTGTGCTTTTTCGGCAGGTTTCATTGACGTCAAAAGTTCCGGCAAGGGCCAGCCACACCTGCGGAGACGCTCTGCTCTGGGTCTGAGCCGGTCGAATCGTGGAATCAACCAAGGACTCCCAAGGACTCGGCGCGGGCCACCGCTTCGGGAACTGGCTGGCCTGACCATTAAGCGGCTGCGATCATCATCCTCATCCGCGCGCTTGAACTTCGATATGATCCGGCGCCAAGCCGTCCTGATGTCGTTGATACATAGCCTCGAAAGCTGTCTCCAGCCGCTTGGCGTAGAGCGCGGCATCAAGCAGTGATGCGGCCAGGTGGCTCCCTTGCAGCCTTCGGCGAATATCCGCCAGCTTCTGTTTATCAAGCGCCAGTTCGATCGCGAGTGCTTCATAATCCGCACGCGTTCGCGTGATCAGCTCAGGCAGGCCGACAGCGCTCAGCAAGCTCGCCGCCACGCGACCGGCGAAACTATTCCCGATATGGGTCACTACCGGCAGACCAGCCCACAACGCATCGCTAGCCGTCGTATGTGCGTTGTAGGGCAGCGTATCCAGGAAGAGGTCGGCGAGGCGATGGCGCGCCAAGTGTTCGGATGAAGACTCGATTGGGCGCAGCACCGTCGATTGTCGCGACGTGATTATCACGCGGCATGAAGCTGCCGGGCAAACGGACAACCTTCTCGTCGAAGAATTGGCTGTTTTGATCTGGCAGCACGATTTGATCGGCAATGATGCAGCGGAAGAGCTCCCCTGCTCCCCGACGTTCCCGCGAACCCAAGATAGTTGACGACGATCGGAGGACTGGATGCAAACAACGACAGCCTGGCATTGTGCGTATGGCCTGCAAGATCAACAAGACTATCGATCTGCGCATCGTCGATCGCTTTCAGGACTTGGCCGTCGAGCTCGTGCTCGCAATCGACAAAGCAATGAATGATTTTTCGAGCCGCTTGCGGAGATCGCTGTTGTCGTCAGGGCCGATTGAAAAGGCATAAGTCTCCAAGCGGTGCGGATGTTGCCTATCGATATCTCGCGGTGAGGTACCCAGCTGGATGCTCTGCGTCCTGACATCGTAAGTAAGATAAGATCCGTAGCGGCGCAGCCCGGCAGTCGAAGGAAGAGCGAGCGTGCCAGCCCGGCAGCCCTTCCCCGCTTTGATCTCGAGGGCGCTGTTCCAACTGAAAGAGCAATCGCCCCAGGACAGGCCCTCCCTAATTGCGGCGACGTCCGGCGCGACGGGGTAGCTCCTCAGCCGGCGAGCGAGTTATCCCGACTAATAGTGAGAGCGCCCTTCCCGCAGCCTGACACGGGACCCCGTCGGCCGATCTGAGGCGTCATCGCTCCATAGCTTGTGGCGAATCGCTGAAACAGACAATTAAATCAATCACTTGCAAATGATCGCTTGATGGAGGCGGTCGGCGACGAAGGCAGTCGTCCCCCGCGCGGGCCATCCGATCCAATTTTGAAAGTAAAATCAATCGTTTATGTGGAGGAAGGCAGCTCTCATCCGCGCCAAAACGACTCATAATACGGGCGCCAGAACCTCCAGCTTTGTGTCCGTTATCGCGGCGTTATGTTCTCGCCCCGGGAGCAAACCGCTTGGTTTCGGAATTCGCTGGGAATATTCGAGCAAAAACACACGCTTCCAAATTGACCAGCCCAAGTAATTAGATGCATAAGGCTCGCACCGGAGAGGTGGCCGAGTGGCTGAAGGCAACGCTTTGCTAAAGCGTCATACGGTCTCAAGCTGTATCGAGGGTTCGAATCCCTCCCTCTCCGCCACCGCTCAGCAGAATGCGAGATCTGTGCGTTCCTTCCGCTGACGCGCGACGGTGGCCTCATGCCGCTCCGAATCCGGTTGGCGGAGCACGAGGGAACCTGATTCAGCGAAAATCAGCTTTCACCTGCGAAACGACGGCCAGGACGCGATCTCCGCTCAGTGGGCGGAGACCCACGCCCTCGCCTCGCGCTGCGCGGCCGAGATGTCGGCGTCCGACATCTGCCCGGCGACTTCCTGGCGCAGCGTCACGGCGTCCTTGCGGCCCTTGAGCGCGGCGAGGTTGAACCATTTGTGCGCGGCGACGAGATCGACCAGACCGGAGCGACCGCTCGCCCAATAGAGGCCGCGCTCGAACAGCACGTCCGACAGCGCGCCTGCGTCGATCGGCGTCGCGGTCTCCAGATCGAAAGTACCCTGAAACATAACGCATCCCCTTTTTTCTTATGCCGCCTCGTCCCCCGAGCGCGGCTCCCGTCCGATCAACTGTTCAACTCATCCCCGAGGCTTTTTGCCCGTGCCGTTTGCCGGCTTGTTGGAGGTAATGATGGCGGGCAAATTTGAATGGCAGTTTAAGTATCGCGATGAAGCAGACGTAAACGCGCCCGCCCCAGGCGCGCACGACAAATGCAAGAAGCCCTTGTTTTGCAGGCACATCCGCAATTCGTCAGATTCGGTTTACCTTGGGATTTTGGGAGAACGATAACCATCGCGCACGGTGAGGCGCGTCCTGTGGTGTCCCCTCCGCTCTCGTCACCGGTATTCCAGAGACAGCAATGGTCCCACGAGAAGCTGCGGGGTACTGGATCGTCCGGTCGGAGCCGGGCCATGACACCGCGAATGAGAAGCGGCGCGCGAACAGCGTGCAATTGCGCCGCAGCCTCCCTGCTCAAGCAGGGCGCGCATATGAAGAAACATGTAGCTGGAAGCTCGACCGCGGCCATCCTTCGAGACGCCCGCCTGCGGCGGGCCCTCAGGATGAGGGACAAGTATGCGGCAACATCAACGCAGATGGATACAGCTGAGCCTCATCCCGAGGAGACCGCGAAGCGGTCGTCTCGAAGGACGAGGCGCTCGCTCAGGCACCGCTGAGACGTCATATGCGATAGCCCTGCCTGCTCAAGGGCTGCACAGCCCCGTCGCGCTCACAGATCAGCAATGTCGGGATTTGGGAATGCCGGCAATACCCCGGCCTCATGAGAACGAGGGCGTCGGCGAACACGTCAGGACCAGCTTCCACGTTGGCCCGAAGGCCACTTGTGAAATTGCGGAGCCCCTTACGGAGAACCGCACGAACGAAGAAAACTTGTTTCTTCTGCCGGACCGGCCTTGGCGAGCGAACCCGCGAAAGAGAACGATCCGACCGTTGACCTGATGTCTCGCCGACACCCTCTATCGTCGACCAGAACCTTCGAGAAGGCGCTGATGACGTGCCGGCTCTCTAGGAGCCGGCAACTTCAAAAAGCGAAGTTACTTCTTCTTGGCGACCTTGCGGGTCTTCTTCGCAGTCTTCTTCACTGCGCTCTTCGCCTTCTTCGCCTTCTTTGCCTTCTTAGCTTTCTTGGCCATGTTGCCCTCCGATGTGTGAGATGGCTTAATCGCTGCATGCAGTCGGGGATCGAGTGCACACTCATCCCGAATACACCAACACAACGAAAAAAACAGCGTCTCGCTTAAAGAAGTGTTGACGACGAAACGCGCCTGCGCTGGCGAACGCGATGCAAACGGACTGCACCACGTGTGCATGCGAGCGCAGAGAGTCCCCGTGGCATCGACGTTTGCAAAAGATGCGACCGCAGAAAAACACTATGCAACAAGTATTTTTCTGCACGCGCGCATCGCGCACGATCGATGTAATGACCTATCGCGCCGATCCCGCGAGCGCCTCGCGAGGGCGCTTCGCGGACTCTGAGTCGCGACTTTTGGCAACGAAAATATTTTCATGATTAACGGCGCGAGCGCTCGTCGGAGCGTGTGCAAGTCGCCGTTTTGCGCGAATCGCGTGACCGCGATTCGGTCGGCGTATCGCGTTCGATCGGGATGAAGTTCGTCGCCGAGGACGCGCGCGAGCGTCGCATCGCGAACCGAAAGCGAGGTGACGACGCCTGTCCGTCACCTCGTTCGAACGTGCGAGGTCAGATGCCGAGCTTGGACTTGAGCAGCTCGTTGACGCTCTGCGGGTTGGCCTTGCCGCCGGATGCCTTCATCACCTGGCCGACGAACCAGCCGAGCGATTGCGGCTTGTCCTTGACCTGCGCCGCCTTGTCGGGATTGGCCGCGATGATGTCGTCGACAACCTTTTCGATCGCCGAAAGATCCGTGACCTGCTTCATGCCGCGGCTTTCGACCAGCGCGCGGGGATCGCCGCCCTCCTGCCAGACGATCTCGAACAGATCCTTGGCGATCTTGCCGGAGATCGTACCCTCGCCGATCAGGTCGATGATGCCTGAGAGCTGTGCGGCATCGACCGGAGAGTCCGTAATATCCCGGCCTTCCTTGTTGAGACGGCCGAACAGCTCGTTGATGACCCAGTTCGCTGCGACCTTGCCGTCGCGCGCGCGGTTGGCGAGCTTCTCCAGCACGGTCTCGTAGAACACCGCGCTCTCGCGCTCGGCGACCAGCACGCTGGCGTCGTAGGCCGACAGGCCGAAATCCGCGACGAAGCGCGTCTTCTTCTGGTCCGGCAGCTCGGGCAGCTCAGCCTTCAGTTCGTCGACGAAACTTTGCGAGAACTCCAGCGGCAGCAGGTCGGGATCGGGGAAGTAGCGATAGTCGTGCGCCTCTTCCTTGGACCGCATCGACCGCGTCTCGCCTTTGTTGGGATCGTAGAGCCGGGTTTCCTGGTCGATCGCGCCGCCGTCCTCGAGGATTTCGATCTGGCGCCGGGCCTCGTACTCGATCGCCTGGCCGATGAAATTGATCGAGTTCATGTTCTTGATCTCGCAGCGGGTGCCGAGCGGCGCGCCCGGCTTGCGCACGGAGACGTTGACGTCGGCGCGCAGGGATCCCTTCTCCATGTCGCCGTCGCAGGTGCCGAGATAGCGCAGGATCGAGCGCAGCTTGGTCACATAGGCCTTGGCCTGCTCGGCATCGCGGATATCGGGCTTCGACACGATCTCCATCAGCGCCACGCCGCAGCGGTTGAGGTCGACATAGGACATGGTCGGCGACTGATCGTGCAGCAACTTGCCTGCGTCCTGTTCCAGATGCAGCCGCTCGATGCCGATCGTGGCGGTCTTGCCGCCGTCCAGTTCGACCACGACCTCGCCCTCGCCCACGATCGGCGACTTGTACTGGCTGATCTGGTAGCCCTGCGGCGAGTCCGGATAGAAATAGTTCTTGCGGTCGAACACCGAGCGCAGGTTGATCTGCGCATTGAGGCCGAGCCCGGTCCGGACAGCCTGTCTGACGCATTCCTCGTTGATGACCGGCAGCATGCCCGGCATCGCCGCGTCGACCAGCGACACATGCGTGTTCGGCTCGCCGCCGAACGCGGTCGAGGCACCGGAGAACAGCTTCGCGTTCGACGTCACCTGAGCGTGGACCTCTAGGCCGATGACCATCTCCCAGTCACCGGTTGAGCCCTTGAGAAGTTTGTGCGTGGCCGTGCTCATGTCTTGCTCCCGAGCAGCGTGGCAGCGATCCGATCCCACTCTGCTTGTAATGAATCCGTGGCCACAGGCTGGCCAGCCTGGCGGTACCAATAGCCGGCATTGCCGAGGTCGCCCTCGACGCGATGCAGATAGGCGTGCACCCAGGCGGCCTCGCGGCTGCTCTCATCCTGGACGATCTTGTGCGCCTGGTCCCAATCGCCTTCGGCGGCCCACCACAAGCCGGCGAGCGGCGCGCTGAGATCCGGCGCCGGCGCGGCGTCGTCGAGGCTGGCGATATACGCCGCCACGCTCACCACCATTTCGCTGGCGTGAAGCGGCCCGCGGCCTGCTCGATCACCTCGCCCAGCGAGAACAGCGTCTCCTCGTCGAAGGGCCGGCCGATCAACTGCAGGCCGAGCGGCAGGCCCTGCGCGTCCTTGCCGGCGGGCACGGCAATGCCCGGCAGGCCCGCCATGTTCACGGTCACCGTGAAGATGTCGTTGAGGTACATCTCGACCGGGTCCGCGCCGCCCTTCTCGCCGATGCCGAAGGCCGCCGACGGGGTCGCCGGCGTCAGGATCGCGTCGACGCCCTTGGCGAAGCAGTCCTCAAAGTCCTTCTTGATCAGCGTGCGCACCTTCTGCGCCCGCAAATAATAGGCGTCGTAATAGCCGGCCGAGAGCACGTAGGTGCCGATCATGACGCGGCGCTTCACCTCCGCGCCAAAACCTTCGGCGCGGGTGTTCTCGTAGAGTTCGTTGACGTTCCGGCCCTGCTCGCGCAGGCCGAAGCGCACGCCGTCGTAGCGCGCGAGGTTGGAGGACGCCTCCGCCGGCGCCACGATGTAATAGGCTGGCAAGGCGTATTTGGTGTGCGGCAGTGACACTTCAACGAGTTCGGCCCCGGCCGCTTTCAGCCAGGCCGCACCCGCTTCCCAAAGCTTTTCGATCTCGGCCGGCATGCCGTCGAGACGGTATTCCCTAGGAATGCCGATCTTCATGCCCTTCACGGACTTGCCGATCGCGGCCTCGTAGTCCGGCACGGCCATGTCGACCGAGGTCGTGTCCTTCGGATCGTGGCCGGCCATCGAGCGCAGCAGCATCGCAGCGTCGCGCGTGCTGCGCGCGATCGGACCGGCCTGGTCGAGCGAGGAGGCAAAGGCGACGATGCCCCAGCGCGAGCAGCGGCCATAGGTCGGCTTGATGCCGACCGTTGCAGTGAACGCCGCCGGCTGGCGGATCGAGCCGCCGGTGTCGGTCGCGGTCGCGCCCATGCAGAGCAGAGCCGCCACGGCGGAGGCCGAGCCGCCGGACGAGCCGCCCGGCACCAGCGTCGTGTTGCTCCCGTCGCGCCGCCAGGGATTGCCGACGGGGCCGAAGCACGAGGTCTCGTTCGACGAGCCCATCGCGAACTCGTCATTGTTGAGCTTGCCCAGCATCACCGCGCCGTCGCGCCAGAGCTGCGAAGTGATGGTGGACTCGTAGGTCGGCACGAAATTGCCGAGGATTTTTGAGCACGCCGTGGTGCGCACGCCCTCGGTCGCGAACAGGTCCTTGATGCCGAGCGGAATGCCGGCGAGCGGCCCCGCGTCACCCTTGGCGATCTTCTCGTCGACGGCCTTCGCCATGGCCCGCGCCTGGTCCGGCGTCTCCATGACGAAAGCATTGAGCACGCGCGCGGCTTCGATCGCGTTCAGATGCGCGTCGGTCAGCTCGAGGGACGTGAAAGTCTTGGCCGCGAGGCCCTTGCGGGCCTCCGCGAGCGTCAGCGATGTCAAATCGGTCATTTATTGATCGGGCTGCAGAAGAACGGAGACAGGGACTTGTCGTTGGCCGGGTCGTCTTTTTTGGCGGCCGCTTTCGCAGCTGCCTCGATCTCGTCGAGCACGGCATTGACCGCGACGTTGGGGTCGGCGGCCTTGCCCTGCCGCTCCATCTTGTCGAGATAGTTCATGTAGGCCTGATAGGCCTTCTCGTCGTCGCAAAGCATGCACATCGGACTTCGTCCTGAGACTCTTTAGTTGACGCGTTTTCTTTACGCGAACCGGCTTCCACTTCGCTCGAAAACGCTACGTAAATTACTCAACAACCTTCGGCACCAGGAAGAAGTGACCTTCGGTCGCGGGCGCGTTGGCAACGATATCGTCGGCGATCTCGCCGTCATTGACCAAATCCTGCCGCTTCTTCATCTGCATCGGGGTAACCGAGGTCATGGGCTCCACGCCCTCGACATTGACCTCCGAGAGCTGCTCGACAAAGGCGAGCATGGCGTTGAGCTCGCCCTGCAGATGCGGAACCTCGCCCTCGGAAACCGCAATGCGCGCCAGATGCGCGATGCGGCGGACGGTAGCGGCGTCGACGGACATTATATAAGGCCTCTCACGGCAAAACCTATGTGCCGTATAGCAGAGGCCGCTTTTGCGCCGCAACCGGCGCCGGGAGCTATCCGGCCAGCGCCTTCATCCGGGCCAGGGCCGATTTGGCGAGATCGCGGGTCAGTTCAGCTGCCGGGACCTCGCGGCCCAGGGCGATGGCCTGCCCGGCCCAGAGATTGGTGAAATCCACCCTGCCCTGCTTTTCGGCCGCGGCCTTGAGCGGTCCCAGCGCCGTTGCGGCATGGGGAAATGGCGGTGCGTCCGGCGAAATCGGGCCGGCCTCGCGCATCAGGCGGTTCTGCACGCCGCGCGCCGGCCGCCCGGTCATGACATTGGTGATGACGGTGGAATCATCCCGCCCCTCGGCGAGCGCCGCGCGGGCCGCCGTACTGACCTTGGATTCCGGACAGCGCAGATAGGCACTCCCGATCTGCACGCCGGCCGCGCCGAGCGCGAAGGCGGCTGCGATGCCGCGGCCATCCGCAACACCGCCGGCCGCAATCACCGGGACCTTCACGGCGTCGGCCACCTGCGGCACCAGCGCAAAGGTGCCGGGCTGTTCCGAGATCTTGTCGGTCAGAAACATGCCGCGATGGCCGCCGGCCTCCGCGCCCTGCGCGATCACCGCGTCAGCGCCGTGCTGCTCGAGCCAGATTGCTTCCCTCACCGTGGTCGCCGAGGAGATGACGAGACATCCGGCCGCCTTGACCCGCTTGAGCAGCGCGGCCTCCGGCAGGCCGAAATGGAAGCTGACGATCTCGGGCCTCAGCTCCTCCACGACCTCGCAGAAGCCGGCGTCGAACGGCGCGCGGTTTGCGGCATTGATGGGTGCGGCAGGATCGAGGCCATGCTCATTGTAGTAGCCCGCGAGGCGGTGCTTCCAGCGCGCCTCCGCCTCGGCCGTGAGCTCGACCGGTGTGTGGCAGAAGAAATTCATGTTCACCGGCGCGGAGACGCGCTGCCGGATGATGTTGACCTGCTCGCGCGCCTTGTCCGGCGACAGCATCGCGCTCGGCAGCGAGCCGAGCCCCCCGCCTTGCGCAACGGCGATCACCAGCTCCGCGTCCATCACGCCGGCCATCGGCGCCAGCACGATCGGGAATTCGGTCTTGAAGAGATCGATCAGTCGACGGTTCGGCCACATGGTTGTGTCTCGTATGTTTCAGGCGATGGAGGCGATGAAGTTGCGTCGGCCAGCAAGATGCCGCTCGGC
This sequence comes from Bradyrhizobium sp. Kon37, assembly GCF_055807535.1. Lineage (NCBI taxonomy): Bacteria > Pseudomonadati > Pseudomonadota > Alphaproteobacteria > Hyphomicrobiales > Nitrobacteraceae > Bradyrhizobium > Bradyrhizobium sp. Kon37. The sequence continues at coordinate 17,514 of NZ_JBVVOY010000035.1, forward strand.
TTCGGCGGCAATCCGCCCGACGATCTCGGCCGCCGGTGGAATATCATGGATCAGGCCGACCGCCTCGCCCGCGATCACCGCAGCGATGTCGAAATTCCCGGCTGCCTTCGCAGCCGCATAGTCGGCCCCGACTGCGGCGACATTCTGCATCAGCTCGACCTCGCGGCCGATCCAGCGTCTGGCGTGATCGTTGACTAGGCACCGGCCGGTAAACGGCGCGGGCCAGACATTGTTGCGGGAGAGATCGAAAATGATGCCGCGCACCGTTGCGCCACTATCTGCCGCGCAGATACGCCGCTTGGCCTCTTCCGCACCATCGGCCTCCTGGCTCGCGTAGAAGCGCGTGCCGAGCAGCACGCCGCCCGCACCGAGCATCATCATGGCCGCAAGTCCCCGCCCATCGGCAATACCGCCGGCCGCCACCACCGGCACACGACCCGCGGCAAGATCGACGATTGCCGGCACGAGATCGATCGTGGTGCGCGAGGCGCCGTGACCGCCGGCCTCTGTCCCCTGTGCGATCAGGACATCGGCGCCCGCATCGAGCGCTTGCCGCGCCATCGTCTCGTCCTGCACCTGGCAGATCAGGCGGGCCCCGGCGCATTTGATGCTGGCTGCGAAGGGTGCGGGATCGCCGAACGACAACATGATCGCGGATGGGTTTGCGGCGAGTGCGATGTCGAGAAGTTCGGGCCGCTTGGCGAGGCTCCAAGTTATAAAGCCGATCCCGAACGGCGCTTTCATGCCGGCGAGCTTGGCAATCTCCTGCTCCAGCCAAATCCTCTCGCCGTAGCCGCCGCCCAGGATGCCGAAGCCCCCGGCACGGCTCACCGCCGCCACGAGGCGGCTGCCTGCTACCACGTCCATCGGCGCCAGCAGGATCGGATGCTCAATCTCCAATAGCGTGGTCAGCGACGTCGCGATCGGCATGGCTCCTCCCTGGTCTGGACAGCGAGACTAGGCGCGAATACCATTCTCTAAAATTGAATTCTAACGAACGCTACCATCTCAAAAGCGAAACGATATTATGGAACTCAGCGACATCCAGACCTTCGCCGCCGTCGCCCGTACCGGGGGCATCACCCGCGCGGCCGAAGAGCTCAACACGGTGCAGTCGAACGTCACCCAGCGCGTGAAGGCGCTGGAGGCGGAGATCGGTACACCGCTGTTCGAACGCCACAGCCGCGGCATGACCCTAACCGGCGCGGGCAAGCGCCTTTTGCCCTACGCGCAACGAATGTCCGCATTAGCGCGCGAGGCCGTGCTCGCTGCCTGCGATGACGGCGAGCCCAAGGGACCGCTTGCGATTGGCTCGATGGAAACGACCGCGGCGGTGCGGCTACCGCCATTGCTCGCGGACTTTCATCACCGCTTTCCCGCCGTCCGGCTGAGCCTGCGCACCGCGCCCACCGCCGACCTCGTCGCTTGCGTGCTCGAAGGCACGCTCGACGGCGCCTTCGTCGCAGGTCCGATCGCGCATGCCGATCTCATCGCGACAAGCGCGTTCCGCGAAGAGCTGGTGCTGGTCAGCGCGCGGCGCTGGGCCACACTCGCCGAGCTGCGCGCCGGCACGCCGGAATCCGGCCCGACCGCGCTGGCGTTCCGCACCGGCTGCACCTACCGGCAGCGGCTGGAACAGATCTTTGTCGAGTTCGGCTGGCCGTCAGCCGCACGCTTCGAGCTCGGCACGCTCGACGGCATGATCGGCTGTGTCGCCGCCGACATGGGCGTGACGCTGCTGCCGCGCGCCGTGGTCGAACGCAGTGCGATCAACGGCAGCGTGTCGATGCACGCGCTGAGCCATTCGCACGCGCAGGTCGAGACGCTCTTCATCCAGCGTCGTGCCGGACATCAAACCAGCGCGCTGAGCGGGTTTGCCGCCTGCCTGAAGCAAGACGACGATGTCATCGCGGCCTGAGATGCCAGCGCGTTCCACCGCGCGAAATTCACCGTCACAAATCTGTCGTACTTGATTTAATCGACGCTGCACTTGGCGAGTGCTGCGTTCAGCCGCCGCAGCATGGCACCGCGAAAAGTTTTTGAAGCGCACGGCTTTTCTACGTTAGGATGAGCGACTGGCCAGCGCGAAATCATAACGAAGCCAAACATCGGCAAAAACATCGGGAGGACTATCGATGCGCAATACGCTCGTGTTGTGCTGTGTCGCCGCGTTGTCTGCGACGATCGAAACAGCAAGCGCTCAAGACTGGACCAAGTCGAAATGGGGGCCGAACGACGAGATTGGTGCGGCCAACTACATGACGCCCGAACTCGTGCTGAAGGCCGCATCTCTGGTGAAGACCGGAAAGACCTACGCACTCGGCATTCCCGTTACACCACAAACGCCCGCCTATCCGCCGCGCGCATTCAAGCTCACCATCGTGCAACCCGGACAGGCCGGCATCCCGGGTTTGGGCCCGAACAAGGCCACCTACAATGACGACATCCTCGACACCTGGGTCGGCATCGGCAGCCAGATCGACGGCCTTGGCCATCTCGGCGTCGAGCACGTCTATTACAACGGCAACAAGCTCGCCGACTTCGCCGACCCGAACGGGTTGAAGAAGCTCGGGATCGAGAAGGTCCCGCCGATCGTCACCCGCGGCGTGCTCCTCGACATGGCGGCCTATTACAACACCGATATCGTGAAGGAAGGCACCGCCTTCAACGTCAAGGAGATCGACGAGGTCGCCAAGAAGCAGGGCGTTGAGATCCGCCAGGGCGACGTCGTCATCTTCCACACCGGCTGGCTCAGCCTGATCGGCAAGGACGACAAGCGCTATTCGGCCGGCGAGCCCGGTCTCGGCGTCGAAGGCGCAAAATACCTGACCAGCAAGGGCGTCGTCGCTATCGGTGCCGACACCTGGGCGCTCGAGGTGCTGCCGTTCGAGTCCAAGAACGTATTCGAGGTGCACCAGATCCTGCTCGCGATGAACGGGACCTACATCCTCGAGAACATGGATACGGCCGCGCTCGCCCGGGACAAGGGCTATGAATTCCTGTTCGTGCTCGGCCAGCCGCGCTGGACCGGCGGCGTGCAGGCGATGATCAACCCGATCGCGATCCGCTGATCCGATACCGGGCGAGGACCCTGCCGTCCGCAGACGCCCTCGCCCGGCCTATCTCTCCGACTTGAGATGCCAGCGCCGCAACGCAACCAAAGCCCAGATCGCCTCGACCACGCCGAACGGCCAGGCCCCTTGCAGGAAGCCGTAAGCCGAACCGAGCACGCAGGACATTGCGAACAGCAGCACGAACCAGTGGCTGCGGTCTTCCAGGGCGTAAGTGACCAGCATGGCTGTCACGGCCAACAAGCCGAATAATGTCAGCGCATCCATGTTCCGGGTTCACTCCGTAGCGCGACGCGTGATATGCGCTAACACCATGCCGGCTCTTATCCTGCCTCTCGTCGATGCTGCAACCCACTGGCCCGAACGCGGCGGGTTGGTCGGACTCGATCTCGGTACCAAGACCATCGGCGTTGCCGTGTCCAATCCGGACCGCCGGTTAGCGACCGGCGTCGAGACCATCCAGCGCAAGGCGTTCAAGCAGGATGCCGCCCGGCTGCTCGCGATTGCCAGTGAACGCAAGGCCGTCGGCTTCGTGCTCGGCCTGCCCATCAACATGGATGGCAGCGAAGGCCCGCGCGCCCAATCCACCCGGGCGTTTGCCCGCAACCTCGCCGGCCTGACCGCGCTGCCCATCGGCCTCTGGGACGAGCGTCTGTCGACCGCCGCGGTCGAGCGCGAATTGATCGGCATGGACGTCAGCCGCGCCAAGCGCGCCGAAGTGATCGACGAGCACGCGGCGATCTTCATCCTGCAAGGCGCGCTCGACCGCCTCGCCAATCTGCGCGCAGCCCCGGGGCCTGACTGATCCATGGCCGTCGTGATCGCGGCGCTCCTCCCCGTCTTCATCCTCATCGTGCTCGGCGTGGTGCTGAAGCGCAGCCTGATGCGGCTCGAGACGCAATGGAACGGGCTGGAGCGGCTGACCTATTACGTGCTGTTTCCGATGCTGCTGATCCAGACGCTGGTGAAGGCCGACCTGTCCAGGGTGCCGGTGGCCGGCGTCGGCGGCGCGCTGCTGCTGTCGGCGCTGGCGATGTCGCTGCTCTGCCTCGCGCTCCGCCCGGCCCTGTCGCGTCTCGATATCGACGGCCCCGCCTTCACCTCGATCTTCCAGGGCGCGATCCGCTGGCAGACCTATGTGGCGCTGTCCGTCTCCGCCAACATGTTCGGCGAGGTCGGGCTGGCGCTCGCCTCCGTCGCGATGGTGGCGATCATTCCGCTGGTCAACGTCCTCAGCGTGGCGGTGCTCGCGCACTACGCCGCTCCGGAGAAGCAATCCGCGCGGGCGATCGTCATGACGGTTGTCCGCAATCCCCTGATCTGGGCCTGCGTGATCGGCCTCGTCATCAATGTCATCCACCTGCCGCTGCCCAGGATCTGGCATGAGGTGGCAGACGCACTTGGCCGCTCCTCCCTCGCCATCGGCCTGCTCGTCACCGGCGCCGGCCTGCATCTTGAAGGCCTGCTCCGCCCCAGCGCGGCCGCCGCTATCGGCGTGGTGTTCAAGCTGGTGCTGATGCCGATGGTCGCGCTGGTGCTCGCCGTCTGGTTCGGACTATCCGGCGACAGCCTCGCGATCGTCGCGATCTGCGCCGCGGTGCCGACCTCGACCAGCGCCTATGTGCTGGCCCGCCAGATGGGCGGCGATGCCCCGCTGCTGGCGCAGATCATCACGTTGCAGACGATTTTGGCGGCGATCACGATGCCGATCGCGATCGCGCTGGTGGCCTAGCTCCCCAGCCACATCGTCAGCACCACCGCCGTCAGATTGTTCAGCGCGTGCAGGACGATCGTGAGCCAGAGCGAGCTGCTGCGATAACGCATATAGCCGAACCACAGGCCGATGGAGAAGACCTCGGCGAGGAAGTACAGGTCGTATTGCAGATGCACGACCGTCCACAGCAGCGACGACAGGACGATCGCGCCGGGCACGCGCAGGAAGCTCGCCGACCAGCCGCGGTAGAGGAAGCCGCGCGCCAAAACCTCTTCCGACATCGGCGCAGCCACGCTGAAGGCGAACAGCAGGAAGAAGGCTGCGCCCTTGTCGCGGCCGGTTTTCAACAGATCGGTCATGAAGCCCGGCGTGGCCTCGCGGCCGAGGCTCCGCGACATCGTCTCCCAGGCGACCACGATCAGGATCAGCCCGACGGCGCCGAACAGGAGTTGCTTCCAGGACGGCCAGCGCAGCGCAAGATAGTCGACGAAGGAGGCCTTCTTGATGCGGATGGCAAGCCACACCGCGGCCAGTGTCGCCGGCAGGCCCATGATCACCGACAGCGCGAGCGTCTGCGGCTCGCCGCCGACGAGCTGAAGCGAGGCGAGGTCCATCGGCAGGCCACGCTGCACCGCCAGCAGAAGGATGGCGCCGATCTGCCCGACGAACATTGCAGCGAAAATGACGACGCCCCATATCGCCGTGCCCCAGAATTTCCAGACGCGCGTCGCCTCGTGCGCTGGCGTCACGGTCAGCGGCGGATGATCGGGATTGAGCGAGTCCATCAAGGCGCTTTCATTGGGGAGCATTCCGGGCGGGTCGGTTGCGATCTACTTCGTCCGCGGCGGAATCGGGAAATCATAGGCCGCCCCGCCCGCCCCCGGCAGTGAAAAGTGCCACCACTCCTTCGCATAGTTCACAAAGCCTTGCCTCGCCATCGCAGCCACGAGCCGCTTGCGCCAGGCGCGCTGGTCCGGATTGATCGACGGTGCGGCGGTGTGCCCTTTCGCGTCGGTGCAGTCGTAACCGGTGCCCATGTCGACGCTGCCCTCCGGCAATCGCGCCTCGACCGGCGCGGTACAGTCGGCGTAGCCCTTTGACGGGTCGTATTTGCCTGAATTGTCGGCCTTGAGATCGACCAGCGTGAGATCGAGCGCGGCGCCGGTCGAATGCTGCGAGCGGCTTGCGATGTAGCCGAGGCGGAACAGCTCGGTCTTGGGAATTTTCGGATTGTAGCGCCGCTCGGCGGCGGTCTCGTGGCCGTTCTGCGACCACTGGACCATGTCGAGCGAGGCCCGCGCGGGCCGGTAGCAGTCGAACATCTTCAACGAGAGATTTTGCGCCGCCAGTTCCTGCTGCACCGCCTTCAGCCGCAGCCCAACCTCCCGCTTCACCACGCATTCGCCGGCGCCGTAGCCGGCGAGCGGACGGCCGACGAAATTGTTCGAGGTGGCGTAGCGGATGTCCTGGATGATGCTGGGGTCGATGTCGTGCAAATAGACGAAACCGCCGGGAAGCGATTGGGCGTGGGCTGACGACACTATGGTTATCGCTATGGCCGCAATTAGAAGTGATCTCACAATATCCCTCCGCATCGTCATGGCCGGGCTTGTCCCGGCCATCCACGCCCTTTTTGCGCCGAGCGTGCAAGATCGTGGATGCCCGGGACAAGCCCGGGCATGACGGAGGAAGGAGCACTACCGGGGGATAACTCCCCGCCCGGGCTTTGGCCCTTGCCCCCCCGGCCATCCCCGCCTATAGCTCTCGCTTTAATGACATCGAAATCGACCTTCGTCCTCGGCCACCGGCATTTGCTGGGCATCGAGGGCCTTTCCGCGGCCGACATCACCGGCCTCCTCGACCTGTCCGAAGAATATGTCGAGCTCAACCGCCAGGTTGACAAGAAGCGCACCGTCCTGCGTGGACGGACGCAGGTAAACCTCTTCTTCGAGGCTTCCACCCGGACCCAATCCTCGTTCGAGCTCGCCGGCAAACGGCTGGGCGCCGACGTCATGAACATGTCGGTGTCCTCCTCGTCCATCAAAAAGGGCGAGACGCTGGTCGACACCGCCATGACCCTCAACGCCATGCACCCGGATATCCTGGTGGTGCGCCATCACGCTTCCGGCGCGGTGGAACTGCTGGCTCGCAAAGTTGACGGTTCCGTGATCAATGCCGGCGACGGCGCGCATGAGCATCCGACACAAGCCCTGCTCGACGCCCTGACCATCCGCCGCAACAAGGGCCGGCTCGAGGGCCTCGTGGTCGCGATCTGCGGCGACGTGCTGCATTCGCGCGTCGCCCGCTCCAACATCATCCTGCTCAACGCGATGGGCGCCCGCGTCCGCGTCGTCGGACCCTCCACGCTGCTGCCGCCCGGCATCGAGCGGATGGGCGTCGAGGTCGCGCGCGACATGCGCGAGGGGCTCAACGGCGCCGACATCGTCATGATGTTGCGGCTCCAGCGCGAGCGCATGAACGGCTCCTTCGTGCCGTCGACTTCCGAGTATTTCCATTATTTCGGGCTGGACCAGAAGAAGCTCGCCTACGCCAAGCCAGACGCCCTCGTCATGCATCCCGGCCCCATGAACCGCGGCGTCGAGATCGACACTGCGGTCGCTGACGGCGCGCAGTCCCTGATCCGCGAACAGGTGGAAATGGGCGTGGCCGTGCGCATGGCGGTGCTGGAAGCGCTCGCCCGCAACCTGCCGAACGCGTGATGCTCATGTTGACCGACCGCCGACCCATCCTGCTTGCCAACGCCCGCGTCGTCGACCCCTCCCGGGATTTCGATGGCCCCGGCGATGTCCTGATTGCCGACGGCATCATCCGGGAGACCCGCCGCGGCATTGGCGCTGCCGGCGTCCCCGAAGGCACCGACGTCGTCAACTGCGCCGGCAAGATCGTCGCACCCGGCCTGATCGACATGCGCGCCTTCGTCGGCGAGCCCGGCTTCAGCCATCGCGAGACCTTTGCCTCCGCGAGCCAGGCGGCTGCGACCGGCGGCATCACCACCATCATCTGCCAGCCTGATACCTTGCCGGTGATCGACAACTCGGCGACCGTCGACTTCGTGATGCGTCGCGCCCGTGACACCGCGATCGTCAACATCCAGCCGATGGCAGCGCTGACCAAAGGCATGCACGGCGAGGAGATGACCGAGTTCGGCCTGCTCAAGGCGGCCGGCGCGATCGCCTTCAGCGACTGCGACAAGAGCGTGATCAACGCGCAGGTGATGCGCCGCGCTTTGACCTACGCGCGCGATTTCGACGCGCTGATCGTGCACTACACCGAGGATCGCGATCTCGTCGGCGAAGGCGTGATGAACGAGGGCGAATTCGCCTCGCGGCTCGGCCTGATGGGCATCCCGAACGCGGCGGAGGCCGTGATGCTGGAGCGCGACATGCGCCTGGTCGCGCTCACCGGCGGCCGCTATCACGCGGCCTCGCTGACCTGCATCGAGTCGCTCGACGTGCTCAAGCGCGCCCGCGACGCCGGCCTCGCCGTGACCGCATCGGCCTCGATCAACCACCTTGCGCTCAACGAGAACGACATCGGCCCTTACCGTTCGTTCCTGAAGCTGTCGCCGCCGCTGCGCACCGAGGACGACCGCCGCGCGCTGGTCGCCGCCGTCGCCTCTGGCCTGATCGACGTCATCATGTCCGACCACAACCCGCAGGACGTCGAGGTCAAGCGCCTGCCTTTCGCGGAAGCAGCTCCCGGCGCCATCGGGCTGGAGACCATGCTCCCGGCGGGCCTTCGCCTCGTGCACAATGAGGAGCTGGACCTCAAGACGCTGATCCGGGCGATGTCGACTCGGCCGGCCGAGATTTTGGGATTGCCTGGCGGAACCCTGCGCACAGGCAGCCCCGCCGACGTCATCGTGATCGACCCAGATGTGCCCTGGGTGGTCGATCCCGCCGACCTCAAATCGCCCTGCAAGAACACCCCGTTCGACGAGGCCCGCTTTACAGGCCGCGTGGTGCGCACCATTGTCGGCGGACGGACGGTGTACGAGCATGTCTGACGTGCGGAGCTGCTGCCAGGGATTTTGCAGACATGGAATTTGCAGACATGGCGCTTGAATTGTTCCTCCCGGTGGCTTTTGTCATCGGCTACCTGCTCGGCTCGATTCCGTTCGGACTGATCCTGACGAAACTCGGCGGCACACAGGATATCCGCTCGATCGGCTCGGGCAGCATCGGCGCCACCAACGTGCTGCGCACGGGGCGCAAGGGCCTTGCCGCTGCAACCCTGCTGTTCGACGCGCTCAAGGGCACCGTGGCGGTGGTGATCGCGGGCTACATCGCCGGTCCCAATGCCGCGATGCTGGCCGGGCTTGGCGCCTTTCTCGGCCATCTCTTCCCGGTCTGGCTCAAATTCAAAGGCGGCAAGGGTGTCGCCGTCTATATCGGCATCATGCTCGGGCTGTTCTGGCCAGCGGCGGTAGTGTTCTGCCTGCTCTGGTTGGCGACGGCCATCACCGCCCGCTATTCCTCGCTCTCGGCCCTGGTGGCCTCGTTCATCACCCCGCTGTTCCTGCTGTGGTTCGGCCAGCCCGCGCTCGCGGCGCTGGCGGCGGTGCTGACGCTGCTGCTGTTCTTTGCTCATCGCGAGAACATCAAGCGGCTGCAATCGGGCAAGGAAAGCCGGATCGGCGAGAAGGCATAAGCCGGGAATCCACGGATACCGCGGCACCCCTTCTGCATTATATCCAAATGGTGTTCGCAACTTGCAGCCGAATCACGGCTGTATGGACGAACGGGTTCCTGGCTTGGCCCTGATCATGGGCATGGCTCTACGCGGTTGCTCAGAATGAGCGAGAAGATTGTCAGCGCGCATGTTGAAGGTGGCTTGCAGGGCACTGCGGCAAGCCGGATGCTCTCGACGACGGACATCTGGTCCACTGCGCCCTCGCCGGTTCCTGCTTCCAAGCCTGTGCCCGTTTCGCCACCAGCGCCGGACCCTGCTCGCATCGCGCAAGCTCCTCTGACAGTTGAGGCCGTGATCGCTGCGGCACCAGTTGCACCCGCGCGGCTCCGCGCCAACCCATGGCCGCCGCAAAAACTGTCGCTGGCGCTTCAGGGCGGCGGCACCTTCGCTGCTTTCACCTGGGGCGTGCTGGAACGGCTGCTGGAAGAGCCATCCATTGCGATCGACACCATCAGCGGCGCCAGTGCCGGCGCCATCAACGCGCTGCTGCTCGCTTCCGGCTTCGCCGAGGGTGGCCGTGAAGGCGCGCGCGCACGGCTGAACCGGTTCTGGATCCGGCTGATGCACGAGGCCTCGTTCCGATCGCTGATGCTGATCGGCGGCTTCTCGCCGGCGGGGAGCTCGGTCGCATTCGGTCCAACGCTACGCTCCGGCCAGTTCGATCCGTTCGATCTCGATCCGCTGCGGCAGGCGCTGTCGCGCGACATCGACTTTTCCGCCTTGCGCGACCCGCGCTGCCCCAAGCTTCTGATCGCAGCGACCCGGATCCGCGACGGGCAGCAGCAGATCTTCCGCAATGACGCCATCACCGCCGACGTCGCGCTGGCCTCGACCTGCCCACCGCTGGTTCATTGCGCGGTGGAGATCGACGGCGAGGCTTATTGGGACGGCGGCCTCGGCGGCAATCCGCCTCTGCTGCGGCTCGTGCAGGACACGACGAGCGCCGAAATCCTGCTCGTCCAGGTCACGCCGGCGCGCGACAGCTACGTGCCGATCACGCTCGCCGCGATCGACCGCAGGCTGGACCAGATCGCGGCCAACGCCGCCCTCAATGCCGAGATCGCGGCGGTGGAATGGGCGCAATCGCAGGCCGCATCGTCGCTGCGGCTCTCCAGGATCGCCGCGGAAGACTTCGTCGACGGCCTGGCGCAGCGCTCCTCCACCGATCTCGGCCGCGGCTTCATTCGCGCGCTGCACCGCAGCGGCCGCGAGGCCGCCGGGCGCTGGCTCAAGCAAGGTACGGATTACAACGCAGCGCCGGCCGCATCGGGCCAGCGCATCGTCGCTCTCGAACCTGCGCTAGCCTGATTTCGCCAGCGCCTGCTCCAGGAACCACGCCGTCGCCAGCGCTTGCGCGTCGTTGCCGAAGCGCGCGATCACCTGCACGCCGATCGGCAGGCCATTGACCTTGAGCACCGGCACGTTGACGCAAGGATTGCCCATCAGCGTCCAGAGCCTGTTGTAGCGGGGGTCGCCGGTGCTCGCGAGCTCCTTGGCTGGCGGCGCGCCCGGCGCCGAATAGGTCAGCAGCACGTCGAACCCCTCGAACAATGCGCCAAGCTCGCGGCGCCCGCGACGGCTGATCCGGCGTGCGTCGTCGTAGTCCTTGGGTGTGAGACCGACCGTTGCATCGAGACTGGCGCGCAGCATCGGCGCGATCTCGTCGTGGCGTTCGGAAAATTCCCAGGCGAGCGCGCGATGCGCCTCGAAGTCCTGGATGACAGGGTGGATACGCCAGGCCTCCTGCACCGCCTCCGGCAGATCGATGGTCTTCACGCTGGCGCCAGCCTTCTCGGCGGCCTTGATCGCGGCTTGCAGCCCCTCTTCGGCAGCCGGCTCCACGGCACCGGCAAACTCCTGCCTGACCACGCCAATGCGCGGCGCCTTTGCCGGCACGATGCCGGCAAATTCGCTGCGGCCGGTCATCGCCAACAATCCGCGCGCGAGATCTTCCGCGCGCGCGCCGAACAGGCCGACCGTGTCGAGCGCCCACGAATAGCATTTGACGCCGACCGTCGGCAGCATCCGGAACGACGGCTTGATCGCGGCGGTCCCGCAATAGGCCGCGGGCCGGATCACCGAGCCGCCGGTCTGGGTGCCCAGCGCCAGCGGGATCATGCCGGCACCGACGGCCGCGGCCGAGCCCGAGGACGAGCCGCCCGGCGTATGTCCGAGATTGTGAGGATTGAGCGTCGGGGTCGGATCGCGCGAGGCAAATGCCGTGGTCGTGGTCTTGCCGATGATGGTGGCGCCCGCCCGCTTCAGCATCATCACCACAGGCGCGTCCGCGCGCGGTTGCCAGCCGCGATAGATCTCCGATCCCATCTCGGTCGGCATATTGGCGGTATCGATGATGTCCTTGATCCCGACCGCGATGCCACGCAGCGGCCCGGCGCCTTGCGCCTTTGCGGAGGTGTCGTGACGGACGAAGGCGTGGACGTCCTTCTCCCGCGCCTCGATGGCCGCGTGCGATCGCGTGATGGCGGCCTCGGGCGAAAGCTCGCCCGCTTCGATGCGGCGCTGGAGGTCGGCGAGTGAGATCATGGCAAAACCCTTGGTATGGGCCTTGCTTTTAGCATCGCAAGGTGGTTGCGCAAGCAGACCTGAGCGCACCACTCATGCCTTCTGACTCGACCTGGTCATTGACCTGGTTGGACCAATGTCGACAAATGCGGCTTCTCCGCCGGAGTAACAGCGATCAAACATGGCATGAAACGACGCGCATTCATCTCTCTCTCTGGCGGGGCATTGGCCTGGGCCACGGCGGCGCGCGCTCAGCAAGGCAAGCGCATCCCGCGGGTCGGCCTTTTCCTGCCCCCGCCGCGAAATTCGGAGGTCGACGCGTTCCTCGTTGCGCTTCGCGGTCTCGGTTGGGTTGAGGGCGAGAACGTTCGCGTTGAATATCGCGACGCCGACGGCGACGACAACCGGCTTCCTGCGCTGGCCGCTGAACTGGTCGCGCTCGGCGTCGACGTTCTCGTGACAGCCACATTTCCAGGGATTCTGGCCGCGCACCGTGCGACGACCACAATTCCGACCGTGATGATCGTGGGCCCCGATCTGGTGACCTTGGGCCTCGCGGCCAGCATGGCTCATCCCGGCGGTAACACGACGGGACAAACCTTTTTCCTCACAGAATTAGCTGCCAAGCGGTTAGAGGTGCTTGCGAGCATAGCTCCTTCGATGACCCGCGTAGGGGTGCTCATGCAACGAGGCAACCCCCTGAATAACGGCACAATCAGTGCCATGGCGACCGCCGCGTCGGCAATGAAGGTAGAGTTGCGACCGATCGAGGTTGGCATCCCCGGCGACCTCGACGACGCATTGGCCATCGTCGGCTCCACCGCTATGGACGGTCTCGTGGTCACCGACGCCAATGCGTTTGTCACCAACTCGTCATTGGTCGCCGCGATTGTCGACAAGTGCCGCGTGCCATCGATTGCCGCACCCGTCGTCGCGTCCCGGGCGGGCGCGCTGCTAGGGTACGGGGTGGACTTCACCGCCATGTTTCGCGGTGCCGCTGTTTTCGTCGACAAGATATTGAAGGGCGCCAACCCGGCTAACATCCCGATTGAGCAGCCGACCCTGTTTAGGACGGTCATCAACCTGAAGACCGCCAGGACGCTGGGCCTCGAGATACCGCAGTCGTTGCAGGTGCGCGCGGACGAGGTCATCGAATAGCAGTGCCGACCTCTCCTCCTACGTCCGTGATTGGGACGATAGAAACAAGCACGCCGCTGTTGCCCACGCCCTCAGGTTGTTCCATGCTGCGCCTGCAAGGGGAGCCGCCGTGGACGCCATCAACCGAAGCGTGGAGCTGACAGAGGCCGAGCGGGTTGACCGCCTGCGGCTGATCCGGTCCGACAATGTCGGGCCGCGCACGTTCCGGTCGCTGGTCGATCATTTCGGCACGGCGCGCGCGGCGCTGGAGCGGCTGCCGGATCTGGCACGCCGCGGCGGCGCGCAGCGATCGGCGCGCATCTGTAGCGCCGACGAGGCGAAAGCAGAGCTCGCCGCGAGCCGCAAGTTCGGCATCGCTTGGCTCGCGCCCGGCGAGGATGGCTATCCGGGTCGGCTGGCGATGCTCGACGATGCGCCGCCGCTGCTCGCGGTGCGCGGCGACACTGCCACGCTGATGCGGCCGATGATCGCGATCGTCGGCTCGCGCAACGCCTCTGGTGCCGGCTTGAAATTCGCCGGTCAGCTCGCCCGCGAGCTCGGCGAAACCGGCTTTGTCGTCATCTCCGGGCTCGCCCGCGGCGTCGACCAGGCCGCGCACCGCGCCAGCGTCGAGAGCGGCACCATCGCTGTGCTCGCCGGTGGCCATGACTGCATCTATCCGCCGGAGCACGGCGATCTGCTGGCCTCGATCCTCGACCGCAAGGGTGCAGCGATCTCCGAGATGCCGCTCGGCCACGAGCCCCGCGCCCGCGACTTCCCCCGCCGCAACCGGCTGATCTCGGGCGCCGCGCTCGGCGTGGTCGTGGTGGAGGCGGCGCACCGCTCGGGCTCGCTGATCACCGCGCGCATGGCCGCCGAACAGGGGCGCGAAGTGTTCGCGGTGCCGGGCTCGCCGCTCGATCCGCGCGCCGCCGGCACCAATGATCTGATCAAGCAGGGCGCGACGCTCGTCACCGAAGCCGCCGACGTCGTCAACGCGGTCGCACCGATCATGGAGCGGCCGCTGATGCGCACCGCGCGCGAGCCCGACAGCGAGCCGTTCGAAAGCGACCCGCAAGGACACGACCGCGACCAGATCACCGGCCTGCTCGGCCCTGCCCCTGTCACGATCGACGATCTCGTGCGGATGTCCGGCGCCTCGCCTGCCATCGTGCGCACCGTGCTCCTGGAGCTCGAGCTCGCCGGCCGGCTCGAACGCCACGGCGGCGGCTTGGTTTCGTTGCTTTAAGGAGTGTTGCGCTCGTCGAACCGCGTCCGTGCCGAGGCGATCTGCTGCTGATGCGTGATCGCCCATTCGCCGAGAGCCTTCACCGGCTGTTGCAGTCCCCGGCCGAGATCGGTCAGCTCGTAGTCCACGCGCGGCGGAATGGTCGGGAAGATCGTGCGTGTGACCAGGCCGTCGCGCTCGAGCCCGCGCAACGTCAGGGTTAACATTCGCTGCGAGATGCCGTTGATCATGCGCTTGAGCTCGTTGAAGCGCTTGGGCCCATCGCTCAGCATCATGATGACGAACACGCTCCATTTGTCGCCGACGCGCGCGAGGATGGAAGCGACGCCGCGGCAGTCGGCGTGGTCGCGATCCGGCATCGGCGTGGCAGGCAGATCGATGTGCGCAGGTTTCAGGGATGTGCCCATGGCTCAAAAAGGTGCGTTCTTGCGGGGATTTCGATAGTCACTCATGTAGCTCTGGTTACAAACATATACCAGGGTGATCCCGAATGAAACTCCTCCACATCGACTCCAGCGTGCTCGGCCCCCACTCCGTTTCCCGGCAGGTCTCCGCCGCCATCGTCGACCGCCTGCGGCAGGCGACGCCATCGTTCGACATCGTCTATCGCGACCTAACGCAGAGCCCGCTCGCCCATCTCTCCGGCTCGCATCTGGCGGCCGCGCAAGGCGCGCCTGCGCCGGCGGAGCTCGGCCCCGACCTCGCCGCCAGCAAGGCTGTGCTGGAGGAGTTCCTTGCCGCCGACATCGTCGTGATCGGCGCGCCGATGTACAATTTCACGATTCCGAGCCAGCTCAAGGCCTGGATCGACCGGGTCCTGGTCGCGGGGAAGACGTTCAGCTACGGCGCGAACGGACCGCAGGGCCTTGCCGGCGGCAAGCGCGTGATTTTCGCGATCTCGCGCGGGGGCTATTACGGCGCGGGCACGCCCGCCGCGTCGCTGGAGCACCTCGAAAGCTATCTGCGTGGCGTGTTCGGCTTCATGGGCATCCATCATCCCGAATTCATCAGCGCCGATGGCATCCAGGTCGGGCCGGAGCATCGCGAGAAGTCGCTCGCAAGCGCGCTTGAGGCGGCAACCAGCCTCCGCGCGGCCTGACGCAACGCGTACAGCCGCCGCAACATCGCTTGCGGCGGCTGATCGACCGGTGCGCGGTCGGCGAAGCTAAAACCAGGCGCCCTGAATGCCCAAGATGACGGCGACGAGGGAAACGAACAGGCCGATGCCGGAGAAAAGAGCGACCCCGATGAACTCGGAGGTGTCGGAACGCTTGGCGGGAACGGCGGAGTTCTCGGTGTAAATACGCGGTGCTGAAATCGGGGAAATAATACGAGCTGCCTTTGGCATATCGGGCTCCCTTGAAATGAGTCTTCGTGACCCCCTGCCCGTAAAAGTGTCTTGGCAGCGCAAGCGAAGGTTCAACGCCTCACGCAAGGTTCCGAAAATACAGCTCGCGAGACGTGGGAACCGGCCGGCGCAACCGGTTTGCGTACGCCGACCGATTCAATTTTCACTTCAATTGATCAGCCACGATAGATCGGCGCGCCGCTCGGCGAGGCGACTGCGCCGCCGTCGACGAAGATTTCCTGGCCCTGCACATGTGCGGAATCGTCGGAGGCGAGGAACAGCACCGTCTTCGCGACGTGATCTGTTTCACCAATGCGCCCCAGCGGCGTCGTCAACGCGATCCGCTTCTCGAACGCCTTCTCGGCTTCCGGTGTGGCGGTCGCAGCTCCCCAGATTGGCGTGCGGATCGCACCGGGCGCGACCACGTTGACGCGAATGCCGCGCGGCGACAGTTCTGATGCCATGATCCGCGCCATCGCCCGCACGCCGGCCTTGGCGGCGCCATACGCCGAATATCCGGGAATGCCGAGTACGGAGATCACCGAGCCGCTGAGGATGATCGAAGCGTTGTCGTTGAGATAAGGCAGCGCGGACTGCACGGTGAAGAACACGCCGGTCAGATTGGTGCTGATGACCTTCTCGAAGACCTCCAGCGTGGCCGACCCCAGCGGCGTGCCGCCGGCGATGCCGGCATTGGCGAACACGATGTCGAACTTGCCGAACTTTTCGGCGCCCTTCTTGATCGCAGCTTCGGTCGCTGCAATGTCGGTGGCGTCGGCGGCCAGCGCGAGCGCGTTCGGCCCGAGCTCCTTCGCGGCCGCCTCGAGCGTCTCCTTGTTGCGTCCGGTGATCACCACCTTGGCGCCCTCGGCCACGAACAGCTTTGCCGTTGCCAGTCCAATGCCGCTATTGCCGCCGGTGATCAGGGCCGTCTTGTTCTTCAATCTCATGTTCGCCTCCAGTGGTTGCATCATAAAACTACGATTGCCATCTAGGGCATATGGTTTTAAGATGCAACCACACGAGCGCGTGAACGGCGACCGGACCGTGCGATCGCGAAAGGACTGGACCATGGTGAAACGAACGAGCTTCGAGGGCGATGCCTGCCCGATCGCACGCTCGCTCGAAGCGATCGGCGACTGGTGGTCGCTGCTGATCATTCGCGAGGCGCTGTTCGGCCTGCGCCGCTTCGGCGAGTTTCAGAGCAAGCTCGGCATGGCCAAGAACATCTTGTCGGCGCGGCTGCGCGCGCTGGTCGACCACGGCATCCTGACCACGGCCCCCGCCTCCGACGGCAGCCCTTACGAGGAATATGTGCTGACGCCGAAGGGCCGCGGCGTCTTCCCGGTGTTGGTAGCGCTGCGCCAATGGAGCGAGGAATTCGACGATCGCCCATCGGAGATTGCGACTATCCTGGTCGATCGCGAGAAAGGCCGCCCGGTGAAGAAGCTCGAACTACGCGCCGAGGACGGGCGGCTGCTCACGCAAGCCGATACCACACTGAAGCCGCGGCCGGCGCCGCGACGGCGGTCGGCGGGATAGCGGCGCTCTATCTCTCCAACGTCGTCCTGGCGAAAGCCAGCACCCATTACTCCAAGGAGGAGTTTGGCGAAGGCTCGTCACCCGGAATTCGCACCGCGCTCAGGTCGACAGACCTCGCGGTATGGGTCCTGGCTTTCGCCAGGACGACTCCGAGAGAGAGCGAGCGTGGCGCGGCAGGACTTGTACAAGACATCGCCAGCGTGAAGGATGGCGAGGTCCCACCAAAGTGGCACCACCATGCCCCTGCTCGCCATTGTCTATTTTTCCACCTCCGGCACCACCGAAAAGCTGGCGCATGCGGTTGGGCGCGGAGCGGATGGCAAGGCGCAGGTCACGCTCTGTCGCATCACCGGCGACGACATCCTGTCAGGCCGCTTCCAGAATGAGAGCTTACTGGAGACGATCGACCGCGCCGACGCAGTTGCGTTTGGCAGCCCGACCTACATGGGCGGACCAGCCGCTCAATTCAAAGCGTTTGCCGACGCTTCAAGTGATCGATGGAGCCGGCAGCAATGGGCCAACAAGATCGCAGCCGGATTCACCACGGGCGCCTGCGCAGGCGGCGACCAACTCCACACACTGTCCTACTTTTCCATTCTGGCCGCGCAGCACGGCATGCTCTGGTGCGGACTGGATATTCCGGGTGGGGAGGATCCGAGCGGCCGCAATCGTTTGGGCAGCCAGCTTGGCTTGGCAAGACACTTGATTGACAGCTCGTTGCCTCAGAGCGACCTCAGCACGGCCGAATATCTCGGCCAGCGATTGGCCAAAATGGCAAGCCGCAACGGTTAACGACGCCGTCATTGCGAACGGAGCGCCTATCAGGCGCACGTGCTGACGGAAAAGGTCCGCGGTACCTTCCCGACGCGGGTACCACGCTGAAGCCGCGGCAGCGGCTTTAGCGGGCGCGCGCTGTCTCTCCAACGTCGTCCTGGCGAAAGCCAGGACCCATTACCCCAAGGAGGAGTTTGGCGAAGGCGCGTCCCCCCGGATTGGCATCGCGCTCAGGTCGATGGACCTCGCGGTATGGGTCCTGGCTTTCGCCAGGACGACTCCGGAGAGAGAGAGAGAGAGCGTGCGTGATGGATCCGCTCGGTCCTCGCCTTCACGACAGCCTGCGCTTGCTCCGCAGCCGCAGGTGCTCGTCGGCTTCCAGCTTGGTCATTCCCAGGAGATAATGCAGCACGTCGAGCTTGTGCCGCTCGGCGAGCTTGCGCAGTGCCCCGACCTGCTCGGCGATGAAGGCGACCGCCTCCTCGACGCCGCCCTCCCCCGGTTCCTCGTGACGCGAGCCTCCCGCCGCGCGCGATGCGGCGCCCGCCCGTTTCTTTCCTGGCTTAGTCACCAGCCCCCACCCGAATCCATGCCCCGCAGAAACATTACGCCGACATCGGCCGCAACTCAAAGGTGGTATTTTGCAACTTTCTCGATATGAAACTTTTCCCATCGGGATGGCTTTCAACACCCCTCGATTTGACAGCGACGGCCTCACCACCCATGTTCGGGACGAAAGGGCCGACCCGAATCTCATCGAATTCGGCCCCAAATTTCCCCATAAGTTACTGGAACTACATGAATATCGTCATTGTGGAGTCGCCGGCGAAAGCCAAGACGATCAACAAGTATTTGGGCTCGTCCTACGAGGTTCTGGCCTCGTTTGGCCATGTCCGCGACTTGCCGGCGAAGAACGGCTCCGTCGATCCCGACGCCAATTTCAAGATGATCTGGGAGATCGACCCCAAGGCGGCCGGCCGGCTCAACGACATTGCCAAGTCCCTCAAGAACGCCGATCGCCTGATTCTCGCCACCGACCCTGATCGCGAGGGCGAGGCCATCTCCTGGCACGTGCTGGAGGTCCTGAAAGAAAAGCGCGCGATCAAGGACCACAAGATCGAGCGCGTGGTGTTCAACGCCATCACCAAGCAGGCGGTCACGGACGCCATGAAGCATCCGCGCCAGATCGACGGTGCGTTGGTCGACGCCTATATGGCGCGCCGCGCGCTGGACTATCTGGTCGGCTTCACCCTCTCCCCCGTGCTGTGGCGCAAGCTGCCGGGCGCCCGCTCGGCGGGCCGCGTGCAGTCGGTGGCGCTGCGGCTGGTCTGCGACCGCGAGCTCGAGATCGAAAAGTTCGTCGCCCGCGAATACTGGTCGCTGATCGCGACCCTGCTGACGCCGCGCGGCGACGCCTTCGAGGCCCGTCTCGTCGGTGCCGACGGCAAGAAGATCCAGCGCCTCGACATCGGCACCGGCGCGGAAGCCGAAGACTTCAAGAAGGCGCTGGAAGCAGCCGCCTACGCGGTGACCACGGTCGATGCCAAGCCGGCCCGGCGCAATCCGCAGGCCCCCTTCACCACCTCGACGCTGCAGCAGGAAGCCAGCCGCAAATACGGCTTTGCGCCGGCGCACACCATGCGCATCGCGCAGCGGCTCTATGAAGGCATCGACATCGGCGGCGAGACCACCGGACTCATTACTTATATGCGTACCGATGGCGTGCAGATCGATCCGTCCGCGATCACCCAGGCCCGCAAGGTGATCGGCGAGGATTACGGCAACGCCTATGTGCCGGACGCGCCGCGCCAGTACCAGGCCAAGGCCAAGAACGCCCAGGAAGCTCACGAGGCGATCCGGCCTACCGACATGTCGCGCCGCCCCGACAGCATGAGCCGCAAGCTCGAATCCGACCAGGCGAGACTCTATGAACTGATCTGGAAGCGCACCATCGCGAGCCAGATGGAATCGGCCGAGCTGGAACGCACCACGGTCGACATCACGGCGAAGGTCGGCGGCCGCACGCTCGACCTGCGCGCCACCGGCCAGGTCGTCAAGTTCGACGGCTTCCTCGCACTGTATCAGGAAGGCCGCGACGACGAGGAGGACGAGGACTCCCGCCGCTTGCCCGCGATGAGCCCGAATGACGCGCTGAAGCGACAGTCGCTCGCCGTCACCCAGCACTTCACCGAGCCACCGCCGCGCTTCTCCGAGGCCTCGCTGGTCAAGCGTATGGAAGAGCTCGGCATCGGCCGGCCCTCGACCTATGCCTCGATCCTCCAGGTGCTCAAGGACCGCGGCTACGTCAAGCTCGAGAAGAAGCGCCTGCACGGCGAGGACAAGGGCCGGGTCGTGGTCGCGTTCCTCGAAAGCTTCTTTGCCCGCTACGTCGAATACGACTTCACCGCCAATCTGGAAGAGCAGCTCGACCGCATCTCCAACAACGAAATCTCCTGGCAGCAGGTGCTGAAGGATTTCTGGACCGGCTTCATCGGCGCGGTCGACGAGATCAAGGATTTGCGCGTAGCCCAGGTGCTCGACGTGCTCGACGACATGCTGGGACAGCACATCTATCCGGCGCGCACCGATGGCGGCGACATCAGGCAATGTCCGAGCTGCGGCAACGGACGGCTCAATCTGAAGGCCGGCAAGTTCGGCGCCTTCGTCGGCTGCTCGAACTATCCGGAATGCCGCTACACCCGTCAGCTTGCCGCCGACGGCGAGGCAACGGCCGATCGTTCGCTCGGCCAGGACCCCGATACGGGTCGCGATGTCTGGGTCAAGGCCGGCCGGTTCGGCCCCTACATCCAGCTCGGCGAGCAGAAGGATTATGCGGAGGGCGAGAAGCCCAAGCGCGCAGGCATTCCGAAGGGGACGTCCCCTGGAGATGTCGAGCTCGACCTTGCGCTCAAGCTGCTGTCACTGCCGCGCGAGATCGGCAAGCACCCGGAAACCGGTGAGCCAATCACGGCAGGTCTCGGCCGCTTCGGGCCGTTCGTGAAGCACGAGAAGACCTATGCCAGCCTCGAGGCCGGCGACGAAGTGTTCGACATCGGCATCAACCGGGCCGTGACGCTGATCGCGGAGAAGATCGCCAAGGGCCCGAGCCGCCGCTTCGGCGCCGATCCCGGCAAGGCGATCGGCGATCATCCCACCCTCGGCACCGTCACGGTGAAGGGCGGCCGCTACGGCGCCTATGTCACGGCGGGCGGCGTCAACGCGACGATCCCGAGCGACATCGAGAAAGACGCCATCACGCTGCCGCAGGCGATCGCGCTGATCGACGAGCGCGCGGCCAAGGGCGGCGGCAAGAAACCGAAGAAGGCGGCGAAGCCGGCCAAGGCCAAGAAGGCTGCGGCGAAGGCCGCCGACGGCGATGACGCCGCGCCAAAAACCAAAAAGCCGGCCGCAAAGAAGGCGGCCAAACCCAAATCCGAATCCACCAGCAAGGCGCGCGCCGCCGTGTCGTCGACGGCCAAGACTTCGGCCATCAAGACGTCGCCGACCAAGGCAGCTGGCGCCAAAGCTCCGGCCAAGAAAAGTGCCGGCACCAAATAGAGGCTAAGTGAAACGCAAGAATGACCGTGGCTTTCCCGACAGGGCAGCCATCGTCGCCTTCATCAAGGCAAATCCCGGAAAGGTCGGAACCCGCGAAATTGCGCGCGAGTTCGGCCTGAAGAACGCCGACCGCGTCGAGCTCAAGCGCATGCTGCGCGAGCTCGCCGACGACGGGCTCGTCAAGAAAAAGCGCCATACGATTTCAGAGCCGGACAGCCTGCCGCCGACGCTGGTCGCCGACATCACCGGCCGCGACACCGACGGCGAGCTGGTCGCCTCCCCCACCGAATGGGACGAAGTCGAAAGCGGCGAACCGCCAAAGATCCTCATCACGATGCCGCGCCGGCCAAAACCAGGCACCGCGGCCGGCGTTGGCGATCGCGCGCTGCTGCGCGTCGAGCGCTCGGATGAGACCGAAGGCCCGGCCTATCGCGGCCATATCATCAAGGTCTTCGACAAGACCAAGAGCCGCATCCTCGGCGTCTTCCGCAGCCTGCCCGAAGGCGGCGGACGGATCATCCCCGTCGACAAGAAGTCCGCCGACCGCGAGCTGAACATCGCGCCCTCCGAGACGCACGGCGCGCAGGACGGCGATCTCGTCAGCGTCGACATCATCCGCTCGCGCGGCTTCGGGCTGGCGTCAGGCCGCGTCAAGGAGAAGCTCGGCTCGGTCAAGTCGGAGAAGGCGATCAGCCTGATCGCCATCTACGCGCACGACATTCCGATGCAATTCCGCCCCGCGGCGGAGCGCGAGGCCGAAGCGGCGGAGCCGGCCAATTTGAAGGGGCGCGAGGACTGGCGCGACGTGCCGCTGGTCACCATCGATCCGCCGGATGCCAAGGACCACGACGACGCGGTGCACGCGCAGCCGGATCCTGATCCCAACAACAGAGGCGGCTTCATCGTCGATGTCGCCATCGCCGATGTGAGCTTCTACGTGCGACCGGGCACCGCGCTCGACCGCGACGCGCTCGATCGCGGCAACTCGGTCTATTTCCCCGACCGCGTCGTGCCGATGCTGCCCGAGCGCATCTCCAACAATCTGTGCTCGCTGGTGCCGGGCGAGCCGCGCGGCGCGCTCGCGGTGCGGATGATCATCGCCCCCGACGGGCGCAAACGCTCGCACAGCTTCCATCGCATCCTGATGCGCTCCGCAGCCAAGCTGAACTACGCCCAGGCGCAGGCCGCGATCGACGGCCGGCCGGACGACACCACCGGGCCCCTGCTCGATCCGATCCTGCGGCCGCTCTATGCCGCCTATGCCTGCGTCAAGCGCGCGCGAGACGAGCGCGATCCGCTCAATCTCGATCTGCCCGAGCGCAAGATCCTGTTGAAGAGCGACGGCACGGTCGATCGCGTCGTCGTGCCCGACAGGCTCGACGCGCACAAATTGATCGAGGAGTTCATGATCCTCGCCAACGTCGCGGCAGCCGAGATGCTCGAGAAGAAGTCGCTGCCGCTGATCTACCGCGTGCATGACGAGCCGACCCTGGAAAAGGTCCACGCGCTCGCGGAGTTCTTGCAGACGCTCGACGTTCCCTTCGCGAAAGGTGGCGCGCTGCGTCCCGCTCTGTTCAACCGCGTGCTGGCGCAGCTTGAAGGCCACGACCATTTTCCGCTGGTGAGCGAGGTCGTGCTGCGCGCCCAGGCGCAGGCCGAATATTCCTCGGAGAATTACGGTCATTTCGGCCTGAACCTGCGCCGCTACGCGCATTTCACCTCGCCGATCCGCCGCTACGCCGACCTCGTCGTGCACCGTGCGCTGGTTCGCGCGCTCGGGCTTGGCGAAGGCGCGCTGCCCGACACCGAGACGCCGGAAACGTTGAGCGAGGTCGCCGCCCACATCTCGGTGACCGAGCGGCGCGCGATGAAGGCGGAGCGCGAGACCGTCGACCGCCTGATCGCCCATCACCTCGCCGACCGCATCGGTTCGAGTTTCCAGGGCCGCGTCTCCGGCGTCACGCGCGCCGGCCTGTTCGTCAAGCTCGCTGAGACCGGCGCCGACGGCCTGATCCCGATCCGATCCCTCGGCACGGAATATTTCAACTATGACGAAGGCCGCCACGCCCTGGTCGGCACGCGCAGCGGCACCATGCATCAGCTCGGTGATGTCGTCGACGTCCGCCTGATCGAAGCGGCTCCCATCGCAGGCGCGTTGCGCTTCGAGCTGCTGTCCTCGACGGGGGAGACCGCGCCGCGCGGCCGCAGGGGATCCGGTCCGCAACGCCGCCCCTCGTTCAAGGCGCACCCCGGGCGCAGTCCCGACAAGAAGCGCAAACCGGACAAGCCGAAGCCCGGCAAGGGGAAAAAGGCCAAGGGAAAAAGCAAAGGCAAGGGTCAAAAGGGTAAGGCATGGTGACCACAGCCCCGAAGATCTGGACCCGCGAGACCGGCCTCGTCGAGAAGCGCGACGTCTTTGCTGCCATGAAGCGCGGCTTTCGCGGCCGCTGCCCCCGCTGCGGCGACGGAAAACTGTTCCGCGCCTTTCTGAAGACCGCGGACAATTGCTCGGTCTGCGGCCTCGATTTCACCCCGCATCGGGCCGACGATTTGCCCGCCTATCTCGTCATCGTCATCGTCGGCCATGTCGTGGTGCCCAGCATCCTCTGGATCGAGACCAACTACACCACGCCGGTCTGGATCAGCTTCGCGGCCTATCTGCCCTTCACCTTCGTCGCCTCGCTCGCCCTGCTCCAGCCGGTGAAGGGAGCCGTGGTCGGATTGCAATGGGCTCTGCGCATGCACGGGTTTGACGAAAACCCGACGGATGGTATTCCGCCGGTGTAAGCAAAATAAGCAAAAGTAGTTTGGGTGAGGACATGACGGATACGGCGCAGGCGGAAAAGGCGAAGATCCACGAGGGCAAGGAAGCCGACCATCATCCCTATTTCCGCCCGCGGGATGCGGCGACGCTGATCCTGGTCGATCGCAGCGGCACAACTCCAAAAGTCCTGGTCGGCAAGCGCCACGACAACGTGGTGTTCATGCCCGGAAAGTTCGTTTTCCCCGGCGGCCGCGTCGACAAGGACGATTATCGCGTGCCGTGTGCTGCCCCCATCACCGCCGAACTGGAATCCAATCTCGCCAAGGGCAGCCCGAAGACGCCGCCCTCGCGCGCAAAATCGCTGGCGATTGCCGCGATCCGCGAGGCCTGCGAGGAGACCGGCCTCTGCCTCGGGCGCAAGGCCGATGGAAAGGCCAAACTCGAGGGCGCCTGGAAGCCATTCGCGGATGCGGGCCTGTTGCCCGATCCCTCCAGCCTGTTCCTGATCGCGCGCGCGATCACCCCGCCCGGCCGCGTCAAGCGGTTCGACACGCGCTTCTTCACGGCGGACGCCTCCGCGATCACCCATCGCGTGGACGGCGTGATCCATGCCGATGCCGAGCTTGTCGAATTGGTCTGGGTCGAGCTCGGCTCGAAGCCGCTCGCCGATCTGCATCCGATGACGCGCAACGTGCTCAACGAGCTCGACGCGCGCCTCGCCACCGGCCCGCTCCGCCATGATGCGCCGGTGCCGTTCTTCCATTTCTACGGCGGCAAGATGCAGAAGGATATTTTGAGCTGATCAGTTCGTGACGTCCGCATCAGGCTCGGTGCCGACATAGTCGCGCGCGGGAACGTTCAGCACTCGCCCGAGCTCGCTGGCGAACCGACTGGCTTCCTCGCGCTTGGTGAAGCTCATCAGCGTGATCGGCTCGGTCCCTTTGTTGCCGCAGAGATTGACATCGTATGTCGTCAGCTCCGGATCGTCCTCGTCGGTAATGCTGATGAAATGATAGTCGGCGAGATCGCGATGGTTGCGAAAATTCAGTGGGCCGAACTGCCTGGTGATGACGATCTGGCGCAGCGTCTCGTTCAGCACGACGAAGGTGCGGAAGGTGAGCAGGATGATTCCGGGGATGCCGACGAGCAACCCGAGTCCCGTGAACACCAGCACCGGCATGAGATCATCGGCGAGCCGGCCAAAACCGGAGAAATCCTGCCGCAGGCCGAGCGCGACATTCCACAGCAGATAGAAGCTCGCCGCCAGCAGCGGCAATGACAGCAGCCGCCCGACCCAGGGCATGGGCCGGTCGATGCGGACGATGCGCCCGTCCACGCTCATTGCACCTGCCATCGAAGATCTCCTTGGGAGCGAAAGTCATGGCTTGGTCGGAGTGAGCCGTGGATCGGTTCGATGGGACTCCTCCGTCATTCCGGGCGCGGCTCGGGATGACGCGAATGTGCTGAGAGCTCGCGAAAAACAAAATAATCTTCCCGCCTCCCCCAATGGCGGAGTTCCGCGGCATGCCTATGTCTTCCGGAACGACACCAAGAACGGACACCGGGCGATGGCACAACGGCAACTCAAGCTTGGCGCGTTCATGCGCCCGATCAGCATCCACACCGGCGCCTGGCGCTATCCCGGGGCCTGGCCGGACGCCAATTTCAACTTCAGCCACATCAAGACGCTGATCCAGAAGCTCGAGGCCGGCAAGTTCGACGCCTTCTTCATGGCCGATCACCTCGCCGTGCTGAACATGCCGGTCAATGCGCTCAAGCGCAGCCACACGGTCACGTCGTTCGAGCCATTCACGCTGTTGTCGGCGCTCTCGGCCGTTACCGAGCGGATCGGCCTGATCGCGACGGGCTCGACCACGTTCGACGAGCCCTATCACGTCGCACGGCGCTTCGCCTCGCTCGACCATCTCAGCGGCGGGCGTGCGGGCTGGAACATCGTCACCACCTCGAACCCGGACGCGGCGCTGAATTTCGGCCTCGACGACCACATGGAGCACGCCGAGCGCTACAAGCGCGCCCGCGAGTTCTACGACGTCGTCACGGGCCTGTGGGATTCCTTTGCCGACGACGCCTTCGTGCGCGATGTCGAAAGCGGCGTGTTCGTCGATCCCGCGAAGATGCATGTGCTCGACCATCAGGGCAAATATCTGAAGGTGCGCGGTCCACTCAACATTGCCCGCCCGGTCCAGGGTTGGCCGGTGATCGTGCAGGCCGGCGCCTCCGACGACGGCAGGCAGCTCGCGGCCGAGACCGCGGAAGCCGTCTTCACCGGCGGCGGCAGCCTTGCCGACAGCCAGAAACTCTATGCCGACATCAAGGGCCGCATGGAGAAGGTCGGCCGCGACCCCGAGCACCTCAAGATCCTGCCCGGCGCCTTCGTCGTGGTCGGCGACAGCGTCGATGAAGCCAAGGAGAAGCGCGCGCTGCTCGACAGCCGCGTGCATTACGACAGCGCCATCGCCTCGCTCTCGGTCGTGCTCGGCACGGATGCCTCCGGCTTCGATCCGGATGGACCGCTTCCCGAAATCCCCGAGACCAATGCCAGCAAGAGCGGCCGCCAGCGCATGGTCGACCTCGCCGCGCGCGACAAGCTCACCGTGCGCCAGCTCGCCCAGCGCGTCGGCGGCTATGGCGGTCTATCCTTCATCGGCACGGCCAAAACCATCGCCGACCAGATGGAGGAATGGCTGGTCGGGCGCGGCTCCGACGGCTTCAACATCATGTTCCCGTTCCTGCCCGCCGGCCTCGACGATTTCGTCGACAAGGTGGTGCCGGAGCTGCAGCGCCGCGGGATTTTCCGGAAAGAGTATGAAGGGCCCACTTTGAGGGAGAATCTGGGCCTGCCGCGGCCCAAAAACCGGTTCTTCGAGGCCTGATCGGGCCGATTTGAGCGGTTTTCGACCCCTAAAATCTTGACATCAGGCTGTTTCTGGCTAGGTTGCCGGCCAACGCGGGCCATTTGGCCGGCTCCAGATTCCCTTCATTCCTGAGGTACTGAACATGGCCAAAGCGGTCACCATCAAGGTCAAGCTCGTGTCCTCGGCCGACACCGGCTTCTACTACGTCGCCAAGAAGAATTCGCGCACCATGACCGACAAGCTGGTCAAGAAGAAGTACGATCCGGTCGCGCGCAAGCACGTCGAATTCCGCGAATCCAAGATCAAGTAAGAAGATCGCGGAACGTAGAAGACTTTTGCGGGGCCCTTTCGGGCCCCGTTTTATTTTGGCCCCTCTCTCGTGTCCCGGACGCGCAGCGCCCCGTGGACGTGACGCTACGCTGCGACCTGAGCACGAGGGCTGAGCTCGGCACAGCGAGTCATCGCCAGATATTCTCTCAACCCCCGGTTGCTCGCTTCCGAATGTATGTTACCGTGCACTTGCCGGGCGGAATGTCCGTGCCGGATTTGGAAGGACATGGTCATGAGATTCTCATCAAGCCTTGTCGTGCCTTCAACCATCGCTGCCTTGTCAACAATCTTGCTGTGCGCGCCGGCAGCGTCGCAAATCCCAATCGGCTCCGCCGCCACGATTCCCCCCGTCACGGTCGACGCGCCGAAGCAGGTGGCAAGGCCGCACGTGTCGGAGCGGGGAGCAAATACAGTTGCGCCGCGTCGGACTGTATCTACAGCTCGAACGTCAGTCGCGCGAACGCCTTCGTATGCGCCGGGTTCTGTGATGGGGAGAATTGCCAGCCTGGAGAAAGTCGCCAGCAGCTGCAACGGAGGCTGTGCATCAAGCTTCCCAAGCGGCAAGGATCCGTGGGTTGGATGCAGCCTGTCAGGCGGCAACATAGACTACGGTCCTTTCTCGCCAACTTGCCGCGACACCATCACCCACAAATCCTACCTGGATTGCGTCGACACCAGAACGTTCCTGGGCGACAACCGAAACAAGGCCCACTGGTTGTGCAGCAGCCTGGCCGCCGGCAACAGGTTTAAGGTCGCCGATCTCAAGCGGTCAGCACGCACGCGTTAGTCCATCCTCTCCGCAGTCCTTCTGTTGCGATCGAGCTTCAGCTCACTCGTGTCCAGACCCGGACGCAACGCGTGGCGTTGCGTCCGGACATGAGAGCAGGGTTACGTGACTAACTCAAAGATCCCGCGCATTTCGACCACGACGGACCAAGTGTGACCCACCTCCCAGAGCGCCTTCACCGGCTCCAATATCTCCAGCGGGATCGTTGCATGAACCTGGTCCATTCCCGTGAAGAGCCATTTGCCGTTGCTGGATCCGCTGCGCTTCGCCGCCGCCCTCGGCGTCGCCATGTTCCACCAGATGTTCTGGTCCTGGGCCTGGACCTCGATTGGCGTCCCGGGTTTCGAGCGCACCGTCGCCGCCGATGTTCTCTACCCGTCCGTCGCGCCTTACACGTGGTTCGGCTGGGTCGGCGTCGAAATCTTCTTTGTCATTTCCGGTTTCGTCATCGCGAATTCCGCGAGCACATCGTCGCCGGGAAGTTTCTTCTTGGTCGTGCGCTTCGGATTTATCCGGCGGTCTGGGTTTGCGCGACCGCGACCTTCCTCGTTCTGCTCCTCTTCGGGAGCGGACCGGCATCCGAACTCATTCTGCCCTACATCCACGCCATGCTGATGGTCCCCAAGGGAGTCACTGGTCAGTGGCTTGACGAGGTCTATTGGACGCTGGCAGCCGAGACGGCATTTTATGGTCTGGTGTTTTGCGCGATGCTCACCAAGAAGGTCACCCTGCGGCACCTGGCCTGGGGCCTCACCATCTACAGCGCAATATTCAATGCCGTCGCGCTGCTCGTGCTGTCATGCACGACGCCATCCGACTTGCCTTACCTCGTCATTCTGATGTTTCGGGTGCCGTGCGCGGCATTCCTGCTGACGCATGGCTGCTTCTTTGCGCTGGGGATCTGGCTGTTCATCTCCGCGAACAGACAATTGACGGCGCTCGAACAAGTCGCAATTGCCATCACGTGTCTATCAGGCGCGGCGGAAATCTACTTCTTCGCCTCGTTCTTCTTGACGTCTATCCCCGCCATCTCGGATCAATCGGCTCTCGTGCCGATCATGGTCTGGGCTGCTGCAGTGCTCCTCATTGCCATTGCCGCGAAGCGGAGCAGGCGCTCTGCAGGCAAAGCTTCTCCTGAAACACCAGCCTATTTGAGAACGATCGGACTGATCACCTATCCGCTCTATCTCACGCATAACCTCATCGGCACCGCGATCATTCGTGCCCTGGTCGATGCCGGTTTCGATGCCACCTCGGCCGTCTGGATCGCGCTGGGCCTGCTTGTTCTGGTCTGCTGGCTCATTTGTGCGAAGGTCGAGCCCGCCGTCAGATCCGCGCTGATGCAGGCCCTCTCGCATTTCGGAAAGCTGCCGAAGAGACAGCCGGCATCGCGCTATCAGGCTTCGGCCCGCGGGCTGCGCCTTCCGCTGCCCGTGTCGGTCAAGGTGAATGTCGCCGTGCCCTTAGCGCGATGAGATCGGAATGAACCGTCCCCGCGCTTTGGCGTCTGCTCGCTATTGCAGTCCCAGCCCGCTGCAATACCATGCCATGTCTTCGTGCCTCCAGCCGCGCTTGACGCCTGATTCCTTGCATTCGTTGTAGCTCTTGAAGTTTGCGCCGTTTCGGCAGCCTGCCGGATAGGTCCCGAAGCCTCCACCAGACGTGGAACACGCGACCGAGCTGACCTTCGTTTCGGAGATCGAAGCGGAAGCGCCCTTAGGGGCGGCGCTGGCTGCGCTGATCGACAGAATGGTCAAACCCGCAAGAAGAAAAACCGAAGCTCTCATCGTCTTCTCCCCAATAGTGGATAGCTTTGATGCTATCTCAGGATGCACGATAGCAAAGACTACAACCATTGCCAATGCATCACCCCCGGTCGGCGCGATATCAGCGTCATCCTCTGGACCTGACTCCGGCGAGCACACCCTCGCCTACGCCGTCCGCAACACCGGCGCCGGCGGTTGCGATGGTCGGATCAGCGCGAACGCGGTCGAAGGTCCCTGCAGGTTGAAACGCGATCATGATCTCCGGCTGCCCTCGCGACGGGAAGGGTTCCTTTTTTCTCGCCGCCGGTGTTTCATCTGCACGGCGGAGAACGGGCATGCAGGGATCGCTGGGGGAAAAGATCGGTGAAGGCGCCTTTTCCGAAGCCTACGCCTGGGCGCCCGGTCAGGTCGTGAAGCTGTTCAAGGCCGGCGTCTCTCATCTGCTCGGCCGACACGAGGTACGCATGATCCGCGCCGTGCACGCCGCCGGCGTCCCGGTGCCGGCGGTGTTCGGCGAGGTGACGCTGGACGGGCGCTTCGGCATCGTGCTGGAGCGCCTCGACGGACCGACCCTGTTGCATCTCTCGCGGACGGGCGCGGTGACGTTCGAACAGGCGGGCGCGATCGTCGCGGCTCTGGCCATGTCTCTTCACAAGACGTCCGCGCCGCCGGAGCTCCTCTCCATGCGCGCGTATATGGAGAGCGAGTTGCGGCACGACGACGGCAAGGTCCCGAAGCACATCGCCGCCGATATCCTCGCCCTGATCGATCGCCTGCCGACCGGCGACGGGCTTTGCCATTGCGACCTTAGCCCCGGCAACGTGATCATGACGGCGGAAGGCCCAAAGCTCGTCGACTGGACCTTCGCGATGCGCGGGCCCGCAGCCCTCGATCTTGGGTTCTTGCATGTCATCCTGTCCGAGCTCGCCCCGGAAATAGCCGACAATCCGGAGCGGCCGCGCGCGACCAATGCGGCGGCGCAATCCGAATATGCGCGGCTGGCCGGCATGTCTCTGGCGGAGCTGACGGCGGCAATGGAGCCGCATCTGCCTATCGTCCGCACCTTCGTCGTCCTCGGAAACGTGGTGCCTGCGCTGCGGGAGCAACTGATCCAGCGCATCGAAGCGGGGCTACGCTCGAAAGACTGAACCGTCCGCAATGCAGATTCCTGTTCGCCCTCTCAAGGCGCTCTCGATCACCAAGCAAATCTCGGCAGCCAATGGAGCCGTTTGGCACAATCGAGTTGTATCGGGAGGCGGCCGTCGCGCTTGGTACAGCCAAAATCGGCATTCTTGGTACTGTTTTATAGCCGGGCGCAACGCATCTAATCGCTGACACCAGCGACCGGAGCGATCCCGATCCATCAGGATGAGTGGGAGCCCCGGTCAATGCGGACAGCAGAGATTGCGGACACGGAGACAGGAGTTCCACACAGCCTGGCATTCTGTGGATAGCCGGTGTGTCCACGCTCTCTGCATTATTCGATCAAGAGACAAATGACCGAGGAGATAATTCCCATGAAGGCGATCGTTGTAACGGACCAGGCCGCAGGAACGGCCGGGATGAAGCTCATGGACCGGCCCGAGCCGCAGGCGGCGATAAACGACGTCGTCGTTCAGGTTCATGCGTCGGGATTTGTACCGACTGAACTGGCGTGGCCATCGACCTGGACCGATCGCCTCGATCGTGACCGAACACCGTCGATCCCTGGGCACGAGCTGGCCGGAGTGGTCTCCGCCCTCGGATATGGCACGACGGGGCTATCAGTCGGACAGCGGGTGTTCGGCCTCGCGGACTGGTATCGCGACGGCACGTTGGCCGAGTATGTGGCGATCGAGGCACGCAACCTTGCACCGCTGCCGGGCGACGTCGACTTTACGGTGGGTGCGAGTCTGCCGATCTCGGGCCTGACGGCCTGGCAAGGGCTGTTCCAACACGGCCGCCTTCAGGCGGGGCAAAGCGTCCTCGCACACGGCGCGGCCGGCGCAGTCGGGTCGATGGTGACGCAACTCGCACGAGAGGCCGGCGCCTACGTCATCGGCTCTGGACGCGCCGCCGACCGTCAGACAGTGCTCGAGTTCGGCGCGAACGAGTTCGTCGACCTCGACAACGACACCCTTGAGGACGTGGGTAAAGTCGATCTGGTTCTCGATGTCATCGGCGGTGACATCCAGAAGCGATCCGCGGCACTGATCCGAGCCGGAGGAACATTGGTGACAATCGTGGGGCCGGCCGAGACGCGGCCCTCCGATGGCCTGGCGGTCGACTTCGTCGTCGAGTCCGATCGTGCCCAACTGAGTGAGATCGTCCAGCGGGTGCGGGACGGACGACTGCGGACGAACATCGGCAACGTCTCGACCCTCGACGATGCCGTCGCCGCGTTAAATCCGACCAAGCGACGCAAGGGGAATACGATTATCAACATTCGTCCCTGAGAGACGCACGCTCATCGATGCACGCCGCCAGCCGGCGGTCACGGACCAGGCAGCCCGGATGCCCGCTGAATTATCCGCCGCGATGGAGACGAAGGCGTGCGCTTCCGCCCTGCCTAGGGCGTGTACCCATTAAGTGGCCGCCCGCCAGATGTCCGGTTTACCGCCAACATCGGCCGCAGACCTGAAGGCCTTCGAGGTCGCAGATGGGCCACGAGCAGTCGCTCTGGCTACCGAGTTCGTTCCAAGTCGCGGGTCTGCTCGAAATCCGACCAGCTCAGAATGTTAGCCAACTCCCGCTTCGCTCCGTGGCCGGCTCCAT